>CACGWZ010000001.1 GCA_902576865.1 uncultured Fidelibacterota bacterium
TTGCAATTAAAATGCGATCCGCAATTTTAACCTCTTTTTTTAATTGAGATAGAAATTTTTTCTTATCGGGCATACTTTCTATTCGCATAGCAAAATTATTATCAATATCTATTCCCATATCTTTTTTTGGAAGATCTTTAAAATGCCCCACACTAGCAATCACTGATGCATTATCTACATATTTTGATATTGTTTTGGTCTTTGATGGAGACTCAACAATAATTAATAGTTTTTCATTTTGCGACATATTGGAAAACATTAAGATCTTTAAAAAATAAAGGGCTATCAGCTGGTAGAGTACAATCAGTTGCTCTAAAACTATTGGTTGATCGTGAAAAACTTAGAAACAAGTTTATTGAAAATAAATTTTATGCTATTGATGCAAATATTTTGGAAAATAAAAGTGGAGAAATTTTTAAAGCATCATTAATCTCTTATGATGGAAAACCAGTTGCTAAGAGCGATGACTTTGGAAAATTTGATGTTGGTTTAAAAAATAATAATATTATTCAAATAGACCAGAAATTAGCAGAAAAAATAAAAGAAGAATGCAATGCTAATGATTGGTTAATTAATAATATTGAAAGCAAACCAACTTCTAGCTCTCCAGCGCCACCGTTTACCACAAGTACACTTCAGCAAGATGCTTCAAGAAGATTCGGGTTTTCTCCAAAAAGAACAATGGTAGTTGCACAAAAGCTTTATGAACAAGGATTTATTACATATATGAGAACTGATTCTACCCATCTTTCATCTGAAGCATTGAATGCTTCTAGGAAATTTATAGAAAGCAGTTTTGGGAATGATTTTTTATCTGAAAAAACAAATATCTATAAAAATAAAGTTGCCAATGCTCAAGAAGCTCACGAAGCTATTCGCCCAGCAGGTACAGCATTTAGGAAAGTTGAAGATGTTCAAAAAATTGGTGCTGATGAAGCAAAGCTCTATGAACTAATTTTGAATAGAACAGTTGCTTCTCAAATGAAACCTGCGCAGTACATTCGAACAAACGTTGAAATTTATAATGGAATATCTATCTTTAAAGCAAGTGGTAATGTTACAACATTTAAGGGTTACACTTTAGCTTATGAACAAGCTTTAACAAGAAAAGATAAAGGCAGACCTGACAGCCTTCCAGCCTTAGATAAACAATCTAAAATTCAAAGCAAGGAAGTATTGCTTGAAGAAAAAACAACATCTCCTCCTAGACGATTTTCAGAGGCTATGTTAGTAAAAGAAATGGAGATAAGGGGAATTGGAAGACCTTCTACCTACTCAGCTATTATTGAAAAATTATCACAAAAAGAATATGTTGTTAAAAAAAATAAAACTCTAATACCAACTTTTGTTGGAATAGCTGTGTCACAACTATTAGACAACCATTACAATACATTATTCAATGAAAGATTTACAGCTGATATGGAAAATAGTTTAGATGCTATATCCAGATCTGAAAATTCATATTTAGAAGTATTAAAAGAATTTTACTTTGGTAATAATGACTATAAAGGTGTAGCAAAATTATTAGATGAAGAAGTTGATATTGCAAAAGCATGTACAGTAAACGTAGAAAAAGACTTAGATATTAGAATCGGCAAGTTTGGTCCTTATGTGCAAAAAGATGGTAATAATACAACTATCCCTGAAGATTTATTTTTTGGAGAATTAAACAAGAAAAAATTAGATGAGCTTGATGAAATGCAGAAAGAGGATAATGTTATTGGGGTCCACACAAATGGAGAAAATATTTTATTAAAAATTGGTAGATATGGACCATATGTCGAGCTTGAAAAAAGTAAAAAAAGGAAGTCTGTCTTAAAAAGCATTGGAGTAGAAAATGTTACCCAAGAAATAGCTATTGAATTATTAAGCCTTCCAAAAAAACTAGGGACTCATCCAGAAACAAATGAAGATGTTTTGGCTGATTTTGGACCATATGGTCCATATGTTAAGTGTGGTAAAATAAATGCGTCAATGAAAGCAGATGAAAGTCCATTATCAATCTCACTAGAAAATGCCTTAAAGTTAATTAAAGATAGAAAGCTAAAATTTGAACCAAAAGTACTTGGTGAACATCCTAAAACTAAAAATGAAATGTCAATTAAAAGAGGGCGATTTGGACCGTACGTGACTGATGGAAAGAAAAATGCCTCTTTAAAAGGGTATGTAGTTGATGAAGTTACTTTAGATCAAGCAGTGCAATTAATTGACGAAAAATCATGACAAAAAACTTATATTTATTATTTATAAGTACAGTTTTATTACTTGGATTTCAATCTTCTATCGAAGAACGTTTATACACGCTTAACAGAGATCTAATGTGCCCAGTTTGTGATGGACTTACCCTAGAGCAATCTCAAGCAACACCAGCATTAGAAATGAAAGAAGAAATAAAAAAAATGGTTGTTCAAGGCATGTCCGATAAAGAAATAAAAAACCACTTTGTTGCAAAATTTGGAGTGGAAATATTGGCTAATCCTCCTAAAAAAGGTTTTGATACACTAGTTTGGTTGGCCCCACTTGTTTTTGGTTTTTTTGGAATAGTTTTTCTGTACAGATATATTTTTTCTTAAACTCTATACAATATGAGTAAAAAACATTTAGATAAAATTGTATCTCTTTGTAAGCGTAAAGGTTTTGTATTTCCTAATTCTGAAATTTATGGAGGATTAAAAGCATCTTACGATTATGGCCCACTTGGTGTTGATTTAAAAAAAGCAATATCTGAAAAATGGTGGAAGGCAATGACTCATAATTCGAATATTGTTGGTTTAGATAGTTCAATAATGGTCCATCCTGATGTCTGGGAAGCAAGTGGTCATGTAGCCAATTTCAATGATCCTATGACGGATAATAAAGATAACAAAAAGCGTTATAGGGTTGATGATTTATTATTGCAGCAAAAAAATAAAGTTGTCGATGCTCTCTGTGAAATGATGTCAATCGAAAATAATAACGATAATGACACAATTGATAAAATTAGTAGTACACTATTAAATGACGCAAATAAATATAACAATGCTTTAGAGTCTGCGGGGGTTATTGATCCATTTTCTGGCAATGTCGGTAAATGGACACAAGCTACCCAATTTAACTTAATGTTTAAAACTAATGCTGGCCCCTCAAAGAAAACTGGTAAAAGTATTTACCTAAGACCTGAAACAGCTCAGGGTATTTATATTAATTACCTCTTAGTCCAAAATTCCATGCGTTTGAAGGTGCCTTTTGGTATTGCCCAGACTGGAAAAGCTTTCAGAAATGAAATCATTGCAAGGAATTTTATTTTTAGAACCAGAGAATTTGAACAGATGGAAATGCAATATTTTGTGCATCCTTCCGAAGATGAGTCTTCTATGAACTTTTGGAAAAAACAAAGAATGGATTTTTATTCCTCGGAACTCGGAATAAGTAATGAAAATTTAAAATTTCATCAGCATTCAAAAGATGCATTAGCGCATTATGCTAAGGATGCATTTGATATTGAATACAACTTTCCATTTGGGTGGGGTGAAGTCGAGGGAATTCATAATAGAACAGATTTCGATTTGAAAGAACATGAAAAGTTATCTGGTAAAAATATGATGTATTTTGATGCCATTAAAAACGAAAAATATCATCCTTATATAATTGAAACATCTACTGGTTTAAATCGATTATTTTTAATGGTTCTTTGTGAAGCATACCATGAAGATGCAGAAAACAATAGAATTGTATTAAAGCTTCCATTTGATTTAGCGCCAAATAAAATTGTATTCTGCCCACTGCTCAAAAAAGATGGTCTTCCTGAAAAAGCTAAAGAAATATTTAATTCTATTAATTCAAAGTATAAATGTGTTTATGATCAACAAGGTTCCATCGGAAAAAGATATTATAGACAAGATGAAGCAGGAACACCTTTTGGCATAACTATTGATCATGAAACTTTGGAAGACAATTCTATTACAATTAGAGAAAGAGATTCTATGGAGCAACATAGAATACCAGTTGATAACATTTTAAAATTTATTTCAGAAAATAAATAGTACAGGAGAAAAATTATGCGCTCTGCTAATCCAGCATTAAACAATAACACTTTTAGAAACACAAGACGTGTCAGTGGTGAGCAAGCAATGTCAATTGATGGAACAGTAAATAAAACAGCATTAAGTCTACTTTTGGTCATGACATCTGCAATCTATACATGGAATAATCCTGAAATTGGATTGGCTCTATTTTGGCCTGTCACAATATTTACATTTGTTTTATTAATGATCACAATTTTTAATAAAAAATCTGCTCCTATTACAGTCCCATTATACTGTTTAGCTGAAGGATTAATTCTAGGAGGAATCTCTGCTTATGCAAATTCATTATATCCTGGGATTGCTAATCAAGCTATAGCATTAACTTTTGGAATATTAGCAGCTTTACTTTTTTTGTACAAAAGTAGGCTCATTGCTGCGACTGAAAATTTCAAATTAGGAGTATTTTCTGCAACTTTTGGCATACTGATTATATATGTTTTAAACCTTATACTTTCCTTTTTTGGAGTATCTTTTATGGGGCCAATATTTGGTAATGGATTAACAGGAATATTATTTTCAGTTTTCGTCATAGGAATTGCCTCTTTAAACCTTGTTTTAGATTTCGATTTTATTGAAAATGGAGCAGAACAAGGAGCTCCAAAATATATGGAGTGGTATGCTGCATTTGGACTTATGATTACGCTTATTTGGCTTTATATAGAAATTCTAAATCTTCTGATGAAACTACGAAGTAGACGGTAATCTACCCCCTCTCTTTAAATTATTGACATAAAGTACACTTTCTCCTAGATTATGCAAACTAAGGGTATATTTATTACCTCTATAAGAGGTACGTACCAAGGATTTATTAATATGTACATAAACAAAGGAAAAACAATGAGAAAGCTATATAACATGATAGCACTAGTTTTATTTTCTAGTTTAATATTTGCCGTAGATGGCCATCATTCAGTTTCAGGTACCGTTACTGATGCAGATGGTAATGCACTATTTGGAGCAAATGTTACTGTAGAAGGTACTTCATCTGGTGCTGCAACAGGAGCTGATGGATCATATTCAGTCGACGGTGTTGCGAGCGGTACGTATACAGTTACTGCTTCATACATTGGATATGAATCTGCAAGTGTTTCTGTAAGTGTAGATGGTGCTGCTACTGCTAATTTTTCATTAGCATCAAGCGCAGTTGCTGGTAATGCAGTATCTGTTCTTGGTTCTCGTTTTGCAAGAAACGTTGATGAACAAGCAGTTCCAGTAGAAGTCATTACTGAGCTTGAAATTCGTGCAGCTGGTTTTACTGAAACCAACGAATTGCTGCAATCTCTAGTTCCATCTTACAATGCTCCTAGAGGGTATATTACTGATGGTTCCGATCATATGAGACCTGCAACTTTACGTGGTATGGCTCCTAATCAGACTCTTGTACTTGTAAATGGTAAAAGACGTCATCAAGGTGCTTTAGTTCACGTTAACGGTTCTGTTGGTCGAGGTTCAACTCAAGTTGACTTAAATGCAATCCCAGCTAGCGCTATTCAAAAAATTGAAGTGCTACGTGACGGAGCCGCTGCACAATACGGTTCAGACGCTGTTGCAGGGGTTATCAATATTATTTTAAAAGAATCTGGCGGCGCTGATTTAAGTGCAACTTATGGTCAAAACCTTTCTTTCTTTGAAAGAGGTTATGCTGCAGGAGAAGGTCTTATTGATGGTCAAGATGCTTCAACTTATGGTTGGGATCTTGATGAAGACGTAGAAGGTACTGGTTACCTTCCTTATTCTGCTGCTAGAGGTTGGGCTCGCCCAGGTCTTGAAACAGTTCTAAAAGAAGACGGAAGAAACCTAATTATTCATGCTGGTAACGGTTTGAATCTTTTTGGTGGAAGCGTGTATGTTAGTGGTCAAATTCGCGATGGTGGTCGTACTAACCGTGCAGGATTAGACCCAAGAAGACAGTACTTTGCGGGTATGGATGATAAAGAATATGCATTCGATAGAGAAAATCACCGTATTGGTGCTGGAGCATTCGAACAAGTAAGTCTTATGTTCAATGGTAGCTTCCCAATGGAACGTGGTGGTACATTCTACGCATTTGGTGGAATGAATTCACGTGACGGTGAAAGTGGATGTTATTACAGAAGAGCACAGGATAATCGTACACTGCGTGCGTGGTATCCTGATGGATTCCTACCATTAATTAGCCCAACACTTACAGATACTTCATTAGCCTTAGGTATGAAAGGTATTATGGATGTGAGTGTCTTTGAGGGAATGGCTTATGATTTTAGTGTTACTACAGGAAGTAACGAATTTGCATGGGGAATGCAAAATTCTCATAATGCAACTGCAGGTACTGGTCCTAACCAACAAGCTGAATTTGATCTTGGTACATTAGGATACAGCCAAACAACAGTAAACTTTGATCTATCTACTCAAATTGAGATGGATGGTTTTGAAGGCCCTGTTAACCTTGCTATGGGTGCTGAAATGCGTATGGAAAACTATGAAATTACAGCTGGTGAGGAAGCAGGTTATGCTGACTTTGGCTATGATGTATTAGATGGTCCTAACGCTGGTGCTTCTGCAGCAGTTGGTTGTCAATGTTTACCTGGACTAGCTCCAGCTAACGAACAAGATCGTGACAGAGACGCTTTCAGTTTATATGCTGAAATGGGCGGTAATGTTACTGAAGATCTATCAGTTGACGTTGCATTAAGAACAGAAAATTATAGTGACTTTGGTTCAACCACTAATGGTAAAGTTGCAATGAGATATGAAATTGAAGAAGGTGTTGCTGCAAGAGGTTCTTTCAGTACAGGCTTTAGAGCCCCTGCTCTTCAAGAAGCATACTTCTCATCAATTGCTACTAACTTTATCGATGGTGTGCCTTTAGAAGTAGGTACATTCCCAGTTGATACTGAAGCAGCTAGAGCTCTTGGAGCTAATGACCTAGAACCAGAAACATCTGAAAATCTATCTTTAGGTATGACATATAAGGATGATAGATTCTCACTATCTGTAGATGCTTACATGATTACAGTGGAAGATCGTATTAGTATGAGTGAGACATTTAGAGGTTCAGGTACAAGCTCTACAATGGTTGATTTCTTTTCCGAAAGAGGTGTACCAGCTGCCGCAGGTAGATACTTCTTTAATGGAATTGATACAGAAACCAATGGTTTAGACATCGTTGCAACAATGAGAGAAGATGTTGCAGGTGGTTCATTATTGCTTAAAGCAGCGATGAACTTCAATGATACTGAAGTTACCAATAAAGGTGAACTTGAAACTCCTGCTGAATTAGCAGCTTATACTTCAAGTGTATTACTTGGACGTGCTAATACAGTAAGATATGAAAGTTCTTCTCCTAGAGAAAACTTCCAGTTCTCATCAACTTTACAAAAACCAACATCTACTTGGATGTTGAAATTAAATCGTTGGGGTGAAGTAACTATCCCGGCAAGCTCTGTTGAAAGAGAACAGGTATTGAGTTCTAAATGGACAGTCGATACGGAATATTCATTCCAGGTTAATAGTCAAGTAAGAATGGCATTTGGTGCTAATAACTTGTTTGATGTATACCCTGATAAAACTATTAAAAGAAATAGTTTTAATGGAATTTTCCAACACTCAGGATATAGTCCATTCGGATTTAACGGACGTTACATTTACACACGTCTTGATATGACTTTATAAGTTTTCATAGTCATAAAATAAATAAAAAGCCTCTACTTTTTGTAGGGGCTTTTTATTAGTTTAAGTATAAATAAAAAATGGAAAAAAATTTAAACTATCTATTTCTAATCTTTATCATGCTTTCCTTACTCGCATGCGAATTTGGATCAGACTATTCAAAGGTTAATCAAAATCTTAATAATAAAAATGGTGCTGTATCTTCGACTTCCAGACAAGCATCTGAAGCAGGTATTGATATTATGAAAAAAGGTGGAAATGCTTTTGATGCAATTGTAGCCACCGGATTTACTTTAGCTGTAACCTCTCCATCTAACGGTAATATTGGTGGTGGTGGATTTATGGTTGCAAGGACTTCAGATGGTGAAATAATCACTCTAGATTTTCGCGAGAAGGCTCCTACTCTTTCGTACGAAACAATGTTTCTAGACGCGGAAGGTAATTATAGTAGAAATCTAGCTTTACTTTCACATAAATCATCGGGTGTTCCTGGAACAGTTGATGGATTAATTAGAATTTTTAATGATTATGGCTCAGGAAATTTTACACTTGAAGAAATTTTATCATATGCAATTTACTACGCAGAAAATGGTCATGCAATTAACAAAAGTTCTGCTTGGGGATTTGATTTTTATAAACATCTTTTCTTGGAAGATAAAGGATCTACTGAAATCTTTATTAAAGACTACTCTTTAGAAATGAGACAATTGCAAGAAGATGTTCTAAATGGAACCATTCCAGAAGAAGAATACATTGAAAAAATGAGAGATTTGAAAGAATGGAATGAAGGAGATATTATTATTCAAAAGGACTTAGCAGAAACCCTAAAAAGAATTGCTTTATATGGTAAAGATGGATTTTATAAAGGTGAAACTGCTGACTTAATTGTTAATGAAATGAAAGCTAACAATGGTTTGATTTCGCATGATGATTTGAAGGAATATAATTCAGTTTATAGAGAGCCTATTATCGGAAATTATCGAGGGTATACAGTAATATCTATGGGCCCACCAAGCTCTGGTGGTCCGTTAATCATTCAGATGTTAAATATGTTAGAAAATTTTGATGTTGCATCAATGACAAGAAATTCTACAGAATTTGTTCATATGCTTACTGAAATTCAAAGGCTAGCTTATGCAGATAGAGCAATTCATTTAGGTGACCCAGATTTTTATCCAAGTCCAGTGCCAATGTTAATTTCTAAAGATTATGCTAAAAAGAGATTGGGATTAATATCTATGGATAGAGCCACTCCAAGCTCTGATATTGCTGCTGGAAGCTCAATTCCAGAGTCTATGGAGACAACACATTATTCCGTAATGGATAAGCTTGGTAATACAGTCGGTATAACCACTACAATAAATCTATCCTATGGAAATAAAAAAATAGTGGATGGTGCAGGTTTTCTTTTAAATAATGAAATGGATGATTTTGCTTCTTCACCTGGTATTGAAAATGCATTTGGATTAGTTGGATATGAAGCCAATGCAATCAAACCAGCAAAAAGACCTCTCAGTTCAATGTCTCCAACAATTGTTTTAACCCCAGATGGAGAACCATTAATGACTATAGGAGCTGCAGGAGGTGCAAGAATAATTACAACGGTTTTACAAGTTATAATTAGTGTAATAGATCATAATTTATCAGTTCAAGATGCTATTAATTTAGGTAGAACGCATTCACAGTGGATTCCAGATGTCATTAGATATGAAGGAAAAAATAATATGAATACTGAGTTTAATCAGTTTTTACCATCTTTAAATGATAAGCAAATAAATGCACTAAAAAAACTTAACCATAAATTTGAAGATGGAAATGTAGAAAATGGAATTTATTATTTAGCAAGAGCGCATGGAATAATGTATAAAAATGGACAATTCTTTACAGGAGTTGATTGGAGAGGAAATGGAGAAATTGCAGATGGAATTACGTATTAAAATTATAATATTATTTTTAGTTTTATTTATTGGTTGCGGAGAGTCTGGAAGGGCTACACAGTCCGTTCTTCCAACACCAATTGTAACTTATACTCCTGGTGAAATCGTATCTGATATTGATAATCACATACAATATTATGTTGGCAATACTCCTATCATTGTAACTGTACCACATGATGGAGATATTATGCCAACTACTATCCCGGATAGAACTGGAGATATAACAAAAGCTGAAAATACTTTAGGAATTGCGGAGTATTTCTACAACACTTTTACAAGCAATGGTGCTAATGGATTATATCCTCATATAATTATAAATAACATAAGCAGGTCAAGATTAGATCCTGATGCAAGTATTGAAGTTGGTGCTCAAAATAATTATGCTGCAGCATATTTCAATCGCTATCATAATTATATTCAAGTTGCAATTGATTCTACTGAAGCAAATTTTGGAATTGGTGTTTTGGTTAATCTATCGGCTCATAAAGATGATAATAATGAATTAGTTGAGCTTGGTTATCTGTTGTCAAAAGATGATTTGAATAATCCTGATTCATATATCGAAAATTTTGCTTCGCAATCCAGCTTAAGTGCTATTTCTAATGTTTCAGATGCACAATTTAGCGAATCAATTCGAGGATTTGATAGCATTGGTAAAAGAATGATGGAATTAAATTGCTGCAAACCAATTTATTATACCTTTGATGTTACGCCAAGTCCATCATTTCCTAGTCCTCAAAGCGATGATTATAATGCTGGTGGTTACACTGTCGAAAAATATGCTAACATAGGAACTTCAAATATTAGTACTGTTGAATTTTCTACTCCTTACAATGGACACAGAGATAGTCCGTATGGCTATATTGCTTTAGGAACAATGTTAGTTGAGTCAATCCTGCACTTTTATGAATTAAGTACTGGAATGTCATTGGGTATTAATTAAGGATTTTAATTAGAATTTCTTAAGGCTGTAGCCTTGTTTAGATATTCTTGTGCATCTTCAAGACGACCTTCACCAAAATAAGTTCTATAAACACCATAGTAATATTGAGGATCATTTGGATTTTTATCAATTAATTCCATATAATAATTTCTCGATTTTCTCCATCTTTCTGCTTGCTCAAGAGCTTTGGCTAGTCCCAATAATGCCTCAACATCATCAGGTGCCAAAAAGTATGCTTCTTCAAAATTATATTCTGCTTCTTCAAAGTCATCCATTTTTAAATAGACTAACCCTCTGTTAAAGAATAAATCTACAAGCTCATTATCATCATCTGTTTTTTCGATAGCCAAATCAAGATTCTTTAAAGCTGAATCAAAATTATCTTGGGCTAAATACAAAGCACCTAAACTTTTTAATGCTGTAGGTTCATTTGGATCCATTGCAAGCGCTTGCTCATAGTATTCTAAGCCTTTATCAAATTCTCCTAATCTAACAACACTTTGTCCAGCACTGACTAGTAATGCAATTTTAGTATCTTCAGGAATATCTTCAAGTGCTAACCCCATATCAAGATACTTGATTGTGTTTTCTTTATCTCCTTTTACTGAAGAATAAAGTGCTGCCAGCGCATATGATCCGGGCTGAGAAGGGTCTAACTCTCTAGCGTCCAATGAAGTTTGAATAGCCTGATCTATTAAAGCAGTCCTTTGCTCTGCACTAGTGGCTCTATTAAGAAGTGCTAAGAATCCTGAAGCCTTATAATAAATTAAATTGTAGCTTTTTGTAACAGATGCAGTAACTGCTTGTTCAACAGTAATTTTTCTATCATTTCTAGTTGGACGAATTTTTAAATTACTTGGAGCTGTTCTAGCAATATCCATGTATTTCTTAACCGAAGCCCAATCTTGTTGTCTTGGATAAATTTTGTCACCTAAATGAAAGGCGGCTTCCCATTTATCTTTAGGATGATTTAATGCTTCAAGTAAATATTTTTCTGCTTCTCCCCATTCTTTATCTTTAATCCTAATTTTTGCAGATTCTAGTGCTTGTCCAGCAAATAAGGTTGTAATTAAAACTGCTATAGCGATAAAATTTTTAAAATAATTCATACTAATAGTTCTCCTTATGTTTGAATAGCAAGTTAGGGTTAATATAATGAGTTTTCAAGAAGTATGGTTGACATCCATCCATTCAAGGCGCCTTTTAAATTCTGTATCATTTATTTTCAAAAGACCATCCATTCCTATGCCTTCAATACAAAAAGATGCTGTTACTGCACCGACTTTCATTGATTCGAATATGTTTTTTCCATTCATTTTACCCATAAGAACCCCACCTATGTATGCATCTCCAGCACCAGTGGTGTCAATAACTTTGTCTACAGGGAATGCTTTAATTGAAAAACTATTTTGAGGATCAAAAAAATGAGATCCATTTTTTCCATCTTTTATAATTAAACTTTTTGGACCAAGATCTAAAATGAATTTAGCCATTCTGCTCAAAATTTCTCCATCCATGCCTGATATCGCACGTGCTTCATTAAAATTTATACAAAATAAGTCAACTCGCTTTACTAGCTCTTTAAGTTCTTTATTTGCAATGTCTATGTAGAGTTTAAAGGTATCTAATAATGTAAATGGATTATTCTGCATTTGATTTAAAAGCTCAGTTTGTAATCGTGGCGCAGTATTTCCTAATAGTAGATAGGGACAATTTTTTGAATCTTTAGATAATTCAGGTAAATAAGATTCAGAAACTCCAGGATCAACATACAAAGTTTCTCTTGATGAAAAATCATCTTTATAATCTCCTCCCCAACAAAAAGTATTTCCATCTAATTTTGTTAATGAATTTGTTGATATAGAATGCTCAGAAAGTAAATTAAAGTGTTTTTGTTGGAAATCGTTTCCCACAACTCCAACTAACTCACAGGTATTTTTTTTATTAGCAAGAAGGGCATACGCAGCAGATCCCCCGAGCACGTTCGAAAATGAGCCGTATTTATTTACAATTTTATCGATACTAATTGATCCAAATACGACTGCTTTATGTGATTGATTTGAAGTCATAATTTTTTTTATTAAGATAGTTATGTAATGAAAATGAAAAAAGAAAAAATAGTTCTGGGTATGAGCGGTGGTGTTGATAGCTCTGTAGCAGCAGTTTTGCTTAAGAATAAAGGTTTTGAGGTGCATGGTGTTTTTATGAAAAATTGGGATGATAAAAATGCCATTTGTAGCGCAGAGGATGATTATGCAGACGCTTCAAGTGTGTGTAATCAACTAAATATTCCTTTAAAAAAAATAAATTATACAAAAGAATATAAAGAACGTGTTTTTGCTCAGTTTTTAGATGACCATAAAAATGGGTTTACACCTAATCCTGATGTTTTATGCAACAAAGAAATAAAATTTGATGTTTTTCAGCAATATGCAAGAGAAATAGGAGCTATGAAAATTGCTTCAGGTCATTATGCAAAAATAGTTTGCGAAGATGATAAATTTTTTATTGGGAAAGCTAGTGACAGATCCAAAGATCAATCCTATTTCCTATACCAGTTAAAGAGTTCATTGTTGATGAATATTGAATTTCCACTTGGAGAATTATTAAAAAAAGATGTTAGAAAAATTGCTGAAGAAAATAGCCTAGTTAATGCTTCTAAGAAGGATAGTACGGGTATATGCTTTATTGGCGATAGAAAGTATAATGATTTTGTTGGTCAATTTTTAAAAGAAAAAAAAGGAAAAATTATTACTGTAGATGGTGAAATTATCGGAGAACATAATGGGCATATGTATTTTACTGTTGGGCAAAGAAAAGGTTTAGGAATTGGAGCAAGAAACTCAGCCAATGATAAACCGTGGTATGTCGTAAATAAAGATATTACTAAAAACGTTGTATATATTGCTCAAGGACATGATCATCCTGCTTTATTTTCTGATAAATTATTCGCCGATAAAATGCATTGGAATCTAAAAATTTCTCAATCACTTCCTTTGAAATGTAAAGCTAAAGTAAGATATAGGGATGTTGATTATTCATGTCAAATATTATCATCTAATGATGATGAATGTTATATTAAATTTAACCATGCAATCAAAGCAATAACTACCGGCCAGTCAATTGTTTTGTATGATGAACATGGTATTTGTATTGGTGGTGGTATAATAAGAAAAAGAAACATACCTTATTTAGGTGAGGAAATAAATGAATAATGAACTAAGAGTTATTATTTTAGCTGCAGGAAAAGGCACCCGTATGAATTCTGCCCTACCAAAGGTATTACACAAATTAAATGGTAAGGCTCTTGTAGATTTTGTACTTGACGAAAGTGAACTTCTAAACCCTTTAGAAACAATACTAGTAGTAGGATTTAAAAAAGAGCAAGTTATATCACATACTGAAAATAGGATTAATCTTAAATATGCAACTCAAATTCAACAACTTGGTACAGGACATGCCGTTTTGCAAGCTGAAGAATTATTAAAAAATAAAAAAGGGCATATTATAATTTTATATGGTGATGTTCCAAACATTAAAGCATCAACGCTTAGACCTGTAATTGATGACCATATCTTAAACAATCGTGATCTAACTCTAATTACTGCAGAAATTGATAATCCTAGTGGCTACGGTAGAATCATAAGAGACGAAAATGGTAACCTATTAAAAATAGTTGAAGAAAAAGATTGTAATGATGATGAGAAAAAAATTAAAGAGTGGAATCCTGGTATATATATTTTCAAAATTCCAAATGTGTTTGAAGTTTTAAATAACATTAAATCAAATAATGCTTCTAAAGAATATTATTTAACTGACGCAATTGAATTAGCCCAACAATCTAATATGCAAATAAACGCTATTAAAATTGCAAATTCCAATGAAGTAATAGGTGTCAACACAGCTGATCAACTAGAAGAGCTTGAATCTTGAACTACTTCTTAAATATAGTCATAAGTTGTTTAATCTTGATTATTTTAGCGTTTGCCTGGTCATTTAATACATATCTTATGCAAGAATCTCCAACTAAAGATTTATCTCGCACAAATACATCAGAATTAACGAATAAAATTAAATTATTTGAAAATTATTCATCACAAACTTTAAAAGTGGCCGTATTGAATGGTTGTGGTGTAAGTGGTATTGGTAATTCATATGGAAATATCTTAACAAATAGATATGGACTACAAGTAACTAGAATTGAAAATGCAGATAACTTTAATTACGAATTCACCACTATTAATATTTTGAGTAAGGATAACCCAAATATTGATAATTTGCTTACTATTTTGGGAACAAATATAAATGCTGGTAATATTGAGTTTGACGCAACATTAAATCCGGATGAAGATATTCAAATAATTATTGGTAAAGACTATCAAGAGTTTCTAAACTTGAATCAATGAGCTCAAAACCATTACTAAAAAAAATTGTTTCTTTAGCGGACGACAAAAAAGCTGAAAATATTGTTGCGCTAGATGTTTCAAAGATCACCTCTCTTTCAGAATATTTTGTTGTATGCTCAGCTTCAAATCTTATTCAAGTCAAAGCTATTGCGGATAACATAAAGGAAAATATTTCTGAAAATCCCTGGAAAACAGAAGGCTATGAAAATGGTACATGGATTATATTAGATTATGTTGATATAGTAGTACATGTCTTTTTTGAAGAAATGAGATCGTACTATGATTTAGAAAGAATTTGGTTTGATGCAAAGGTTGTTAAAGTATGAAGCTAAATAAACTTATGAATGATTTTTTGCAAGACTATCTTGACCAAAATAAAGTTGAGTTTTCTGATTGGAGTATAAATGTTAATAATCAAGAAGGATTTGGAGACTATTCGTCCAATATTGCACTCAAGCTTGCAAAGATATTGAAAAAGGCACCGATAGAAATTGCAAAAAGCATTGCTAATCATCCCAACATATCAGAAAATGTTTTCACCTTAAGTTCCTCTCAACCTGGCTTCGTTAACTTTCATATTTCTAATGATTACTATCTTAAAATTTTAAAGCAAATTATTAGTGAATCAGAAAATTTTGGTAAAAAGAAAAAATTAAATCAATCAGCCAATGTAGAATTTGTAAGCAGCAACCCTACTGGACCCCTTACTGTTGGTCATGGAAGACAAGCAATTCTTGGTGACATGGTTTCTAATATATTAACCTGGAATGGATATGATGTTACAAGAGAATACTACTATAATGATGCTGGAAAACAAATGAGAGTACTTGCGGAATCTTGCTACGCTAAATATGCGCAGCAGACTGGTAAAAAAGTAGAGATGCCTGAGAATGGATATGTTGGGACATATTTAGATGAAATTGCTGAAAAAATTATTAACAAGTATGGAAAGGATTTAGAATCTGATAATCCAATTTTTAGAGATTTTACAGAAAAAGAAATCTTTGCAAACATTAAAAATACACTAGATAGTCTTGGTATTAAATTTGATATTTTTACTAAAGAAGGAACTTTTTATAAAAACGGCGCAATTGAAGAGGTTCTCAAAATATTAAAAGAAAAAAATCTTTCTTATGAAAAAGATGGGGCAGTATGGTTTAAAACATCTAGCCTAAACAAAGAAGAGGATAAAGTGTTGGTAAAGAGCTCAGGAGAACCAACATACAGATTGCCTGATATAGCATATCATGCAGATAAAGTTGATAGGGGTTTCGATCTAATTGTAGATATTTTCGGTGCTGACCACATTGATACATATCCAGATGTAATTTTAGGTTTAAAATGCTTGGATAAAAAAACTGACCATATAAAAGTAGTTATTCATCAATTTGTAACAATTAAAAAAAGTGGAGAAATTGTAAAAATGTCCACAAGAAAAGCTAACTTTATAACTCTTGATGAACTTAAAGATGAACTTAGCTCAGATATTATAAGATATTTTTTTATTATGAGAGGCGCAAACAGTCACCTAGATTTTGATTTAGATCTTGCAAAAGACGAATCTGAAAAAAATCCTGTTTATTATCTACAATACGCTAACGCAAGAATTTCAAATCTATTAAAAAGATATGATAAAGAAATTCCCTTAGATAGTAAAATCGATTACTCGCAATTGAAGGAAAAAGATGAAATTGCTTTAGCAAAGTTATTATCAGAATTCCCTAGTAAAATGGAACATGTTTTACATTCGCTAGAGCCAAGAAAAATTGCAACTTATTTGGAAGAAGTCGCTGCAGCATATCACAAGTTTTATGGTAACCATAAAGTGATTAATCCACAAAATACTGGTTTATCTTCAGCCAGGAAAAAATTATGTGAAGCAACAAAAATCATATTAACAAATGGATTATCAATTCTTGGGATAAGTGCACCTGAAAGAATGTGAATATGAACATATTGAGAATCGGCCACCGAGGATCAAAAGGCTATGTTGCAGAAAATACTCTTGAATCGATTAAGCATGCTATTTTATTAGGAGTAAATGGAATTGAGATTGATGTTTTTAAATGCTTGAGCGGCGAACTAGTTCTATCACATGAAAATAACTTAAAGCGATTAACTGGTAAATCAGGTCAATTGGAAAAACTAACTCTAGGTGAACTTAAAAAATTTTTGGTAGTTGGAAAGTATAAAATTCCTACATTGACAGATGTTTTACAGACAATTGAAACGCCACTTTTTGTCAACATAGAGCTAAAAGGATTAAATACAGCGCAAGCCACATCTAAAATTATTACGAATCTATCTAAAAGCACTTCATGGAGATTAGAAAACTTTATTATTTCAAGTTTTAATTGGAATGAGCTTGAACAATTTAGATCCATAGATAAAAATACTCCAGTTGGAGTACTACTAAGTAATTCGATGAGTATAAATGAAGCTATTGAGTTTGGGAAAAAAATCAATGCGCAGGCTATACACCCTAATTTTAAACTACTTAATGAAAAAACGGTTAAAAAGATTAAAAATAATGGTTTTAAAATTTATACCTGGACTGTGAATAGTAAAGATGATATTAATTATATGAAAAAACTTAAAGTTGATGGGATTATATCAGACTTTCCAGATAAAATTTAATCATTAATTTTAGCAGGAAAAATAAAGTATAAAATAATTCCAGATACAAATGCAATCAATCCTTTCAAAAATGGTAAAGGAAAAACTAAAAGAAAACTTTCTTGGAGCCATGAGAGTATAGCAAACATTATTCCAAATGAACCAAGTAAATTCCAAAAAAATTTTCTCATACATTAATTTAAATAATATTACGTTTGAATAATGTTAGAATTTTCGTGGAGGCGGGGAGATTCGAACTCCCGTCCAAAGTAGAGAAAAAGTAGACATCTACATGTTTAGTTTCTTGATCGTGTTTCACTAGATACCTGTACAAGAACAAACAGCTATAAAGCAATCTTCTAAGGTTTCATTTATTTAACAGAAGCAGAAAAATAAACTATCTCATTTTTATGACACCATTCAGCGAACGATGAGAAACGTCTACTGATGATGGGCTTCAGCAATTAAGCGAAAGCCATTTGGCCATTATCGGCACTTAATATAGGTTAGAAGTTTTAAGAGTTACTAAGCTCTACATGCAATCTAAGATTTCATTCTAAAATGTCGAAACCGGTCGCCCCCAATTGTCAAATAAAACTGAAAATACAATACATTTTGGAAACAAAAAAGGCTCTGTAGCGCCAACCCCAGAGCCTTTTCGATTGCTTGTATTTGCGTACAATAATCTAATTTTAGACTTATGCAAACTAATAATAAATTTTTCAAATGGTCAATATTTTTTATTTCAAATTTGAAAAAAAATTTTAAAAAATGACTTTTTATGAGTATTAATTTAAATTTTATAGGTTATATTTTAGCCTAGTTTTGCCTCCGTAGCTCAATGGTAGAGCAGGGGCCTTTTAAGCCCTTGGTTGTAGGTTCGAGTCCTTCCGGGGGTACTATTTTGGGGAAATCTCATAATTATGTCTGAATTTCATAAAAAACATATTGGTCCTTCACAGAGGGAAATTGATGAAATGTTGCAATATCTTGGTTGCAGTAGTCTCAATGATCTTCTTGATAAGATTGTGCCTAAAAATATTCTTGATATAGATGACATGTCTATTGGAAATGAAGTATTCTCTGAAAATGATATTTTAAATCACGTTAAAAATATTGGTACTAATAATAAAGTCCATAGATCTTTAATCGGCCAAGGTTATTATGATACCATTACTCCAAACGTCATTTTAAGAAATATACTTGAGAATCCAGGCTGGTATACACAGTATACTCCATATCAACCTGAAATCTCACAAGGTAGATTGGAAGCTCTTTTGAATTATCAAACAATGATTACTCAAATTACTGCTTTACCAATTGCTAATGCATCCCTTTTAGATGAAGGAACTGCAGCGAGTGAAGCGATGTTAATGCTTTATCGCAAAAATAAATCTGAAAAAACGCAATTTTTAGTTGATAAAGAATGTTTTCAACAAACTATAGACGTCATTATTTCAAGAGCTGAGCCATTAAATATTGAAATCATTGTAACAGACTTTAAAAATTTTGATTTTACCAATGCTTTTGGTTGTATTGTCCAATATCCAAATAAATATGGACAAATTGCGTCAGACAACGATTATAAACGTGTTGTATCTGATGCACATAGTTCAAATTGTAAGGTCATATTTGCGAGTGATTTAATGTGCTTACAGCTTTTTGAAGCTCCGGGTAATTTAGGAGCTGACATAGCTGTTGGTAATAGTCAACGATTTGGTGTGCCACTTGGGTATGGCGGGCCTCATGCTGCATTTATGTCTACAAGTGAAGAATTTAAAAGAGATATTCCTGGGAGAATTGTAGGAGTATCTCAAGACCGTAGAGGAAATCAAGCTTATAGACTTACACTTCAAACCAGAGAACAGCATATTAGAAGAGAAAAAGCAACTTCAAATATTTGTACAGCTCAAGTATTACTTGCTATCATTTCAGGAATGTATGCATTATTTCACGGTCCAGATGATTTAAAAAATATTGCAAGACGAATTCATAGTCATACAAAAGAACTTGCCCATAAAATTGCAAATCTAGGTCATGAGATTGTAACTAATGATAATTCATTTTTTGATACAATAGTAATCAAATTATCGAACATGAGTATTGATAGTTTAAAAGATAGGGCATTAAAGCATAATTTTAATTTGATGTATCACGATAATGGACTTATTGGTATCTCTTTGGATGAGAAAACAGATTTTGCTGAAGTTGAGACGCTTGCAAATCTATTTGATGCACATAATGATTCTAAAAATTCTTATAATATTTTTAAACCGAATAGAGTAGGAGATATTTTAACTCATCCTATTTTTCATAGCATTAATTCAGAAACAGAAATGCTTAGATACATCAATAAGTTAGAAAAAAGGGATCTGTCCTTGAACTATAGTATGATACCATTAGGGTCTTGTACTATGAAACTGAATGCGACTGTTGAAATGATTCCAATTAGTTGGCCAGAATTCAATTCTATCCACCCTTTTGCACCATTAAGTCAGGCTAAGGGTTATGAAAAAATCATTAATGAACTAGAAGAAATGCTTTATAAGGTTACTGGATTTGATGCCGTATCGTTTCAACCAAATTCTGGTGCGCAAGGAGAATATGCTGGGTTACTGAGTATTAGAGAATATCACAAAGCAAATAATTCAAAAAGAGACGTATGTTTAATCCCTGAATCAGCTCATGGTACAAATCCAGCAAGTGCAATAATGGCAGGACTTAAAGTTGTAATAGTAAAATGTGATGATCATGGAAATATAGATTATGAAGATTTGAGTAAAAAAGTAGATGAAGCTGGCGATAGACTATCATCATTAATGGTGACTTATCCGTCAACACATGGCGTATTTGAACATAACATTGATGAAATATGTAACTTAATTCATGAAAATGGCGGCTTGGTATACATGGATGGAGCCAACTTGAACGCTATGGTTGGTGTATGTAAACCTGGCAAGTTTGGAGCTGATGTTATGCATATAAATCTTCATAAAACTTTTTGTATACCACATGGTGGAGGTGGTCCAGGTATGGGTCCAATCTGTGTTAATGAAAAATTAAAGCCACATCTTCCAAAACATAGTTTCACCGATGCAGATTATTCCTACTCAGTATCTTCATCCCCTTTTGGTAGTGCAAGTATTCTATTAATTTCTTATATCTATATGAAATTGATGGCAGCAAATGGTTTGTTAAAAGCATCTCAAGTGGCAATTTTATCTGCTAACTACATGGCTAAAAGGCTAGAAAATGATTATAGCATTTTATATCGCGGCAAGAGTGGTTTAAATGCGCATGAGTTCATTGTTGATTGTAGATCATTTAAAGCGACTGCTAATATTACTAACGAAGATATTGCCAAAAGATTAATTGATTACGGGTTTCATGCTCCTACTATGTCTTGGCCGATTCCAGGAACACTTATGATTGAACCGACTGAAAGTGAAACAAAATCTGAACTTGATAAATTTTGTGATGCAATGATTGCAATTAAACAAGAAATTGTTGACATAGAATCAGGCAAAATGCCTCAAGAAGATAATGTTTTAGTTAATGCTCCTCATACTGTAAATGATATTTGTGATGATTGGAATCATCCTTATTCAAAAGAAAGTGCTGTTTTTCCAACTCAATGGAATAAAGAAAATAAGTTTTGGCCATATGTTTCTAGAATTGATAATGCTTTTGGAGATAGAAATTTTTTCTGCGTATGTCCCGATATAAATTCATATAAATGAAAAAAATAATTTTCATTTGTACTGGTAATTCATGTAGATCTCAAATGGCACATGGATTATTTCGTGAAATGTGTAGTGAAAAATTCGAAGTTTTTAGCGCCGGATCTCATCCTAGCAGAGTTCACCCTGCTGCAATCAAAGTTATGAATGAAGTAGAAATTGACATTTCTCATCATACATCAGATAATATTAAAATATATATGGATAAAAATATTGATATCGTAGTTACGGTATGTGATAATGCTGATAAAGAATGTCCAACTTTTCCAGGTAAAATTAAAAGAATTCATTGGAGCATTGAAGATCCATTCAAAAAATGGTCATATGATGAAAACGATTTAAGTGTTTTTAGAACTACTAGGGAAATACTAAAAGAAAAAATTTCTGATTTGTTGACAACTATTTAAAATATTCTTGTAGTGCTTTGACACTAATTTTGTTTAAATGTTTCATAGAATCAATAGCAGCTCTTGCCCCTGGAAGCGTAGTAATAGTTAAAATATTTTTCATCACTGACGTTTTTCCAATCGCTTCTTCGTCAAATCTTGATTGTGGCCCTTCAGGTGTATTGATTACTAATTGAATATTATCATTTAGAATTTCGTCAACAACGTTTGGTCTTCCTTCACCAACTTTAAACATTTCATCGCAAATAATACCATGTTCATTGAGAAATTTGCATGTACCCTTAGTAGCGACTAGACTAAATCCTAAACCCATTAGACTTTTTGCTATTGGAACAAGACCTTCCCTATCTGCTTTATTTACAGATAAAAAGGCTGTTCCTTGTTTTGGAACATTGTATCCATCTGACTTCATAGCTTTTAAGAAAGCACTACCAGTACTCATATCAATACCCATTACCTCACCAGTAGATTTCATTTCAGGACCTAAAAAAACTTTTTCATCTTTAAACTTTTTAAATGGTAGAACTGCTTTCTTAACAGCATAATGTTCAAAATTATTTTTTTGTAATTTGAATTCATTTAATGATTTACCAACTGAAATTTGTGCGGCTATATTTGCCAACGGAACATTGGTGTACTTACTGACAAATGGAACTGTTCGACTCGATCTTGGGTTAACCTCTAAAACATATACTTTGTCATCTTTTACAGCAAATTGAAGATTTATCAGACCTACTACTTTAAGTTCAAGTGCTAATTTGGCCGTAATAGTTTCAATTTCTTTTTTAACTGCATCACTTACTTCGTATGGTGGAATTACACATGAAGAGTCACCAGAATGAACGCCCGCTTCTTCAATGTGCTGCATAATACCACCAATGAAAACTTCATGTCCATCACAAAGTGCATCTACATCAAACTCAAATGCATTTTCTATAAATTGATCAATTAAAATTGGATGATCATTTGTTGCTTCAGCTGATCTGAAAACATAATCCACTAATTGTTCTTTGGAGTATACAATTTGCATTGCCCTTCCACCTAATACAAAACTTGGTCTTACTAATACAGGAAATTTAGCAGTTTCAGCATAACTATAAATGTCATCATAATTTTTGGCTATACAATATTCAGGGGTGGAGATCTTTAGTTTATCAATTACCTTAGTAAACTCTTCTCTGTTTTCAGCAAGATTAATACTGTCGGATGATGTACCATATATTTTAACTCCCGCAGAAGTAAGTTGATTAGCAATTTTTAAAGGTGTTTGACCACCAAATTGTACTAATACACCATCGGGTTTTTCAAAATTGATAATATTCATAACATCTTCAAATGTTATCGGTTCAAAATAAAGTCTGTCAGCTAAATCAAAATCGGTTGAAACAGTTTCTGGATTACAATTAACCATTATTGATTTATAGCCAGCATCCCTTAAACCAAATACCGCCTGTACACAGCAATAATCAAATTCAATACCTTGACCAATCCTATTTGGTCCACCTCCTAAAATCATAATTTTCTTTCCTTCAAGGGGTTGTAAATCATTTTCTGATTCATAAGTAGAATATGAATAAGGAGTTTCTGCTTCAAACTCTCCAGCACAAGTATCTACTAATTTATAAACTGGTGTAATTCCTTGGTCAATTCTCATTTGTTGCACTTTGTCTTCAGATAAATTATTTAGGCGAGCTATTTGTAAATCTGAAAATCCATTCTTTTTTAGCAACTCTAAGTTATCTATTGAAGAAAAATTTTTCTCAATGTTCACTATTTCTTGAATCTCCGTTAAAAACCATGGATCTATACCAGTATTTTTATGAATTTCTTCGATTGAATATTCCTGTTTTATAGCTTCTTTAACCTTTAACATTCTAAATGCGCTTCCATCGTTTAAAGATTTTATATCTAGTTCTCTAAATCTTTTAATATCTAGATCTTCTTCTCTTGGATCTTTTGTTTCAAATCCTGGTAGATTGAGCTCTAAAGAACGAAAAGCTTTTTGAAATGATTCTCTAAATGTTCTTCCAATTGCCATTGCTTCACCAACAGACTGCATTTGAACACCTAGTTTCCCAGAAGCAGATGAAAATTTTTCAAAATCAAACCTTGGTAACTTTGTAACGATATAGTCTATTGTTGGCTCAAAAGCTGCTAATGTTCTATTTGTGATATCATTTTTCAATTCATCTAAAGAAAATCCAACTGCTAGTTTAGCTGCAATTTTTGCTATAGGGAATCCTGTAGCTTTAGATGCTAAAGCTGAAGACCTACTTACTCTTGGGTTCATTTCAATTATGACCATTCTTCCATCAACTGGATTTACCGCGAATTGAACATTTGAACCTCCAGTATCAACTCCTATTTTTCTAATACATTTGATTGCTGCATTTCGCATTACTTGAAACTCCTTATCACTTAATGTCATTGCAGGAGCTATTGTAATGGAATCACCGGTATGAATACCCATCGGATCAATATTTTCAATTGAGCAAATTATGATAACGTTATCATTTAAGTCTCTTATGAGTTCGAGTTCATATTCTTTCCAACCATTTAAGTATTCTTCGACGAGCACCTGTCCTGTTGGGCTCTCCTTCAATCCTTTGCTTACTGATGTTTCAAATTCATCTTCGTTATAAGCAACTGAGCCACCTGAACCACCTAATGTAAAGGACGGTCTGATAATCGCAGGTAAAGAAATTTTACCTAATAAATTTTTTGCCTCATCTAGTGATTTAACAGTATATCCGTATGGTAAATCCAGACCAATTTCTTGCATGGCGCTTTTAAACATTTCTCTACTTTCAGCAGTTTCAATAGCTTTTCTGTTAGCACCAATGAGTTCTACATTATACTTTTTAAGAATGCCTTCTTCATCTAACTTCATAGCTACATTCAAAGCAGTTTGACCTCCAACAGTAGGAAGAATAGCGTCAGGTTTTTCTTTTTTTATTATTGCTTCAATATATTCTGCAGAAATAGGTTCAATATAGGTTTTGTCAGAAAATTGAGGATCTGTCATAATTGTTGCAGGGTTAGAATTAATCAATACAACTCTATATCCTTCCTCTTTTAAAGCCTTAATAGCTTGTGTCCCAGAATAGTCAAACTCGCATCCCTGCCCAATGACAATGGGTCCAGCCCCTATCACTAAAATAGTGTTTATATCGCTACGTTTTGGCATTACTCTTCATCATATTAAAAAATTCTTTGAAGACATATCTAGAATCATGCGGTCCTGGGCTAGCTTCAGGATGATATTGAACTGAATATGCTGAAATATCATTACAACTTATGCCAGCAACAGTATCGTCATTTAGATGTTTATGTGTTACAATTACATTGGATGGAAGAGAATCTTCATCAACAGCAAATCCGTGATTTTGAGATGTAATTTCAACTTTGTTTGTAATTAAATTCTTTACTGGCTGATTGATTCCCCTATGACCAAACTTCATTTTGAATGTATTTGCACCTAGCGCTAAAGCCAAAATTTGATGTCCAAGACATATTCCAAATATTGGTTTCTTGCCTAATAGATTTTTTACCGTTTCTATTCCATATGTTACAGCGGCAGGGTCTCCTGGACCATTTGATAAAAATACCCCATCTGGATTGGAAGAAAGTATTTCTTCATGTGAGACATTTGCTGGAAAAATTTCCACTTCGGCTTTATGCTCTAGCATTATATCATATATATTACTTTTCATTCCAAAATCAATAGCTGCAATTTTATAAATAGGGTTATCGGTGCTTGATAAAACCACTTTTTTCTTTCTTGCAACTTTAATTGCTAAATCTTGACCTTCCATTTTAGGAATATTGTTGATTTTTTTAATTAAACTATTTGGATCAAAGTCCTCTGTTGAAATGATTCCTCTCATCGCACCATTTTTCCTTATATGAATTGTTAAAGCTCTTGTGTCAATATCTTGAATGCCAATTATCTTATGTTTTATCAAAAATGATGACAAGGACTGTTCAGACCTCCAATTAGAGGGTTGTATTGATTCGCTCTTAATTATAAATCCTGTAGCATAAACTCTTTTTGATTCGGTATCGCTATTATTGGTCCCATAATTTCCTATATGTGGACTGCTCATTACAATCATCTGATTAGAATATGAAGGATCGGTTAATATTTCCTGATACCCAGTCATTCCAGTATTGAAACAAACTTCACCGAAAGTTTCTCCACTTTCACCAAGACTTTTTCCGATAAAAAAAAGGCCATCCTCTAGAAACAGGATAGCCTTTTTTAATTTTTGCATGGCCTATTTTAAATCAATTAAACAAAAATTAAAACCTAATTTTTTTTCCTGTTGACATAAGTACAACTGCGATAAGTGTTGTTGCAATAGTAAATAGGACTAAAAAGATAGATGCTGCCAGAAATGAAGCATCTGAAACACCAAGCGTTGCTTCTCGTAATGCGCTAATTGCATAATAGATTGGATTTACTTGACTTAAAGTCATAGCCCAACCAGGAAGCATTTTAATGGAATAAAATATTCCTCCAAGGAAACTAAACGGTGTAATAACAAAATTTTGTATGAGTGCAAGCTGATCCCAGGAATCGGATAGCTGTCCAACAAAAAGACCCAGACTTGAAAATGACCATGATACTAAAAGAATAAAAAATAATGTAAGGGGTAGGTTTAAAATAGGCATTCCTGCTAGCCAACAAATCAAAAGAATTAAAATTCCATTAACAAATCCTCTTATAGCGCCTCCAATTATAAATGATAATGATAATTCAAGGCTGGAAAGTGGAGTAATCAAAAGCTCAGGAAGAGTTTGAAGTAATTTCATTTGCAACATTGACGAGGCAGAATTTGCAACTGCATTGGTAATAACGTTCATCATTAATAAACCTGGTAAGATATATATTTTGTATGAAACACCACCTATCTCACTAATTCTATTTTCTAGAGCTACTCCAAAAACAAAGATATATAATAAAGTAGTAACTATTCCTGGAATTATAGTTTGTCTCCAAACGGAGAAAAAACGCATAATTTCTCTAGAGGAGAGAGTATAAAAACCAACCCAATTTTTAATCATTAATTTTCCTCCCCGTTAAATCTAAAAAAACATCCTCTAAAGATGTTTGAGGAATATGGATATCTTCAATTTTAATTTCTTTTTCAGAAAATTTTAAAATTATTGAAGGTAATTCAAGATTGGGTACATCTGTAAAAATTTTCAAAGAGTTATTATCAATTTTATAATCATATTCACTTAAAAAACTTAAATCATTATTATCATTATCTTTTAATTGTATTTCAATGGAAGAGTTTTTGACCATTTTTTTTAAATTAGAAACTGTGTCTTCGACAATTAACTTTCCTTTATCTATAATCCCGACTCTCTCACATAAAAGCTCTGCTTCATCTATATAGTGAGTTGTTAACAGTATTGTTTTTCCATCTTTATGTAGTTCTTGTAAATACAGCCATAGATCATGCCTTAATTCAACATCAACGCCAGCAGTAGGTTCATCAAGAATGATGATTTCAGGGTTATGTACCAAAGCTTTTGCTATTTGTAACCTTCGCTTCATTCCGCCTGAAAGCTCTCGCATTTTTTTTGTTCGATGTTTGGATAAACCTAATTTTTCTAGCAAATATTCAATTCTTTCTTTTGCATGAGATCTTGATACTCCATAAAAACCAGCCTGAAAATACAATAATTGTTCTAAAGGGAAAAACCAGTCCGTGCTAACTTCCTGTTGCGCAATTCCAACTTGTGATCTAGCAAATCTAAATTCATTTTCTATGTTTTTTCCAAAAATTTCAATATCTCCATCTGATGGCTTAACTAGACTTGTAATTGAATTAATAGTAGTTGATTTTCCAGCGCCATTAGGACCTAACAAACCATAAAACTCACCTTTATTGATTTCCAAATCAATACCTTGTACTGCTTTTACATCATCGTATGACTTAAAAAGCTTATTGATTTTTATTGCTAGATTTTTACTCATTTGAAGATACTATTTTATAAATACTTCCTGAAAATTCCACTATATATAATTCACCGTAATTAATCTTCATTTAAAAACTCGAATAAATCTTTCTCTTCAACAATCTTAATACTTAAATCTTGCGCTTTTGATAATTTTGATCCTGGATTTTTTCCTACAATAACAACACTAGTTTTTGAAGAAACAGAAGAGCTAACTGTAGCTCCTAACTTTTCTAATCGAAGCTTTAGATCGCTACGTGACAAACTTTCAAAAGATCCAGTTATAACGACTTTGTGATTCAACATCGTCATTTTTGAGGTATCATAAGTAGTAGGTATTATCTCAATACCTAATTTCTGACAACTTTCAACAATATTTTTATTGTTATTGTCGTTAAAATAATCTTGTATAGCTATAGCAACTGTTTCACCAATCCCATCTATCTCTACCATTTCTTCAACTGTTAATTCAGTTAATTTTTCTAAAGATGAATTACAGTATTTATCCATTATCTTGGATATATGTTGACCTACATTTGGGATACCAAGTCCAAATAAAAATCGTGGAAAAGTTGTTTTTTTAGATTGATTTATTGAATCAATTAAATTCATTGCAGATTTGTTCTTAAAACGATCTAAGTTAATTAAATCTTCATATTTTATTTTGTAAATATCATCAAAACTATTTAATAAATCTGCTTCAAATAATTGTTTAACAATTTGGGGACCCATACCTTCAATGTTCATTGCATTCTTTGAACAAAAATGTTCAAGTATACCCATAACTCTTGATTTACAATTTGGATTTATACATCTATATGCTGCTTCTCCTTCAATGCGTTCGATTTTACAGTCAGGATCAGGCCATTTATAATCACTAATTGAGAATTTTTGTGTATTTTGAGGTCTTTTATTTTTTAGAACCTGCGTAATCTTAGGAATTACATCGCCAGACCTTTCGATTAATACAAAATCATTAATTCTAATATCTTTTCTATCAATTTCATCTTGATTATGAAGAGTAGCACTAGATATCATAACACCTGACAATTCGACTTCTTTAATTTTTGCTACTGGAGTAACAACTCCTGTTCTACCGACTTGCAAATCAATTCCTATGATCTGGGATTCTGCTTGCTTTGCTTTAAATTTTGCTGCGATAGCCCATCTTGGAGAACGTGATCTTAACCCCAATCGGTCTCTTCTTTTGTAATTATTTACTTTTATGACAGAGCCATCAATTTCATAATCTATATGGTTACGATTTGATTCAAGGGTGTGATGATATGCTATCATTTCACTAGCTGACGTAATTTTTTTGGATAACGAATTTACAGGTAGTCCAATTGACTTTAAATAGTCAAGCATTTCAACTTGATTATTAAACTCAATATCTTCACTACCTCCAATTTCGTAACAAAAAATTGAGAGATTTCTTGAGGCAGTAATTTTAGGATCGAGTTGTCTTACGCTTCCAGCTGCTGCATTCCTAGCATTTGCAAAGAGTTTCTCTCCTAATAATTCTCGAGATTTATTTAATTTGTTGAAATCTGAGATGTTCATAAAAATTTCACCTCTAATTTCCATAAAAGTGGGGGTTTTTACAGATTTTCTTAGCTGCAATGGAATAGCATTGATAGTTTTGACATTATGAGTGATATCTTCTCCTTTAAATCCATCACCCCTTGTTAAAGCTCTTTCTAGTATTCCATTTTTATATATTAGCGAAACGCCTAAGCCATCAATTTTCGGTTCTGCTACAAAATCAACTTCAGAGTTGTTTAACCATTTTTTTATGCGTTTATAAAAATCAGTAATTTCTTCATCATTTATGGCATTGGATAAAGAAAGCATGGGGACAGCATGATCATAACTTTGTAATCCACTACTTACAGGATGACCAACTCTTTGGGTTGGTGATAAATCAGTAACTAAAGAAGGATATTCCTTTTCAAGCTCCTCAAGTTCTCTAAAAAGACTATCATATTCCTTATCAGATAACTTAGGGTCATCTAAAACATAATAAGCATGGTTATGATTATTAATTTCTGATATTAAGCTATCTATTCTTTTTTTGATCTTTTCTTCCATAAAAATCCTATAAAAACTAGTAAAATTATTAGTAGAAATAATTGTATTGATAAGTTATTAATAACAATTGAATGTGCATACATATTGAAGTGGCTAGTTGCTATATCATTAAAATCAAACTCCCAATAAATAGTGTTATCGTTTTCACTTATATATGTAGCATTGGTGTTTCTCAAATGTCCTGGAATAGCAACACTGAAATTGAAACCATCTAACATTAAATTGGTATTTTTTTCAAATTCTTTTTCCAAATCGTCAATAATTATTGTCATATCTGAAAAAAAGTTTTTTGGCAATCGACGCTTCATTGGTGACAAGGCATCAATAAATATTTCAGAAGATTTTCTGCTAAATTCTTTTTCATGATCTTTTTGTTCTATATATGAGATATATGTGTCAATTTGATTATCTATTCTATCAAAAATAATTTTATCAATCGTATTTTTTTCTTGGAATACTTTTATGCTTTCAGAAAAAATATATCTCTTTGCAGGCACTAACCACGATAAATCATCTTCATCTATATCTAAATAGTTTACTATTTCTGGATATTTTAAATCAATTTCTAGATCTTTGATATTTGATTGAAATGTATATAAATCCCAAAAAAAATATGAATTTTTGGATACATCTATATCATATTGTAGGTTAGAAGAATTAGTAAAAGTTAATTTTGTTTTAGCTGGTGAAGATAAAATGGTTTCTTTTTCCCATATATTCTCTGTACCACTTTCATTTGTTTGACGTAATGAAGTTATCCAGCTATGTTTATCATTAGTTGTAGGGTGTATGAAGTCACTATCAAGCAAATCATTCTTATGGCCTATTGAGTTATATTTTACTGAAAAGCTTCCATTATCAAAAATTTGTATATGGACTAAGTTTTCCACACAAGAGACCAAGAAAAAACCGAGAAAAAATAAAATTTTTCTAGGCATTATGAAATTACTTGAAATTCTTTAGAAGTTTTATTGAGGATTTCAGCTCCATTTTTTGTAACGATGATGTCATCTTCAATTCTTACACCACCAATATCTGGTACATAAATTCCCGGTTCAACAGTCATTACGTAGTTTTCTTCAAGAACATCTTCACTTACTTTGCTAAACCTTGGGTCTTCATGTATTTCCAACCCTAAGGAATGTCCTAGGCCATGATCAAAAAATTTACTATAACCTGCATTTGCTATATGATCTCTTGCAATCGAATCAATAGACTTACAAGACATTCCAGATTTTATTCCTTCAATACTTTTAACTTGAGCATTTAAAACAATATCATAAATTGATTTTTGCTCATCTGAATATCCTTTTGTTGCGAATGATCTAGTCATATCAGCGTGATATCCTGCAAATTTTGCACCTGAATCAATAACTAGCAATTCACTTGGTCCAATTTTTCTGTCTGTCGGCTTATGGTGAGGTTTAGCTGAATTTGGCCCTGTACCAACTATAGCAGCAAATGCATCAGAATCGGAGTCTCCATACTTTCTATATAAAAATGATAATTGATTTGCTATGACCTTTTCTTCAACTCCAATTTTTACCATTGGCAATACTTCGGCAAACGCCTTATCTGTAATCTCAACAGCTGTTCTAATTGCTTCTAACTCTTTTTCATCCTTTAACATGGCCATTTTTTCTATAATTCCTGTAATATTTTTCAGGTTTATATCAGACAAAACTTTTGATAATTGCTGATAACCTTGGTGACTTACATTATTTCCATCAAATCCTATGCTTTGACTGCTAGTTAATAGATTTTGTTTTTTAATAACCTCATAGTGGGAGATGCTATCAATGATAACTTTTGCTCCCTTTACTTCTTTTTCTGATTGTACGACGTATCTTCCATCAGTAATAAAATGTACTTGGTCTGCTGTAATTAATAATGTTGCACTTGATCCAGTAAAACCACATAAATACCTAATGTGTGTTAAATTAGTCACAATCATTCCATCAAGATTTTCTTTTGCAAGCTTATCAATTAATATATGTTGTCTTCTTTGAAAATATTCAATGCTCATTTTAACCCCTACAAATTATCTAGTATGTTTTGTGCTTTATTTTGTTGTTTCTTATTTTTTGAATGACCAATTATCAGACGAAGGTTTTTCTTTGCCTGTGTTTTTTTGCCTTGCAAAATCATAAGCTTAATTAGAGAAAGTGTGACTAATTCAGGTTTTTTAGAAACTCTTTTTTTAACACTTACTACAGGCTTATGCTTTATTGATAAATCTAGATCAAGCCTTTTTAATTCTTTATAAATGATATTTTTCTTTTTTGAATTTGTCTTATCATAGATTTCATAAAGCATCAAGTACGCAGATAAAAAATCTTTATCATGTTTTATAACTTCGTTTAGTAGATTTTTAGATTCTGTGAATTGTGACATATCAAAAGCTTTTTTTGCTTTAATAAATGTATTGGTAATGTTTGATATCATCTTCTATGCTCTTTGACCCAACTTTCAATATAGTCGAGTGACTCTTTTACAGGAGTACCTGGACCAAAAAGCTTCCCAACTCCTAAACTAGATAATTCTTCAGCATCTTCCTCTGGTATAATTCCACCACCTGTTACTAATACGTTATTCAAATTATTTTCTTTTATAAGCTCCATCACTTTTGAAAAAATTGTCATATGTGCACCTGAAAGTATTGAAAGAGCAATTACATCAACACCTTCTTGAATTGCAACTTTGACAACGCTTTCTGGCGTTTGTCTAAGTCCTAGATAAATAACATCCATACCAGCATCTCTGTAAGCAGCTGCAAGAACTTTAATTCCACGATCATGTCCATCAAGTCCTGGTTTTGCCATTAATATTCTAATTGGAGGATTTATTTTCATACGTTGTAATTTAATCAATCCAAACGTTTGATTCTCCTAATAAATCTCTTAATAAAATTAAAAATTGATTGTTATTTGATACCTTAATCTTCTTTGAAATAATTTTTCTTTCTTGGCCGTTTTCTCCTGGAATATGGACAACAAAAGAGTGATCGCCCTTGTTTTGATTTGCTAACTCAACAATATCGTTCATTAAATCTTTTGATGAATTTTTAGGCAATCTGATATTTACCTCATTTAATTTTAAAACCTTTTTAGCATGGTTGATAGGAATAACTTCATCAACAATTAATTTAAGATCAGCAAAATCGTTTTGTGTCGAAGTATGGCCTACTAAAAATACTATATTATTATCTTTGATAATTTCTTTATACTTATCAAAAGCATCATGAAATATAATTGCCTCAGCTTGTCCTCCTAAACAATCTAAATTAAAAAAGGCCATCTGCTGATTTTTTTTATCAAAGTGTAATTTAAAGTTTGTTATAGCTCCTCCAATTTTTACAACATAATTCTCTTTTAATATTCTTTTTTCAGAGAAATCGTAGTTGCTCAACTCCTCAATAGTATCTGCGTATTTAATCAGGGGGTTTCCTGATACATAAATACCAAGCACTTCTTTTTCTTTTGATAGTTTCTCTTGATTAGCCCAATTTTCAATAATTGGTAAATCGGGTACTTTAATCAATTCTTCCTGATCACCGAATAAGTTAATTTGGTTTTTATTAGATTGTTTATCTACTTGATTCCCATAGTTTATTGCTAAATCTACTGCTTCAAATAATTGTGCACGATTTTCATTTAATGAATCAAATGCTCCTGCAAGAATTAAGCTTTCTAATACTTTTTTATTTACCAATCTTTGATCTACCTTTGAAATAAAATCAAACATAGATTTAAATTCGCCATGTTCACTTCTCACTTCAATGCATTGCTCTAAAGCTTTTACGCCAACATTTTTTACAGCATTTAATCCAAATGAGATTTCTTTATCATTTAGTGGTTCAAAATTAATCCCAGATTTATTGATATCTGGCGCATGAACCTTAATGTTTAATTTTCGACATTCATTAATTAAAACGACGACTTTATTAGTGTTATTCATCTCGCTTGTTAAATTTGCTGACATAAATTCAGCAGTATAGTGTGTTTTCAGCCATCCTGTTTGATATGCTATATATGAATATGCTACGGAATGGCTTTTGTTAAAACCATATTGAGCAAATTTATCTATTAATTCAAAAATCTGTTTTGCTTTAGATTTTGATAAGCCATTTTTAACAGCGCCTTTTACAAACTTATCGGCCATTTTATCCATTAATGAGGTAATCTTTTTACCAATTGCACGTCTCATCTCATCCGCTTCAGATAACGTGAATCCTGCGATAATATTTGCAATCTGCATTACTTGTTCTTGATAAACTATGATGCCATACGTTTCCTTCAATGCCTCTTCCAATAATGGGTGAACATATTCTACTTTTTCTTTTCCATGTGCGCGCTTGATATATCGATCAATGTTTTGCATTGGACCAGGTCTATACAATGCATTCATTGCAATTAAACCATCCATGCTTTTCGGTTGTAGTTTCTTAAGAAATTCTCTCATTCCAGCTGATTCAAACTGGAAAATACCAACTGTAAGACCTTTTGCAAACAGCTTGTAAACTTTAGAATCTTCCATATCAATTTTTTCTATATCTATATCTTCGTTAAATCTTTTTTTAATTAAATCTATTGTTTTATCAATGACTGTTAAGTTTCTTAAACCAAGAAAGTCCATCTTTAATAATCCTATAGATTCGAGCTCTTTCATATCATACTGTGTAGTCACATCGCCCTGGGAAGATCTATAAAGGGGTACAAAATCTGTTAAATCTCCGGGCGCAACTACAACTCCAGCTGCGTGAATAGAGGCATGTCGTGTCATACCTTCTAAAACTTTAGCATTATCAATCAAGTCTTTGTAGTTGGTTTGTGATACAGTTCTTAAATCGGAATTTTGTTTTAGTGCTTGATCTAAGGTTACTTTTGGTCCTTCAGGTATCATCTTAGCTATCTTATCAACTTCTGAATATGAATAACTCATTACTCTTCCAACATCTCTTATTACCGCTCTGGCGTTCATTTTCCCAAAAGTAATAATTTGAGTTACTGAATCTTCACCATAAATACTTTTTAAATAATCTATAACTTGTCCTCTTCTTTCCACGCAAAAATCTATATCAATATCTGGCATGCTAATTCTGTCTGGGTTTAAAAATCTTTCAAAGATTAAATTATGTTTTAAGGGGTCAATATTCGTAATACCAAGAGCGTAAGACACTATACTTCCTGGGGCAGACCCCCTACCAGGGCCAACAGGTATTTTATTCTTTTTTGCATACTCCACAAAATCAGCAGTAATTAAGAAGTAGCTTGCAAATCCCATTTTTTTAATGACTGATAACTCATAATCAAGCCTCTTATTTATCTCACTATTGATATTTTCATATTTATCCTTCAAACCCGAAGAGCAAAGTGTCTTTAAGTATTCATCAACATCTTTTGATTTTTTATCCCCAGGAATAGAATACCATGGTAGGTGATAATCTTCCATAGGAATTTGGAGGTCTACTGAATCAGCCAAAGCTCTTGTGTTCTCTAAGGCTTGAGGAAATTGTTTAAACAATGAAAACATTTCATCTTGAGATTTGAAATAAAACTCATGTCCAGGATACTTTAATCTATTTTTATCAGATAAATGTTTACCTGTACCAATACATATATGCACATCATGTGCTTTATAATGTTCTTTCTTTGCATAGTGTGCATCGTTTGTAGCAATAATTGGCAAATTCATTTCTTTTGCAAGCTTTGTTGCCAATTGAATGTTTTGCAACTCTTCTGGAATACCATGATTTTGAAGTTCTATATAATATCTTCCCGGAAAAATGCTGGAATATTCTTCAGCAACCTGCTTACCTGCTTCAAGACCATTATATATTAATGTTTCTGGTAAAATTCCTTTTAAACACGCCGAAAGGCATATAATACCTTCGTTATATTTTTTTAGTATCTCAGTATCTACTCTTGGCTTATAATAAAATCCTTCTAAATAACCATGTGTTACAATCTTCATTAGATTTTTATAACCTTGATAATTTTGAGCAATTAGAACTAAGTGGTTATATTGTCCCATACCGCTAGATCTGTCTTTTTGAAAACGACTTCCTTTAGCTACATATACTTCACACCCAATAATTGGCTTAATATTTTTATCTTTTGCTTTTTTATAGAATGAAACTGCACCAAATAAATTTCCATGCTCAGTTAAAGCAACAGAGTCCATACCAAGTTCTGTGATAGTTTCAAGTACGGATGGAATGTTTTGAGCACCATCGAGAAGGCTGTTGTCAGAGTGATTATGTAAATGAATAAATTCGCTTTTCATATATCCCTAATATATCTTAATTACTCTATTTTTTCCTTCTAAATCTTTGTAAAAAAGGGATTTGTTGGTGTTGAAATCTGTATTAATGGCAATAATATCATCTGTAACAGCTGAAAAGGGAATTTCTAATAACATGATACCATTTTTTTTAATAAGCTTATTAAAATTTGATATTAAGTACTTATAAAATGATGTACCATTTTTAAAATCAGTAAGAGCGCTCAACGGATCATAATCTTTAACTGATTGTTCGAGACTTTCTATTTCATCTTTTGCTAAATAGGGGGGATTACACAATAATAAATCAGCTTTTGATTGATTGTACTTAAAAATATCTTGATTAAAAAATTGAACATTCTTTAAACCTAGTGAATCTCTATTTTTTTTAGCTGTTTTGATAGCAATTCCGGATTTATCTACTCCTATATATTGATGATTTGGAAATTTCTTAGCAATGCTTAATAAAATACAACCACTGCCTGTGCAAAAATCAATAATTTTCAAATCATCTTTACTTTTTGACAAGAATTCCAGTGCACAGTCTACTAGCAATTCAGTTTCAGGGCGGGGTATGAAAACTCCAGGTGGTGTTAAAAACTTATCATTATAAAAATAAGTTTCACCAATAATATATTGAACTGGTTTATTTTGGTAAAGCTGAACAAACATACTATCTAGATTTATAATATCTTCTTCCGATAATGATATATCCTTAATGTATAATTCAGACTTTGATATATTGAAGTAATGCTGAGCAAGAATATTGCTCTTTGCTTGAATCTCCTGAATCTTTGTACCCTCTAATTTTAAAATCTGTGATTTAATGTAGTCTTTTAAAAGGTTCATATTATCGTTTTATTCTATTTTGGCGCTATCTTCAGCTAGCTTTAACTGCTCAATTAAATGATCTAACTCTCCCTCGAGCGTAACTTGTAATTTATGAGTTGTATAATTAATTCGATGATCCGTGATTCTACCCTGTGGGAAATTATACGTTCTAATTTTAGCAGAGCGATCGCCTGTAGAAACAAGACTTTTTCTCATTTCATCTCTATCTTTATTTAATTTTTCTTGCTCTAATGCAAAAAGCCTAGATCTCAGAACTTTCATAGCTGAAGCTTTATTTTTGTGCTGAGAACTTTCATCCTGACAGGTGACGACTAATCCTGTTGGTATATGAGTTAATCTAATTGCAGACTCTGTTTTATTAACATGCTGTCCGCCTGCTCCGCTCGCTCTATAAGTATCAATTTTTATATCCGCATCATTAATCTCTACTTCTGCCGTTTCTGCTTCCGGTAAAACAGCTACGGTTGCTGCTGATGTATGAACTCTTCCCCCTGATTCAGTTTTGGGAATTCGTTGTACCCTATGTACTCCACCTTCATATTTATATACACCGTATGCTTTTGGACCTTCAATACTAAAGGTTGCCGATTTCAATCCACCAACCCCAGTTTCATGTATATCCATAATTTTCACTTTCAAATTATTGTTTTCTGCATATCTTGAGTACATTCTCATTAAATCTGAAGCAAATAAACCGGCTTCATCACCTCCTGTACCTGCCCTAATTTCAATAATTGCATTTTTATTATCATTAGGGTCATCTGAAATTAGAATTTTCTTTAATTGTTTTTCTATAGATTTAAGATGATTATTTATTTCTATAGATTCTTCTTTTGCTAAGTCCTCATACTCTTTATCATTCTTCATTTCCTCTAGTTCGGAAAGCTGATTTTTTAAATCAATATATTGTTTGCAAAGTTGATATGACTTATCAAGTGAACTTTTTTGCCTAGATAACAAGGTCATTTTTTCTTGATTTAGAATAATATCATTATCCATCATCTGATTCATGATGTTGTCATATTCAGAAACGATACTATTAGCCTTTGATAAAATATCCATTAGATAATTAAATTATTAATAAAAGAGTCTTTAGGAATCTTTTTTGTTGTACTTACGGTTAAATTTTTCAATTCTTCCCGCTGTATCAACAAGTGTTCTTTGACCAGTGTAATAAGGATGAGATTTGTCTGATATATCTAATTTGAATAAAGGGTATTCATTACCGTCTTCCCACTTAACGGTTTTATCTGTTTTTACAGTGGAACGAGTAAGAAAGGAGTAATTACAAGAACTATCCTCAAATACTACCCATCTATAATTTTTTGAATGTGTGTCTTTTTTCATTTAAGTTTTTTTAAACTTTTCTTTATTCTTTTTATGCCACTTATTATTGTATCCTTATTTGTTGCAAATGAAAATCTTAAGTATCCACTTGCTCCAAATCCATCACCAGCTACAGTAACAACTTTGGCGTCGGCGAGAATATAATCAGAAAGGTCGAAAGTGTCTTGTAAAATTTTTCCATCTTCATTTTTTTTATTTAAATAGAATGAAAAGTCTGGAAACATATAAAATGCTCCTCCTGGCATATCACAATAAACATTCTCAATCCCATTGAGCTCATTATACATGATAGTTCTTCGGTTTCTAAATTTTTCTTTCATTTGCCTTACAGGCTCATGATCTCCTAATAAAGCAGCAACTGATGCTTTTTGTCCAATGGCATTTGGGCATGAAGTAGTTTGTCCTTGAATTTTAGACATTGCTTTAACAATATCTTTATTTGCTGTTGTGTAACCAATTCGCCATCCTGTCATAGCATATGTTTTTGACATACTTCTAATAGTTATAATTTCACAACCGTAATCATCTAAAGTTTCAATAGCTTTGAATTCATTGTCATAAACCAACTCTTCATAAGTTTCATCTGATATGACGATCCAGTCTTTCTCTTTGCTCAATTTTAGTAATTTAGATATTGCTTCATCAGACCAGACACCACCCGTAGGATTGCTTGGCGAATTAATTATAACTCCCTTAACAGAATCATCAATTTTGGAAATCAAATCGTCAAAATCTGGTTCAAATTGCTTATCTGCAATGGTATTTATAAGTAAGGGTTCTGCGCCAGCTATTCGTACAAACTCTGGAAAAGAAACCCAATAGGGTGAAAAGATTATAACTTTATCACCTTTATCAAAAAGAGCTTGGCAAACAACTGACAATGATTGTTTTCCGCCATTTGAAACAATAATATTTTCAGGAGCATAATTTATACCAGTTAAATTTTTGAGCTTTGTTTGAATAGCTTCTTTTAACTCTAACATTCCTGAACCAGGCGTATATTTTGTATATCCATCAATCATAGCTTGTTTTCCAGCCTCAATGATGTGTTGAGGTGTATTAAAATCAGGCTCTCCAACACCAAAATTAATTACATCTTCTCCTTGAGACCTAAGCTCTGCAGCTCTAGCAGTCATTTGCAGGGTAAAAGAAGGTTTGATTTTCTTGACTAGACTAGAAAACTCTTTTGACATTTTACTGACTCATTAAATCTAAGAATTCTTGATTTGTTTTAGTTCTGCGCATTCTATCAGTCATGAACTGCATAGCCTGTTCTGTGGACATTTCTCCTAACATTTTTCTCAATATCCACATTCTTGACAAATGTTGATCTGATAATAAAAGCTCTTCTTTACGAGTACCTGATTTGACGATATTAAAGGCAGGATAAATTCGTCTATCGCTCAATTCTCGATCTAAAACTAACTCCATATTACCTGTCCCTTTAAATTCTTCAAAAATCACTCCGTCCATTTTACTTCCGGTATCAATTAAAGCAGTGGCAATAATAGATAAACTTCCACCTTCTTCCGTATTTCTTGCTGCTCCAAAGAATTTTTTTGGTTTTCTTAGGGCATTTGAATCAACACCTCCAGATAATATTTTACCACTATGGGGAATCACGGCATTATGCGCACGCCCTAACCTGGTAATACTATCCAATAGAATAACAACATCTTTACCACATTCAACTAATCTCTGAGCCTTAGCAAGAGCCATATCAGATACTTGAACATGTCTTTCTGGTCCTTCATCAAATGTGGACGCAATAACTTCTGCGTCAACACTTCTTTTCATATCTGTAACTTCCTCAGGTCTTTCATCAATCAGAAGAATGATGAGAATAGTATTAGGGTGATTTCTTCTAATTGCGTTAGCAATTTTTGAAATTAAAATTGTTTTACCGGTTTTAGGCTGAGCTACAATTAAACCACGTTGGCCCTTACCAATTGGAGCAACCATATCCATTATTCTCATCGACATATCGCTTGTATTGGAAAGGTTAAATTTTTCATTTGGATGAAGCGGTGTGAACTTGTCAAACTTTCTTTGATCTTTAATTTTCTCCGGATTCATTCCGTTGACCTTTGTTAGCTGTAGAAGTGCATGAAATCTTTCCTTTGATTTAGGAGCTCGAGTACTTCCTTCAACAAAGTGGCCAGTTTTAAGCTTGAATCGCTTAATTTGTGATGGGCTAACATAAATATCTTCAGGTCCGGGCAAATAATTATCATTCACACTTCTTAAAAATCCATATCCATCAGGTAAAATTTCTAAAACTCCGGCTGCCATTTTATCACTTTTCTGGCTATCATTGTTTACAGGAGATTTTTTTGTCTCTTGATTAACTGGAACATCTTTTGAAGAAATAACGTTGATTAGCTCATCTTTTGACATTGATGAAGATTTTTCAATTTCCATTTGTTTTGCTATTTCTTTTAGTTCAGTTAGTTTTTTGTCTTTTAAATCAGTTAGTTTCATAATTCCTCGATTGTTGTGAAAATTGTTAGGGGAGAGTCACCTTGAAATATAAATTACACTATATATTACCTTTGTCAAAGGAAAAATCAAAAAATTTATAGACGTATTTAGCAATATAATGACTTCCAAAAATGACTTTTGGTCCACCAAATCGTTTATCTTTTAAAAATGAAAAAGCATCATTTAAATCTTGTATAAATTGGAAATTTTTTAAACTCTTTTGCGCTTTAATATCTTCTTTTGAAAGGATATCTTTTGATGGTATTGTAGAAATAATTAAGTCTTCAAAAGCATTTTTGAATAAACTAATAATTTCAGACCTTATTTTATCATTTTTTATTACAACCAGCCCCATCGGTTTTTGATTGTAAATATTATATAAGTCTGAGGTTAGAATTTTTACTCCTGAACTATTGTGCGCTACATCATAAAATATATCTTCTTCCATTTGCTGCATTCTTCCTGGCCAAAACCATCGATTTAAACCGTCTTGAATTTGAATATTGGTAATGTCTTTAAATTCATTTTTTATTGTTTCAATAGCCAAAACTGCATTTTCAGCCTGAAAAGATCCAGCTTGAGGCAGAATGTATTTTGAATCATTGTATTGAAAATGAAGGGTGTTAGTTTTGTGTTCTAATGTATTAATGTGATCTTTATTAATATAGTTTGTTTTGGTCTTTTGGTTTATTGAAAATCTATCAATTACTTCTACTATCTCTTTCTTTGTGTTTATTGTTGTATTGGGTATGGCTTTTTTTATGATACCACATTTCTCTGAAGTTATTTCTTCAACTGTCTCACCCAAAAGGTGTGTGTGGTCAAAATCAATTTCTGTTATGATGGTATGAATAGGTAACAATACATTTGTTGAATCCAATCTTCCTCCAAGCCCAGTTTCTATTATCGCAATATCAATCTTATTTTTTCTGAAATAGTCAAATGCCATTGCTGTCGTAGCTTCAAAAAATGTAATTGAGTTTTTTTCAAAAAAATCCTTATAAGTTTTCGTAAAACTTATTATATCATTATTGCTTATTGGCGCTCCGTTTATTCTTATTCTTTCATTAAAATTAATAAGGTGAGGAGATGTATAAAGACCAACCTTTTTACCAGAATTTTGTAAAATTTTTGCAATTATAGATGCTGTGGAGCCTTTACCATTTGTTCCAGCTAAATGAATTGATTTAAATTCATTATGCGGGTTGTTACATTCGTGAAGAATTTTATTAATATTTTCTAGACCTAGCTTTATTCCTCTATTATGCAGCTGATATAAATATTCTAATGTTGAATCAATCATCATTATAGCGTTTTTTGATATTGTTCTACTGCTCGATATATTGCTGTGGCTAATTGATCTCGATATTGAGGACTTCTAAGCTTCTTCTCCTCCGAAGGATTTGAAATAAACCCAAGTTCAACCAGCACATTTGGCATTGAAGCGCGTGCCAAAACAACAAACCCTGCTTGTTTTACACCTCTATCTTTACTTTGTACTCTTTTTTTGATTTCTTTTTGAACTAAGTCAGCAAAAGTTTCACTATTCGCTGCAAAGGATGCTTGGGCCATTGTCGCTTGGATTAAATCTTCCCCCGACAAATCTTTTCCTGCTGGACCTTCTAGCTCTAGTACAGCATTTTCTCTAGCAGCAACTTTTGCAGCATATTCGTTTTTATTTAATCCAATCAAGAAAGTTTCAAATCCACTAGCTCTTCTGTCTTCCGCAGCATTCGTGTGAATACTTATGAAAAGACTGCCTTTATTATCATTTGCTATCTTAGTTCTCTCGCTCAACCGTAAAAAGACGTCTTCATCTCTTGTCATGATTACTTTGACGTTCATATTTCTTGAGATTTTTTTTTCAAGTCTCTTTGCAACATCTAATGCAATATCCTTTTCTTTTGTTCCTCTATATCCCACCGCTCCAGGATCTTTGCCTCCATGCCCAGCGTCTATTATAATAGTTTTGAACTCCCATTTTTCTTTTTCATTACTAAGATCAACTGTTTTGATCGTTTTTTTGTCATCAGAAGTTGATGTAAATCTGATTTCATCATTTTTGTAACGAAAAGATGAAGGTTCAGATAAGTTTTGTACAATCGTAAAGAATGATTCAATAGGTATATAATAATCATTGTTTTGATTTATTACTTTCGAAGAAAGCTGAAATAAATTGTCTTCTATCTCAATGAATGTTATTTGGTTAGTGACTTTAATTTTTTTATCGTTGATGTAGAAAATAACTTTTTGAGTCTTTTCGTTTATAAAATTTCTTGAATCAGTAATTACAATTAAATCATTTACTGAAAAGAGCTTGTTATTTTGAATGGTATTAATTTCCCCTAAGAATAAGTCATTCTTAAAAACTTTCAACTTTGATTCACCTGTTCCAAATAGCTGCGAGAATAAAAGAATAGTAATAAAAATTTGAAAATATGCTTTTAGTAATTTCACTATTTAAATTATTATAAAAATAATATAAAAGGGCTCAAATATTTGAGCCCTTTTATATATCAGTCAATGTAGAAGAAAACTAAATTATTTTTTCATCAACATTGCAACAATCATAACTGCTACTAAACCAGCAACTCCACCATCTCCAATTGCATTCACTGCATTACCAATGCCCGCAATAACGCCAAAGATGTCATCGTAAAGTATACCAATAATAGTACCAGCAACAATCAAATTGATTAGTAAGCCTGTTATCATGCTTAAAAAATCATTGATTTGTTTTATCTGATTTTTCATTGTGTTTTCTCCTTCGAGCTTTTAGAGCTCCTCATGTTGAGGAGCTCTATTTATTAGTAAATACTGGTCCTTATAATAGTGATAAAAATACCACCAGAACTAGAAGTCCTGTTAGTCCACCATTAAGAAAAGTATCTACAAAACCCATTATACCACCTAGTGCGTCAACTGGGGTGTCGAAAAGAATTCCTGCAAAAACGAAAAAGATAATTGCAGCTTTTACAACACTTGTTAAACCGTCTAACGCATTACTCAACATTGAATCCCATGAAGCCATGTTATTCCTCCTTGATTAGTTAATAACTAGTTAAAAAAAAGGCAAAAACCCTATAAACTTATAGTTTTTTTGCCCCCATCATTAATCATGTCAATATGATTAAATTCTTTAAAAAGTTGCCAAAAATTCATTTTATTTATAATTATAGTCTCTTTTTTTGGGCTAATCAACCTTTTTCAAGTACTCTTGTTCAAATAAATAATATTTCATTGACAACTATTTTTAATTATGTACACACAAAAAATGTTGAATTCTATTATTTCATATGACAATAATAGACATTAACTTTTTTGATGAGAGAAAAACTCAAACCAATAATCGAAAAAGTTCATGCAAGAGAGATCTTAGATTCACGAGGCTTCCCAACAGTTGAAGTAGAAATTACAGCATCAGGTCACAAAGGTATATCGGCAGTTCCTTCTGGAGCATCTACAGGAGAGTTTGAAGCTCTAGAATTGAGAGATGGGGACACCAAAAGATTTCATGGTAAAGGTGTTCTAAAAGCAGTAAGTAATGTTATTAACAATTTTGGACCTGCGTTAATTGGCAAAGATGCGAGCAACCAAAAAGAAATCGATGATCTCCTTATTAATATTGATGGTACTTCAAACAAAAGTACATTCGGAGCAAATGCAAGCCTGGGGATATCAATGGCTTGTTCTGTAGTTAGTGCTGCTTTCTATAACAAACCAATATATAACTATTTAAACCCTAAAAGTAACATAATGCCTATTCCTATGATTAATGTACTAAATGGCGGAATGCATGCAGATAATGGTTCAGATCTTCAAGAAATCATGTTATTCCCACACGGCGCAAAAAAATTTAAACACGCTCTTCAAATGGGCTCTGAAGTATTTCACTGTTTAAAAAAGGAGTTGAAGGATCAAGGAATGAGCACAACTATAGGAGATGAAGGCGGATTTGCTCCGACATTACACTCCAACGATCATGCAATTGAACTTCTTCTTAATTCTATCGAAAAAGCTGGGTTTAATGTTGGAAGAGATATTTCTTTAGCTTTAGATGTAGCAGCTTCCAGTTTTTATAAAGATAATAAATATCATTTAAAGGTTGATGGAAGCATTCTAGATACTGATGGAATGATTCGTTTTTATGAACAATTAATTACTAAATACCCAATTGTTTCAATTGAAGATGGTCTTGATGAAAATGATTGGGAAGGTTGGTCTATTATGAATGAGGTGCTTGGTTCAAAAATTCAAATCGTAGGTGATGATTTAACTGTAACCAATCCACATAAGCTACAAAAAGCAATTGAGCAAAGTTCAATAAATTCAATATTAATTAAATTGAATCAAATTGGTACTGTTTCAGAAACTATTGAGGCTATACAGCTAGCTAAATCGAATGATATGAATTATATCATTTCACACAGATCTGGTGAAACTGAAGATACTTTCATATCTGATCTATCAGTTGCAATGGGAGGTGGACAAATTAAAACAGGTTCAGTATGCCGAACTGACAGAACAGCTAAATATAATCGCCTTCTTAGAATTGAAGAAGAAATCGAAAATTCAAGACTATGTAATAGTTTAAGTTTTATTAAATGAAATCATTTTTATCACTAACAAATATTTTGATGGTCACAATTATTTTTGGCTGTATCTCTCTGCTTATATTTAGTGATAGGGGACTGATTAATTTATGGTCTCTTAAAAAAGAGAAGCAACAAATTCAAAATGAAATCAATGATCTAAGAAATCAAATTGCTATGCTTGAAAAAGAAGAAGAAAAGTTAAAATTTGACGAAAAATATATTGAAAAAATTGCTCGAGAAAAATTTAAAATGGTTAAACCTGGTGAAAGAGTTTTTAAAATAGTTGATGAGGATTCTAACTAAATAAATCTTTTGCAACCTTAAAAGATTTTACATCTGGAAAATGATATCTCACTATCTCTGACATAAATCTAGTCATTATTTTTCTATCATAATAAGGGCTAGTTTTTGATTTATGCATTTCATTAAGATCTAAATCAAATATTAAATTCAAATCGTCTAATATATTTGGTGTTTTTTGCTTAAAACGTAGGATTATTGGATGTTTTCTTGCACTTAAAATGTCATATCCGCTGTTTTTGAGAAAATGTAATATAAAGTAATAAAAAGCATCATTAAGGTTTTTGTTATTTTTGTCAAAATAGTTCATTACTAACTTTAATGTATCATATGTATCAGCATCTGGAATTTCTTCGTCATAACTTTTATCAATTATTTCTAGCATAGACGTGCAAAGTACTATTTTTTTTAAGTCTGCACAAATATTCCTCCAATCACATATAAGTTTTACACTATAAACTGGATGTATTTGTTTTTTTGGATGGTGCGTATAATCAATCTCAATCTCGTTTAACTGCTGATATATTGCTTTATTAGGAGATTTTTGCCTCATTGCTGCTTTTACAATGTATGTGGACTTACCCTTCTCACGCGTAAACAACCTAATTATTAAACTTGATTCCTTAAAGATTGTTGTTTTTAATACAAATGCGTGGGATTTAATTTTCATTTTGGAATTTCTATTTTCCCCCAGCCTGCATGTGTTAAGCTGCCAAAATATAAATCGTTTTCATATTGCTTAACACTCGTAATTGGAGAGTAAGCATCATCTGCTTTGTATTGTAGGTTATGGACTACATTGCCACCTTCATCTATGCCAAGAACAAAAGAATGATTAATTGGTTGTGGCTGCAACGATTCTGGAAGTCTTAAAACCATTTTTCTTAAAAGCGGTTTATTCGATGAGATTTCAACAAAGTTGTGTCTGGGATTAAATAGTGCAACCCAAAAAATACCTTTTTCATTTGAAAATACATTATCAGGAAAACCGGGCAAGTTTTCTATAAAAATTTCTGAGGTTCCAGCTTTATCTCCTTTTAGCCAATATTTTTGTATTCTATACATAAATGTTTCATTGATCAAAACAAAGGATTCATCACTACTAAGTGCTACTCCATTTGCAAAGTATAAGTTTTTTAATAGAGTTGTTGTTTTTTGGGTTTTTGGATCATAAACCAATAATCTTCCATTGGCGGAATGTTCAAAAAGCTCTAATCTATCACTGCCATACCCATATTTGCTTGATGCATCTGAAAAATAAATTTTACCGTCGCTTGCGATGTCTAAATCATCTACAAACTTAAACGGTATATCATCTGAATCTGATTTAATCGATAAGGAAGTAACTTTTCCGTTAACATCAATTGAAATAAGTCCTTGAATGGCATCTGCAACGATTAAGTTGTCTTCTAAATCAAAAGCCATCCCTAGTGGCCTACCTTGTGTATTAGAAAAAATGCCTTCACTACTCATTATTATGCCATTGTCATAGCCTACATAGATTTTATCATTTTTTAGGATAATGTCTTCAGGACCACTGTATCCATCGTTGGTCCAAAATATCTTTATGTCTTTTAATTCTTGATTCAAGGAGTATATATAATCTGCTCTACTGTCCCTAGGGCTTTCCCATGAGTTTGGCTCTACTGGAACTGGCCACACCAAGAAATAGACTATGATAGCGATAAGTAGAAATAAAATTGAGTTTGAAATATTAATACCGTTTTTCACTTCACTAGTAAGCTTTAGCAAAAACTACTAAATGCTTTGCCGTTTGCCCTGAGAAAATACACTTATTAGATGAATCTTTGTTATCTTCTAATATACAACGAATTGTTGCTTTAGTTTTTTCCTTTATTTGAAGTTCGGTGTCATCCGTCCCATCCCAATATGCTTTGATAAATTGGTTGTCATTAGATAAGGTTTCTGTAAAATTAGTAAAAGAGTTTACTGTGCATGTATTATCATCCATAAAGGTTTTTGCATCATTAAAGAGACTGTCTTGAATATTTTGTAAAATAATAGGGATTTCATCAATTTTGTCGATTGCAACTTGGTGCTTTTCAGAATTGTCTCTTCTACAAATAGTAACATTCATATTTTGAAACTCTTTAAAGCCGATTTCAATTCTAATTGGAACACCTTTAAGCTCCCATTTATTGAATTTAAATCCAGGGCTTTCATCAAGATCGTCGATATGTGTTCTTATGTTCAAATGGGATAATTTTTCTTCCACGTTCATTACAAAACTAGAAAATTCTTCAGATTTTTCATTTTTTGGATTGATTGGGACAATAACAACTTGTGTTGGGGCAATATTGGGTGGAATTTTTAACCCTTTATCATCCCCATGAACCATTATCAACGCTCCAACCATTCTTGTACTTACACCCCAACTTGTTGCGTAAACTGGATGTTCTTTATTATCTTTACTTTGAAATTTTACATCAAATGCTGATCCAAAATTAGTGCCAAGATAATGTGAAGTACCTGCCTGTAAGGCTTTTTTATCTCTCATCATTGTTTCAATAGAGAAGGTTTCGTCTGCGCCCGCAAATCTTTCAAGATTTGATTTTCTACCTATAATTGTTGGGATCGCTAAATAGTCTTCAAACAAAGTTCGATATATTTCTACGATCTCTAGTGTTTCTTCCATAGCTTCTTCTTTGGTAGCATGTGCCGTGTGACCTTCCTGCCATAAAAACTCTGAGGTTCTTAAAAATAATCTTGTGCGCATCTCCCAACGTACAACGTTTGCCCATTGGTTTACTTTTAATGGTAAATCTCTATATGATGTAATCCATTTTTTGAACATATGCCAAATAATTGTTTCTGAAGTTGGTCTAACAATTATTTCTTCTTCAAGCTTAGATTCAGGATCAACTGTTAAAGATCCTTCTTCCGATATAAGTTTTGAATGAGTTACAACTGCGCATTCTTTCGCGAAACCTTCAACATGATTTGCTTCTTTTTCTAAAAAACTTTTAGGGATAAATAATGGGAAGTATGCATTATCATGACCGCTATCCTCAATCATTTTATTTAAGGAATCTCGAATATTTGTCCAGAGTGAAAAACCATAGGGTTTTACTACCATAGTACCCTTAACAGGGCCGTAATCAGCTAAATCAGCATCAAGTATGACATCTGTATACCATTTAGAAAAGTTTTCGCTCTGTTTTGTAATTTTGGCCATCTACTATCGCTTTAATATATTATAAAGTAGAGTTAATTTATAGAAAATCCAATATAATGAAAAAAGCTATCTTTTCAACTGAAATCTCTCTACTAAGAAGTACCATGCAGCGCCTTTTAAGGAGAAGTGCTCACACCAACATTACTAAAATATTAAAAAAAACACACCAAGCAGATATTGCGCTTATAATGAGAAGCTTAAACCAATATGAGCAAAGCACAGTTTTTAGTCTATGTCCAACAGCGATGCATAAAGCAAGGCTATTAGAAGAGTTAGACGAGTCATTAATTGAAAAAATGTTACAGAATGAAAGCTCAAAAACTATTTCTAAGATTTTTAGACATCTTGATACAAATGATCAAGCAACAATTATTAGTATGTTTTCAGAAGAAAAACAAAATGAAATTTTCAAGACAATTGAAGATGATGATAAAGAGGAGGTTGAGGAAATAATGTCTTATCCAGATGATAGCGCTGGAAGCATTATGACGAAAGAGACATTTACTCTTAATCAGAACACCTCTGTTAAGGATAGTATTAAAAAACTTCAGTCATTCCCTGAAAATGATAAAATATTTTATCTATATGTGTTAGATACTAAGCAGAAACTTGTTGGTGTTGTATCTTTAAGAACACTGGTAACCTCAAAAAACTCAAAAAAACTAAAAGATATTATGATTAAAGATATTCAGGCTGCATCTACTGAAACTGATCAGGAAGAGGTAGCAAAAAAAGTGGCTCAATATAATTACCTTGCTTTGCCTGTTGTAAATAGACAAAATAAATTTCTTGGTATTGTTACTATAGATGATGTCGTTGACATTATAAGGGAAGAAGCGTCTGAAGACTTTTTACAAATGGCTGGTGTAGGAAAGGATAGAGAAATCCTCTTAAAATCTCCGTTTGAAAACGCACAGTCAAGAGCGCCGTGGATACTTGCAAGTCTCATAGGAGGTATTTGTGCTGCTGCTATTATCAGCTACTTTAATAATCTTTTAGAGCAAATAATTATTTTAGCTGCATTTATACCGGTTATAATTGGCATTGGAGGCAATGTTGGCACACAGTCTTCAACAATTGTGGTTAGGGGACTGGCCACTGGAAGAGTAGATGTCACAAATACCATTCCATTAATTTTAAAAGAAGTGATTGTGGGAAGTTTGTTAGGTACTGCATACGGCCTGATTGTGGGCCTAGCCTCAGAATATATCACAGGAAATTCTATGACCAACATTGGTTTTGTCATAGGATTAAGCATATTTTGCTCAATGACTATTGCAACTGCCGTGGGGGCTAGTGTACCTATTGTTCTTAAAAAACTTAATTTTGATCCAGCGATATCAACGGGGCCATTTGTAACTACAGCAATAGATATCATAGGAGTCGCTTTGTATTTTCTAATTGCTTCAACCATTTTAATAAATTGATAAGAATTTTTTATATCACGGCTTTGCTTTGTTGTCAACTACTTGCTAGCAATGTGACAGAATACAAGATTTCATTTGAGTATTGGCTAAATGACGACCTAAAAATTTTTTCATTTGATAATGTGATTATGCTGAAAATCGAAGATGATACAATTAATTTATCTTCAAATAACTGGTTTGGTGACACATTGCTGGATGAAGATGTTGAATATAAAGATCAATCTCTTCTTCAAAATAGCATTTTTAATAAAATTTTTTTTAATAAGATTATCTCTGAAGAAGATTCTTGGATTGAGGACTATAGTTTGCTTAATGATAAAAAAATTAAAGTCAGATATCTTTTTAGCGTGGAAGAAAACGATTTAAGGTTATATCGTATGGATATTAAAGAGTTAAATAAAGATAATGACGATAATAAAATAAATAATGTAATTTTAGATAATGATATCATTATGGTGTGGACTAATTTGGACAAAAAAATTAAAAAAATTAGTTTAAGATATAATGGTGCTACTTATGTGTTAAAATTTAATGAAAAATAAATATCTATATATATTAAGTGCCTTGTTTTTGGGTGCTTGTGCTGCTCCAACTTCAAGCCTTGACATTTCAGGCGATCAAGTTGATAAAACCGGATATTTATTTTATGAAAACAGCGATATAAATCTTCATATATCTGAACTCAAAAACAAATTGGTACTTCCAACAGAAGAATATGGTGTACCTGACTATATCAACTTACTACCTAATGCTAGAAGAGATTATAGATCTGGTTATCATATGGGAGTTGATTTCTCTTCTCCTATGAACTATCCTATTAGAGCGGCGTATGATGGAGTAGTTGTCAGAAGTAATGCTCATCAACAAGACGTTGATATTGATACATATAATTATTTTTTAAATCTTTCATCAAAAGTAGGTAAAACCCCAGATGATATTTATCATTTTATACTTCTTGGTAAATCAGTTGTTATTGATCATGGATATAGCATTACAGATAAGTATAGGACAATTACTGTATATTCACATCTTTCTTCTATTACAGAAGGATTGATAGCGGGTAATAAAGTGCAATCAGGAGATATCATAGGACTTTCCGGAAATACTGGTACTTCCTCTGGAGCGCTACAGAATGATAAAGGCGCCCACTTACACTGGGAACTTTTTTTTGATGACAAATCTGGAAGATATTTTTTAGGACAAAACATTCCGTCTGGATTGCTAAAAAATAATATCGAACAATTATTTCAATAAGATAAAGAAAAAGGGCTCATTTCTGAGCCCTTTAACTATTTACTTTCTAAAATATTAGAACAGTTTTAGAAATCAAATGTAACCTGCATAGTACTATGATCATCAAAGTACTCATTAGCGGTTCTCATAGCATATGAAACATGCATCACATAATCACCAACAGGAACTGAAACTCCAGCACCTAGTGAAAGGCCCCAGAATGAACCGCTCCACTCTTCCCAATCAGCGTCAGAAACGCCAGATGGTTGCTCATCGTCACCAATAGTCATTGTTGATGCTGCACCGAACCATGAAGATCCAAGCATATATTTAGCACCAAGCGCTAATGTATTAGTTTGATATGAGTGATTAGTGAATACTGTACTCAAACTTAGATTGTCTAGCAACTCATATGATGCTGAAAGATCTAAGCTCGTAGGTAACGCAAAATTATCCGCTACAATTCTGAAACTCTCTGTACCTGAACCAGATTCTGATTCGCCTGGAACCATGTCTTGGTCAAGGTTGATACCATCGTAGTGCATTCTATTACCTACATTTTTCATAGCTACACCAAATGTAAGTGGTGCGTTTGGAAAACGATATTGTACACCAACATCGAGTGCCATACCTGTAGCAGTTGTTTCTTCAATTGTCTCTGAAATTAATTTTCCAGCGACACCCACATTTACACGGTCTGAAAATGCTCTCGCAAACCCAGCTGTTGCAGTAAAGAAACTTGGGGAGAATGTTTGACCATCTCCCTCTGGTGCAAAATTGGTTGTCTTTGGAATATCACCAAAGTCTAATGACTTTAAGGTTAAACCAAAGGTACCTGTTTCTCCCATTGCTACAACCATACCAGCATACACTACATCAATATCCGCAATGTACGTGGTAGTTGAAACTGTTCCTTGTAACCCAGAGTTGTGCCTAGCTAAACCAGCTACATTAGTATATAATGCATCTATCCCAGCTACTGTACCAACGTTCGTTCCGCTAAGAGCTACTGTTTCAGTACCAACTGGTATGAGAAGCTGTGCAGCCCCTGCAGTACCTTGCGATCTTACTGTACCAGCAGTAAGGGCAGAAGCTAAAACTGCGCATCCAAGGAAGATTTTAAATGTATTTTTCATTTCTTATTCTCCTTTTCCTTAGTAAACGTCAAGACGTTGTTCTGGTTGAATTACAGCTAACTTAAGGATTTTTTCTCCTCTGTTAGTCTCTACATGCGCAATGTACATTCCGCTAGCAACTGGAAGTTCGAAGTTGTTCTTCATATCCCAGTAGGTATGCTGTGAACCTGTATCATTGTGCTTAATTGTTCTTACTAAGGTACCATCTAAAGCAAATATTCTAATTGTTGATGGTCCTTCTGTTGGAAGATGACTAAACATAACCCTTCTGTCAAGAGCGTCTCTTTCTTCTGGGTTATAACCATAGTATGGGTTTGGCCATACTGAGATTTTATCTGGATCGTAATCCATTGCCATCATCGTCATACCGTCTGTTGTAAAGCTAAATGTATCTCTGTAAGAAAGAGGTTTAGCCATTCTAAATACAACAGAACTTGCGCCAGTAAATCCACTACCATAAGATGCGTGTCCATCAGCTGTTGGAAGCTGTGAACCTGCTAAAAATGCTGTGAATAATGTAGCTGTTTGATATGGATAATAGATTTGTCTACCTGAAGTTGTTGAAGCAGTACATGTAATTGAGTACCAACCACAACCACCTGAAGTAGCTAGATCATTCTCAGCAATATACTGCGCTTCTTTGGCAGGATCGTATTCCATACCAACATTACCTACAAAGTTATAAATAGGCTCCCATGCTGGTGCACCATAAACTGGTCCGGACCATCTAACTCCATCTAGTGGGTTTGAAAGTCCTGCAAGACCATCGGATTCCCAATAACCTGCAAACATCTGTTCTTTTTGTCCGGTTGCAAAATTATGCCTGTATGCCGCAAATGGGACATAAGCATTAAGTGTTTCTGCAAGATAATCATATCCAAGAGAAACTTGTCCAAAGTCAAGCTCAACATCATCAGACTCCCAATAGTTAAATCTATCGAAGTCTCTATTGTATGGCTGCATGTATGCTTCACCTGCTCTGTTTTCAATAATGTATCCTGTTCTTCCTAAACTAGGAGGTAAATAAGATACAGAATTGTCTCTTAGAACGTTATTTTCTTTATACCCTGAAGCATATTCCTCAACAGCAACTAGGTCTTCTTGTGGACCAAACACCTGTACTTGGAACCCATCATACAAGTTAGCTGCTCCAACACCAACATTAGTTCCTGTTACTTGGTTTACACCACCCATAGTTGGGTTGTTAGCTTCGTATACTTCTCCAGTGGTAGTGTTTGTTAACGTCCAGTTAACATACGGTTCACCGGTTGGCATGTTATCATCAAATGTTACAGAATATGAATCACCGGTTAGTTTTGATGGATCTGCAATCCACACTTCAACATAACCTTGTGCAGGACCATCGTGGTCTGCTAACATCATATCTCCAACACCAGCTGTTGATTCACCAAACATTGTAGTGTTTGGAACCTCAGGTCTAACACTAAAGTATTTTGGTGAACTTTCAAATGTTTTAGGTACACCAAATTCGTTGTACCCATATGCAGTAACAGCAAAGTAATAATTTCTGTTAGTAATTAATCTGCTATTGAGATTTAAAGCGTCTTTGTCTACAACATGGTAACGAGCAAGACCTGAATCAGATCCAAACTGAGTTGTTACAGCTACGTACTCATTATAGTTAGGATCAAAGACGGTATCTACAATTTCTTCAACGCCATTAATAACATCATATGTTGCTATTCTTCTTCTGTCACCAGATCCATCTGCGGTTTCAACTTGGTATACATTGTATCCTTCAAAAAGGTAATTAGTTGCGTTACCGTCAGTATCTGTGAAGAAACTATCCTCGTTGTAGCTTTCTGCATTACCTTGCCATGAAATAACAATCTCATCTGTGAAAGCTGAGTGAGCTACAACAGGAGCTGTCGGTGGATCTGGAAGATCGAAATCATTGTCATATGCTGACTGAGCAAGCTGGTCAACCTGTTTTAGATATTCAACAGATGAAAGCGCATCACCTCCAGCAGCGTGGAAAATACCAAATACTACTTCTTGTGAATCTCCTGCAGCCATTGTAAATGGACCTACGCTCATTAAAAACCTTCTGTCAGCAGATGAAACATAATTACCGTCAACTGGATTAGCTGAACTGTGAGTTAATGCAGGGTCTCCATAAAAACAGAATTTTTGGTTATACAAATCACCAGCAATATCTGTTGGATATGCACTACCATCTTTTCTGAAACCTTGCAAATAATAATAACCCTCTACTTCGTCAGCAGGGTCAGTATATGTTGCGTCACCGTTAATATAAAATGCAAATGATGACATACTTAGGTTTTTCTCACCAGGGAAGTATGTTCCAAACATCTTAGCACCTTGAGCTGGACATTCAACTGGATCAGTTGGATCATCACAAGGAACTTTTGGTCCTTGGAAGAAGTCATATCCTGCTGCCGGTGTACCAATGTCAAGGTTGTCATAGTATGTATCAGGTCCGTCATTCCAAACATATCCCATACCAAGCTCTACATTACACCCTACAAAGTCGTCACCTGCATTTCCTAAATCTGGATCAGACCAAAGACCCATATATGTGTCTACAAGGTCATCTCCACCTTTATTAATAACTAATTGCTTAACAAAAAGCATGTCACCAATAGCGTCGATTCTATCATAACCAAACATAGTTGTCTGAATTTCAACACCCATTGGTAGTGTACCAAAGTTAAGCTTATAAGCGATGTCTCCATCATTACTTACAAACCACAATACTTGGTCACCAATAAACTCTGGGTGGTCAGATCCTGCTGGAAGTGGAGTGTAAACTCCATCTCCGTCAACATCTACCCAAGGTGCACCAAATTCAACTGGCCAGTTTTGAAAATCGTCGTGGCTAGCTGGGTCATCAAGCATACTTTTGTTAACTTTATATATTCTATGAACCGCTGCTAATGGATCACCATCAAATGGGCCTGGGCCCATATCTTGTGTATAATCTCCAACAATCGTTCTAATTTGACCATTCACTGTTGCTCCTAACCAAAGTGCAGATTGGAAGATTGAGTGAACACCAGTTCCTTTAGGCCATTCTAGTGCAGAATCTCCTGAAACGTGATAGTCTAAAAATAGACCGTTGTTGGTAACATCAGCGTAAATACGGTTTCCGTCAAATGTCCCACTGGATTCTACAAAGTTAGACCCGCTAAAATTAGAAACCTTTTTGGTTTCTCTTGCTTCTAATGAAGAAACAAGTAGCAAGGCCATCACCATCGTAGTAGTGGTAATATTTTTTAAGATTTTCATATATACCTCTTTACCTTCTTATTATTAAAAACTAATGTTTAAACCAACCCTTACTGTACGAGGTCTGTTCCATCTACCAGGAAACGCTAGGTTGTCTTGATACATAGCTGCCGCGTCAACGTCAGGGTTTATTGATAATCTATTGGCAAGCCATTGCTGCCCACTTTCAGTAGCAACCCAGCCATCTTCAGCTACGTTACCTGTACCATTATAAACAGCATTTACTTGTTCAGAATCAAGCGCATTAAATACAGAGACATATGCATTAGCAGTTAAACCGCCTAAGCTAATTGCTCTATCAACACGAAGATCTAAGTTTGTATATGCAGGCATGGTACCTGAGTTTACTGGTCCCTCTGGGAACTCCCAGCGGTTCTCAAAAACTGTACTATAGATTTGGGATGGGGTAAAGCGAGTACCACTACCAAAGCTCATAACAGCATTGAATCCTGTATTCGCTAGAGCACCTGTAGCATCAGGTGATCTCCAGTCAAGAATTACATTAGCAGTATGTGTTTGGTCGTAGTCTAATAGGTTCATCGCTTTAGGATAACCATCATCTGTACCAATCCAAGTAATGTAGAAGTTTTGTGATCCATAAGATCCCGTACCTCTAGCTTCTGAGTAAGTATAATTTGCTTGTGCATACAGACCTCTAGTTCTGCGCATTTCAAAGTTTGTGGTTAAACCTTGAGATACCATAACGTCACCGTTTTGGTATTGTGCCCAGTTTTGCTGAGTATCAGCACCACCAGTATTGGTAAATGCTTCTGTACGATTTGCAAGCGTTAAATAGTCTTTACTTTCTTTATAGAACCCTTCAACCTTTAATGAAGCAAATGCTCCAATGCGCTGTTCAATACCAATTTCGTATTGAGTAGACCTTTCAGGTTTAAGTGCAGGATTTTCAGATGCGGTAGCGCTACCAGATAAAACGTCACGTGATAGCTGTGAATCTGAAAGATATAAATAAGTCATAGGTACTGACTGCCAGTGTGTACCGTAGTTCGCACGGAATACTGTACGATCGGATACTGGGAATGAAACACCTATTCTTGGGTGAGTAGCGGTTTCTTTTTTAACCTTTTTCCATACATGGTTGCCGTTACCGTCACCGTTTCTGTTTACACGTTGTCTGTTAAAGTAAAGGTTGTTGAATCCATCAGAGTCACCGTATCCATCATTATCTGAATCAGGAGCCATAGCACCTGTATCGATAGTTTCATAAGACACCCCTAATTGAACAACAACATCTTTAAATTCAAGTTTGTCTTGAACATAGAAACGTGATTGGGATGGTTCTGCTGGCGCCAACATGTGATCATCTTGATTATATTGACCGCTCCACTCATCACCATAAATATTGTAACCAATATTTGTTACAGCTAATGATCTATAGTTAATAAATCTCCAATCATTGGCTCCATCGGCACCTGCATATGCTATAATTTCTGCTTCGGACGCTAGACCATCAAGATCTGTGTCCACCTGAGCAATTGCTCTTGCAACTCCAGATGCAGCAAGACCATATCTTGTGATTTCATGGTTGTCTACAGAAGCACCAAGTTTAAACTCGTTATAACCAAGCTGGTTTGTGTAGTCAAAACTAACAGTGTTTGTAGTAGATTTTCTTGTATCAAAAGAGGTGTACTGAGAACCATAGCCTGCTACACCAAAGAACTCATCTGGTGCTACAGGGTTAAATCCTGTTCTATCTCTTTTATAATAGTTTACAGAACCATAAGCTTTGGTTCTTCTACCATATGCTTCTATATCATTTAAATAGTTTTCATTACCACTTGTGGTTTCATATGTCTGTTGTGACAATGAAGCCTTAATATATGATAATGGACTAATAGTATATCTAGCATTTAAATATCCCATGGCAAAATCTGCTTCATTAATGAATGAACCATCAGTTCCACCGTAAACTCTGCTCCAACTGTAGCTATGTCCTTCATAGTCATAAGCCTGTGTACCAAGTTTTAAACGTAGTGGACCAAAATCCATGGTCATGTTACCGTTTATAGTAATTCTTTCGTTGTCATCTTGTGGCTGTTGACCATACATACGTCTATAATTGCTATAAACAACATAAGTTGTATCATTAGCAACAAAAAGAGGGTCAGCTAATAGCTCTTCTCTTGTTGCGTTATTTCTAATAACTGTTTCAATATGATGAATTTTATTACCATTTGCATCAGTTCCGTATACTAAACCATCTGAGCCGTCACTGTAATAGTCAGCTGGTGGAGCATCTTGCATAGGCATTGCATCCATCATTGGGAAGTAGCTATAAGAAACATCCCCGCCTTTCTCTTTGCCCTCAACGGATAAATATACTTTAACATTTTCGCTTATTGGACCACCAAAGTCAAAGTTGACATTTTGATATCCATCTGAATATAGCTTATCAGGGTCTGTGCTTGCATCTGCGCCTAAAGAAGTTTCAAGACCTACTCTAGAAGACCACTCAGATCCACCTGTTTTTGTAGTAATATTTACAATACCACCATTAGCACCACCATACTCAGCTGAGAAACCTCCAGTTTGTACTGAGATTTCTTGTAAAGCTGCTTGTGAGTTACCATTTAAAAGGTTTCCACCGCCATAAACATCTTTGACAGGAACACCGTCAACATAGTAACGACTGTCTCCGCTTCTACTTCCACGGAAATATCCATTAACAACACCTGTTTGAAGGTTTACAATATTGCTTACCCCTCTTACAGCAAAAGCGTCGATTAACTCTTTGTCAACCACACGAGTCGTATTTGTTGCGTTTGGATTAATTAATGGTCTTTCTCTAGTTACTGTAACTGCTTGACCTGCTACAGCTGCAACATCAAGATTGAAATCAACAGTTGTTGTAAAACCAACTGATGTTTTAACACCTGATTCAATTACAGTGGTATAGCCAATGTATTCAGCCCTAAGGTCATAAGAACCTACAGGAACGTCAAGAATATAATATCTACCTAGTTCATCGGTAGCTGCACCAAGGTTTGATCCTTCAACCACAACGTTCGCACCAACCAATGGATTCCCATCAGCGTCTGCTACAACCCCTGCTAATTTAGCAGTTGTTGATTGTGCAAACATCATTGTTGGTAGGAGAACTAGTGCAATTAACATACGTAGTTTTCTCATTATTCTACCTCCAAATGAGTATTTATATACAAATTTTTGTTTATTATTTTTTATCATTTTTTTTCTTACCCTATTATATATATGTGTAAAAGTCTGTTATATATACACAGCTTCCAAAGGGTTCTTGCCCTTTCAGAAACTAATTTCACCTAAATTGACGATAGTTTCCGTAGATGTCAATACATTTTTTGTAATTTTTTTTTAGTTCTCCTCTAAGGAAAAATTTTTTGTAGAGAGAAAAAATACTATGGATGCTTATTATAAACTACTTGATCGTTATATGTGTCTAACTTTTTTATATCAAAAGGTTGGTCTTTTAAGGCATAATTGAAAAAATCAAGGACTGTTTTATCCATAACCTTGTCAACAATTTTTTTGTCAACCTCTCCAAGGCTATCTAGAGGTAATGAAAACGGTGCTCCTTGATTATAAATTAATTTTATATCTGTATATGAATAGTGTAGACTGTTTTTTATGTAAACACCATAGCTTTCTTTGTTGGTTTCTAATATTGTATTATAAATGTCAAAATTTCTTTTTCCATCTTTTGAATAATTAATATCTCCTTCGACACTTCTATCAAGAAACTGTTCTTGTCCTATGTGTAAAAACGGTTTTTTTGTATTAGTTTTTGCATCTTTTTCTAGTAACCCAAAAAACCAACCATCAAAAGCAACTCCTGCTTTAATTTCGTTATTTTTTAACATCGCAATATAAGTTGTTCCCCCGCCCATTGAATGTCCCATTGCTCCGACCTTTCCAAAGTCGATATTGTTTTTAAATAGATTTACTGATTCGTCGTTGAAACGATCTTGTTTTAAAGTTTTTAATAAGAAGGCTAAATCCTGATATCTATAGTTTATAAGAAGGTTGGTATAATATTTTTTATGGTATTGTGCTTGTTCATTCCAACTTACATTTTTTTTATAGGGAACAGGATTTCCTTCTTTATCAAAGGTAATGCTGGCGTTGTATGTGTGATTACATGCAATAACTATATATCCATTACTTACCAGCTCTTCTACTTGCGATGTATTTTGGTTTAATAGTCCTCCATCGCCATGTGAGAATAAAATTAATGGAAATTTTTTGTTCTGAATTGGCGAAAGGCCGAAAACACTACTTGAAATTAATTGAATTCCGTGATTTCCAAAGCTTGTGGGCAGTCCAGCAGTTCTAGCAATGCTAGAAATTGATTTTTTTGGATAAGTGATGTGGGGAGCTTTTTGATAATTCTCACCTCCTTGTGCGGGATACCATATTTGAACCATTAATTCTCTATAATCTGAAGGATCGGTTGTATATAGTTCACCCCTTGAATTATCAGTCCAAAAATATACTTGTGTTCCTATATCATACTTCCCGCTTGGTGGCTCTATTGATTCTAGGGGAACCAGAACAGACCCTGCAACGGCACAACCTTGAATTATTAAAGCAAGGAAAAATAGCGAGATTTTAAAAGTATTATTTTGGTATAATAAACTCACGCCATAAATTACACTTTATCATTTACATCAAAAAGTGCAAAAAAATAAGAGCAATATTGTTGTAGTTATTGGTGCTCAGTGGGGCGACGAAGGTAAAGGAAAGGTTACTGATTATTTTGCTGCACGCGCTAATTATATTGTTCGTTTTCAAGGTGGAAACAATGCCGGCCATACAATTATTCTTGACAACAAGACTGTTAAACTCCATTTGATCCCTTCTGGCGTTTTGCACAAGGAGTGCAGGCTTGTCATTGGAAACGGCGTGGTAGTTGATCCGCGCGTATTAATAAAAGAAATAAATATGTTAAAGAAAGAGGGTCTTTCAACTAATTTATTGATTAGCGATAGGGCACACCTGATTATGCCTTATCATGTTGACATTGATTACCATCTAACAAACTATCAAAATGAGTTAGCTGCTGGTAGCACTCGATCAGGTATAGCGCCAGTCTATGCTGATAAGCTTTATAGACATGGACTAAGGGTTGCAGACTTACTTAATGAAGAGTTATTTAGAACGAGACTGCAAAAGTCTTATGATTTTAATAAAGCGCTTGTAGAAAATGTGTTTAAAGAGAAGTTTGAGCATACATATGAAGAAATATGCGAAGAGTTTTTAGGTTATGGCTCTGTAATAAAACAATATGTTGCAAACATTACCGAGGTTTTGTCTTCTGCGTTAGAGAAAAATGAACACGTTATGTTCGAGGGTGCGCAAGGCGCATGTCTTGACGTAGACCATGGACTTTACCCCTATACTACAAGCAGCAATACAATTGCTGGGCAAATCGAGGCGGGTGGTGGAGTTGGTTTAAATGCTGCAAAAAAAATAGTTGGAATTGCCAAAGCCTATTTAACCTATGTTGGTCGGGGCCCTTTTCCTACAGAAATAAAAGGAGATCTTGAAGAAAAAATTCGTGATGTAGGTCAGGAATACGGAACAACAACAGGTCGTGCTAGAAGGGTTGGTTGGATTGATCTTGTACAATTAAAGCTTGCCAATCAATTGAACGACTTTTCAGAAATTATATTAACCAAGGTTGACGTACTAAGCGGGATCAAAAAAATTAAACTTTGTGTTGGATATAAGGTTGGTGGCAAGGATTTTGAGGGGGTTCCATCTGATATTTATAATTTTAAAAATATCGAACCTATTTATGAAACACTTCCAGGCTGGGATTCTTTACCTGGCCACATTGAAAGCTTAAATCAGTGTCCAGAAGAACTGAAAAATTTTGTTTCAAGAGTTGAAGAAGTGGCTAAAGTTAAAGTTTCTTTAATTTCATATGGTCCTGACCGAAACCAAACCTTTAAAATATAATGTTAGATAAAATTGCTAGCTGGGACATAATTGATTTTTCTTCTAGCTCAGACGCAGAAATAACAAAAACGCTTAAAGAGTTAAATATTCCGTTAAGCGTTGATGAGGCAAAAAAAATTCAGTTCTCATTTCTTGACAGGCCACCCACATTAACAGAACTAGTCTTATTTTCAATCCAAGGGTCAGAACATAGTTCATATAAAAGTAGTAAAAATCATATAAAACACTTTGTGACAGATGGAGAGCACGTAATCCTAGGCGCCAAAGATGATGCCGGTGTTGTTTCTTTATCTGTTGATAATAATGGAAATAGGTATGGTCTTGTTGTAAGCCACGAATCACATAATCACCCCAGTCAAATTGTTCCCTATGAAGGTGCTGCTACTGGCGTTGGAGGAAATGTGAGAGATGTTTGTTGTATGGGCGCAGAAGTGATGTCTTTGGGGGATAGTTTACGGTTTGGTGATATTAACAGGAATAAAACAAAATGGATTAGCGATGGTGTTGTATCAGGTATTGCGGGCTATGGTAATCCACTTGGCATACCAAATGTCTGTGGCGATGTATACTTTGATAAAGAATATAACGAAAATTGTTTAGTTACTGTTTTAACGGCTGGAATTGTTAAAGAAAAAAGCGTAATAAGATCAAAAGCGCCAGAAAAATCTATTGACTATGATCTGATATTGGTAGGAAAACCAACAGATAATAGTGGGTTTGGAGGAGCAAGTTTTGCATCATTAGAGCTTGAAAAAGAAAAAGAACAACAAAATAAGGGGGCTGTTCAGGAACCAAATGCATTTCTTGAAAGACATATTCTTAAATCTACCTATGCCCTTTTTGATTTTTTAGAAAAAAACAATCTGATTAATAAGGTGGGTTTCAAGGATTTGGGTGCTGGTGGTGTTGCGTGTGCAAGCATTGAGTTGGCAGATGCTGCCGGGTTAGGCGCTGAGGTTTGGGTTGACAAAATCCATACTAGCATGCCTGAGCTTGATGGTCATATTATATTGTGTTCAGAAACTCAGGAGCGATTTATGTGGGCTTGCCCAAAAGATTTAACACAAACTATTTTAGATCATTACAATGTGGTATTTGATTTCCCAAACGTTTCAGTGGGTGCACAGGCAAGCGTTGTGGGTAAAATTATTGATGAAAAGCACTATACTGTTTTTTATAAAGATAAAAAACTTGTAGATGGCCCAATCGAAAAAATTAACGAAGGCTTTGTTTATGATCGTCCAATGTTTCAAATAGACGCTCATCAATCAAATGAAGCTTTACCCAAAAATACAGACTATAATGATTTAATATTAAAAATTTTATCTCATGAAAACGTGGCATCGCGTGCAGCTGTTTACGAGTCCTATGATAAAAATGTACAAGGCAGGGTTGTTAACGAAAGAGGTAAAACAAATGCTGGTGTCGTTTCTCCTTTTGATTCCAAAAAATTTCCTGAAGAAATTAAAAACGATTGTTTTTCTGCTGCCCTTACTCATAACCCTTCAATTGGTAAAATTGATCCTTATATTGTTGCACAATATGCTATTATAGAAGCTTGTGCAAAAACTGTTTCTGTTGGTGCCTCTCCGCTTGCTCTTACTGACTGTCTATGTTTTGGGAATCCCGAAAAGCCCGAACAAATGTGGCAGTTTTCGCAAAGCTGTATTGCGATTAGAGAAACCTGCAGTCTTTTACACTTCAACGGAACAAACAACCTACCAATAGTAGCAGGAAACGTAAGTTTTTATAATCAAAGCGGGGATCAATCTATACCGGCAAGTCCAATGATAGGGTGTTTTGGAAAGGTTGTAAAAGACAAGGTGTTAATGAACGGGTTTAAATCAAGTGATACCAATTTATATTTGTTAGGTGAAACACATGCCTTCGTTGGTGGAAGCATAGCAACAAGTGTTCTGAACATAAGAAACACAGAAGTTAAAAAAATCGATGTGCAAAAATATGGTAATATGCTAAACTGTGTTCTAAAAGCTAACTCGTTGTCATTAATAAATTCTTGTAATTATGCCGGACTTGGCGGTCTTGCAACCACCTTATTTAAAATGAGCTTTGTAAATAATATAGGTTGTATTGTTGAAAAGAACATAGATAAAGACTTGTTGTTTAGCGAAAATTTTGCACTAGTCGTTGAGGTGTCTGAAAAAAACTCTTCTACTTTTGAAGACTTGCTTAATAAAAATAAGTGTACCTTCAAACAAATTGGCAAAACAAATAATTCCAATAAGATTGTTGTAAAAAATTTCATAGACTTGGATATAGCGCAAACAAAAAAAATATGGCAAAATGCACTTAGGAAGAAGCTTCAATAATGAATAAAAAAATAACTTATAAAGACGCCGGTGTTGACATTAAAAAAGCTGATGAAGCTATTGAAATGTCAAAAAAAGAAATTAGTAGCACGTTTAGTAAAAATGTTTTGTCTTCAATTGGTGGCTTTGGATCTATGTATTCACTTAAAGATGTTTTTAACAACTTTCAAGACCCAGTTCTGGTTCAAAGTATTGATGGTGTTGGAACAAAAATGTCTGTTGCTATGGCAGCAAACAATTTCCGGTTCATTGGACATGACCTGGTAAATGCGTGTTGTAACGACGTGGCTGCTACTGGAGCCGTACCTTTAACTTTTTTAGATTATGTAGCTGGCAGCGACCTTGATAAAAAAATTATTTCTGAAGTAATTAAAAGTGTTGCACACGAATGTAAAGAACATAGCATTTCCTTGGTTGGCGGTGAAACCGCTGAAATGCCTGGAACATACCACAAAAATGAGTATGATTTGGTTGGGGTGGCTACCGGGATTATTGAAAAAAGAAGCATTATTGATGGAGCAAGTGTAAAAGCGGGAGATGTTGCAATCGGCGTTTTTTCTAATGGTCTTCATACTAATGGTTACTCTCTAGCCAGAAAGCTTATTTTTGAAACTATGGAGCTTACAACGTCTGACATTTTGCCGGGACATAAGGTAACAATCGAAGACTGTTTATTAGCTCCGCACACAAATTATAGCTCTTTAATCACACGAATTACTAACGCCGGAATTAAAATTAAGAGTATTTCTCACATTACTGGAGGTGGCTTAGTTGATAATGTGCCGCGAGTCATTCCGAGCAACCTTACTTTAGAAGTTGATACCACCTCTTGGAACAAAATACCAATATTTGACTTCCTACAAAACAATCTAGACATTAGCACAAAAGATTTGTACCAAACTTTTAATATGGGTATCGGTCTTGTGTTTATTGTAGATGAGCCAGAAAAAGAAAGGTTGATTTCTTTTATTGGCAGTGACAATTGCAATAAAATTGGTGTTGTTGTTGACGACAACGATAATACGGTACACCTTTATGGATAAAAAGAAAATAGCTTATCTTCAGTTCCCGGGCTCTAACACTGAAAATGAAACAAAAAATATTTTACAAAAGCATGGTATGTTACCATTTGGACACTTTTGGAACGATGATCCAGAACTACTTAATAGCTACGATGGTTTTATCATTTTAGGTGGGTTTTCTTTTGAAGACAGGTCCAGATCAGGAATTATTGCATCGCTTGAGCCGGTTGTTAATGAGCTAAAAAAACAAGCTTTGCTTGGTAAGCCTATTTTAGGGATTTGTAATGGTGCACAAATTTTGGTTGAGTCAGGCCTTGTTCCGGGCAACCAAGAGTTTCAGACCTTGGTTTCTTTAACCGATAATAAAAGAATGGTCGGTAATCGTATTGTTGGAACGGGATATTACAATAAGTGGTGTTATATAAAGCCATGTGAAAATACACAGTCAGCTTTCGTCAAGAAAGGTGGAAACCCAATGCGCGTTCCTATTGCACACGCAGAAGGGCGTTTCTTATTTAATAAGGATCTTGAGGATGAAATATTAAAGAACAATTTAATAACTTATAAATATTGTGATTCGGGAGGGAATCTTTCTAATGACTTCCCAACCAATCCAAATGGCTCACTTCATAGCACCGCAGCTTTAAGCAACCCCAATGGTAACGTAATGGCAATAATGCCCCACCCTGAACGAACACTTGGGAACGAAGCTGACGACCTTTTTAAGAGCATGAGAAACTATATTGAGTCTGATGACCTTTTTAGCTTTAAGTCTTTAAATTTTTCATCAAAAAAAACAGATATTAAAAAGTTTAAAAGGCCTGCTAGGCAAAATGAAATTCTTGTGTCAACAATTATTGCAGACAATGAGGCGGCGTCAGTCGAGAAGTGCATTAATAGCTTGGGTGTCAAGGCAAGGGTGAAAAAATATCTTCACTTTGAAATTGACGCAACTGACGGCCTTGATATTAACACAATTGTCTCAACCGACGTACTGTTTAATCCAAGCAAAGAATACATTGCCAATATAGAAGAAGGCTCTGGTGTTTACAGGTTCTTAGTTCGCAGCAAGGATGATATTGTTGGTCAAAGCCTCGCTCAAACCCTTCAAGATCGTTTTAATTTATCAAAATTAAAATCAATTAAAAAGGGTGTTGTCTGGGAGGTTAAGGTTAATTCGGCTAGAATAAAAAAAGACGTGGATTTAATATTAAATAGTCATATTTTTTCTAATCCTATTTCGCAGGAATGTCATGAATATTGACAAAAAATATTATCAGGAAATAAATGAAAACCTGACTAATACTATTCAGGATACCAATATTGGCGCCCCTAACAAAAAAGTTGGTAAGGTTAGAGATGCTTATTTTCTCAATGACAAAGTAGTAATGATTTCTACTGATAGACAAAGCGCGTTTGATCGTGTTTTGGCTGCAATTCCATATAAGGGAGCTGTTTTAAACTCCGTGAGTGCATGGTGGTTTAAAAAAACTGAACACTTGTTCCCAAATCATCTTATTTCTACTCCCGATCCAAATGTATCAATTGTAGAAAAATGTACTGTTTTTCCGGTTGAGTTCGTTGTGAGAGGCTATATTACCGGGACCACTGATACTTCTTTATGGACTGTTTATAATAATGGCGATCGGGAATATTGTGGAAACCTCCTTCCTGAAGGGCTAAAGAAAAATGATAAGCTTGACAAGCCTATGTTGACACCAACAACCAAGGACAAGGTTCATGATCGACCTGTTTCTAGGGAAGAAATTATTGATCTTGGTTTAATGTCTGCGGAAGATTACGACCTGGCTGCTAAAATGAGCCTAGATCTTTTTGCTTTTGGGCAAGAAACTGCAAAGAAAAATGGCTTAATTTTAGTTGATACCAAATACGAAATCGGTACAGATTCAAAAGGAAATATTAAATTTGTTGACGAAATACATACACCCGATAGTAGTAGATTTTGGATTAGCAGTTCGTACAAAGAAAGAATTAATTCAGGTCAAGAACCAGAAAATATAGATAAAGAATTTTTAAGATTATGGTTTGCAAAAAACTGTGACCCTTATAACGACGAAGTTTTACCCGATGCTCCTGACGATCTTGTTTCTGAGCTCTCAGCTAGATACATTTTATTGTACGAATTAATTACTGGAGAAAAATTTATTTTCCCAAATCTTAACAATATAAACAAGCGCATTACTGAAAACATAAAGGAACTATTATGAAAGCTGTATTAATCATGGGATCAACCTCTGATCAACCACACGCAGACAAAATTACCAGCACACTAGACACGCTTGGTGTTGAGCATGAGGTTCATGCTGCTTCTGCTCACAAAAATCCTGAAAAAGTGTTAGAAATTATAAGGTCTTTTGGCGAAAAGGATGTTGTTGTCTTTATTACAATAGCTGGAAGGTCAAATGCTCTTTCTGGTTTTGTAGGCGCAAACTGTAATAAACCAACCATAGCTTGTCCGCCTTTCAAAGATAAGGTTGATATGAGCATTAATATCCACTCAACTCTTCAAATGCCAAGCAAAACGCCTGTACTCACTGTTTTGGACCCCGGCAATTGTGCTATTGCGGTACATAGAATACTAAACGTCGGTTCAATGTGAACAATATTTCTCCAATCGATGGGAGATATAAAGAAAGCGTCTCTGAGTTAGAGGGATATTTTTCGGAACAAGCATTAATGCGTCACCGCACAATGGTCGAAGTAGAATACCTGTTGTTTCTAATTGAACATAAATCTTTTCAAAAAAAACGATCCTTAAGTAAAAAAAACTTATTGTCGCTAAGAAATCTGTACATTGAGTTTTCAGAAAAAGACTTCAAACAAATAAAAAAAATTGAGTCAAAAACCAATCATGATGTAAATGCTGTTGTAGTTTTTATATCAGAAAAATTAGAAAAAATGGGTCGGAAGGATTTGGTACCGATTGTTCACTTTGGTCTTACCTCAGAAGACATTAATAATACAGCGTACTCTTTAATGACAAAAGGTGCCACAAAAAACATAATGATTCCAGCAATAAAAAATGTTCTAAAAGAGCTAAAGAGGTTAGCAAGAAAGACAAAATCATTGCCTATGTTGTCCTTAACACACGGACAACCTGCTACCACTACAACCCTTGGAAAAGAGCTTGCAGTTTTTATATCAAGAGTAGAAAGAGAGCTTATATTGATTAAGGAAATCAGTTTGTTGGCAAAATTTTCTGGTGCAACAGGGTCTTATGCAGCTCACAAGGTTGCTTTCCCTAAAGTTAACTGGTCAGTCTTTTCAAAAAAATTCATTAAACGGCTTGGTTTAGAGCAGTCGCCGATAACCACACAGGTTGAGCCTGGAGACTCTCTTGCTGAGCTCTTGCATTCGTTTGTAAGAATTAATAATATTTTTTCTGACTTTTCGCAAGATATGTGGCTGTATATAAGTAGAAGTATTTTTGTTCAAAAAAATGTGTCGGGGGAAGTTGGTTCGAGCACCATGCCCCACAAAATCAATCCAATATTTTTTGAAAACGCTGAAGGAAATCTCGATGTTGCTAATAACAACTTTTCTTTTTTGGCATCTAGAATTACAAAGTCGCGGCTTCAAAGGGACTTAAGCGGTAGCACAGTTTTTAGGAACCTGGGTGTTGGGTTTGCACACTCTCTCCTCTCTTATAAAAACCTTATTAAAGGTGTTTTAAGAGTCTCTCCAAATAAAAAACAACTAAAAAAAGAGTTGGATGAAAATTGGAGCGTTCTTGCTGAGGCTATACAAATGATTTTAAGAAAATCTGGTGATGTTAATGCTTATGATAAAATCAAAGAATTGACCAGAGGAAAACCCCTAACAAAAAAATTATATTTACAAATTGTAAATGGTCTTAAGGTGTCAAAGGAAGATAAAAATATACTTCTTCAATTGACCCCTCGGTTGTACTTGGGTGAAGTAGACAAAATTTTGGAGAACCTGTAAGGTGTGTGGAATAATAGGTCTTTACCATCCAACAGAAAATGTTTCTGGCGAGATTTATGATGCCCTAATACAGGTACAGCATAGGGGACAAGATGCTGCAGGCATTGCAACCTGGAACAACAAGAAGCTTTATCTACACAAAGAGCTTGGTGTTGTAACTGAAGTTTTTAAAACGAATAAATCTTTAAGTTTAGATGGCAACATTGGCATAGGCCATGTAAGGTATCCTACCGCCGGCTGCTCGGATGTTTCAGAGGCACAACCATTTCACTCCTCTGCTCCTGTAGATATTTGTCTTGCTCACAACGGAACGCTTACCAATAGTGATGAGATGAAGAAATTTCTTTTGGATTCTCACTTTTGTCAGTTTAATACTCAATCAGATTCTGAGGTTCTGTTGGGTCTTTTTACATATGAGCTTTCTAAAATAAAGTTTGATGTATTAAACAATGGACACGTTTTCCAAGCGCTCAAAGAAGTATACAAAAGGTGTGAGGGTGGTTTTGCTGTAACTATGATCATTGGGGGCGTTGGTTTGGTTGCTTTTAGAGATGCAAATGGAATTAGACCTCTTGTGTTGGGGAAAAAAGATGACGGATCGTTTTTGCTTGCATCAGAAAGCTCTGCCCTTAGCGCTCTAGGGTATGAGCTTGAGTATGATGTTGATCCTGGTAGCGCTGTCATTATTTCAGAGAAGGGTGTTGTTGAAAAGGATGTTTGTTCTGATTCCATATCACACTCTCCTTGCCTTTTTGAGTTTGTATATTTTTCTAGACCCGACTCAGTGATAGACTCTATATCAGTTCATAAATCAAGATTAAGGATGGGCGATTTTCTTGGAGCAAAAATTCTTAAAGATTATTCACATCTTAACATAGATGCTGTAATTCCAGTTCCAGATACAAGCAGAACATCGGCGATGCAGGTGGCATACAAGCTTGGTGTTAAATACAGAGAGGGGTTTATTAAGAATAGATATATAGGCAGGACATTTATTATGCCTGGGCAAAGTATAAGAAAAAGATCTGTTGCTCATAAGCTTAGTCCGATTGAAATTGAGTTCAAAAACAAAAATATTTTACTGGTCGATGATTCAATAGTTCGTGGAAACACATCAAAAAAAATTATTGAGATGGTTAGAAAACAGGGTGCAAAAAAAGTTTATTTTGCTTCAGCTGCTCCCCCCGTAAGACACCAAAATGTTTATGGAATAGATATGCCCGCAACAAGAGAGCTTGTTGCACATGGAAAAACTGTTGAACAAATTAAGTTGTTCATTGGAGCCGATGAACTTATTTATCAAGATATTGAAGACTTGAGAATGGCTGTGCACTTAGGAAATCCAAAAATAATACATTTTGAGGATTCGGTTTTCACGGGCGAATATTGTGCAGGAAAAATTTCTGAAGAATACCTGTCCCAACTAGAAAACAATAGATCTTCTCAAAAATGAAAAAGGTTTTAGTTTTGGGGTCTGGTGCGAGGGAGGTTGCAATAGCTAGGAGTGTTTCCCAAAGCTCAATCAAAAATGCTATCTTTTGTATTTCAAAAGACATAAACCCTCAAATTAATGATCTTTGTGAAGACTACCTTGTATGTGATGTTAATGATGTTGCCAGTATTGTCTCTTATGCTAAAGAAAAAGAAATTGATTTGGTAATTGTTGGACCCGAAAACCCCCTAGCAAGTGGGGTAGTAAATGCTCTTGAAAAAACCGGCGTTGGGTGTGTTGGGCCCAAAAAAGAGGTTGCAATGATAGAAACTAGTAAGGCTTTTGCAAGAATGATAATTGATCTTTGTTGTCCAGAAAAAAACCCTCAAAGGAAAGAGTTCGTTTCAATCGCGGGTGTAAAAAACTTCATGGAAACTCTTGGGGGAGAGTATGTTGTTAAATTTGATGGTCTCATGGGTGGAAAAGGTGTGCGCATTTCAGGAGAACACCTCAAAAACTTGAATGAGGGCCTTGATTATGCCAATGAAATAATAAAAGATGGTGGAAGGTTTTTAGTGGAAGAAAAGCTTGTTGGTGAAGAATTTTCTTTAATGAGCTTTGTTGATGGCAAGACCTGTAAACACATGCCTATTGTACAAGATCACAAGAGGGCGTTCGAGGGAGATGTCGGACCAAACACCGGGGGGATGGGCACTTACTCTTATGGAAACCACTCCCTTCCTTTTCTAAAAAAAGAAGATGTTTTAGAGGCTCAAAAAACTAATGAGCTTGTTGCTAAACAACTTTTAAAACACACCGGCTCGCCCTATGTTGGCGTGTTGTATGGGGGCTTTATGTTAACCAAAGACGGCATCAAGGTGATTGAATATAATGCTAGGTTTGGAGACCCAGAAGCGATGAATGTGTTGTCCATACTAAAATCAGACTTTCTATCTGTTTGTATTTCTATGGTTGAGGGAAGGCTTGATAAAGAGAGTGTTTTGTTTGACAAGCTGGCCACCGTATGTAAGTATGTAGTGCCTGTAGGGTACCCTAACAATCCTGCAAAGGGGTTTGAAGTTTTTTGTGACCAAGACGATCCATCTTTGTTTCTAGCGTCTGTAATGTTAAAAGATAAAAAACTCATAGCATGTGGGTCTAGAACAGCTGCTGTCGTTGGAAAAAACAAAGATATATGGAAAGCTGAAGCTTTTGCAGAAAAAGGTGTATCAAATATTTCGGGGAAACTTTTTCACAGAAAGGACATTGGAACAGAAGATTTAATTGGCTTTAGGGTTAAAAGAATGAAGGGGTTGTTGGGTTGAGGTTAGCCGTTTTAGGATCAACCAACGGTACTGACCTTGTGCCTATTGTTAGAGCAATAAATAGTGGTGAATTATTTGCCAGCGTTGAGGTTGTAGTTTCCAACAACAAATCTTCTGGTATTCTTGAAAAGGCTAAAGGCTATGGTATAGAAAACCATTTTATTTGCCATAAAAACAAAAAACGTGGTGTATTTGATTTTGAAATTTCACAAATTTTAGAAAATAAAGATGTTGATTTGATTTTACTTATTGGGTTTATGAGAATTCTTTCATCAGAGTTTATAGAAAGGTGGGGTGGAAAAATAATTAATGTCCACCCTTCTCTGTTGCCAAAGTATGCTGGTGGTATGAACAACAGTGTTCATGAAAGTGTCTTGGCTGCAGGTGATAAAGAAAGCGGGTGTACAATTCATCTTGTAACAAAAGATGTTGATTGTGGTCCTATTTTATTGCAAAAATCGTGTCCTGTTTATGAAAACGATTCTGTTGAATCTCTTCGAGAAAGAGTTCAAAAACTTGAGGGTGAATCTTTTATAGAAGTAATTAATAACTGGAGGGGTTATGAATAACAAACTGTTTTTTGACTTTATTTCTATTGTTGAAAAAGTTCTGCACTTAATTATACTAGGTATGGTGATATTCCTTTGTTTTGAAGAAGTTATGTCTGCTGTAAATGGTGGCGGAATCAGGGTAGAGAGCGTTTTAATGCTATTTATTTATCTAGAAATCATGCAAATGGTAAACATATTTTTTTCCACTGGAAAAATTCCAATAAGATATCCTTTGTATATTGGTATGTTTGCTTTGGCAAGACATATATCTTTTGATGATATAAAAGGTATTGAATCTTTATATCTTTCTGCTTCTGTGGCGCTATTGTCTTTGGCTCTTGTTGGTTTGGCATATAGAAACAAAATAATGAACAAAAGTATTCCAGAGCTTCCAGAAAACGAATGATAAGAAAGGTCTTACCCAAAACTGCACTAATATCGGTTTCTGATAAATCTGGTATTTTAACGTTTGCTAAACTGCTTCAAAAAAATGGTGTAAAAATATTTGCAACCGGAGGTACAGCCTCTGCGCTAAAGGATGCTGGAATAAGGGTATCAAAGGTGTCTTCAATCTCTCGCTTCCCTGAAATTTTTGGAGGAAGAGTTAAAACTCTTAGTCCATATATTTCTGGAGGAATTCTTGGACAAAGAGATAAGGATAAAGCTGAAGCAAAAAAAAATAATATTACCTGGATTGATCTCGTTGTTTGCAATCTATATCCATTTTCCGACGTTGCTAAAAACCCCGCTTCCAAAATGAGTGAAAAAATAGAAAATATTGATATTGGTGGACCAACCATGATTAGGGCGGCAGCAAAAAATTTTAAATGGGTTAGTGTTGTTGTAAGCCCAAAAGACTACCGATCTGTTGGTGCGGCTATTTCTGGTGGAGGTCTTACAGAAAAAAAACGTTTTAGCCTTGCTAAAAAAGCCTTCGGTCATTGTGCTGAATATGATCAAACTATCTTTGAAACATTATCAGAAAAAGTGCCCGAACATGTTTCTTTACGTTATGGTGAAAATCCTCATCAACAAGCTTTTGTTGTGAAGGGGGATACACCCCACTCTCTTGGAATTCCGCAAGCTAAAAAGCACCAGGGCAAGGCTCTCTCATATAATAATTTTTTGGATGGGGATGCTGCTTTGCAATGCCTTTCAGAGTTTAAAAAACCCCCTGCCTGTGTTATTGTAAAACACAACTCTCCGTGCGGTGTAGGGGTGGGAAAGAATGTAAACGAAGCTTTTTCTAGGGCGCTTAGTGTTGATAGCCTGTCTGCTTTTGGTGGGGTGGTTGCGATGAACAGAAAATGTACTGTTGATCTGGCAAAAAAAATAGATAAAATATTCTTTGAAATCATAGTTGCCCCATCTTTTGATGCTGGCTCATTAAAAATATTTTCAAAGAAAAAAAACTTACGCGTTTTAAGCGTCAAAAAATATTTATCTTCAGAATTTTCGATAAAAACAATTGGTGGCGGAAGCCTCGGTCAGGAACGAGACGGTTCAAACCTACTCAAAAAACACCTCGTTATTCCTACAAAGAAGAAGTTGACTCCAAATCAACTTTCTACCGGCCTATTTGCTTGGAAAGTGGTTAAACATACAAAGTCAAATGCTATTGTTGTGGCCAAAAACAATAAAATTATAAGCATATCTGGTGGCCAGACAAGCAGGGTTGATGCCACAAAAATAGCTTTTGAAAAAACAAAAATACCTAATGGGTGTACTGTTGCTTCTGATGCTTTTTTTCCCTTTAAGGACTCGATAGAAAAAATGGCCAAATACAAAATTGCTGCCATAATCCAACCCGGCGGATCTATAAGAGACCCTGAGGTTGTTGAGTCGTGTAACAAAAATAAAATTGCTATGGCCTTTACTGGCTTTAGAGTTTTCAAACACTAGGAGAGTTTATGAAAGCTATTATTTGTAAAAAATTTGCACCAGTTTCAGAGCTTATTTGGGAAGAGGTTGCCGATCCTGTTGCGGGGCCCGGAGAGATTGTTGTTGATGTAAAGGCTGCTGGGTTAAACTATCCTGACAGTCTTATTGTACAGGGCCTTTACCAGTTTCAACCAAAAAGACCCTTCTCGCCTGGACATGAAGGCGCTGGCATTGTTTCGTCTGTTGGGGAAGGAGTCAAAACACACAGAGTTGGCGATAGTGTTGCCTTTTTTAAAGGTTTTGGTGCTTTTGCGGAAAAAATTGTGTTGTCTGAGGGTTTGGCTTTCCCAATTCCTGACACCCTTCCGCACCCTGTTGCAGCTGGCGTGTTTATGGTATATGGTACCAGCTATCACGCCCTTGTTCAAAGAGCAAACATAACCAAGGATGATGAAGTTTTAGTGTTGGGTGCGTCTGGTGGGGTTGGTTTAGCTGCTGTTGACATTGCAAAATCATTTGGTGCAAGGGTTGTTGCTGCTGTGTCCTCTAAAGAAAAAGCTAGCGTTTGCAGGCGCTACAATGTTGACGATGTTGTCATTTATGGAAAAGAAAAACTTGATCAAGAAGGCCAAAAACTATTTACAAAAGAATTGAAATCAAAAAGCAGGGGCAGCGGTTTTTCAATTATCTATGATCCGCTAGGTGACTGTTTTGCAGAGCCAGCCTTAAGGTCTATTAGTTGGGGAGGAACATACCTCGTTGTTGGTTTTGCCGCAGGAAAAATTCCGTCACTACCTACAAACCTAATGCTGTTAAAGGGTTGTGCAGTCTCTGGCGTTTTCATTGGCAGGTTTCAGCAAGAAGAACCAAAACAGAGCGCTCAAAACATACAAGAAATTGGTAAGCTTCTAAGCTCTGGCAAACTAACTCCGTTTATATCTGAAACCATACCTATGGCGGAGTCGGTTGATGCAATTGAACGAATCGCTAAGCGCGGGGTTGTCGGTAAGGTTGTTTTTATTAACGACTAACCAAAATAAAGCAGCGCAAGACAAAGCGACATCAGCGCTACTGAAGGAATAGCCTTTCTGAAGCTGCTCTTCACTCTGATGTGTGTTAATATTGCAAACGCCATCAATGTTATAATTCCCTTTAATCCCAGGTTGCTCAGTTCTGTGTTTGCGTTCAACAACATCACTGCACAAGATAGCTTGGTGATTCCAGTGAGATCCCTCAACCAGTCGGGGTAGTTATAGTCTTTTCTAAACTCTGTAATTATGTTGTCATATCTTACAACCCAAACATAGATCAAGGCTGTTGAAATTACAATTTTAAGCACTGTTGTCAATAGTTCTATACTCATTATATCTCTCTTTTTTAATAATCTTCAGGTAATAGTTTTTTAATTTCCTGCATCGTTTTTGCGGTTATATCATCAATATTGTCTCCGCTACTTGTAAATATAGGGCTTCCAAAGACAACCTTCACGCTTTCTCTTTTAATTAGTCTTATTTTTCCCAAAATTCCTTTGGTTCCAATAACTGCTGTAGGAATTATTGGTATTTCGTTTTTAACAGCAAAGTATGCAACACCCCTTTTCCCCTTTTTCAGGCCCTCTCCCTTAATAGTTCCTTCTGGAAAAATACAAATTCTCTCTTTTTTCTGTATTTGTTTTTGAATGCTTTTTATTGTGGAAATTTGAAGATTAGATCTGTTTACCAACAAAACACCATAAGACCATGGACCCCAAGCCTTATACCAGGGAAGCTTTGCTTGGTCTTCTGCCATGAGATATGTTATAGGTTTAATTACAGCGGCGGTTACTGGCGCCGGGTCAACGTCGTCGATATGGTTTGGCGCTAATATATATGGTCCATTTGGTGGTAAATTTTTTTTACCCTCAACAGAAAACTTTGTTAAAACACTACAGAGCAAAAGTGAAAAAACTCCAATTACATACCTTATAAGCCAACTTCTTGGGTGAGGCTCTCTCATTTTTTTAAAAAGGTAGGTCGTCGTCGTCTACTGTTTGATCTAGGTTTTCCTTTTTGGTGGGCTCTTGGTTCATTCCGGAAGATGAATCAAGGCTGTTGTCTCCACCGCCTAAAATTTGTACACCGCCAAAATTGTTTGCCACAACCCCGGTTGAAAACCTTTCGTTTCCATCTTTGTCCTGCCACTTATCTGTTTTTAAAGACCCTTCTATATATACTAACGTTCCCTTTTTTACATAAGGCTGGATGTATTTTTCTGCTGTGTTACCAAAAACGGTTACCTTTGTCCATTCGGTTCTTTCTTGCGTTTCCCCGTCCTTGCCTTTCCAAGATTCGTTGGTAGCAACGCTGAAGCTTGCCACCGCTGCTCCATCTCCGGTAAATCTTATTTCAGGATCTTGTCCAAGCCTTCCTATTAGAGTTACCTTGTTTACTGTTCCTTTTGCCATTTTTCTCCCTTTAGCTAAGATTTAGCTCGTTATAAATGATATCTACTCTTCTTTTAAATTTATCGTCATTTTTTAATAGTTCTGACACCTTTTTATGCGCGTGCATAATGGTTGTGTGATCTCTCCCGCCTAAGTGGACCCCTATTTCGCTTAAAGGCATATCCAAGACCTCTCTTGCTAAATAGGCGGCAACCTGTCTTGCTTCGGCTATATTTTTTCTTCTAGATTGACCAACCATCTCCTCTTGAGAAACAGAAAAAATACTACAAACCCCGCTTACCACGTCTTGCATGTTTACCTGACCATATCCCTGGTCTCCGAGCCTTTCTCTGATTATGGACTCAACAAGAGCTTCGTTAATTTTATCTCCAGATAAAGTTGCGTGGGCGAATATTTTTGTCACACAACTTTCTAGGTCCCTAATGTTTGTTCTTACATGCGAAGCTATTTTTTCGAGGTGACTTCCCTCAATCTGCATGTTATTTTGTTTTGCCTTGGTTGAGAGTATTGCAACCCTTGTCTCAAAATCGGGAGGTTGAATGTCTGCGTGTAAACCAGACTCAAATCTTGACAACAGCCTGTCTTGTAGGCCAACCATTTCTCCTGGATATCTGTCTGCTGTCATTACAATTTGCTTTCCATTGGTATATAGCTCATTAAAGGTATGAAAAAACTGTTCTTGGGTTTGCTCTTTGCCTTGAAAAAACTGTATGTCATCAATCAATAATACGTCAGCGTTTCTATAAACCTTTGAAAAGTCGAGTGTTTTATTTTCTTGAATGCTTGCAATGAAATCGTTTGTAAATTTTTCTGATGATGCTAAAACTACGTTTAACTCTTTTTTTGAATTTACTAGCTCATTGGCTATTGAATGCAAAAGGTGTGTTTTTCCTAAGCCTACTCCACCATATATAATAAGAGGGTTAAAATCTGCGGATCCTGGAGCATTTGCTACTTTTTTTGCGGCATTTTTTGCAAAAATATTATTTGGTCCCTCTATAAAAGAGGAAAAAACGTTTGAGGGGTTTATGTTGCTTCTTTTTCCTGCGTTGCTTTGTTTTGTTGTTTCTTCCTTGTCTAGTTCAACGGAGGTAATGCTTTGCTCAGATTGGGGCGCTATAGAGACCTTTAGCTGGAGCTTTTCATCTACCCCCCTTAAAGAAGAAAATATAATATCCTGATAGTTGTTTATAATCCAGTCGTAGGCAAACTGATTTGGTGCTTCAACAATAAAAATATCGTTGGTTATTCCAACCGGTGAAAGCGTTTCAATCCACGCTTCATACGCGTGGGCAGGCAAGCTGCTTTTTAAGTCTTCTTCTGTTTTTTTCCAAATTTGTTTATAATCCATTAGTTATCCACATTTTATTAACATATTTTCGTTTGTGTATTATTTACTTTACGCTCTTTTTTGCTTGTTGCATAGAGTTTTTTACTGTTCTTTATATCTTTTATTTGTTTTACAAATAGTTTTATTGGACTATATTTCGGCAACAGCTTGTTATGAAAAGAACTTATCAGCCTAGCAATAGAAAAAGGAAAAATAAGCACGGTTTTATGAAAAGGAAGTCGACCGTTGGCGGAAAGAAAGTTTTGTCTTCTCGCATGAAAAAGGGTCGTAAACGTCTTACCGTTTCTTCATAAAATGGATCGTAAAACACTCACTGGTTTCATTTTAATCGGTGCAATTTTATTATTGTGGCCAAGCTATCTTGAGCTAATCTCTCCATCTGAAAAAGACGAGAAGGATGTCATCGTTCCTGATAACTCCTTAGTAGAAAAATATTCTGCACCCACAACCAACAGCTCTTCCAAGATTGCTTTAGACGACCCTGTTGTTGAAGAACAGGTTTTTACCGTAAAAGGCAAAAACTATTTTGCAGAGGTAAGTAGTGCTGGCGGAGGATCAATTGTTTCTTTTGCTCTTACAAAACACCTTAAAAAAACAGAAAAAGCTTTAAACCTAATTGACGCCTACAACTCAAACAATTTAATTGTAAGTTTTGTAAACCAGTCTGGTGAAGTTATCTCCTTAGATAAAAACTGGAAGCTAGTTTCCGGGGGCTCGGCTGATCTTTCAGAAACGAGTCCTACGGCTACTTTTTTATTTGCCACCGAACATCTTGGTAAGCCGGTTACAAAAGAGTTGGTTTTTGGTTTTGACTCATATGAAATAGGTGTTTCGACATCTTTAAGAGAGCTCAAAGATATTTCTTTAGACGAAAGGTACACCCTTTCCTGGATTGGTGGGCTACCAGAGCACGAAGGGTCTCAAGATGCAATGTTTATGGAAGGCCTGATAAGCCAGGCTGGTAGCATAGAATCTTTTAGGGTTGGTGCAGCAGGGATTTTTGGGTCATCAAGCACAAACAATATTGACTCAGAAGAAAAAAAATATGTTGGACAAGCTGATTTTGCGGGATATAGAACAAAATATTTTGGTTTGTTTTTTGTTCCACAAAAATCGGATTTGGTTGAAATTATAAAATATCCTACCCCACTAAGGGCGGGCGTAGATGTAAACATAACCCAAGACATCAACCTAGAAAAAAACAAGCTCTATCTTGGCCCACTTGATTACTCTAGTGTTGAGAGCCTTAGTGTTGGTCTTGAGAAAAAAATTCTTGGGTGGCAGTGGCTTTCTTCTGTTTCTTGGCTTGTTTATAGTATTATGGTGATGTTATATGGGTTTATACCAAATTATGGTGTTGTGGTTGTGCTGTTTGCTGTATTAATAAAGCTTGTAACCTATCCCTTGATGGCAAAACAACTTAGGTCATCAAAAAAAATGCAAGAGATTTCTCCTCTTATGAACCAAATAAAGATTAAATACAAAAATAACCCAACTTTACAACAACAAAAAATGGCGGCCCTGTTTCAAGAAAACAAAATTAACCCTCTTGCTGGTTGTTTGCCCCTCCTAATCCAAATGCCGGTCCTTATGTCTGTCTTTATGGTGTTTAGGAACACCATAGCATTTCGGGGCGAGTCTTTCTTTTTGTGGATAAACGACCTATCTGCCGCAGACACGCTGTTTTTTGTGGGCGAAATCCCTGTCAACATATTGCCATTTTTAATGTCTTTCTCTATGTATTATACAATGAAACTTAGTTCTGCAACTCAGCCTGCTGGAGGAGACCCGGCCCAGGAAGCAACTCAGCAAATGATGAAATACATGTTTCCTGGGATGATGTTTTTCTTGTTTTATGCTTTTCCCTCTGGATTAAACTTATATTATTTGTGTTTTAACATAATGCAAATACTTCAACAAAAGATAATAAACAACGAAGCCCCAAACAGTCCTCTTGTAGGAGGTTAAGCATGACAATTGTTGCTTGCTCTACTCCGCCAGGCACAAGCGGTGTTGCCGTTGTAAGAATTTCAGGAAAAGACGCAATAAAGAACATTTCTTCGTTTATAAAAGATAGCGCCTTTAATGAAAAAACCCCCCTTTCAAAAGTTTGTTTTCTTGTCGACAAAGACGGCGAGGTCTTTGATGAGGCTATAGTTACAAGCTATGTTAGCCCAAATTCATATACTGGAGAAAATTTGGTTGAGATATCATGCCACGGAAACCCTAAAATCGTTTCGAAAATAATTGATCTTTCTATTGATGCCGGTTCGAGATTAGCTGAGGCTGGCGAATTCACAAAAACTGCTTTTTTGAATGGCAAGCTGGACCTTTCTGAAGCAGAAGCTGTTGCATCAATAATTCATTCTTTGTCATTAACCGGGGTTAAAGCTGGAGTTAAAAACCTTAGAGGGGGTCTATCAAAAGAAATTTATTCTATAAAATCTTCTCTAATATCTGTTGTTGCAAGCCTTGAATTTGATCTTGATATATCAGAAGAAGACCTGCAACCAAACCTTTTAAAAAATTCAGAAAAAACAATTTTACAAACAATCAAAAAGCTTGATGACTGTATCCTTTCTTTTGAAGAGACAAAAATGTTTCAATCTGGTGCATCCGTTGTGATTTTAGGGCCCCCAAATGCGGGGAAATCAACCCTGTTCAACCACCTTGTTAATAAAAACCAATCAATTGTTACAGATGTTGAAGGAACAACGAGAGATGTTATAGAAAAAAATATATATATCAACGGCCTGCCCATATTATTAAAAGACACAGCAGGAATTAGGGCATCTAATGATGGTGTAGAAAAAATTGGTGTGGAAAGGTCTTTTGTTGAGGCAAAAAATGCTGATTTGGTTATTATATTAAATGACAGAGATCTCTCTTTTGGGGATATTAAACATATTCATGTCTTTAATAAGTCAGACGTTAAAAGACCGGACAAAAAATATGATATTTCCATTTCTGCTAAAACAGGGAATAATGTTAAAGAGTTAAAAGAGGTTATTTATAATAGTTTGATTAATTACAAGGGTCAAACTGACACTCTTTTAATATCTAAAAGGCAGTATAATGCAATAAAAGGTGCGTTAAAACACGTAAAAAATGCTCATTCATTATTGTTGACAGAAGATTCTATAGAGCTTTTGGTTGAAGATATTAACAGATCAATAAGCTTTCTCGACAGTATAACAGAAAAAACAACAAAAGATGATGTGCTTGATGCGGTTTTTTCATCTTTTTGTGTGGGGAAATAGTTTCACGTGAAACGCAAACAAAACAAGTATGATGTAGTGGTTGTTGGGGGTGGACATGCTGGGATTGAAGCAGCTTTAATTGCTCATAAAAGAGGTGTTAAAACTCTTTTGGTTTCTATGGATAAAAAATCTGTGGGCCGAACATCGTGCAATCCATCTGTTGGCGGTCTTGCTAAGGGACAGATGGTAAAAGAGGTTGATGTTTTGGGTGGAATAATGGGGTTTTTTGCAGATTTATCCACGCTGCAAAGCAAAACCCTAAATAAATCAAAAGGAAGATCGGTTTGGTCTCCCAGGTCTCAAATTGACAAAAATCTCTATGAAAAAATTGCTCAAAAACATATCGAAGAAAAGGGTCTTGATGTCGTTGAGGGCGAGGTTGTGTCTTTAAGTGTAAAAAAAGACTCTGTGCGTGGTGTTTTTTTAAAAGATGGTTCTGAAATTGTTTGTTCAACGGTGGTTTTGACCTGCGGAACATTCTTAAATGGACTAATTCACATCGGGGCTGAACAAATTAATGCAGGAAGGTATGGTGAAAAAAGGGCTGAAGGAATTACAGAAAACTTAAACAGTTTTGGTCTTAAACACGGAAGACTAAAAACTGGAACACCTCCAAGAATAAGAAGGTCTTCTGTTAATTGGAAAAAAGGTGAAGCTGGATATGGGGATAAAAAACCCTCCCCCCTATCTTACAGAACAAAAAACTTTTCACCAAAAGACGAGCCTTGCTTTTCTTTCAGAACAAACAGTAATACACATAATATTATTCTAAACAATCTTTCTTCATCTGCCATGTATTCTGGAAAAGACATGGCAACCGGGCCCAGATATTGCCCCTCTATTGAGGACAAGGTATATAAGTTTAATCAAAACCCTTCTCACATTTTACAACTAGAACCAGAGTGGACAATGTCTAAACAAATATACGTAAATGGTTTTTCAACCAGCCTTGAAGAAAAAATACAACTAGAGTCGCTAAAAACAGTTAGCGGTTTAGAAAATGTAGAGTTCATAAGACCTGGATATGCAATAGAATATGACTTTTTTTATCCGTCTCAACTTAAAAACACTCTCGAAAGCAAAGCTATCTCTGGGTTATTTATGGCAGGACAAATAAATGGTACCTCTGGTTATGAAGAAGCTTCTTCCCAAGGCATTATAGCAGGTATAAATGCTTCTTGCTTTGTTTTTAATGAAAGCCCTTTAGTTTTAAAAAGAAATGATGCTTATATAGGGGTATTAATTGATGATCTAATTTTAAAAGATACTAATGAGCCCTACAGAATGTTTACATCAAGAGCAGAATATAGGCTGCAACTAAGATCTTCTAATGCAGATCAAAGATTATTAAAAAAAGCAAAAGAATATAGACTTCTTGACGAGCAAACAATAGAAAAGTTAAGTGAAAAAATAGATAAGACAACAAGTGTGGTTAAATTTCTTGAAAACAATAATATAAACCCAGAAACAATTAATAAAAGATTGAAAGAATTGGATGAAAAAACAATAAAAGAGCCTGTGCGTATGTCTAATATTCTTAAAAGACCAAAAGTTTCAATATCAGACATGAAAATAATTAATAAAAAAACCAAAAATAATCTTACAAAACATATGAATGAAGAAATTTTGTTTGAAGCAGAAACAATTATTAAATACAGTGGTTATATTAATAGACAAAAAGAAGAGATTGATAAAATAAAGGTATATGAAAACATGATTATCCCTGAAAATTTTAACTATAATGATATTAAAAGCCTTTCTAATGAAAGCAGAGAAAAATTTATTAATATAAAACCACAAACTGTTGGACAAGCACAAAGGATAAATGGCATTAGGCCATCGGATATTTCTATTTTATTAGTATATTTAAAACGTCCGTTTCACGTGAAACAAATGAAATGAATTATTTTATTTATATATTATTATTTATGTCTTTTTTAAAGGCTCAACAAGAAATTCTGCTCGACAGAGTTGCTTCTGTTGTTGAAAATAAAATTGTATTAATGAGTGATGTGGTGTTGGCTGCAAACGCTGTTGCAGCTCAACAACAAATTAATCCAAATACTAACCCTGTTGCATATAAGAAAATTTTAGAATCTTCACGCGAAAGCATGGTAGAACAACTATTAATTATAGAAATGGCTGAACAAGATTCAGTAGAAATTTTAGATAAAGACATAGATAAAGCGTTAGATCAACAAATAGAAAATATTATTACACAAACAGGAAGTAAAGAACTGGCAGAAGCAGCGCTTGGTAAAAAAATTTCAGATTTTAAAAGATCATATAGAGATGATATGAAAGGTAAATTGTTAGCAGAAAAATATACATCTTCTTTAACTACTTCAATTAATGTTTCTCGAGGGGATGTCATAGATTTTTTTAATACTTATAAAGATAGTATTTCGTCATTTCCAACTCTTTATAAAACACATCATATATTATTAGAAATAAAGCCCTCTGAGGAATCAGTAAAAAATTCATTTAATAAGGCTAATGATATTAGAAATGAAATTTTAAATGGAAAAATAAGCTTTGATGATGCAGCAAAAACCTATTCTGCCGATCCAGGATCGAAAGATCAAGGAGGTAATTTAGGTTTTGTTCCAAGAGGAACATTTGTTCAAGAGTTTGATAAAGTTGTTTTCACTATAGAAAAAAATATTTTAACAAAACCTGTTAGAACTCAATATGGCCATCATTTAATTGAAGTCCTTGAAAGAACTGGAGAAAAGGTATTGGCCAGACATATTTTAATTAGGACGGAAACAACAGATTTAGATAAGAAAAAAACTTATGATACTATAAATAATATTAAAAATAACATAATAAATTTTGATGATTTTTATAAAGCTGCTGCTAATTTTTCAGACGATGAAACAAGCAATACAAACGGTGGTTTTTTAGGAATGATCGATTTAGAATATTATCAAGTACCTGAATTAAAAAAGGAAATTTCTATTATAGAAACAAAAACAATTAGCAATCCTATTGAAACTGATTTTGGCTATCATTTAATATGGGTTGACGAAATTCAAGAAGGAGGTCCACCTTCTTTAGAAACAAATTGGTTAGAACTAGAAAAAATGGCTTTAAATAAGAAAAAATCAGATTGGTATCAAGATTGGATCAAAAAAATTAAATCTCAATTTTATATAAAAAGAAATCCACTGACTTATCCACAAATTACTGGATAAATTTAGTTAAATTTTTTCTTACATTTATTAACATATCTTCCACAGGTTATTAACCTTTTTTTATGTTTAAATTTTATAACTCTATGCACGACAAAGTATAGAATTTTTGATTTTTTCCACAACTACACATCCATAATAATATTATTTATTTTTTATATATAAATATCTTATAAATATATATACCAATTTAACCTTGTACCCAACCCATTATTATTATAATATTGAAGGTTAACTATGAATATTTCAACCACAAAAAAAGAACTTCATCAAGCATTTTCAAAATTATCTAAGACTACTCAACTCAAATCTCAAAACCCTCTAGTTAATTATACTTATATATCATCTTCACCTGCGGGGGTTATTCTTCATTCAACCGATCTTGAAGTTGGTGTTAAAACACATATTAATGCTTCAGTCAATTCAGAAGGTGAATGTTTATTTCCTACATCTGAAATGAACGATATTATAGGTGTTTTAGATGATGGGAGAGTTGATATTGAAGTGTCAGGTCCTCATATTAATATAAAATCTGAATCTGGAGTTTCTTTTGATATATCTACTGTACCTTTTCAAGATTATCCTGAAATGCCTGAAAATAAACACGATAATTTGTTTTGTATAGATACAGCAAGTTTAAAAGACATTATTTCATCATTAATGTATGCAATTAATAGTGAGCCCACTAAGCCAGCTTTAAATGGTGCTTGTTTTAATTTTTTAGAAAGCACTGTAGATTTTGTTGCAACCGATGGTCATCGTCTCGTTAAAATTTCAAAACAGAATACAACAAATATTAGTGGATCTTTTATTATACCTAAAAAGTTTTTATCAATATTAAGTACTTTTTTGGAAGGGCAATCAGAAACAAATTTAGTAATAAGTGGAAATCATATTTTTACTAATAACAATAAGGATGTTTTTTATTCAAAAATAATTGATGAAAAATATCCTAATTATAATGCAGTAATTCCTGATGACAATCCTCTAACACTTACTACCAATAAAACAGAAATGTTAAATAATATTAAAGCAGCTTCTATTGCAATAAATAAAAATACCAATCAGATATCATTACATTTAATGGAAGGTAAGGTATATTTTAAAAGTGTTAATCAACCAGAAAGTAAAACAGTGCACGCCCCTTTAAAATCTGCAAAATATTCAGGAGAAGAGGTATCAATAGGTTTTAATGCTGTTTATTTAAAAGAAGCGGTTTCAAAATATCCAAACGAAGAAGTTATTTTTTCTTTTAAGGACTCTTTATCTGCTACACTATTTTTACCCAATGTAAATGATCAAGAAACAACTATTTTATTAATGCCAGTGAGGATAAATGAGTAATTACGGAGCAGATAAAATATCTGTCTTGAAAGGATTAGAGGCAGTCAGAAAAAGACCGGCTATGTATATAGGTGATGTAGGCAAAAGAGGATATCATCACCTAGTCAGTGAAGTCGTTGATAATAGTATTGATGAAGCATTAGCAGGTTTTTGTGATTCCATAATTGTAACTATAAAAAACGATGGTTTTATTTCAATTGAAGATAATGGTAGAGGAATTCCTGTAGAAATTCATAAGACGGAGGGAAAACCTGCCTTGGAAGTAGTAATGACTGTATTACATGCTGGCGGTAAATTTGATAAAAATACCTATAAAGTATCTGGTGGACTACATGGTGTTGGTGTATCTGTAGTAAACGCCCTTTCCGAAAGTCTGATTGCTGAAGTTCACCGAGATGGTTTTCATTATAAACAGGAATATAAAATAGGTCAACCCACAACAGAAGTAGAAAAAGTTGGTAAAAGCAAAAAGACAGGAACCATTGTTTCATTTAAACCAGATCAAACTGTTTTTTCACACAAAGGCTTTGAAGAAGAGGTTATCAAAGGAAGACTTAAAGAATTGGCGTATTTAAATAAAAACCTATCAATTAAATTGATAAATGAACCCGAAGAAACTGAAACAGAATATTGTTTCCCCGGAGGCTTATCAGACTTTGTTAAATATTTAGATGGAAATGAAGATTTAATTCACGAAGAGGTTATTGTAGTAAACAAAGAAGACATTGAAGTTCCTGTTGATTTAGCTCTTAGATATAGCACAAATTATAATAATAATATTTTTTCCTTTGTAAATAACATTAATACAATTGAAGGGGGAACCCACCTGTCTGGTTTTAGGTCAGCACTAACCAGAGCCTTAAATAGTTACGCAAATAAAAATGATTTAATTAAAACAAAAAAGAATGAAAAATTTTCTCTGTCAGGTGATGACTTTAGAGAAGGTTTAACTGTAGTTATTTCTGTTAAGGTACAAGAACCACAATTTGAAGGACAAACAAAAACTAAGCTTGGTAACGGAGAGGTAAAGGGTTTAGTAGATAATGTTGTATATGATGGAATACAGGCCTTTCTAGAACAAAACCCTAAAGTAGGAAAAAGAATTATTGAAAAGGCAGCAGAAGCCGCAAGAGCAAGAATTGCTGCTAAAAAAGCGAGAGAGTTGGTAAGAAAAAAATCAGGATTGGGATCAACAACTCTTCCAGGAAAATTAGCAGACTGTTCAAACAAAGACCCCCTACAGTGTGAACTTTTTCTTGTTGAGGGGGATTCTGCTGGAGGTACAGCCAAACAAGGAAGAGATAGAAGAACACAGGCTATTTTACCTCTGCGCGGAAAGGTTATCAATTCAGAAAAAGCAAGAGAAGATAAGCTCCTAGCAAACAATGAAATACAGTCTATTATAACTGCGCTCGGTTGTGGCTTTGGTGAAGATGAAGAAGATCCTAACAGCTTTAATCCAGAAAAATTAAGATATCATAAAATAGTAATTATGACAGACGCCGATGTTGACGGAAGTCATATTAGAACACTTTTACTAACATTTTTTTGGAGAAAAATGAAAAGCCTGGTACAAGGAGGTTTTTTATATATGGCAATGCCACCACTATATAAAATGAAGCAGGGTAAAAAAGAAAGATATGCATATACAGACGAAGAAAGAGATCAGGTTTTACAACGAATGGAGTCCGAAAATAAGGCAAAAATTGATATACAAAGATATAAGGGTTTAGGAGAAATGAACGCAGAACAGCTTTGGGAAACAACAATGAACGCAGAAACAAGAACCCTTATGCAAGTAACAGTTGACCACATTATGGAAGAAGAAACAAATATTAGATTTAGGGAGTTAATGGGAACTGAAGTAGAACACAGAAGGTCTTTTATTACAGAAAGAGCCAAATTTGCAACAAACATAGATATATAGAATGGATCTAGGTAGAGACAACATATTAGACAAACAACTAGTTAAAGAGCTCGAAGAGAGCTATTTAAATTATTCGATGTCGGTAATTATGTCGAGAGCCCTTCCAGACGCAAGGGATGGACTAAAACCTGTACACAGAAGAATTCTTTTTAGTATGAGTGAAATGTCTGCGATGTGGAACAGGCCGTATAAAAAATCTGCTAGAGTGGTCGGTGAGGTTTTAGGTAAATATCATCCACACGGAGACAGCTCAATATATGATGCAATGGTTAGAATGGCCCAAGAGTTTTCAATGAGACACGAACTTGTACAGGGCCAAGGAAATTTTGGGTCTGTTGATGGAGACAGGGCAGCTGCTATGAGATACACAGAGTCTAGAATGTCAAAAATTGGTAGCGAACTTCTGAGAGACATAGAAAAAGAAACAATTCCCTGGACAAACAATTTTGATGAAACCCTAAAAGAGCCAGCTGTCCTTCCGGCTGTATTCCCAAACCTTTTAGTCAATGGTTCGGAGGGAATAGCGGTGGGGATGGCCACAAAAATTCCGCCACACAATCTCTCAGAGTTGGTGAATGGGCTTGTAGAGCTTATGGATAACCCAGACTGTGAAACAAAAGACCTAATGAAACATATAAAGGGGCCAGATTTTCCCACCTCTGGAAAAGCGCTTGGTCTTCAAGGAATTGTTGATGCCTATGAAACCGGTAGAGGAAAAGTTGTTATGCAGGGAAGGGCACATGTTGAACCGGCATCTAAAGGAAGAGACTCCCTAGTTGTTACAGAGTTGCCCTATCAGGTTAACAAAGCAAATCTAATTGAAAAGATAGCATATTTAGCCAGAGATAAAAAAATTGAAGGCATAGCAGAGTTAAGAGATGAGTCCGACAAAGATGGAATGAGAATTGTTATTGAGATAAAAAGAGATGCTGTTCCAGAGGTAGTTTTAAACCAGCTATATAAACAAACACAATTGCAAGACACCTTTGGAATTATTTTGTTGGCGCTTGTAGACGGAACGCCAAGGGTGATGAGCCTAAAAGAAATTTTAGAGGTTTTTGTATCATTTAGGCTTGATGTAGTAGTAAAAAGAACAAAATTTGATCTTGCAAAAGCAGAAGCAAGGGCCCACATATTAGAAGGCTTAAAAATTGCTCTTAAGAACATAGATAAAATTGTTGAAACAATTAAAAAAAGCAAGGATCCTGCCTCCGCAAAAGAGGCCCTAATGAAAGGCTTTGGTTTGTCTGAAAAACAATCACAAGCTATCCTTGATATGAGGTTGCAAAGGCTAACAGGGCTTGAAACAGACAAAATTATAAGCGAATATAAAGACATCATACAGCACATATCTGAACTAAAAGGAATCTTAGAGAGCAAGACAAAAAGAATGGAGATCATAAAAGAAGAACTTCTTGAGGTTAAAGATAAATATGGAGAGGAACGAAGAACAGAAATAATAGAAGACTTTGAAACCCTAAGCATAGAAGACATGATCGCCGAAGAAGAGATGGTTTTAACTATAACCCACAATGGCTATATAAAAAGAACGAACCTCAACACCTACCGAAGCCAAAGAAGAGGGGGAAGGGGGGTTCAGGGCGCAAGTTCAAGAGAAGAAGATTTTGTTGAACATTTGTTTGTGGCAAACACACACAGCTATATTTTGTTTTTTACAGACAAAGGAAAGTGTTATTGGGTTAAAGTGTATGATATCCCAGAGGGTGGAAGAGCTGCTAAGGGAAGAGCTATAGTAAACCTTATTAGTTGCGAGCCCGACGAAAAGGTAAGTGCCTTCATAAGCGTTAAGGAGTTTAACGAAGATCATTTTGTGGTAATGGCAACAGAAAAAGGAATAGTTAAAAAAACAAAACTATCCGCATATTCAAACCCAAGAAAAAAAGGCATATATGCTGTTGAAATAAGAGACGGAGACAAACTTATAGAAGCCCGAGTCTCAACAGGAGACAACGACATACTGTTGGGAACACGTAACGGTAAATCTATAAGATTTTCGGAAGAACAAATTAGACCTAGCGGCAGGAAAACAATGGGGGTAAAAGGAATAACCCTGAGCTCAGAAGATGACAGGCTTGTCGGAATGTTGTTAATAAAAAGAGAGGGAACTACGGTCTTGGTCGCAACGGAGAAGGGTTTTGGAAAAAGAACGGAAATATCACAATATAGAGCACAAAAGAGAGGCGGAAAGGGCGTCTTAACCATGAAAACCACAGACAAGGTAGGAAAAATGGTTACAATTAAAGAGGTTGTAGATAAAGATGACCTGATGATTATTACAAACCAGGGTGTGTTAATTAGGCAGCCAGTATCTCAAATAAGGGCTATAGGAAGAGCAACACAGGGTGTTAAGTTAATAAAATTAGGAGAAGGAACGCTGGTTTCTTCAATTACAAGAATTATGTCCGAAGAAGACGGTGGCGATGAAAACGATAGCGCAGAACCTAAAGACAATACAGAATAGCCTTCCAAAACAACAAGATATAAAGATAGTTGTTGTAACCAAAACAAGAACCCCAAAGCAAATAGAAGAGGCGATAGCCGCAGGAGCTTGTTGTATCGGGGAAAACAGGGTACAAGAGGCAGAAAAAAAGTTTTCTCAAATCAGCAACATCCAGCGTGTAGAAAAAAGGCTTATAGGAAGACTTCAAACAAATAAGATTAACAAGGCAATAAGACTGTTTGATGTTATAGACTCTGTTGATTCACAAAGGCTGGCAAAAAAAATATCGGAAGCCGCTCAAAGACAAAACATAAAGCAAAGAGTTCTTTTTCAAATAAACAGCAGCGGGGAGACAACAAAGGCCGGCTTCGGTTTAAAAGACAAAGAAACAATAGTGGAGTGCATCAACTCCGAAGGTTTGTTGGTAGAGGGTTTAATGACAATGGGTCCTAACACACGACAACCAGCGAAAATAGAACAAGCTTTTGAAAATACAAAAAACCTGTTTGATGATATAAACAAAGACCTAGAAAAAAAAATGACAACACTTTCAATGGGTATGAGCGGAGATTTTAAGATAGCAACAAAAAATGGATCAACCGCCATAAGGGTAGGAACAGCAATCTTTGGACCAAGGGTTTAGTTGTTAGATTTAAAAAATTGGCTTAACCCAAATCATTACAAAAGGCTATGGAACGTAGGACCTCCCGGTCTAGTGTTCTCCGTTTTTTTAATATATATGGTTCATGAGATAGAGCTGTATTTTAACATGAAGACCTATGAGCTGACAGCGTTCTGGTTTTATTCCCTGTTTATTTTGGTCTTGGCCGAAGCTGTTTTTATTTTATTTTGGGTTTTGTTTAGTCTACCCCCCAAAAACAGAGGAAAGAGCCTTGCTAAGGAAGGAATATATGCGCTTATACGTCATCCGGTATATACAACCATAATTTTTCACCTAAACATCTTGTTCTCTTTGTGGTGGGGGTCCTTTTTGCTCATTTTTTTAATTCCAATACAATACTTGTTTTGGTCCAAAATAATTATAAAAGAGGAGCAATACCTTGTTGGCATATTTGGGCAAGAATATATAGATTATATGTCCAACATTTCCCGGTTTATTCCATGGAAATAGTTAAACCTTAAAGGAGAAAAAATGAAGAAACTAATTTTAACATTATTATTTATGGGAGCTGCTATGTCGCAAGAAAAATTTTATGGATTTGAGTATGTAAAAGAAGCCGGAGGCATCAAAGAATTTACAATGACCTCAAATGACCTTACAGTCCTTATAAAGGAAGACAAAACCGCGCCCGTAGTAACCTTTATGGTTACTTACAGGGTTGGATCTGTTAACGAGGCGACGGGACACACAGGAGCAACGCACCTTTTAGAACATCTTATGTTTAAGGGTTCTAAAAATTATAGAAACGGAAAAGCAGACGTCATCCTTGATTCAATTGGTGCAAGAACAAATGCGACGACATGGACAGACAGAACAAACTATTTTGGAACTTTACCAAGCAAATATCTGGAAACAATAATTAAAATTGAAGCAGACAGAATGAGGGGCGCTATCATTGTTGAAGAAGATAGGCAATCAGAAATGACAGTTGTTAGAAACGAGTTTGAAAGAGGAGAAAACAACCCCCAAAGAGTTTTAGACCAACACATTTGGTCGATGGCTTTCCAGGCACACCCATATCATCATTCTACAATAGGCTGGAAGTCAGATATAGAAAATATGCCAATAGAAAAATTAAAAGAGTTTTATGATATATATTATTGGCCTAACAACGCAACAGTCTCAATTGTCGGCGACGTTGATACAAAAGAAGGCTTGGCGTTAGTTAAAAAATATTTTGGAAAGATTAGAAGAAGCAAGCATGAAATACCTACAGTTTATACCACAGAGCCCGAACAGGAGGGACAAAGAAGGGTTATGCTAAACAGGGCAGGACAACAAGGGGTTGTGGGTGTTGCGTTTAAAAGCCCCTCAGTAACTGATGAGGATATGGCACCAATGATTGTTTTGGGTCAAATATTGGGGTCTGGAAAAAACAGCAGGTTTTATAAACAAATAACCGATAAAGGCCTTGTGACGTCAATATCTGCGTCCCCAAGCAAGTTTAAATATGAGGGCCTTTTTGAAATATATGCGAGCCTGACTCCGGGGACCAAACACGAAGAAGTGGAGGAGCTTATATTAGAAGGGTTAGAAGAGGTTAAAAATAACGGCGTAAAAGAGAAAGAATTAGAAAAAGCAAAAACCAAACTAGTAACATCAAGGCTTTTTTCCCAAGACGGATCATATGCAATAGCAAGCGGTTTAAACGAGGCAATAGCAGGTGGCGACTGGACTCTCTATACAAACTATGGAGAAAAAATAAAAAAGGTTACTTTAGAGGATGTTAAAAGAGTTGCAAATAAATATTTACTTAAACAAAAAAGTACTGTGGGATATTTTATACCAGAGGGCTCAGCGGGAAGTGGGGCGTTGAAAGGTGCAAGTGCACACAGACACCATAACGGACCATATTATTTTAAAAATGAAGAAAGCTCAAAAGAAACAAGTGGTTTTTTTCAAAAAGGTGTAGAATTTTCTGAACCAGTGGAGGGAGTTTTCTTATATACCCTAAAAAGAGGAATAGGTGTTGTTACTTTAAACGGAAGCATGTTGGGTGGATATAATTATGCAGAGCAAAAACAACAAGTACCATCCCTTGTGGTTTCAATGCTAGATCAGGGCACAGCTAACAAAACAAAGTTTCAAATTAGTGATGAGCTCGAAAGCGTTGGTGCAAGGCTTGGTTTTGGCTCAGGCCCCTCAAGAGTTTCTTTTTCAGCTAAGTTTTTGTCAAAAGATACAGATAAGGTGCTTGGTTTAATGGCCGAACAACTTATGTCACCATCTTTCAACAAAGATGAATTTAAGAAGGTTAAAAAAAGGAGAGAGGCTAGCCTTAAAAGAGTAAAAGACAACACTTTTAGAAATGCTTTTAATGACTTTCTTTTGGGTGTCTATGGAGAAGAACACCAAAACACGCCAACAGATCCAGAAAAAGCAATAAAAGAACTAGATAAGATTGTTGTCGAAGATTTAAAGGCTTTTCATAAAAAGAATTATGGAAGAGGTTCAATGGTTATAGTGGCCGTAGGAGATGTTTCTCACGAAAGATTGTCAAAAACAATAAACAAAGAATTTGGCAAGTGGAAAAAGTCTCCTTTAGTGGAGGCGCCTGAAAGCAGAACAGGAACACCAACAAAAAAAATAAACTACATATCAATGAAAGACAAAACAAGCAGCGACCTCCTTTATGGAATAGCTCTAGATATAAACGAAGATAGCCCAGAGTTTCTACCCCTTTCTGTTGCAACGAGGGTCCTGGGAGGGTCTTTCACAGCAAGGCTAATGAGAAAAGTAAGGGTTGAAGATGGGTTGACTTATGGAGTATACTCTTCTATTACAGGAACAACCAACAAAAGCCCCGGAGCGTGGATTGCTTATGGAACATACTCTCCAGATCTTTTGAAAAAGGGAGAAGCTTCAATGGAGGGGGTGATAACCAAATGGATTGACTCTGGAATAACCAAAGAAGAACTTTCAAACATGAAGTCAACAATAGTTGGATCTACACAGGTTGGATATGATACAACCGCCGGAATTTCTACAGCAATATTATCTTCTGTGGTAAACAGGGGAGGGGTAAAATATCTTGACGAATATTCAGACAAAATAGAAAGCATAACACTAGAAGAGGTTAATAGGGCTATTAAAAAACACATAAAAATTAACCTTTTATATAAGGTTGCAGCTGGATCAATAGATCAAAACGGAAACCCTTTAAGCGAACAATAAAATGATTAAAGCAATTTTAGCCTGCGACAATAGAGGAGGTGTAAGTAAGGAGGGGTCAATACCTTGGCCAAAAAACACAAAGGACCTTAGTTGGTTTAAAAAAAACACCACAAACAACGTGGTTGTAATGGGCTCAAAAACATGGATTGATCCATTGATGCCATGGCCCCTACCAAACAGAATAAACGTTTTGGCAACCTCAAGAAAAGAAGAGTTTCCTGGAGCAGATAAATATATTTGCGGAGACCTTAATGTTGAACTTAAAACCCTTAAAAAAGAAAATTCCAACAAAACTATTTGGGTAATTGGTGGCCCCAACATAATAGAACAAACAATTGAGTCAATTGAAGAGTTTTATTTAAGCAGGATACCTGGAAAATATGATTGTGATGGTTTTCTATCCTTAAAAAGTATAGAAACCCTTTTCAAAAAGACCTGGTTTGAAAAGCACAAAAGCGTAGAGTTTCAGATTTGGAAAAAAATATAATGAAACAATATATTAAAGCCCTTGAACACGTTCTTGATAACGGAAAACGAAGAGATGACAGAACCGGTATAGGTACAAGGGGTGTTTTCGGATACCAAATGCACTTTGATCTTAGAAATAGCTTTCCAGCCGTAACAACGAAAAAACTGGCTTGGAAAAGTGTTGTTAGCGAATTGCTTTGGTTTTTAGAGGGAAGCACAGATGAAAGAAGGTTGGCAGAAATACATTTTGGAAAACCAAGGGAAGAAGTAGTGAATAAAAAAACTATTTGGACCGCCAATGCTGACAAGCAGGGGGTTGAGCTTGGGTATCTAAATAACAAAACACAAAAGGAGTTGGGACCTGTTTACGGAAAGCAGTGGAGATCTTGGGGCAAAGATGTTGGAGGGGAGGATCAGATTAAAAAAATAATCCTAGACCTAAGAAACAACCCAAACAGCAGAAGGCACATAGTGAGCGCGTGGAATGTAGACAAAATTGATGAAATGGCGCTACCGCCATGCCATACAATGTTTCAGTTCCATGTTCAAGATAAAGAGCTGAGCTGCCAGCTCTATCAAAGAAGCGCTGATATGTTTCTGGGGGTCCCGTTTAATATAGCTTCGTATAGTTTGCTTGTATACATACTTTCAAGCATATTAGACCTTAAACCCGGTAATTTTATATGGACGGGTGGAGACTGCCACATTTATAATAACCACATTGAGCAGGTAAAAGAACAAATAACGAGAGACCCCTTGGAAGCCCCAAAACTTAAAATGCCAAGCTTTAAATCAATAGAAGAAGTCCTTGAATCAAGACCTACAGATTACAAGCTGTTAAATTACAATCCAATGGACAGCATAAAAGCCCCAATGGCAGTTTAAGGTAAAAAAAATGAAGGTATTAAGAACGCCCGAAAAGTATTTCAAGGATCTCAAAAACTACCCATACAAACCCCACTATACAACCATCAAAACAAAAGAAGGTGACGACCTAAGAATTCACCATATAGACGAAGGCCCAAAAGAAGGTCCAATTATTCTTTGTTTTCACGGACAACCCGCATGGAGTTATTTATATACAAAAATGATCCCATTTTTTTTAAAAGAGAAAGTAAGGGTCATATGTCCAGACCTTCCAGGTTATGGAAAGTCAGATAAGCCCGACAAAAGGAATGACTATAGCTATCAAAAACAGGTTGACTGGATGGTTCAGTGGTTAAAAGAAAACAAACTAGAGGATTTAACATTTTTTGGACAAGATTGGGGAGGGTTGATAGGCTTAAGGGTTGTTTCACAAGAACCGGACAGGTTTAGCAGGGTTGCAGTGGGAAACACCGGACTTCCTTACAACCCAAGAGTTCCAAGGGGTGTTTTAAAACAAAGAGAAGCCTTTATCAAAAGCAAAAAAACATTAACCTTTTCTGATATATATAAAAATTTGAGAGGAATGAGGGGAGAGCCAGCAACACACCAAGTTTTAAAATTTATGTACTGGCAAAAATATTGCTGGGACACAGAGGATGTACCGGTTGGCTTGATAATGAGCATGATTGGGGGAGGAAGAAAAAAAATTAACAATGTCGCATACTACTGTTTTGTCCAAATGGGAATAGAAAAAATTTATCCCCTTAAACCAGAAATAGCCAAAGCTTTTGATGCGCCCTTTCCAGGCCGTGAGTATAAAATGGGAGTGAGGTCTATGCCAATGCAGGTTCCAATTATACCAGACCGTTCTTTAGCGGCCCAAAAGAAGGCACGAAACTTCTTTAGGTCTTGGAATAAACCTTTTATGAGCGTCTTTGCTGGTAATGACCCCATAACAAATACCATGGAAAAAGATGTTTTAAAGATGTGTCCAAAAGTATTAAAGGCTCCATATATAGGGGGCGGGCACTTTTATCAGTGGACAAAACCAAAAGAACTATCAAATATTCTAATTAGCTTTATCAAATCAGAGTACTAAGTTCCCGTATCATTTTTTATAACAACATATACCCCAATCAGTGTGATAGCGCCACCCAAAAAAACACTTATCCCTACCGGCTCTTCAAAAAGGAAATATGCACCCAAAGAGGAAATTACAGGCTCACCTAGAGGCACCGCAGCAACTGTAGTAGCGCTTAAAGACTTAACCAGAAAATAAAAAATGTTGTGACCCACCATTGTTGGCACCGCAGCCAAAAAGACAAACCACCCAAAATCATTCTTACTAAAACTAAATACATTGACCCCCTCTGCCACCGATATAAAGAAAAGACAGAAAGAGGCACCAAGGAACACCCATCGGGAATATTCTAAGAGACCAACGCTTTTTCTAACGTTTTTTCCAACAATAAGAACAACAGCCATTGCAATAGAACAGAGAACGGCTAGGAGGTTGCCAGTGGTGCTTGTATCACTGAAGCTACTTTGACTTATAAGGATGTAAGCACCCAAAAGAGCCAGAGACAGCCCAAAGAAAACTTTCACAGAAAAGACCTTCTTTTGAAAGACGATTGAATAAATTTCTGTAAAAACAGGAGCAATGGTGCCAAGCAGAGCAGCTTCAGCTATAGAGGTTAACTGAACGCTTCTAAAAAACAAAGCGAAATGAAACCCCAAGAATATTCCTGCAAGCAAAATCTTTTTATTTGGAACAAAAGTAAAAATAGTTTTGTAAGATATAGTGAAAGCCATAATACTTGCGAGAAACATTCTCCAAAAAGCTATTGTTGTGGCAGAAAGTTCAGGCAGAAACCTTACAACCCAAGCTGAAGAGCTAACAGCAAGAAGAGCAAGAAACAAAAGAACATATTTATTTTTTGAAAGAACGCCCATTTAAATGAAAATAAACTTTATCCTCAAACTAAGCATCATATTTTATATTACCAACCTGTTGGGAGCAGATAAAGAGCAAGTAATTAGTAGGGTTATATCTTATGCTAAAGATCAAAAAACCCCATCGATTGAATATATATTAAGCACATTTGAAGACAAAAGACTGCAAGTAGATATGGACGTGATCAAAAGGTTTGAAAACAAGCCAGAAAAAATAAAAACATACAAACAGTATAAAAAAATATTTTTCAACAAGCAAAGAATAGGTGGGGGAGTAAGTTTTTACAAAAAAAATAAAACCTTAATTGCGAGAGTAGCAAAGGAGTTTGAAATAGATCCAATAGTTTTAGTTGCTATTGTTGGTGTTGAAACAAACTATGGACTAAAAAATGCAGAGTTTTCAGTGATTAACTCCTTGTATACGCAGGCGTTAAAAATGCCCAAAAGGTCTAGTTGGGCGACCAAAGAAATAGCAGAGCTCTTAGCGCTTTGTTCAGAAAATGAAATTGATCCCTTTTCGCTTGATGGATCATACGCGGGGGCATTTGGGTACGGCCAATTTATACCTTCCAGCTTTAACAAGCTATCAATCGACTATAACAGGGACGGTAAAAAAGATCCTTATGATTGGGAGGATGTAATGGGGAGTATTGCATTTTATCTTACCGAAAACGGCTACCCAAAAAACGACTTTAATTTCACCTATAAGTCAAAAGCCTGGAAGGCTATAAGAACGTATAATAGATCAGATAAGTATGCAAATATTATAATTGATCTAAGAAACGAAATAGCTAAAAATATTTTTTTATTAGACTAGCCAAGGTTTCTTTGGTTTTGGTATAAGGCGGAAGCATCATTTTAAAAGGGGAAATTGAACTACTTTTCAGCACTGCTTTGTGATGAGAACAGGCATCAAAACCAAACTTGCCGTGATAGCTACCAACCCCACTATTGTTTATTCCGCCAAAAGGAAGGTTTGGGTTCATGTGATGTAGAACGCAGTCATTTATTACCATCCCACCACTGGAAGTGCTTTTTAAAACCTCATTATGTACAGACGACTTATTACTAAAAAGATACAGGGCCAAAGGCTTCTCGTTTTTGTTTACATAGTTAATAGACTCTTCTAGGCCCCCAACTTTAACAATCGGTAAAATTGGGCCAAAGATTTCTTCCTGCATGATTGGGTTGCTGTAATTAACGCCCGTTAAAATGGCTGGAGAAAAATACAGACCACTTTGACTTATCTCTCCGCCACACACAATTTCTGCGCCGCTAGAAGTAGCATCAACAAGAGCACTTTTTAGCCTGTTAAGGTGGTGTTCGTTTGCAATAGAGCAATAATCTTTTTTAGATTCATCTATCCCTTCAGCAAAAAACTGCGACATGTTTTTTTCTAAGGCCAAAACAAGATCGTCGTGCACGTCTTCATCACAAAGAATATAGTCTGGAGCAGTGCAAGTTTGGCCAGCGTTCGCAAATTTATAAAAAGCAATTTTCCAGGCAGCGTCTTTTACGTTTGCGTGTTTATCAACGATAACAGGAGATTTGCCGCCCAGCTCTAACGTAACACCTGCAAGGTGTTTTGAGGCAGCCTCCATAACAAGCTTTCCAACTTTCGGGCTTCCAGTAAATATTATATGGTTGAATGGAAGTTCCAAAAGTTTTTGTGCCAAATCTTTTTCACCCAAGAAAACAGCAACTTCATCCGAAGAAAACGTTTTTTCAATTAGTTTTTTTACCAAATCCCCTGATGCCGGGGTTAGCTCAGAGGGTTTAAGCACCGCTGTATTACCAGAAGAAATCGCAGCAATTAGCGGATTTAAGCAAAGCATAATTGGATAATTCCAAGGAGAAATTATTAAAACACTTCCTTTTGGTTCAGGTTTTACCCAGCTTTTGGTAAAAGAAATGGCAAGGGGGCTCGCAACCCTTTTTGTTTTCATCCAGCTGTGCAAATTTTTTATTGCAAAATTAGCTTCAGCTTTCACCCCATAAACCTCTGCAAGAAGTGCTTCGGTTCTAGACTTTCCTAGGTCTTTAGAAAGAGCAGCAAGTACTTCATCCTCCATTTCTAAAAAATTTTTGAGAAGGAGCCTTAATTTAGCTTTCCTTTCCTTGATGGTGCTATTCCTCAAAGATATACTTTTGACTTTTTGTGCCTTGAAAACTGTATCTATGCTTTGCATATGAAGAAATATATGAAATTTTATTATACATTGTTATGAGGAATAAATTATTATGTAATTTTTAGTATGTTAAAAACCGTTGACATAGCGCACGCAGGACAGTCATTATCAGAGGCCCTTGTTCTCTTAGAGGTTGCAATAAGCACCGCAAAAAAAGAGGGAGCAGTTGCAGTCAAAATAATTCATGGCCTAGGATCGGGAAGCATTGCAGATGGTGTTAGAAGTTGGGCGCGTCAACAGGAAGGAAGGTTTAGAGCGGTCATTCCCGGAGAAGACTATAATGCTTTTAACAAAGACGCAGTAAATATGAGATCAGAGCTTTCTAACAAACGAGACAGAGACTTTAATGGAAAAAATTCAGGGATTACAGTGTTTTGGCTTTAATTGTTAAGCGGTATTTCTTCAAACAAAACACCAATTTTTTTTAATCTTTTGATAAGAGTGTTTCCAAGTCCAGTCGAAGGAGTTAAGAGACCGCCAAAACCGGCACCACCAGGAAGATCGGCCGGGTTTTCAACAGCCAAACATAACGCGCTTTCACAAGCCATTCTTGATGTCATCTTATAACCAGGGTCGCCGCTTGAAGACATAGAAAACGCACGAAAACCACCACCTGTCTCCACCAAGAACCTACTCTTAAAGAAGCCAGAATCCATAGCCTTTTGAGAAGGTCCCTCTCCTGGCTTTCTAAAAAACCTTCTTAATAATTTGCGCAATGGAGAAATAATGATGAGCCCCAGAGCAATAGTCATGAAGGTTACTTTTCTAGCTGCACCTTTTTTAGAATAATATGCACCTTCTGAATAAACAAAATCATCCCCGTAGTATTTACCAATAGAACTCGATAGTGCAGCTGATCTTCTTACGACTCTCGTGTTAGGAAGTGCCATTACAAAAGGCCCGGTCCAACCACCGAGGTGCGGTATTTTTTCTACTTTAATTTTATCGCTTGTCTTTTTTTTCTGGTTTTCTGAAACAGTGTTTTCTGGATTTAGGGAAAACTTTCCAAGACCGCCTTTCGCTAGCTTTGCATCCATCGACGAAAACATCGTTTCTATCGTGCCGCCAGAAGCTTCACCCTTCCACGCCTGAAAACATTGTACTTTTTTAACATCTCCATCAACCTGGTTGACAGCATAAAACACCCCAAGATCAGAAGGGGCAGAGTCAAAACCACAAGCATTTATAACCCTAACTCCTTTATCGAAAGCGGACTTGTGGTGTTTATCAATCATGTCTTTAATCCAAAAACTTTCGCCGGTTATATCAACATAATGGCAGCCGTTTTCAATACAAGCCTTCAAAAGATAAGAGCCGTATTTATGATATGGACCAACCGTGGAAAGCACAACCTCTGTTTCTCTACACATTGAATCTAAAGCATCTACATCAAAGGCGTCTGCAACAATTATAGGAAAAGGCAGGCCGTTTGTGTTTTTTATATTTTCCAACTTTTCTTTGCTTCTTCCCGCAATTGCCATTGGAACATCAGAATACCTTTCTGACATATATTTTGCACACAGCTCACCAGTGAACCCGGTAGCACCAAAAATTATTATTTTATATTTTTTACTCATAGTTCAACTTGTGCTGCAGCTAGCCTTGCAATAGGTACACGATAAGGAGAACAGCTAACATAATCAAGACCCAATATTTTACAAAACTCTATACTGTTAGGTTCTCCTCCATGCTCACCACAAATACCAAGAGAAATCTTATTTTTACTAGCTCTTGCGTCTCTTACAGCGATCTTCATAAGTTTGCCAACCCCTTTACGATCAATCTGTTCAAAGGGGTCTGCAAGCATAATTTCTTCATCAAAATAATGAGGAAAAAAGGTACCTGTATCATCTCTACTAAAACCAAACGTGGTTTGTGTAAGGTCATTTGTGCCAAAGCTAAAAAAGTCAGCCACCTCAGCAATTTCTTCAGCTACAAGACAAGCACGCGGTACTTCGATCATGGTTCCAATTTTAAAATTTATTTTTAAATCGCCCTTTTCAAGTATTTCATTTTTTATTGCAAGAACAATTTCTTTCTGGTTTAAAAATTCCTCTAAATTAGAAACGAGAGGTATCATTAGCTCAACTTTTGGATTATTTCCTTCTTTTTTAAGCTTTGCAGCCGCTCCAATAATAGCGCGAGCCTGCATGGCGGTTACTTCTGGATATGAAATACCAAGACGGCAACCCCTATGGCCAAGCATGGGATTTGCCTCTTTTAGGGATTCAACTCTTTCTTCAACAGTTTTAAGCGGCAGGTTCATGTCGCTCGCCAACTTTTTCATTTCTTTGCCGTGTATATTGATAAATTCATGAAGAGGTGGATCTAAAAGCCTTACAGTTACTGGCAAACCGTCCATTTTTTTAAATATTTTGTAAAAATCTTTTCTTTGGAAAGGAAGAAGATTTTTTAGATATGAGTTTCGACTCTCTTTATCTTCTGCTAAAATCATTTTTCTGAACTCATGAACCCTTTTCTCATCAAAAAACATATGTTCAGTTCTACAAAGGCCAACACCTTCTGCACCAAAACTAAGCGCCCTTTCACAGTCTTCAGGGGTGTCAGCGTTTGTTCTAATTTTTAGCTTTCTTATTTTGTCTGCCCACGACAACAGTAGGCTGAGCGGTCCAGTATTATCCAAAGGATTTTGGAATAGCCTCATTTCACCAAGGTAAATATCTCCAGAAGAACCGTTGAGCGTTATGTAATCTCCCTCCTTTATTTTTTCTCTACCTATTTTTGCAAATTTTAAGCTTTTATCAATAGTTAAATCTTGACATCCTACAACACAGCTTTTGCCCCAACCTCTTGCAACTAAAGCTGCATGGCTAGTTAAGCCGCCCCTTGAGGTTAAAATGCCTTCAGAGTAGTGCATTCCATGTATATCTTCGGGAGATGTTTCTTCGCGCACAAGTATAACTTTTTTATTTTTCTTTCCCATAGCCTCAGCCTTCTCTGCGCTGAAAACAGCAACACCACAAGATGCGCCAGGGCCGGCGGGTAGGCCAGCCGAAACAGGTAAGTTGTTTTCAATATCTTTGGGATTAATGTTTTTTAAAAGACTTTCATAAATCTGAAGCGGTCTAACTCTGCCCACAGCGATCTTTTTAGTTATAAGCTTTTCTTTAACCATATCAGTTGCAATTTTTATGGCGGCAACACCTGTTCTCTTACCTCTTCTTGTTTGAAGCATCCAAAGTTTATTTTCTTGAACAGTGAATTCGATGTCTTGCATATCATCAAAGTGGTTTTCTAGCTTCTTTCTTACAATGTTTAATTCTTTAAATGCTTTTGGCATTACAGCAGATAAAGAGTTTTTATTATTACCAACAACTGGATGGGGCGTTCTAGTGCCTGCAACGACATCTTCTCCTTGGGCGTTAGGAAGCCACTCTCCAAAAAATACATTTTCACCCGTTGAGGGGTTTCTTGTAAAAGCAACGCCCGTCCCGCAATTTTTTCCAAGATTTCCAAAAACCATAGCCTGAACGTTCACAGCAGTACCCATAGAAGATGATATTTTTTCAAAACTTCTATATTCTTTTGCCCTTTTTCCATTCCAACTCTCAAAGACTGCAGCAATAGCGCCATAAAGTTGTTCATAATGATCGTCTGGAAAAGGAACGCCAAATTCCTTTTTTACCATTGTTAAATATTTATTTGATAAAACCTTCCAGTCTTCAGCTTTCATGTTAGAATCATTTTTATACCCTTTATTTTTTTTAACAGACTCCAGCTCTTTTTCCATAAGTACCCTGATGGGGTTGGTCGACTTGTTTAGCTTGAGCGCTTTTTCCATCACTACATCTGCATACATCATAATTAGTCTTCGGTAGCTATCATAAACAAAGCGTTCATCCTCACTTATCTTAATCATGGAGGGTATAGTTTTAGAAGTAAGCCCTATATTTAGTATTGTTTCCATCATTCCTGGCATGGAAATCGGCGCCCCCGACCTAACAGACAGAAGCAGCGGATTTGATCCGCCAAATGTTTTTCCAATAACGCTCTCCGTTTTAGACACATTTTTTTTAATGTTATTTTTTAAAACAATAGATAATGATTTAGCTTTTAGGTAATCAGAGCAAAGGCTTGTAGCTAAAGTAAAACCTGGAGGAACCGGAAGACCAAGTTTGCACATTTCTGCAATGTTAGCACCCTTTCCACCCAAAACATCTATCATGTTTTGGTCTCCGTCGGTTTGGAGTTGAGAGAAAAAATATATTTTTTGTTTATTGTTCATTATGAATACATTTTAAATGATTTTAAAAAAACAACCTTTTCGGGCAAAACAATTTAAGGAGTGACCGTGAAAAAAACATTTATATTATTAGCAGCTTTAATTATGATTTCATGCTCAGGTGAAATATATGAGGACGAACTAAGAATTGGAGAGAATGGCCTAGCATACGTTGGAGACGATAAGCTTTACTCTGGAGATGTGCTCGACAAGTATGGAGAAAAATTAGGAACATACAAGAAAGGCATAAAGGATGGCGCATGGACTGAAATTGATTATAAAAATGGTACAAGAAGAAAGGCCAACTATATTAGAGGAGTACCTGAAGGAGAGCAAATTACATATGTTTTCCCCGGACCGATGGACAATAACAAAAGGCTAGAATATATTAATTATGAAAAGGGCAAACCTGTAGGAACATGGACACAGTGGAGCAGAGACAATGAAAATAGGCTTAGAAAAACTGGAGAAATTATTTTTGAAGAAGGTGCTGGAAGGTGGCGAGAGTGGGACCCAAATACACTTGTTGTTGTGAGGGCTGGGGACTATGAGAATTGGCAAAGAAGCGGGCTGTGGAAAAGCTGGGACCCACAAGAGGTTTTGGTTAGCGAAGGAGAATATGTTCAAGGCAACAAGGTGGGAAAATGGACCTGGTATAAAGACGGAGAAGATAAAGGTTGGGAAGAAAACTATAGCAACGGAGTCTTAAACGGTAAATTTAATAATCTATCTCCATATGCAGATATTAGAGGAGTTGGTTCATTTAGTGAAGGAGTAAAAACAGGAGACTGGGAGGAATATTATAGCAGTATTAACGGATCTTTAGAGCGCTCGCAATCTGGCTCATATCAGTTTGGAAAAAAGGTTGGTATGTGGTCTTTATATGCAAAAAACGGAAGAAGAATAGCAGAGGGACCATACAAAAACGACATAAAAGAAGGTGAGTGGACAGAGGGACAAGATATAGATTTTGGGTCAAGGTTTTTTGGGAAAGGAACTTATTCTAATAATGAAAAAAACGGAAGCTGGAGTTATGTTGCCCCAAGACAAAATCCAACAATTGAGGGGGCTTTTACAAACGGTGAGCCTACAGGTGAGTGGAAGGTCGTATACAATAAAAAAACTTTTAAAGGAAGTTTGGCAGAGCTAAAAAAACAAATTCCAAAGTTAAACGAATTCTCTTTTTAAAGCCTATTTTGCCTTCTTAATTTTTTAAAATAATTACCATTTTAGAAATTGATGGTTGCATCCAATTTATCTTTATATTTATGTAAATGAGTTTTAAAATTAGCATCACTTAAATATGTCAATATTAAAACTATTAACTTCTTCTGTTGGAAGAAAAATTCTAATGGCTATTACAGGGCTTTTGTTAGCCTTCTTTATGGCCTTCCATCTTTTTGGAAACTTGTTTCTTTTCCTAGGAGAAGAAGCCTTTAATGCCTACGTAAACAAGCTACACCAGCTAGGTTTTTTAATTAGAATAGCAGAATTCTTTTTAGTTTTATTTGTAGGCAGTCATGCATATAGCGGAACGTTACTTTGGTTAAAAAACAGAAAAGCAAAAAAAGTAATTTCTTCATACAGCAAAGCAAATACCTCGAATGCGGCAAGGTCTGCAGCGTTTACAGGAAGCATTGTTTTCATTTTTCTTGCTACACACTGGTCTACGTTTTGGTATAAATTTAATTTTGATCTCCAAGGAATGAGCTATTACTATGTTGTTACAGAAAGTTCTGTAGGGTTTGGCAGTCCTGCTGTATCAATATTCTATATTGTGGCGATTGCACTTTTAGGTTATCATCTTAAGCACGGGATTACATCTGCAGGACAAACACTTGGAATCGTAGGAACAAAATATGAAAAAATATATAATAATCTTTCAGCCATTTTTTGGTTTTGGATTCCTCTTGGATTTATTTCAATTCCAATATGGTTTGGTTTTATAGCGAGGGTTATATGACAGAATTTAATTTATTTTCTAAAGCACCAAATGGGGAGCTTCATACAAAGTGGGAAGAATACAAAAATAATCTTAAAAAGCTTACTCCAGAAGAGGCAAACAAGTATAAGGTAATAGTTATTGGAACAGGTCTTGCGGGCGCATCAGCTTCTGCAACCTTAGCAGAACAAGGGTTTAATGTCCACGCTTTTTCCTTCCATGAATCACCAAGAAGGGCACACAGTATAGCTGCGCAAGGCGGAATAAATGCTGCAAAAAACTATAAAAGCGATGGCGACAGTGTCATGAGACTGTTTTATGATACTATTAAAGGTGGAGATTTTAGATCTAGAGAAGACAACGTTTATAGGCTGGCGGAAATTAGTAAAAATATTATCGACCAATGTGTTGCACAAGGAGTTCCTTTTGCAAGAGAGTATGGTGGGCTTTTGGATAACAGATCTTTTGGAGGTGTCCAGGTTTCAAGAACTTTTTATGCAAGAGGTCAAACAGGTCAACAGCTATTGCTTGGGGCATATTCAGCACTGAGCAGACAAATGGAAAAAAAGAAAGTAGTTTTCTATTCAAGACACGACATGCTGGATATTGTTCTTGTTAATAGAAAAGCAAAAGGAATTGTTACCAGAAATCTTGTAAATGGTAAAATTGAAACACACAGTGCTGACATTGTTATTTTAGCAACCGGAGGGTATTCTAACGTTTATTATTTATCTACAAACGCAATGGCAAGTAACGTTACTGCAAACTGGAGGGCGCACAGAAAGGGGGCTCTTTTTGCAAACCCCAGCTTTACACAAATCCATCCAACGTGTATTCCAGTTAAAAATGATTTTCAATCCAAATTAACCCTTATGAGTGAAAGCCTAAGAAATGATGGAAGAGTTTGGGTACCACAAAAGAAAAACGACCAAAGAAGACCTACAGAAATTCCAGAAGGAGAACGAGATTATTACCTAGAAAGAATTTACCCAGCTTTTGGTAATTTAGTTCCAAGAGATGTTGCAAGCAGAAGAGCTAAAGAGGTTTGCGATGAAGGAAGGGGTATTGGACCTACGGGTTTTGCAGTATATCTTGATTTTCAAAAAGCCATAGATGAAAAAGGTGAAGATTTCATTAGAGAAAAGTATGGAAATTTATTTGATATGTATCAAAATATTACCAACGAGAACCCCTATGAAACACCAATGAAAATTTATCCTGCTGTGCATTATACAATGGGGGGACTTTGGGTTGATTATAATTTAATGACTACTGTAGAAGGATTGTTTTCAATAGGTGAAAGCAATTTTTCAGATCATGGAGCTAACAGATTAGGGGCAAGTGCATTAATGCAAGGTTTGGCTGATGGATATTTTGTCGTTCCACACACAGCAATGGATTTTTTAGCAAAAGAAACACCGCTCATGAAAGATATAACAGATAGGCCAGAGTTTAAAGAAGCTAAAGATAAAACAGAGAATGAAATTAACAAGCTAATGATGGTTGACGGAAAAATGGCAGTGGACGAAGTTCATAGAGAGCTGGGGAAAATTGTCTGGGATAAGATTGGGATGGCTAGAACTGAGTCAGGACTAAGAGAGGCCTTATCAGAAATTCCAAAAATTAAAGAAAAATTTTGGAATAACATTTCAATACCAGGAAGCGATAAAGACGTTAATCAAGAGCTTGAAAAAGCTCTAAGGGTAAAAGACTTTATTGAGCTTGCTGAATTAATGGCATTTGACGCTCTTGATAGAAACGAATCTTGCGGTGCACATTTTAGAGAAGAATATCAAACAGAAGAAAATGAGGCAGAAAGAAACGACAAAGATTTCAAATATGTTGCAGCCTGGGATTATTCTGAAAATGAAAACCCAAAACTTTTCAGAGAAGAGCTAAAATATAATAATGTTAAACTAAAGACCAGAAGCTATAAATGAATATTAATCTTAAAATATGGAGGCAGAGCTCTGGCTCAACAAAAGGTATATTAAAATCCTATAGGCTTGAAAACATAGATCCAAACATCTCTTTTTTGGAGATGATGGATATTTTAAATATCAAGCTTGTTAAAGAAAAAAAAGATCCAGTCGCCTTTGATCATGATTGTCGTGAGGGAATTTGTGGATCCTGTGGCTTTATGATTAATGGAAGTCCACATGGACCCCAGAAAGCTACCACCGTATGTCAGCTTCATATGAGGGCTTTTAGTAATGAAGAAGATATTTTATTAGAGCCATTTAGAGCAGAATCTTTTCCTGTGATAAAAGATCTTTCCGTTGATAGAAAGGCTTTTGATAGAATTATTTCTTCAGGAGGGTACGTTTCAACAAACACCGGTGAAGCACCCGAGGCAAACTCCATTTCTATTAAAAAAGAGTATGCTGACGAAGCATTTTTGTCTTCAGCGTGCATAGGGTGTGGTGCCTGTGTAGCAGCTTGTAAAAATTCTTCAGCAATGTTGTTTACTTCAGCAAAAGTTTCACACCTTTCTTTGTTGCCTCAAGGGCAAAAAGAAGGAAAAGACAGAGTTGCTAAAATGGTTGCAACAATGGATGAAGAAGGTTTTGGTTCATGTACGAATACAGGGGCTTGCTCAGCAGAGTGTCCAAAGGAAATAGGACAGGTGAACATAGCAAGACTAAACCAAGAATATATATCAAGCTCACTTTCAAGTTTGTTAAAAAAGAAAGAATGAGAGAAGACTTAAAAATTGAAAACATTTATTGTGTTGGAAGAAATTTTGAAGGACATGCAAAGGAGCTTGGTAACAAAGTTCCAAAATCACCACTGATTTTTCAAAAATCGTCTTCTGCTGTGAATACTAAAGACATAATTAAAATTCCAAAAAATCAAATAATAGAACATGAGCTTGAAATAGTTGTTTTGATTGGAAAAGACGGATCACCAAAGACTCGCAATGAAGCTAACTCATTTATTTCAGGCTATTCCATAGGCTTAGATTTAACAGATAGAAGACTTCAAACAGATCTCAAGAAAAAAGGTTTACCTTGGTTTGCGGCAAAATCATTTAAAGGTTCAGCAGTTTTTAATTCAAATTTCATTAAGCATGAATGCCCAAAAGAGTTTTATTTAAAAATTAACCAAGAGATAAGACAAGAAGGAAACCTAAAAGACATGATCTTTTCCTTTGAAAGTATTCTTTTACATATATCAAATATTGTTGATCTCAAAAAGGGAGATATAATATTTACCGGCACGCCAGAAGGCGTTGGTCCATTAGCAAGTGGAGATCAAATTGAAATAGGCTTTAAAGATCACCCATCAAAAAAGCTTATTGTTATTTAAAATTAGTTCTGAAGTTTAAAATTGATCGGGATTGTAATCCAAACCCCAACTTTTGTTTCACGCTGTTTAGCTGGCCTAAATCTAGTTTTCCTCAAAGCATCAACCGCTGCTTCGTTTAAACCTGTATTAGGAATACCCTTTAAAACAATTGTTTCTTTGACCTTACCTGTTTTGTCAATAAAGCACTGAACTAAAACCTGGCCTTCGATACCTGCCTCCTGAGCAATATCGGGGTAGACAGGTTTAATTGGAAAGAGAGGTCTCGGTGGATCATCATAAGGAATAAATTTAACCTGAGGACCAGATGGAGGTGGGGGTGGAGCATCCCAAGCATCAAAGTTGTCTAAATCTGTTTCTTCAATTGTAAGATCGTCAGCAAGGTCATCGTCTTCTGACTCAACAGGCACAGAAGGTCTTGCTGGGGGTGGAGGAGTCTCAAACTGTTGAGTTTCTGGTATTTCAATGTTTTCTATAATAATTTGGCTTTCTGTTTCAATATCAATATTGTTTTCAAATCGCTGCAATGAATAAAATCCTAAAAGCAGTAAAAAGGATGCAAACAAGATACCGACCCTAAGAACAGTTGAATATTTTTCTTTTAATGAGTTCTCAAGCAGCTTTGCTCTTTTAAGAAAAAAGTCAACTAGCCTAGAGAATGGATTAAATTTATCCAGCAGTTTTTTGAGCTCACTCAGCAGTTTTTTGAGCTCATCCATTAGTTTGGAGCCTTAACTTTTGTAGAATAGTTTAACTTTAGCGCATCTGCTTTTCGGAGTTCATTATGAATGTCAGAAATAATTTCCATTCTAGCAGCCTGGTCAGCTTTTAGAGAAACTGTAAGCTGAGGATCAGACGCTCTTTTCTCATACATAACATGTCTTACATCATCATTGTTATAAAGCTTATCTTCAATTGAAATTAATCCGTCTTTTGATACCCAAATGTCTGACGTATGCCTTTTTGATTCAAGTTTTTCAATTCTTTCTGCCTTTGGTAGCGATACTGGTAGACCAGAAAATTGTCTTAAGACAGTAGTTACCATAAAGAAAATTAAAAGCATGAAAATAATATCAGGCATTGAGGATGTTGATATTTTTGACTCTACTCCTGATTTTCTTCTAAACTTCATTATTCTGTCTCCGCAATTGATATTCTAGTTGCATTTGCAATCTTTAATTGATCTAATACCTCAACATAAACGTCATATTCCGCTTTTTCATGAGCCTTAACAGAAACAATAAGCTTGTCATTAGCTCGGATTTCTTCTTTAACTCGTCTACTCAAATCCTTCATTTCTACAGGCTCACCTCCAAGCAGCACACTACCTGATGCACTGATTAGACAGTTAAGAATATTTTTTTTATTGATTTCAAGTTCTTGACCCTCTGCCGGAAGAATTATTCCTAGACCTTTATCCATATCTATAGTTGTGGTAACTAGGAAGAATACTAACAGAAGAAATGCTATATCAGCCATTCCACCCTCCGGAATAGCGCCAACGCGGGCTTTTCGTTCTCTAAGAGCCATATTTTACTTTGATTCTCTTAATAAGTCCGTTATTTCTATAGATCTTTCTTCCATATCTAAAACCATTCCATCTATCATTGAAGAGAAGAAGTTTTGAGCAATTTGGATGATCATAGCAACGATAAGTCCAAAAGCTGTTGTTAAAAGAGCTTGAGAAATACCAACAGCAACAACTGCTGGGGAAATATCATTGGCAGCAGCAATAGCATCAAATGCAAAAATCATACCTGCAACTGTACCTGTAAAACCCATCATAGGAGCAATTGCAATAATTGCTGTTAACCAACCCATATTTTTTTCTAGAAAAGCCATCTCCAAAGACCCAGCATTTTCGATTGCTTTTTCAATTTGTTCAGGACCTTTTCCGACTTTAGATAAACCAGCCTTACAAATGTTTGAAACCGGCCCATCCTGTTCAGCACAAACATCCATAGCTTTTTTAGATCCGCCAGACTTTAAAGCTCCTCTTAAAGAGTCCATAAAACCATCAGAATCTACTTGAGATTGATTGAGCGAATAAAACCTTTCTCCTACAAGACCGAGCCCTGCAAGTAGTAAGAGTAAAATTGGCCACATGAAGGGGCCACCCTCTAAAAATAATTCTACCATTTAAATCCTCCTAATGTGTTAAATGTTCAAAAACTTAGCTTATTACATATCCAATGTCAATGGTGTAAAAATTTACATCAAACGACCTAAAATATCCTGTTCAATTTCTTTTGATATTTCATGTTTCATAACAATGGCGTTAATATCAATTTTAAGGTCTTGTTTGAATTCTATAAGCTTTACAAAGTCTTTTTCTGTACAAACAATATGTTTCAAATTCTCTTTCAACGCAAGGCGGTTAATCTTTTCTATATCATGAAAGGAAAAAGGCCAGTGATCAGGAAAGATCAGCTTTTTATCTACATTGATGTTAATACGTTCAAGCGTTTTTGAAAAACTCAAAGGATCCCCTATAGAGCAAACAGAAACAATGCCTGACTTATTAGCTAAGCTATGAATATTTTTTATGGTGCTGGAAGATAGAACTTCTTGCTTAATCTTTAGATCCATTTTGTAATCAGATATAAGGCCAGTATTTTTAATTAAATTATTTTTAGTAGAAATTGTAATATCAGCCCTTTTTAAATAACAAAACGGCTCTCTTAATAACCCATACGGATAGACAAGATGACACTTCTTGTTCTGATTTTCAGGGCCAAGTAAAACAATATCAATATTTCTGCCAATCCTTCTGTGTTGAAATCCATCATCTAGCAAAATTATATTACACCCCATATTTGATAGTTGTTTTGCAGCATAGATCTTGTCTAGAGAAACAAAAATGCGGGTATTTGAAGAGGTATTATTTTTTAGAATAACCACCTCATCTCCACATTCTTTCCAGCTTTGATTTTTAAGCAAAAAGCTATTTGAAATATTTTCTCTACCGTGGCCTCTAGTTACAATACCAACAGTATAACCATTTCTTTCTAAAAAGTTTGCTATTGCAATAGTTGTTGGTGTTTTTCCGGTTCCACCAAGAGCAATATTTCCAACGCTAATTACCTTGGCATCAACTTTTTCCCCTTTTAAAAATCCAAAATCATATAAAAAATTTTTTAAAAAAATAAAGATTAAGTGAACAGGAAAGACAAATAATAAAGCCGATAAAGCGTGCGTAAGAAGCTTGTTGTTCATGGTTATGTGTATGTTATTCATGGTTGCTTGCAACTTCATCCACTTTTTTTAAGGCATCTTCAATTTTTTGTACGCCAGCTTTAATACTTTCATTTTCTTTGAAGTATAGCGGCTGTCCAATTACCACCCGCATTTTTGAAAACGGCTTGCTAAAGTAGAATGTGTGCCAATTTTTAAATTTCCAACTTTTTTTAACATCAACAATCACAGGAACAACAGGACGTTGAGAATTTTGTGCAAGTTGGAAGGCTCCTGGCTTAACTTTATGTTCTGGTCCGGTAGGCCCATCAGGTGTGATTACAAGTTTTCCTGAAGGGTTTAATGAAAAGAATTGATACATCTTTTCCATAGCTTCTTTACCCCCACGATTGCTTGATCCTCTGAAAAGATTGTACCCAAATTTCTTTGAAATATTGGATATAATATCACCGTCCCTACTTTGACTAATAAGAACATGATAGCCTCTTTGACGAAAATGTTCCATTACACCAAGACATTTACCGTGCCAAGTAACCAAAATGAATGAATTAACATCGCTAATATTTTCATTACCAATAATCGTTGTTCTATTGAATCGATATGCGATAAATATTAAAAAATGTAATAACTTGGTTTTTATAAAAAACTTAATCATAAATATATTTTGCTGCTGAATCATAGACATTATCATTAGTTTTTAACTTTTCAATCAACTGGTTGTACTTTTTAATAATTGCATCGTGGTTTTCATTTTTAAGCAATTTATTTATTCCATTTGAAAGATTTTTTGGAAGCATTTTTTTCTGGAGAAATTCATCAACAATCGTTTCTTCAGCAATTAGGTTTACAAGAGAAAAGTGTTCAACTTTTGATAACATCTGAGCAACAATCCATGTCAAAGTTGATAGTTTATAACAAACTATCATTGGACATTTTAACATTGCTGTTTCCAAAGTGGCTGTGCCAGAGCATACAATAGCAGCATCTGCTACACCGATAGCCTCATATTGGTTTTCGTTAATTTTAATTACATCAGTATTTGTTTTGATTTCAACATTTTCCCCCTCGAGTAAAATAAAACTTAAATTTTTATGTTCATGTTGCAGAATTTCCACTGTTTTTTCAAAAATTTTCCAATGTCTTTTGATTTCAATTGATCTACTTCCAGGCATTAGTACAATAATTTTATTTTTTTCAGGAATACTGTGTTTTTGGCAAAATGTGTATCTATCGAAAGTTAAGTTACTTAAATCTGAAAGTGGGTGTCCCGCATAGTGCACATCAATACCCCTTTGTGAAAACCAATTTTTTTCAAATGGAATGATGCTTATTAGTTTTCTACAGTATTGCTCTAATATTTTACTTCGTGATTCTTTCCAGGCCCAGACTTGAGGAAGTATAAAATATGTAATATCAAAATTCAGCGCGTGGAGTTTTTTTGCTAATCTCAAGTTAAAGCCAGGATAATCAATGAGAATCACCTTATTAGGCCTCAGCTTTTTAATTTCTTCAACTGTACTATTAAAAATTTTTTTTATTCTTGAATAATGCTTAATAACCTCAAAAATCCCAATGATATTTAAATTTTTAATGTGCTCAGTTAATTGTAAACCTTCGCTCTGCATTCTGTTACCACCAACACCAAAAAATTCGGTATGTGGATTAATTTTTTTTATAGACTCCATTAGTTTAGCACCATGTAAATCTCCAGAATCCTCACCAGAAATAATAAAAATTTTTTCTCTATTCATTCAAAAATATTTTGTTTTCAATTTGTAATGCTATTTCTAAGGCATTTGCACCAGCCTGTCCATCAACGTTTGGTTTTGACCTTGAATTAATGCAATGAATGAAGTCATTGATTTCTTCAAGTAAAGCATCTTTATTTTCTGGAATGAATTTTTCATAATAAAGAGTTTTTAATCCCGCATTGGTCTCTACTTCTTGTGATTTTAGCTCTTCGGAAAACATATTATGATGTTTTAAACCGTATAATTCAATTTGGGGAATCATTAGATCCGTAATACTATAAAAATTTTTCTGATATGTTCTTATTTTACGAACATAGTTTTGAGCAATTCTGCTTGACTTTAAGTTAGCAACAACACCATTTTGAAATTTTATATGAGCATGAGCTAAGTCAATAGAGTTGCTCATCATTTTTGCTCCACTTGCTTGAATACTTTCTACAGGGCTGTTTACCATTTCTAAAATCAAGTCTATATCATGAACCATTAAATCAAGAACAACAGGTACTTCTGTTCCTCTAGCTTGAAACGGTGCTAGCCTTTCAATTTCAATATAATGTGGACTATCAACCAATTCCTTAAGCTTGTTGATTGTAGGATTAAATCTTTCAATGTGACCAACCTGAACAATACATTCATTTGTTTTTGCAAGGTTAATTAGCGATAAAGCCTCTTCAACTGTATTGGTTATAGGTTTTTCAATGAAAACATCCTTCTTTTGTTTTAAAAATTTTCTGGCAATATCAAAATGCGTATTAGTGGGGGTAACTATGTTTACAGCCTCACACGAAGAGATTAGTTCTTCAAGACTTTGGAGAGGCCTTACAGAAAATTCATCACATATATTTTTTAAAGAATCTTCATTTACATCGAAAACACCAACGAAATCAACACCCTTATGGTTTGATAGATGCTTAATGTGATGTTTTCCAAGATGGCCCGCGCCAACAACACCAATTTTAGGTTTCTTATCGCTCATTGTCCTTTAATGAAGTATGCAATATCTCCTTCTTGCATAATATAGTCTCTTCCTACCATTTTCACCAAGCCCATTGTTTTTAATTCGTTAATTTTTTCTCGGTTATTAATTGCGTCTTCATATGTGTAAATTTCGGCTTTAATAAATTTAGTCGCGAAATCAGAATGAATCTCTCCTGCAGCTTCAACAGCTTGTGCTCCTTTTTTCATCGTCCACGCACGAACTTCTTTTTCACCACAAGTGAAAAAAGTATTAAGGCCTAGGGTGTCGTAAGCTTCTCGAATAAGTAAATCAAGCCCGCTTTCCTTAATTCCGTAATCATCAAGAATAAGTTTTTTTTCTTTTTCACTAAAATCTGCCATTTCAGACTCAAGTTTTCCATTTATTTCAATTATTGAAGACCTATTCTTTTTTGCAACCTCAGTAACATCATGAAATAAATTTATGTTCTTGATTTCATCATCAATGTTGGCAACATATATCATAGGTTTGTCTGTTAGAAGAAATAGATTTTTGATAATAGGATCTTCTTTTGAATTTCTTGGAAATGAACGAGCAGCAAGACCATTGTTCATATGATTTAAAAGGTTTGTTAAAACTTCTTCTGCCAACCTTCCTTCTGGTTTATTTGCTTTAATAAGTTTAACGTTTTTTTCAAGACTTCTTTCAACTGTTTTTATATCTGCTAAGATGAGCTCAGTATTGATAATTTCTATGTCATCTAAAGGATTGACTCTGTTTTCTACATGAGTAATATTGTCATCATTAAAAAAACGAACGACCTGTATAATTACATTCACTGATCTTATTTGAGAAAGAAATTGATTTCCTAAGCCTTCACCCTGGTGTGCATTTTTAACCAAACCAGCAATGTCGATAAACTCAACAGTATTATGAATTGTTTTTTCAGGGTTAAATATTTGTGTGAGCTTTTCAAGCCTTTCATCAGGCACCTCCACGATTCCAGTGTTGGGCTCAATGGTACAAAATGGATAATTTTCAGCAGCAATATTATTTTTGCTTAAAGCATTAAATAATGTTGATTTACCCACATTTGGAAGTCCTACAAATCCACAGTTTAAATTCATTGTGAGAATATAATACTTAATTGAATGAGTATTTATTAAATTGAAATCTTATGGAAAATAAATGGGCTATTATATTGGGGTGTTCAACAGGACACGGAGCAGCAATTGCTAGACAGTTAGCAACAGAAGGCTATGGGATTATTGGCTTTCACCTGGATAGAGGTCCCATCAAAAAAAATGCTATCAAACTTCAACAAGAATTAGCCTCTTTGAATAATAACAGAGTAAAATTTTGGAATGAAAATGCTGCTGATAAAGAAGTTATGTTATCAAAAATGGAAGAAATTGAATCTTTTTTAGAAAATGGTAAAGTAAAATTGCTTATGCATTCCATTGCATTTGGAAGTACAACTAATTTTTTTGAACCAACCCCTGTAAGGCAAAGACAGATGGACATGACTCAACATGTTATGGCTCATTGTTTAATATATTGGACGCAAGCTTTATTGAATAATAACCTTTTAATTTCGGGTTCTAGAATTTTAGGTTTAACCAGTGAAGGAAGTTATAAAGCTATGGAAGGGTATGGTCCTGTCGGGGTTGCTAAAGCATCTTTGGAAGCTGTAGTACGTCAAATTGGATGGGAGCTAGGAAGTAAAGGAATTACGGCAAATACCATTCAAGCAGGAATTACGCCTACAAGAGCATTAACAAAGATATCAAAAGACTGGGAAGATTGGGTAGAAAGAACTAAAAAAAGAAACCCAATGAAAAGAGTCACTACTCCAGAAGACGTAGCGGGACTTGTTTCATTATTATTAAATGATAAAGCGGACTTTGTTAATTGTTCTACAATTTTTTGTGATGGCGGAGAGCACCGATCTCTTTAGTTTTTTTTAAAAATTTCAGAGATTACAAGAACAAAACCTCTTTTTAAAAGCGCCGAGCCATTGGCAATTAATTGCATACCGTTCGTTGCTTTTGTTGCCTTTTTATTTTTCACATCGCGCTTAATTTTTTTAATATTTTTTATCATGAAATTCCACTCGTTCCAACAAACCCATAACTGTCTAAACCAAACATATGAATAAGTTCTCTCCATAGGTCTTTTGGGGAAGATTTAAAAATAGAGTCACTATATTCTTGTAATAACCAATCACCTCTCTCAATCTCCTTTTGAAGCTGGTTTTTGCTCCAGGCTGCATGACCAAAAATAAGCTTAGTATTTTTAGGAGTTTTTTCGTTAAACAATATTTCTTGAATGAGGTCCAAGTCTGTTGATAGTTCAATCTTATCAGAAAAATCGTCTGATTTTCCTGTATTTCTCTTAACAATACATGCTTCGTTTAAGCCAACAGGACCACCAAAAAAAATTTTTTCGGAATCATTTATAATATCTTCAAATATTTTATTTTTAATCCCAGAACTAATGATCTTCATTTGACTAATTGGTTTGTTTACTATTATGCCCATTGTACCATTTTTATCATCTTCACAAATGAAAATCACACTTTTAGCAAAGTAGGGATCAACCATATTTGGCATTGAAATCAAAAGCTTATTTTTTAGGTTTTCCATTTTTTATTTAATAAAACATAAATCCTTTTTTGAATCATGTCCAGAGTTAAGTAAATTACAGGTTAAATTTTTGCGAAAAAAATGAAAAATAAGTTAAAAATACGCGGTGCTAGACAACACAACTTAAAAGAGGTTGCCGTTGATATTGAAAAAAATAAGCTAGTAGTAATCACCGGACCATCAGGATCTGGTAAGTCGTCACTAGCTTTTGATACAATTTATGCAGAAGGACAGAGAAGATATGTTGAATCTTTATCAGCATATGCAAGACAATTTCTTGATTTAATGGAAAAGCCGGATGTAGATACAATTGAAGGATTATCTCCAGCAATATCAATTGAACAAAAAACAGGTTCGCGTAATCCTAGATCTACGGTTGGTACAATTACAGAAATTCATGACTATCTGAGATTGCTTTATGCGAGCATAGGACAACCACATTGTTGGGAGTGTTCTAGACCAATCACAAGACAGTCTCCAGAACAAATTGTAGAACAAATCTTAAAATCCCACAAAAGTGAAAAAGCATATATATTATCTCCAGTAGTTCAAGGTAGAAAAGGAGAACACAAAACAGTTCTTGATGAACTAAAAAAGAAGGGTTTTCTTAGGGTAAGAATTGACAAGGAAATTGTTTCATTAAGAAAAATACCCTCTTTAGAAAAAAATAAAAAGCATGATATAGACGTTCTAGTTGATAGAGTATTAGTTGAAAAAGATATTAAATCTCGGCTTTTGGAATCAGTTGAGCTTGCTCTAAGCATGGGCAATGGGATTTGCATAATAAATATTGATAATAAAGAAGACTACTTATTTAGCGAACATTTTGCATGTGCTTATCATCCTTACGTAATGATGACAGATTTAACACCAAGAATGTTTTCATTTAACTCCCCATATGGAGCCTGCCAACAATGTGATGGATTAGGATATATAACGGAGATTGACCCAAATCTTGTAGTTCCTGATACAAAAAAATCTTTAATTCAAGAAGCAATAAAACCTATTGGTAGTCAACCTAAAGGATTCCACGGTAGTAAGCTAAGGGCACTTGCACGTGAATTTGATTTATCCTTTTCAAAGCCATGGAATAAAATCTCAAAAGAAATACGAACTATTTTACTTTATGGCTTATCTGGTAAAAAAATTGATGTGGATTATAATAGTTCAAATTTTTCTGGTACGTATAAAGGTAAATGGGAGGGTGTTATTCCAGAGCTTCAAAGAAGGTATAAGCAAACACAGTCGTTTGGAATAAGAAGGTGGATTGAAAGTTTTATGAGTACAAGAGAGTGCGATAGCTGTAAAGGAAAAAGACTTAAAGACTCTTCTTTAAACGTAAATGTGGGTTCAATAAATATTGGAGATCTTTGTTCAAAAAATATTTCGGAAACACTGGAATTTTTTGAAAAACTTGATTTGACTGATAATCAAAAAGAGATTGCCGGAGGCATCTTAAATGAGATTAAAAAGAGACTGAGCTTCCTAATTAATGTTGGTTTGAATTATTTGACTCTTGACAGGGCCTCAAGAACCTTATCGGGGGGCGAGGCACAAAGAATTAGGTTGGCCTCACAGGTTGGATCTCAGCTTACCGGAGTTTTATATGTTTTAGATGAGCCATCGATTGGTTTGCATCCCAGAGACAATGATAGACTTTTGAACACTTTAAAGTCTTTGAAGGACATTGGTAATACAGTTATAGTTGTTGAACATGATTTAGATACAATAGAATCAGCAGATCAAATCATTGATATGGGACCTAAAGCTGGATTTCACGGAGGAGAAGTTGTTTTTTCAGGTAATCTTGAAGAAATAACAAAACATCAAAAAAGCTTAACAGGTAAATATTTGTCTGGAGAAAAATTCATTTCTTTACCTAACTATAGGTTACCAACCTTTGATCATTTTTCGCTTATTGGAGCATCTGGCAATAATCTTAAAAATGTAGATGTAAGTTTTCCTTACGAAAGACTTATTGCTGTGACAGGAGTTTCTGGAAGTGGCAAAAGCTCTCTTATCAACCAAACTCTTTATCCAGCGTTATCAAACATGGTTAATTTTGGTGTAAAAGACATGCTTCCATTCAAAAATCTTGTTAGGACTGATAAGATAGAAAGAGTGATTAATGTAGACCAAAAACCCATAGGCAAAACACCACGATCTAATCCTGCAACTTATACTGGTATTTTTACTCATATTAGAGATTTGTTTGCACAAACAAGAGAAGCGAAATTAAGAGGATATAAAATTGGTAGATTTTCTTTTAATGTAAAGGGCGGGAGATGCGAATCTTGTCAAGGAGCAGGTATTATAAAAATTGAAATGAATTTTTTACCAGATGTATATGTGAGTTGTGATGATTGTAATGGTAAAAGATACAATAAAGAAACCTTACAGATTGAATACAAAAATAAAAATATTGATGATATTTTAAATATGTCTGTTGAAGATGCTAGAGTATTTTTTAAAAATATACAGCCAATCAAAAAAAGGTTAGATACACTTCATGATGTAGGACTAGGATATATAAAGTTGGGACAGCAAGCTACAACGCTTTCAGGTGGAGAGGCCCAAAGAATTAAGCTTTCAACGGAACTATCTAAAACAAGCACCAAAAACACAGTATATTTTCTCGACGAACCAACTACAGGATTACATGTTGATGATATTCAAATGTTATTATCTGTTTTACAAAAGCTTGTTGATCAAGGAAACACTATTATAGTCATTGAACATAACTTAGATGTAGTAAAGTGTGCAGATTGGATTATTGATCTTGGGCCGGAAGGTGGAGAGGGTGGTGGAACAGTTGTTGCTCAAGGTACTGTTGATGAGTTATCAAAAGATAAAGCTTCAATTACAGGAAAATTTCTTAAAAAAGTTCTCAAATAATTTTTTGGATAACGGGCATTCCATATTTATCTTAGTATATCGTGACAGATGAACAAAAAATAGTTATATCTTCAAACGAAGAAAAAAATTTTGATAAACAAATCAGACCAAATTTTTTCGACGATTTTATTGGACAAACTTCTATCGTTAAGTCTCTAAAAACCTATATTACCGCAGCAATACAAAGAGAAGAAGCGCTAGACCATATACTTTTATATGGTCCCCCAGGATTAGGAAAAACCACTCTTGCAAATATCATTGCTACAGAATTAGAAAAAGGTTTTTTATCTACATCTGGTCCAGTTATATCCATCCCTGGAGATCTTTCTGGAATGTTGACAAATCTTCAAGATAGAGATGTATTCTTCATAGATGAAATTCATAGAGTTAACACAACCGTAGAGGAGTATCTTTATTCAGCTATGGAAGACTTCAAGATTGATATTTTAATAGATTCCGGCCCTAATGCAAGAACTGTAAGAATTGATTTAGAGCCTTTTACGTTGGTCGGAGCAACCACGAGATTGGGGAATATCTCTACACCTATGAGAGATAGATTTGGTGCAATTTTCAGGTTAGATTTTTACCAAAAAAACGAAATATTTAAAATTTTAAAAAGAACAGCATCTATTTTAGAAATAAATGTTCAAGATGATGCATTAACAGAAATTGCTGGTAGATCAAGAGGTACACCCAGAATAGCTAATAGAGTTTTGAAAAGAGTCAGAGACTTTGCACAAGTTAAAAATTTAAAAGATATAAAACTTGAAGAGGCAAGAGGATTTCTTGATAATATCGGCATTGATAAAAATGGATTAGAAAGTATGGATCGTAAAATTTTAAAAAATCTTATTGCTAACTATAATGGTGGACCAACCGGTGGGAAATCACTTGCAATTTCTATTAATGAAGACATTCAAACAATAGAAGATGTGTATGAACCATACTTAATTAAAGAAGGATTTATTGAAAGAACTTCAAGAGGAAGAATAGCAACCGATAAAGCCTATGCTTTATTTGATTTAAAAAAATAAGGAGAAAAGCAAAGCTGTATGATAGAAAAAAAGAAAAAGTATAAATTAAGCGACTTTAGATATCAACTCCCTAAAAAATTCATTGCTCAAAAACCAAAACAAAAAAGAGATGGATCAAAAATGATGGTCTTGAACAGGGAAGATCAGAGCATAAAGCACAAAAAGTTTTCTGACATCACCGATTATTTTAAGAAAAATGATTTATTAATTTTGAACAATACAAAAGTATTTCCGGCAAAGCTTTACGCAACAAAAGATAGGACAGATGCAAAAGTTGAAATATTCCTTTTGAGAGAACTTGGAGATCGTTTGTGGGAAGTTCTTGTTAAGCCGGCAAGAAAAGTACGAATTGGAAATAAATTGATTTTATCTAACGGTCTTTTTTGTGACGTAATTGATAATACTGTTTCTGGTGGAAGAGTAGTACGATTTGAATTCGAGAAGGGTAATTTTGATGACATTTTAGATAAGATTGGTCACCCACCTTTACCTCCATATATTGAAAGACCGACAGTCAAAACAGATAAGGAAAGATATCAAACAGTTTATGCTGAAAAAAGAGGCGCAGTAGCAGCTCCTATTGCGGGTTTGCACTTTACACCCCAAATACTTAAAAAACTTGAAAAGAAAGGAGTGAACATTTACTACATCACTCTGCACATAGGCCTTGGAACATTCAAACCTGTTCAGGTTGAAGATTTGAATAGGCACCACATGGACTCAGAATATTTTGAAGTTTCTCCTAGTACAGCTGTTGCAATCAACGAAGCAAAAAGAAAAAGAAGAAGAATATTTGCAGTTGGTACCTCTACCGTGAGAGCATTGGAGACTGTAAATGTGTCGGGTTTTCAAATATCTCCTAAAAAAGGTTGGACAAATAAATTTATTCATCCTCCTCATGAGTTTAAAATAGTGGATGGACTAATTACAAATTTCCATCAACCAGAAAGTACGCTATTGATGCTAACCTCTTCCTTTGGTGGATACAAATTCATCAAAGAAGCATATAAAGTAGCGAAGAAAAAAAAATATAGATTTTTGAGTTATGGGGACTCAATGTTTATAACATAAAATGAAAAACATCGCTATTATAGTTGGAGCAGGATCAGGCGAAAGATTCGGTTCTTATAAGCAGATAGAAATGATAAACAATAAACCTGTATATAAATATTCTATTGATGCATTTCTTGATACAGATTGTTTTTCTCAAATAATATTAGTTGTTCCTAATAAATTGTTCAGCATTATATCTAAACAATTAACCAAAGAAAGGTATAGTAACGTAGTAGTATATGAAGGAGGAAATACAAGAGCACAATCTGTTTATAATGCATTTTCTAAAATTGTAAAAAATGAAAATAACAAAATATTCATTCATGATGCCGCAAGGCCCTTAATATCAACAAAAACAATTTTAGACCTTATAAATTTTTCAAAAAAAGAAGATGCGGTTGTTTTAGCAAAGAAAATTAATGAAACTGTAAAATCTGTAAAAAAAGGACAATCGAAATTCACTGTAGACAGATCAGCATTATGGACGGCAGAAACGCCTCAAGTATTTAATCATAAAATTCTTCAAGATGTTTATGAAAAAAAGCTAGATATCATTGATGAATTTTCAGATGAGGCTTCATTAGTTGAAGAATGCGGCTATAAAGTTAAAATTTGTGAAAATAGAAGCTTGAATACAAAAATTACTACAAAAGAAGACCTGGATTTAATTTCAAAAAATATGATAAATAATATTTTTGTTGGAATTGGACTTGACTGTCATTCACTTGAAAAAGGTAGCGGTATTGTTCTGGGAGGTTATAAAATAAAATGTAACTTAAAATCTGTTGCACATTCAGATGGAGACGTTTTAACACATGCTATTATAGACGCATTATGCGGAGCATTAAATTTGGGCGACATAGGACAACATTTTCCTAATACCTCAAAGAACAAAAATATTTCAAGCATTAAATTATTAAAAAAAATAATATCATTAATTCCAAGTAATATTAGCATTATCAATATTGACGCTTCAATTGTACTAAACAGCCCAAAAATTTCAAAATACAAATCAAAAATAGTTTCAACATTGGCTCCAATATTAAAAATTTCAGAAAGTCAAATATCTATTAAAGGTATTACAAGCAACGGATTAAGCTTTTTAGATATGAAAAATGGTTGGGGAGCAGAAGTAATCATTTCTCTTAAACAATGGAACTAAAATCAACTTCAAAGATTAATATTGGGCTGCATGTACACGACAAAAGAAGTGATGGCTTTCATAATATTTCAACACTATTCCAAGAGATAAATCTTTGTGATACAATCAAAATTGTTGAAGACAAAAATTTTTCATGTGCAACAAACTGTGGTACTATTATCGAGAAGGATAATTTTGGAACAAAAGCATTTAATATAATGAAAACACAATACTCAGATATACCCAATGTACGTATTTCAATTACAAAAACAATACCCACAAACGCTGGCCTTGGAGGAGGATCGAGTAATGGGACAGCAGTATTAATGGGATTAAATCATCTTTTCAAACTTAATTTAAGCAAACAAAAATTATCTGAAATGGCAAGTAAAGTTAGCTCCGATTCTGCTTTTTTTGTAAGTGGAGGATTGCAGTTTGGCACTCAGAGAGGAGAAAAGCTAGATGTCATTCAAAATATAAAGATACCCAAACATATTTTATTAGTTCATCCCGGTATTAAAATCAGCACAAAAGAGGCTTTTAGTCATTTAAAAAACCATTTGTTAAATGAAAATATGGACATTAACTTGTCGCAATTATTAAAAGAATTAAATAATTATACTTTTAATTCTAGGTTATTTAAAAATGATTTTGAGATGTACGTTTTTGAAACACATCCAGAAATTGGCGCAATAAAATTAAAAATTTTGGATTTCGGTGCAAAATATGCCAGTTTGTCGGGTACGGGTTCGACTGTGTTTGGAATATTTTCCTCAAAAAAAGACTTGCTTAAAGCGCAGTCTTTCTTCAGTCCCCAATACTCAACTTACTATGTAAATCCAATTTAATTTTTGGGGAGTCGTCTAATTGGCAGGACACCTGGTTTTGGTCCAGGCAGTCGGGGTTCGAGTCCCTGCTCCCCAACAAATTTATGGGTAAATATGTAAAAAAAATATTTGCAGGATCAAGCAATCCTCAACTTGCAACTAAAATTGCAAAAGAGTGTGGTGCGACTCTTGGTGAATTATCTATTAAACGTTTTAGTGACGGAGAAATTTGGGTGAAATTTGAGGAGAACCTAAGAGGGAATGATGTTTACCTTATTCAATCTACTAATGCACCTGCAGATAATATTGTTGAATTAGCACTGCTTATTGACGCTGCAAAAAGAGCTAGTGCCCAAAGAATCAATGTTATTATGCCCTATTTTGGATACTCCAGACAAGACCGTAAAGAAGAGCCACGAGTCCCAATTTCTGCTAAAGTAATGATGGATATTTTTATTAAAGCGGGTGCTGATAGAATTGTGACAATGGATTTACATTCAACACAGATTCAAGGATTTTCATCAAAGCCTGTTGATAATATTTACGGTAGTCTTGTTTTGATGCCTGAATTGGAAAAACATTTTAAAGCTTTATCATCTGAAGATAATTTTACAGTCTTAATTCCTGACATGGGATCAAGTAAGCTAGGACAATCTTACGCTAAAAGACTGGGAATGAGTTTTGCCCTTATTGACAAAAGAAGAAATTCACACAATAAATCTGAAGTTGTATCTGTTGTTGGAAAGTTAGAAAATCAACATATACTAATTATCGATGATATGATTGATACTGGTGGTACAATCTCTAATGCTGTTAAAGTAGCTAAAGAAAAAGGGGCATTATCAGTAACAATAGCTGCAACACACGGTCTTTTCTCTTCCAACGCAATGGATAAACTGTCAAATGATATTGTTGATTCAATTTTTATCACAGACACTATAGATATGTCCCATATTGATAACTTTAAAAAACTTAAAACTATTTCATCTGCAAAAATTTTTGCAGAAACAATTAATAGGATTCACAACGGTGAATCTGTCAGTCAACTATTTAGGAAAGTAACATGAGTAAATTTGAAAAATTAAACGTAGATATTAGAAAAGAACACGGTACATCAGCAGCAAGAAGAACTAGGCTGCAAAATAAGGTACCCGCAGTTGTATATCATTCAGGAGCAGAGGCCACACCTCTTTCGGTAGACAAAGTAAGTTTAAATAAAGCGCTAAAAACAGGTCAAATGATTTTTGAAGTCAATGTTGAAGATAAAGATCAATTTGTCTTAGTAAAGGAAATCCAATATCACCCAGTAACAGATGAAATCGTTCACATAGACTTTCAAAAAGTAAAAGAAGATGAAAAGATTTCTTTGGAAGTAGCCGTCAGAAGTTCTGGAGAGGCTCAGGGAGTAAAACTTGGTGGACTGTTGGTTCAAATGTTAAACTCAGTTAGTGTTCAATGTAGACCGGCAGAGATTCCTGAGTTTCTTGAAATTGACGTATCTGATATGGAAATGAACACAAATCTTTTTGTTAAGGATATCATTCTTCCTGAAGGTGTTGAAATGTTAACAGCCGATGACATTGCAGTAGTTTCAGTTCAGGAACCTAAAGAAGAAAAAGAAGAACTGGTTGTTGAAGAAGATACAGAAAGTGACGAAGCAGATGAAACACCTGAAGCTGATGAACAATCTTCAGAAGACGACACTAAAGAAGAAAGCACAGAAGAAGCAAAAGAAGATAATACAGGAGAAAAGGAATAATGACAATTTTTGTTGGTCTTGGCAATCATGAAACTAAGTACCATAATACCAAGCATAATATTGGGTATTGGGTATTAGATAGTTTTGCAAAGAAACACGATTTAGAGTTTAAGCCAGGTAAAGGAAATTATTTTGTCGCAAAAAAAGGTTCTAGTTTTATGCTAATCAAACCAACAACTGGTATGAATAATAGCGGGGCTATTATTAATGAAGTCTTGAGTTTTTATAAGGCAAAAAAAGAAGATTTAGTAATCATTTTTGACGACGTCGATCTTCCTCTTGGAGAAATAAGATTTCGCACTGATGGTGGAGATGGATGTCATAATGGAATGAAATCTGTCTTACAATATGTTTCAAGTGATAAAGTTAAAAGATTAAAAGTCGGAATAGCAGCTTCTGATTACAAAAGACCCTCTGAAAAATATGTTTTAAAACCATTCAATAAGCGTTTTAATACATTGGTTGAAGAGGTTTTAATTTTTGCTAATGGAGCAATGCAGTCACTTTTAGATAATGGTGAAGAATTCACAATGAATAATTATAATAATCAAACTATAGGAGTAGCATAGTGGAAAATCTATTCTATTTAATACCACTGTCTGGTCTATTGGCAGTAGTATTTGGATTAATGAGAAGTAAATGGATATCTGATCAGAATCCAGGAAATGAAAAAATGCAAGAGATTGGCTTAGCAATTCGCGAAGGGGCCACCGCTTTTCTTGTAAGGGAGTATAAAGTTTTAACAATATTTGTTTTAACAGTTGCAGCACTTTTATATTGGGTAAACATATCGTCTAATACTACAGAAGTAGCACTGTCTTTCATAGTAGGTGCAATTTGTAGTGGTTTGGCTGGTGCTTTAGGTATGAGAGTTGCAACATTAGCTAATCACAGAACAACTGAAGCTGCAAGAAATAGCTTAAGTAAGGCACTAGCGGTTGCTTTCAATGGCGGTGCTGTTATGGGTATGAATGTCGTGGGGTTAGGAATATTAGGATTATCTCTACTATTTTATTTATATGGAGGTTTAAACGGTACAGCAGACTTTTCATTAGTAATGACTAAAGTTTCTGGGTTTGCAATGGGTGCTTCATCAATTGCTTTATTTGCCAGAGTAGGTGGTGGAATCTATACTAAAGCTGCTGACGTTGGTGCAGATTTAGTTGGAAAAGTAGAAGCAGGTATTCCAGAAGATGACCCAAGAAATCCGGCAACTATTGCTGATAACGTAGGTGATAATGTTGGAGACGTTGCAGGAATGGGTGCAGATCTTTTTGAATCTTATGTAGGTTCAATGATTGGAGCTATGGTTTTAGCAGCTACAGTTGGAGAAAAAAGCCTAGTATTTCTACCACTATTTTTAGCAGCAGCTGGAATTATAGTTTCTATTTTTGGTACATTTTTTGTAAAGACAAAAGAGGGAGGAAATCCTCAAACAGCACTAAATATTGGAGTATTTGGTTCAGGAGCTGTAATGACAGTGGTTAGTTACTTTCTGATTGGTAGACTAATCGAAACTCCTGTTTCTTTAGCTGATGGATACCAAAATGTACAAGCGCTTGATTTATTTCTTGCCACTGTAGTAGGGCTAGTTTCAGGAATTTTAATTGGAGTATTAACAGAATATTATACTTCTGATCATCAGAAGCCATCACAAAATGTCGCAGCTTCAAGTGAAACCGGATCAGCAACAAATATTATTTCTGGTTTGGCTAATGGAATGTTTTCAACAGCTTTGCCAGTATTAGTAATTGCACTTTCCATCCTTGGAGCATACCACTTTGCTCATTTATATGGTATTGCTTTAGCTGCATTAGGTATGCTATCAACGATTGGAATTCAATTAGCAGTTGATGCTTACGGTCCAATAGCAGATAATGCTGGTGGTATTGCAGAAATGGCAGAACTTCCAAAAGAAGTTCGCGAAAGAACTGATAAGCTTGATGCAGTAGGTAATACTACCGCAGCTATCGGTAAGGGTTTTGCGATTGGGTCTGCTGCTTTAACATCTTTAGCGTTATTTGCTGCTTTTAGAGAAACAGTTGGTGGCCTAACCTTGGATATTAATAACCCTCAAGTCATGGCAGGTCTATTAATCGGATCATCATTACCATTTGTATTTTCAGCTCTCGCAATGCAGGCGGTTGGAGATGCTGCTTTTGAAATGATTGAAGAGGTCAGAAGACAATTTAGGGAAATCAAAGGCTTGCTTGATGGAAAAGCAAAAGCAGATTACGCTAAATGTGTTGATATTGCTACTACAGCTGCAATCAATAAAATGGTTCTACCCGGAGCATTGGCAGTTTTCACACCGATTTTATTTGGCTTAGTTTTAGGTCAAAAAGAAATGCTTGGTGGTATTTTAGCAGGAGTAACAGTAACTGGTGTTTTGCTTGCAATCTTTATGTCAAATGCTGGTGGTTCTTGGGATAATGCAAAAAAATACATTGAATCTGGTAATCATGGCGGAAAAGGAAGTACAGCACATAAAGCTGCAGTTGTTGGTGATACTGTCGGTGACCCTTTTAAGGATACTGCTGGACCCTCACTTAATATTTTAATCAAATTGATATCAGTGGTATCGCTTGTAATCGCACCGCTTATATAATGGAGAAAATAATGAATTATTATGAAGTACTATATATTTTGGACCCGAACTTCAGCAAAGAACAAATTGCTGGAACAATGAGCGAAGTTTCTGATTTTGTTGAAAAGAAGAAGCATGGTGTCATTAATCACGACTTTTGGGGTAAGAAACAACTAGCATATAACGTTAAAAAACATAAATATGGAAACTTTGTATTGCTAAATACAGAATTTAAAGATGCAAACTTTGTAAATGAGTTTAAAGTATTTTTAAATCTAAATAAAGAGGTTATGAAATATATGATCATCAAATTAGATGAAAAACCTTCTAAGGATGCACAACAAGAAGTAAGTCCAGAAAAAGAAGACAATACTCAGGAGGAGAATTAATGTTATCTAATAGAAAAAAATCCTGTTATTTTAAAAGGAATAACATCCAAGAAATTGATTATAAAGATGTTAAGCTCTTAACAAAATTTATAAATGATCAAGGGAAAATAACTCCACGAAGAGTTACAGGTACAAGTAGTAAAATGCATAGAAAGCTTGTATTAGCAATTAAAAGAGCAAGGAATATTGCATTACTTCCATTTGCTTCAGTAGATAGGGATTAAACATGAAAGTTATTTTAAAAGAAGATGTACACAACCTAGGACTACAAGGCGATGTTGTTGAAGTAAAAGCTGGATATGCTAGGAACTACTTAATGCCACAAAAACTTGCCATTCTGTATACTAAGCAACAAAAAAAGAGTATTGAAGAAGCTCAAAGAGTTGAACAGAGAAAGCTAGAAAGAGAGAAGGGTCAGCTTGAATCAGTATTGAAACAGGTTGAAGCCTTGAGTTTATCTATTAGAATGCAATCAGAAGAAGATAGAAAACTTTTTGGGTCCGTAACTAAGCTTGATATTGCTAAGCTTTTAGAGGAAAATGGTATTACCATTGATAAAAAATATATTGATTTATCTTCCCCAATTAAAACTTTAGGAGAACATAAAGTTAATATTGTTTTTAACAAAGAAATGTCTAGAAGTTTTGTGCTTACAATTGAAAAAGAAGACTAAGCTCTTACAGTTTTAATAATCTTCTTTTGTGAATTACACTTGTTACAAAAGATAACCATATCTTTGTATTCAGACTCTTGGTATTTACAATTTTTATCATTATTACATCCGTAAACGTAACGATAAACATCTTGGACTTCTTTTTCAATAGAGTTTGAGGCTTTTCTAAGCCAATTTCTAAAAAAAGCTTTATAGTCTTTTTTACGTTTTTGATTAGCTTGAAGCCAGTCGAGCATTTTTAATAATTCAAATTCAATATCAACAGATGGAAACTTTTGGGCCCATTCATCAAGATTACTTTTAATATCACTAATTTGATCTTTTTTGTTAGGAAGCTTTCTTTTGCTTACAGGGTCGAGCTTGTCCAGTCTCAATTCTAATGCTTCAATTCTTTCCAATAAAGTATCTATATCAATTTTTTTTGTCATAATTAGTTTTTTTGTAAAACATTAATTCATTAACTATATTCATTGAGTTAACAATAATTTATAAATTAATTTGTAATTTTAGTTAAAAATTTTAGTTATGATAGATAAGATTGACATATCAATTCTTGAGATTATGCAGAAGGATGGAAGGGCTTCTGTAAGCGATGTAGCTAAAGCAGTTAAGCTTTCTATACCAGCTGCAGGAGAACGAATTAAAAAACTTTCAGAAAAAGGTTTTTTACAAAAAATAGTTGCAATTTTAGATCATAAGAAAGCAGGATTAGATTTAACAGCGTTTGTTTTTATTGTAAGCGAGCACTCCGACCATTATTCTAAATTTGTTGAAGAAGCTAATAAGTGCAAAGCTGTTCTTGAGTGCCATTCAATAACCGGAGGCGGCTCACATATTTTAAAAGTAAGAGTTGAAAACTCACAGGCACTTGAAGATCTTTTATATGAAATACAAAATTGGCCTGGAGTATCTAGAACTCAATCAAACTTAGTTCTTTCTACTTATAAGGAAGAAACCGCAATTGACCTTAATTTATTAGGGGAAAAGTAGTATTTAGATAAATAAATAATTCTTTTTAAATATATTATAAATATATTTTAATTGTTATTTGACATTCTAATTTCTAAAAAAGGGGTAAAAATGAAAGTAAAAGCAGAATATATTTGGATAGATGGGTACGAACCCACTGCTGGTTTAAGATCAAAAACAAAAGTTCTTGATGGAGCAGTATCTTCTGTTTCTGAACTTCCAACATGGGGCTTTGATGGATCAAGTACATTGCAGGCGGATGGAGGAGATAGTGACTGTTTACTGAAGCCAGTGTGGATGTGTCCTGACCCAATTCGTGGTGGAGAAAATATTTTAGTAATGAATGAGGTCTGTAATCCTGATGGAACACCTCATAAATCTAATTCAAGGGCAGCTTTAGTTGACATCGCTGAAAAATTTAAAGATCACAAGCCTTGGTTTGGAATTGAGCAAGAGTATACACTGATGGATGGGAAGCAACCGGCTGGATGGCCTGAAGAAGGTTTTCCTGAAAGACCTCAGGGACCTTACTATTGTAGTGTAGGTGCAGAAGATGTTGCTGCTCGTTCAATGGTTGAAGACCACCTTGATTTATGTTTAGAAGCAGGATTAGAGGTGTCTGGAATAAATGCAGAAGTAATGTTAGGACAATGGGAGTATCAAGTAGGACCATTACCTGCTTTAGAAGTTGGTGATCAATTGTGGGTAGCAAGATGGCTGCTTGAAAGAGTTGGTGAAGAATATGGCCTAAGAGTAGAACTACATCCTAAACCTATAAAAGGCGATTGGAATGGTTCTGGAGCACATATTAACTATAGTACAGAATCTATGCGTGCTGATGGTGGGTTGAAAGTCATTGAAGAAGCTTGCGAAAAACTTGGACAAAATATCGATAAACATATAGAAGTTTATGGTGATGCTAATGAGGAGCGTTTAACAGGAGACCATGAAACCTGTAGCATCAAAGAGTTTAAGTACGGCGTAAGTGATAGAGGAGCATCGATTAGAATTCCTATGGGAGTAGCAAATGACGGTAAGGGATATTTGGAAGACAGAAGACCAGCTTCAAATGTTGATCCCTATAAAGCTTGCGCTGCTTTAATAGATACAACTTGTAGTTAAATTATTAAATTGTAGCTTGTGATGCAAAACGAGCTACTAAATTGGTTTTATCAAAATAAAAGAGATCTCCCATGGAGACATGGTAGATCGCCATATCGTGTTTGGGTTTCAGAGATAATGTTGCAACAAACCCAAGTTAAAACTGTTATACCGTACTACAAAAAATGGATAAAAAAATACCCTACATTAAAGTCGTTTAAAGAGTCAAACTTTGATGACGTAATTAAAATATGGGAAGGGTTAGGGTATTATTCTAGATGTCAAAATATGTTCAATGCTGCAAAATTAATCAAATCATCTTTCCCGAATGATTATGATGACTTAATAAAATTACCGGGGATCGGCGATTATACTGCAAAGACTATCCTAGCAATAGCTTTTAAAAAAAATTTCGTAGGTGTTGATACAAACCTTGAGCGAATCGGTTATAGAATTTTAGGCTTAAAGACAAAAACAAAAAGAAATCACAATAGAGTTATAAGATTTTTAGAAGAAAATCAATGTACTGAAAACCCTGGAGATTATAATGAAGCATTAATGGATTTAGGGAGTTCTTTATGCAAAGCAAGTATTACATATTGCAATCGATGTCCTCTAAAAAATATATGCAAAGCTTATACATACTCATCTCCAACATTATACCCAACGCCAAAAGTTTCAAAAAAAATATCTATTTATGATATTGCCATTTCAGTGATTGAATATCAAAATAAAGTTTTAATTATGAAAAGGCAAAATACAAAGTTTCTATCAGGTTTATGGGAATTTCCTGGAGGAAAAATCGAAAAAAACGAAACAGCTATTCAATCAATTATTCGTGAAGTGAAAGAAGAAACAAATTTGTCAATATCAAACCCAGTATTTTTAGGAAATATAACACATAAATATTCACATTTTGGAGTTAATATTTCTTTGTTTATATCATTTCCCAAATCAATTAAATCAATCAATATAGATCAAGAATACAAATGGATTAAAATTAATGATATTTTGAATTATCCACTTCCAAAAGCAAATCATAAAATGTTAGATATTCTTAAAAAGTTAGATTAAAATAGCTCGAGATGATAAAACTATTAATATCTGTAATTGTATTTATTCTATTTTTGCCTTTATTTGCTTTGTTTTTAATTGTAGGTATTTCGTGCACATATTTTACGCATATGAGAAATGCTTATTATCCCTTAATACCCTTATCTGCTAAACTTCTAATGTTAGTATCTTTTCAAAACTTTAGTGTTAAAGGACAAGCCCCTAAAAAAGAAAATGGACCATATATTTTTATGTTTAATCATGAATCAATGTTTGATGTATTTATGCTTGGAGGTGCAATTCCTTATTATATAAATGCTATAGGATGGGAAGGAATTTTTAAATGGCCGCTTTTTGGATTTTTTGTTAAAAGATATGGGGCATATCCTATCACTCACGATAATACAGATCAAGCTAAAGCAACATTAAAAGCTGCAGAAAAAATATTAGTTAAAGATGGTGATTCAATGGTTTTTTCACCAGAGGGTCAAAGAACTCTTACTGGTGAAATGGGTGAATTTAAAAAGGGTGGATTTCATTTTGTTAAGAGTACAAATGTAGCATCAATTGTACCTGTTGGATTAATTGGAGCCTATCGAGCGAATGTGAGAACTAGCTGGATTGTTAATCCTGGCAAGCTAACAACTGTTTTTGGAGAACCAATTACTCCAGAAGATTATAAAGATCTTACAGTTGCAGAGTTAAGAGATTTGACTAAAAAAAGAATATCTGAACTTTTAGTTTAAATATCTAACTTTAGGATGTAGTAATCCTGCAATACCACATAATCCAGCGAGAATACCAAATAATAAAAAGATTTCATGAATACTCATAAACTCAGCCAAAAAACCTATAATACCACTGGAAACTGCTGTCATACTGAGTATAGAAACAGAAATGATTGCAAATATTCTACCCAACAATTTTTCTGGTATATTCTTTTGCATTATAGATACCCTCGAAATAACTAAAAAAGGAATTCCTATGCCATGAACACAAGACCAAAAGTTTAATTGGTTCAAAGTTTCAATAAAGTAATAAAAGCAAAAACTCGCGCCATCTATAAAAAGTCCTAATAAAAATAAAGTTCCATGATTGAATTTATGGCCAATTTTATAAACAGTAGCAGTTCCAAGAAGCATACCAAGACCAACAAAAGCTTCAACAAGCGCAAAATCAGAAGCTGTTCCCCCTAAATAAAGTTTTACCAAAATTGGTATACCAACAATGGCAGGTCCCATGACAAACAGGTTGCTTAACAATGTCAATAAAATTATAAAAGCAAAGGTTGTATGTTTTTTAAGATAGAGTATACCTTCCTTTGTTTTATTGAAAATCTTTTTAAAATTAATTTCTTCTTTTTCAACTTCATCTTTAGGTGCGAGGAATGTAATAAAAGCAGCTATAAAATAGAAGACGAGACAAAACAGAAATAAATTTTCTACATCATAGACAGTCAATAGTTGGGCAGCAATAATTGGACCAATTAATACGGCTGTTTGCCATGAGATATTTACAATAGAGTTTGCTTTTAAAAGACCGTCCTTTTCAATTTGTGTTGGTAGATAGGCATTAAACGCAGGTACCAGCGGTAGCCCAAAAGCATTATGAAAAAATGCAATTAGAACAATGACCCAAACTGATTTTATGTCGAAAAAAAATAGTATTGGAATTAGCGTCAAAATCAATCCCTGCATTATTGTTGAAAATGATATCATCCTAGTTTTTGAAAAAAGATCAACAATTGCTCCAATGAATAGTCCGCAAAGAATAGCTGGTAAGTATGATGTCATTGCAACTAAACCAGTAATTCTTTCTGAATTGGTTAATTCTAAAACAAGCCATATAAATGCTACATCATAGATAGCTCTAGCTATAGAATTCATTAGAGGCACTGACAGTAGAAATAAATTTAGGTTTTTTTGTTTGAACATCGGATTGAAACTACGTATAATTAAACTAATTATGACATACATTATAACAGATCCTTGCGTTGGAACATGCGATACAGCATGTGTTGAAGTTTGTCCTGTTGACTGCATTCATGGTCCCGATGATCCTGAAGGTTCAGGAGAGGAGGCAAAAGAAGATGGTTACAACGCTACCAATAAACAATTATATATTAATCCAGAAGAATGTATAGATTGTGGTGCTTGTGAGCCAGAATGTCCTGTGGATGCCATTTACGATGAAGATGAAGTACCTGATGAGTACGAGCCATCAATCGATAAAAATTATTCTTTCTTTGGTCAAGAAAGATAAATTGATAATTTTATAACATTTTACACATTCGTTATCTATTTTTACATTCACGCAATAATAAATTAGATGGATAAAAATCAAATATTAGACCAGCTAAAACAAATTAACTATCCAGGTTTTAACAGAGACATTGTTTCCTTTGGAATGGTTAAAGATGTTGTTATTGATCAAAGTATCGTTACTATAATTCTTGCAATTTCTTCCTCAAATGAAGAAAAAAAGAATCAACTAGTTCAGGAAATATCTGATAAAATTAAAATAGATAGTTTTGAAGTTAAAATTAAGGTGTTGGATCAAGCACCTAGGAAAATTGTTGATACAAGCAATAAGGACGCAAATGTTCAAGGGAATATTAAGAATATCATCGCTGTTGCAAGCGGAAAAGGTGGTGTAGGAAAATCTACTATTGCATTGAATTTAGCCGCTGCATTATCAAAAGAAGGACACAAAACAGGATTATTAGATTTAGATATTTATGGCCCTTCCTTACCAATTACAATGGGGATTATTGAAAATCCGGAGGTAAATAATCAACAAAAAATCATACCAGTTTTAAAGAATAACTTAAAACTAATGAGTTTTGGCTTTATAAGCGGTAATCAAGCTCCAGTTGTATGGAGGGGTCCGCTAGTTGCAAAAATGACAGAACAGTTTTTTCGAGATGTTGTTTGGGGAGAATTGGATTATCTCATATTAGATCTTCCGCCAGGAACTGGAGATGTTCAACTAACCTTATCACAAAAAATTCCTTTAGATGGAGCAATTATTGTAACAACTCCAAATGATATTGCTTTAACTGATGTACGCAAAGGGGCTGATATGTTTAGTAAAGTGAAAACACCATTATTGGGGGTAGTAGAGAATATGTCATATATGCAAATCAGTGGAAAGCTTCAATCATCTGATACTGATTTATCTGATGTAGAGCTATACATTAATGAAAAGAAAATATCTTTAGAAAATGATAAGTCATTCGATTACAAATTTCATCTATTCAAAGAAGGCGGGGGGCTTAATGAAAGCAAACGCCTCGGTATCCCACTTTTAGGACAAATTCCTTATTCAGAAGAACTGATGTTATCCATAGACAAGGGAGAGCCGTTAGTTTTCTCAAATGAAAAACACCCTATATCAACAATTTTTAATAAAATTGCAATGAGCTTAGAAAAATAATATGAGTAAAAACTCAATTAATCATCTTGCGATTATAATGGATGGTAACGGGAGATGGGCTAAACAAAAAAATCGATCAAGAGCTTTTGGCCATCAATGTGGAGCTCAAACCGCAAAAAAAATCATAAATGATTGTGTTCAAAAAGAAATATCTCATCTAACTCTTTATACCTTTTCAAAAGAAAATTGGTCAAGACCAAAAGAAGAAGTAGATACGTTAATGGTTTTACTGTCTACAATGCTAAAAAAAGAAACCGAAAATATGTTAAGGAACAATATCAGGTTTAATATCGTAGGAAAAAAAGAAGATTTACCTGAAAAAACAAGGGGTTGGGTACTATCCACAATAGAAAAAACAAAAAATAATACAGGATTAGTTTTAACTTTAGCGCTTAGTTATGGAGGGCGACAAGAGATTATTGACGCATTCAATTCATTGATAAAATCAGACGTGAAAATTATTAATGAAGAAATTCTTAAAAATCACTTATATTGCCCTGAACTGCCTGATCCAGATATGATAATTAGAACTGGAGGTGAATACAGACTAAGTAATTTTTTATTGTGGCAATCAGCATATGCAGAAATTTATATCTGTGATAAAAATTGGCCGGATTTTGATGAAAAAGAACTAGAAAAAGCTTTGAAAGAATATGAAAACAGAAATAGAACATTTGGAAAAGTTTAGAAAATGAATTTTGTGAAAATATTTATACTCTTTATATGTTTTTGTACACAGATATTTGCTCAGCAAGTTACTTTATATAGAGTAAATGTTGAAGGAAACACGACTACTTCAGACAAAATGATTAAATATTCTGCTGGTCTAAGGGATGGTACACAAATCCAAAGATCAGACATCTCTACCGCCATCACAAGGCTATGGGATTTAGGCTTGTTTGAGGATGTAAATATTGTTTTAAACAACGAATCACAATATGGCGTAGAAATAACGATCAAAGTATCAGAGAGTCCAATTCTTAATCAAGTTTTATTTAAGGGTATGACTGTCAGAGAAGGAAGATTTAGAGAAAAAATTGAACTTAAATCTGGACAGCGAATTAAGCCAAATTCAATTGAAAAAGCTACCAGAAAAATTGCAGAAATTTATAAAGATGATGGATATTTCAACGTAGAAATATCATCTTCAGTTATTGTCCCCCAAGATACAATCGTAAGGGTAGACTATCCTAGGGATATATTATTTACTATCAATGAGAAAAAAAGGTATAGGTTGAAAAATATAACCTTTAATGGGAATAAAAGTTTTTCAGAAAGAAAACTTAGGAAAGAGTTAGCAAATACAAAGCAAAAAAAGTGGTGGACATTTTGGGTTAAGAGTTTTAATCCTAAAACATTTACTGAAGACAAAGAAACACTATCAGTTTTTTATCAGAACGAAGGTCACCGAGATTTTAGAGTATTAAACGATAGCTTAATTGTTAATGAAGATGATGCATCTTTAACCCTTCAAATAAATATTGAAGAGGGACCAAAATACTATTACAGAAACTTGATTTTTGATGGAAATCAAATTGCAGAAGAAGATGAGTTAAAAAGACTTTTAGGAATTCAGTCTGGAGATATGTTCTCCAAAGAACAGTTTGATAAATCGGTTTATGAAAATATGATGAGTACCTATCAAGATAAAGGATACATTTTTAGCAGTGTCACCCCTGAAGTCACTCCTGCTGGAAAAGACTCACTAGATGTAAAGTTTATTTTTAATGAGGGCAATAAGGTTTATGTAGAAAATATTTTTGTTTCTGGAAATGAAAAAACTAGAGAAAATGTAATTAGAAGAGAATTAAAGCTTTATCCAGGAGATGTTTTCAGTAGATCTAAACTGATGAGGAGCCAGAGAGATATATGGATTTTGAATTATTTTGATAATGTGATTCCTGATGTAACCCCAATTTCTGATGATAAGGTAAATCTTGATTTCGTTGTGGAGGAAAAAAAATCAACCCAAAGAATAAATGCCAACCTTGGTTTTACGGGAGAATATGGTATAACTGGAGGAGCAGGCGTTGAGTTTGATAATTTTAGAGGAAAAGGACAAAAGTTAAATATCGGAGCAAGTACTGGTACCAATTTTTCAGTTTATACCACGCAAGAGCCTTCAAAATACAGGTCGCTAAATATAAGCTTTCAAGATCCAATGATTAATGATAGCCCTTATCTTGTGGGAGCATCTATTTTTTATTCTTTTAGAGGTTCATCTACAAATTATTATTTCCCATTAGATTTTACTGTAGGAGGAGCAGTAGCAAGTTTTGGTAGGAGATTAGAATGGCCTGATGATTTCTTTAGAGTAATGTGGTCAACGAAGTTTATGCAAAAAGAATATGAAGGTTCACAAACTGACATAGATAATTATATAGGAGGATTACAAAAAACCAGAGGTATTAGTTTATCGCAAGTATTATCAAGAGATAGTAGAAATAGAGCAGAATTTCCTACAAGAGGTTCGACCTTTATTTTAGAGAATACTTATTCTGGTGGGTTTCTTGGAGGAAATGAAAATTTTCAAAAGCATATGCTAACCTTAGACTGGTTTACTCCTACTTTTTCAAAGTTTGTTTTATATAATTCAGTAAAGCTTGGTGTTATTAAAACCATAGATGTTGGCGATAACGTACAATCGTTTGTTCCGTTTGATGAAAGATTTATTATGGGAGGAAATGGCATACCTTACGGTAATGCATTGAGAGGTTATCCTGATAATGCAATAGGACCACAAACTGTTTCAGGTCAAGCAGTTGGCGGTAATTCAATGGGTAGATTTGTGACAGAGCTTCGATTTCCACTTTCTGAAAATCCTGTAATTTATGTAATGGCGTTCGGAGAAATGGGAAATGTATGGAATACATCTGCATTGACAGAGCCGTTTTACATTGATAGATTTAATTCAATTTCAATGAAAAAGTCTGCTGGAGTTGGTGTTAGGTTTTTTATGCCAGGTATTGGTAAATTGGGATTTGATATGGGATATGGATTTGATGATATAAATGGCGATGGTGAAGTCCAAGGCTGGGAGTATACTATCACATTTGGACAAACTTTTTAAATAAGGAGAATAAAGTGTATAAAAAAATATTAACATTATTACTATTAACAGGAATTGCTTTTTCGCAACAAAAGATTGGTATTGTTTTTTCTGAAAAAATTAGACTTGATTTTGAAGAGTTTAAGGATGTCGAGCAACAATTGCAGCTCGAACTAGAAGTTATTCAAAAAGAATATCAATCTTTGGCAACGGAGTTAGATAGTATGGTTAAAGAGTATGAACAGCAAAGTTTAATGATGTCAGAAGAGTTGAAGAAAGCTAAAGAGCAAGACATTGTTGATATGAACAACTCTATGCAAAGTTACCAGCTATCGAAAGTTGGTCCAAATGGTGAACTCACTAGAAAGCAAGCTCAATTAGAATTTGAATTAGTAGAAAAATTCAAAGCGGCTGTAAATGCTGTTGCAATTTCTAAGGGGTTTGATTTGATTATTGATGGTTCTCAAGCTTCACTATACACAAAGCCAACTATTGATTTAACTGACGACGTATTATACGAGCTTAGAAAGACCAATCAATCGTCTGAATAATAAGGTTAGCACTTGATTACTCTTAAAGAGTTAGCTGATAAAGTAAATGGAAAGTTGGTTGGTGATGGCAGTATTGCTGTTTCTACAGTAGATGACATAAAATTTGCTTCAAGTAAATCAATAGCATTTGCGTTCTTACCTAAGTATAAAAAAGAAATTGCTTCATCAAGCGCCGCAGCATTTGTTGTTACTGCTGATGAAGATCTAAATGATAACTCTGGTATAGTAGTCAAAAATCCATACTTAGCTATGATAACTATTCTTGATCTTTTTGATAATAGACCTGTTCCTGTATTTAAAATTTCAAAGCATTCTGAGCTACATGATTCTGTTAAAAAATCTATTAATCTTCATATAGGAGCTTTTTCAGTTATTGAGCAAGACGTTGTTATTGGTAACAATGTATTTATTGGAAATGGCGTAAAAATTAATCCTGGTTGTATTATTGGAGATAATAGTGTCATATATGATAATGTTGTATTGTACGATAATACAATTATTGGTAAAAATTGTGTTATTAATGCCGGGACAGTTATAGGAAGTGATGGATTTGGTTACCATACAGTTGCAAATGAACACCATAAAATTCCTCATATAAAATCAGTAATTATCGGCAATGATGTTGAAATTGGAGCAGCATGTACAATTGATAGAGGATCTGTTCAAGACACAACAATAGCAGATTTTTGTAAATTTGATAATCAGGTACACATTGCGCATAATGTATCAATTGGAAAAGCATGTTTATTTGCTGGAGGTGTTTTTATTGGCGGTAGCACCATAATTGAAGATTTTGTAACTATAGCTGGTAAGAGTGATATAGGTCCACATATCACTTTAGGTGAAAAATCAGTCATTGCTGCAAGGTCATGTGTACTTAAATCACTTCCAGGTTCTGAGATGTATGCAGGCAATCCAGCACGACCTATTAAAGAGAAACAAAAAAGAGATGCTATTTACACAAGATTTGAATTACTGGAAAAAAGATTAAAAAAAGATGCCAGCTAAGCAAAAAACTATCAAATATTCTGTATCATGTACAGGTGTAGGGCTTCATACAGGTGTACAAAGCACCGTTACTTTCCATCCTGCTGATGAAAATACAGGAATCAAATTTGTCAGAAATGATAAAGCAGATAAAGTTGTAACCCCCGACATAGATAATGTAGTTGATCTAACTCGTGGCACTACAATTGAAGAGAATGGTGTAAGAGTTCATACAACTGAGCATGTAATGTCAGCGTGTGCTGGTATGAGAGTTAATAATCTTTTAATTGAGTTAAATAGTAAAGAGCCTCCAGTTATGGATGGAAGTTCTAAAGATTTTGTATCAGCTTTAAAAGAAGGCGAAATCATTGAGCAAAATGCTCCAGTCGATTTTTTAAATATCACAAAGCCAGTAGTTTATAATGATGAAGAAAAAGATGTTGAAGTGCTAGCAGTTCCTTTTGATGGATTCAAAACTACTTTTACAATTCAATATGATTTAGAAGATTTAGATGTTCAATATAGTTCAATTCAAAATGCATATACTAACTATGAAAAGCAAATAGCGCCCGCTAGAACATTTTGTTTATTAAGCGAAGTTACAGCATTGGCTAAACAGGGATTAATTAAGGGTGGTAATGTTGGGAATGCAGTAATCATTGTTGATAAAGATATAGATGGAGATGAAGCAAAGTTTTTTATGGATAAGTTCGGTATCAAATTTTACCAAGGATCTCGTGGACTTTATAAATCGCAACATTTAAGATTTAAGAATGAGCCAGTTAGACATAAAACATTAGATTTGATTGGAGACTTAGCTTTGCTTGGTAAACCAATTAAAGGACATGTAACCGCTATTAAAAGCGGTCATAAAGGAAATGTTGAGTTTGCAAGAATGTTAAGAAAAGAATTTAAAAACCAATTTAAATGAAAGATATAAATTACATTTTAGAAATGATTCCACATCGTTATCCTTTTTTACTTGTTGATAGGATTATTGATAAGAAGGATAAAAAAGAGATTAAAACTTTAAAAAATGTTACAATTAATGAACCATTTTTTTTAGGACACTTTCCTGACAAACCAATAATGCCTGGAGTACTAATCTTAGAATCAATGGCTCAATCAGCATGCCTAATCATACTAGATTTGATTGAGAATCCTGAAAATCATTTAGTTTATTTATCGAAAGTGAACAATTTTAGAATTTATTCAAACGTTATACCTGGTGACCAAATTATTATTAATGCAAAGATAGTACATGAAAAGTTAAATTCATTTAAGTTTGAATCTACTTGTCATGTTAATGATAAGCTTGTAGCTAAAGCAGAATTTTTAGCCTCAATGGTTGAAAGATAGGAGTCAAAAATTAGCAAGATACACCATACCAATATTATATCAAGCTCAGCAAAAATTGGTAAAAATGTTGAGATTGGGCCTTATAATGTTATTGAAGAAAATGTTATAATTGGTGACAATGTAAAAATTGGTAATTTTAATACCATTTCTCAGTTTACAGAGATTGGAAATGATTGTTACATAGTCAACAACAGTAGTATTGGTGCAATTCCTCAAGATAAAAAATTTGGCGGTGAGGATACAAAATTAATTATTGGTGATAGAACCATTATTAGAGAGTTTGTGACTTTAAATAGAGGAACAAAAGCAACTGGCGAAACTAGAATAGGCGAGGATGTATTAATTATGACTGGTGTGCATGTTGCACATGACTGCATTATTGGTAATAATGTTATCTTAGTAAACCTAGTTGCATTAGGCGGTCACGTAGAAATTGGTGATTGGGCAATTTTAGGTGGAGCAAGCAATGCGCATCAATTTTGTAAAATTGGTAAACATGCGATGGTGGCTGCAAACTCAAAATTGGTTCAAGATGTACCTCCATTTGTACTTGCTGGGAAACATCCAGTTCAATATTCTGGTATCAACTCTTTAGGTTTGAGCAGAAGAGGTTTTTCAGAAGATGAAAAAGCTAATATTAAAAAAGCTTACAGATACCTTTTTAGATCTGATTTAAATCAATCAGACGCTCTTGCTAGAGTTAAAGAAGAGCTTTCTAATAGCAAGCATATCAATGAAATCATTCATTTTTATGATTCTAGTAATAGAGGCATTATTTAATTTCTTATGAAAAATATTGTTGTAATGGGCTCTACTGGATCGATTGGGACTCAATCATTAGATGTAATTTCAAAACATAATTCTCATAAAGTGGTTGGTCTAACTTGCTACTCTAATGCTGATCTTCTTTTTGAACAAACTATAAAATATTCACCTGATTTTGTTGCAATTGATGTTATTGATTCTTCTCATAATCTTTTTAATCTATGTAAGGAAAATAATATTGAGCTAATAACTGGTAGTGATGCTTCAAGCAACATACCATTTAACGGTTTAGATTTAGCCATTAACGCTATAGTTGGTACCCCTGGATTACAACCTACAATTGAATTAGTCAAGAATGGCATTGATATCGCTTTAAGTAACAAAGAGTCATTAGTGCTTGGAGGTCATATTATAATGCCATTGGCTTACAAAAAAAATGTAAACATAATTCCTGTTGATAGTGAGCACTCAGCAATTTTTCAATGTTTGAATGGTGAAAATCAAAAGGAATTAAAAAAAATTATTCTTACCGGTAGTGGAGGACCTTTTCTCAAGAAACCAATCCACGAATTTGATTCTATTACACCTAATGAAGCACTAAATCACCCTAATTGGGATATGGGAGCAAAGATTTCAATTGATTCTGCAACAATGATGAATAAAGCATTAGAATTAATTGAAGCATTATGGCTATTCAGTATAGAGATAGATAAAATACAAATTACTATCCATCCACAATCCATTGTACATTCAATGGTTGAGTTTGTTGATGGTTCCTACAAAGCTCACTTAGGTTTACCTGATATGAAAGTTCCGATTCAGTATGCATTAACTTTTCCTGAAAGAAAAGATACTTCTGTAGAAAGTTTAGATTTTGATAATTTAAATTTAGATTTTAAAAAACCAGACTTAGAAAGATATCCAATCTTATCACTTGTTGAAGAGCTAATTAATTTAGGCGGAAATAGAGTAGCAGTAATGAGCATGGCAAATGATTATATTGTTCAAAAATTTCTTGATCAAAAAATTTCTTTTAATGAAATATTCTCTTTAATTAAGGAGGTTGTAGATGAATTTGCTTCCGATGATTTACCTTCCTTAGAAGAATTATTTATTTTAGATAAAAATATTCAATTATATTTGAACCCTAATTAGAATAAAATGATATATATATTAGCATTTATAGTATTGATTGGCGTTATTGTTTTTGTTCATGAGCTTGGACACTTTTGGGCCGCAAGAAGCGTTGGTGTAGCAGTAGAGCGTTTCTCAGTTGGTATGCCACCAAATTTTATTGATTTTACAAAAACCAAAAAAGGTTTAGTAGTAGATATATTCTTTTTTGCCCTGCAGGATCAGAAAATTAAGTGGAAAAAAGTATTTTCTATAACTTTCAGTTCATTTAACACGCCATCAGAAACGATATATACAATCGGATTACTGCCCCTAGGAGGGTATGTAAAAATGAAAGGTATCTTAGATGAGAGTATGGACAGCGATTTTAAAGGTGCGGACAATGAGCTTGAATCTAAAAATGCTTTGCAAAAAATATGGGTGATGAGCGCAGGTGTAATTATGAACCTGATATTAACATTTTTTGTTTTTGTTTTAATTGGGAATCTGCAAGGTGACACAAAAGTTGAAACTAATGATACTGTCATAGATTATGTGGTACCTGAACAATCGGCCGAGCTCGCTGGAATTATAGCTGGTGATAAAATACTATCCATTGATAACATTGAGGTTGAAACTTGGAATGAAGCTGTTGCCAATATTTCACAACATCCAAATAAAACAATACCAATTGTAGTAGAACGTAGTGGAGAAATATTATTTTTGGAAGCTTTGCTAGGTTCAAGACCAAATTTATCCACAGGTAGAGTTGATCAACAAGTTGGGACATTAGGGGTATCAAAATCTCAAGTTCCAGTTGAATTAAGTTTTCAAGAATCTGTTGTGTATGGTTTCAATGAAACGACTTGGGCAATGACTTTAATGACATCATCACTAAAAATGATTTTTCAAGGGAACGTATCACGAGACGAGGTTGGAAGTGTAATAATGATTGGTGATATGGCAGGTCAAGCAGCACAAGCAGGCTTAGTGCCATTTCTTTTTCTAATGGCGCTAATTAGCGTTAATCTTGCGTACATAAATATTTTACCTATACCTGGATTAGATGGAGGACATATTGCTTTAATACTAATTGAAGTTTTAATGGGCAGAAAGCTATCTGTAAAGGCTAGGATAAGAATCCAATCAGTAGGAATGTTTATACTATTATCATTAATGGTATTTTTGATTTTAAATGATATTAGTCGCGTATTTTTTTAAGTCTTAATTCAATAACCCCACTACCGAGTTTTATCAATATCTTAGCTGGAACTAAAGTATCATCAATTGATACGTAACTTACTTCCATATCACCTTTATTTTTAAGAACTGGTTGTCCATTTTTCACCGGAGATAAAGTATACCCCTGCTTGTTTCCATATGGTGTTTTAATTATTTGAGTACCAAGATTTTTTATTTCTATTTCTCTGCTTTTACCAGCATCAACGATATTAAATTCTTTAGATTGACCATTAGGTATATCAAATTCTGATAAAATTAATATTAGTGAGTATGGATCAAAAATGTTGTCTTTAACCATAAATTCTTTACCATTTGTGATTCCTTTTTCTTTATTTTTAATAATAGTTTCAGAATTCTTCTTTTTTCGAAGCTCCCTTATATTTTTATTTTGCTTTACTACATTCAGAGTTTCCTGGTTTACCCAAACATCTATTTTATTTCGGATTTTATATATTGAATCTCCTAACCTAGTAGTACGAACATTAAAATTTAAGTGGTAAACATTTATTCCATCTATAATTCCTGGATCTTTTACTGATAAAGAAGCTTCTCCTAGTTTTAGATTTAATACTTCAAGATATACGTTGTATTCATATTTTATTTTGGAGTCAAAACGATTATTTTGACTATTTGCCATTAATGTAAATGAGCTTAAAACAAGGATTATGATTAATTTCATTTAACGTATTCGTTTTATTTCGTTCTTTTCAAATATAAAAATTTTTGAAGGATTATTTTTGATTATTCCATCATCAATCAATAAATCAATTTTATCACCAAACTGGTCTTCAATCTCATCTGGAATATATAATGGTTCAGATCCTGTTTTGTTAATACTGGTGGTTGTAATAGGTTGCTGATATTCATTTAATACAGCTTTTAGATATTCATGATTAGGGATTCTAAAGCCTATCTTTCCGTCTTTAGCAATTTTATCATTTAATGATCCAGGATTATATGGTGTAATGCAAGTACTACCATCTTTGAGAATTTCTTTTATTTTAAACATTGCATTTTCATTGGCTTTAATATGATTTTTAATAACACTAAAGCTTCCCATTGCAATACTCATTGGCTGTTCTCGCATTTTCATCATATTTATTCTTTCAATTCCTTCATCATTATTCATTGCAGTTCCTAAACCATATATGGTATCTGTTGGATATGCAATGACCTGATTATCATGTATAGCATTGATAAATATCTCTTTTGAATCAGGATGATTTGTTTTAACTCTCTTCATTGATATGATCTAACCGACTTCCATCTTTTATGAAACCAAAAATATTGCTCTGGATTATTGATAATTGTTTTTTCAATTTCTGATGTATATTGTTGAACGATATCATTGATACTACCTGAAGTATCAATGTTTACAAACTCCACTTCATAAATATTGTTTTTGAAGGTAATACTTGCATAGATAATAGGACTCTTATTTCTTTTGCTTAGTATAGCAGCTCCGGAGTGCGTTGATGAATCAATTTCAAAAAATTTAACTTTAACTCCTCTTTTTTTAGCATCCTGATCACTCAATAAAACCAAAATATTATTTCTAACCAAAGAACGTTTTAATTGTTTGATATCCCCGCCTTTATATAATTGATTCTCGATAAAATTCTCTCTTATTTCTTTAAAAAAAATATCTGCACCATTACTGTTTTGCTTGTAGGCAACACCTGTTAAAACATACCCTTCTTTCTTTAATGCATAGAATAATTTATCAAAAGATCCAAAATGAGAACCAACAAGAATGACCCCCTTTTTTTCAGCGTGCGCTGTAGCTAATATTTCTAAGTTTTTGAATTTTATATTTAAGAAGTCATAATATTTTGGGAATGATAAAAAATCTAAAAATTCTTTACTAAAAAATTTATAGCATTGCTGCATTGTATTTTGGTACCACTCTTCACTTTTATTTCTAAATGCCCAACGTAAATTGGTCAACACTACTTTTTTCCTCATTTTAAGCACATGGAATAGTAGACTATAAATTATTTTATAGGTAATTTTGTATGCAAATGTTGGAGCATTTCTTAAGTACGAAGAAAACACTTTTAAAAAAAAATACATCTCCATAATGTAAATCTTTGAATTAGTAATGAAAACAAAATTTAAGAACATATTAATTGGCATTACTTTTTTATTTTCTGCATTCATTTTTGCAGAACAAACAAGTAAGAAAGTATATATCGTGCCTATTCAGGATGTAATTGATCTTGGTATTCCAGGATTAGTCACCCGTGCAGTTAATTTAGCTGAGACAGATAATGCTTCACTTATTATTTTCGATATTGATACTTTTGGTGGGCGTGTTGATGCTGCTACGCAAATAAAAGATTCTATATCATCTACTGAAATAGAGACAGTTGCATTTATTAACCGAAGAGCTATTTCTGCAGGCTCCTTAATCTCTCTTTCTTGCGACCAAATTTATATGACAGGTGGTGCTACTATTGGAGCTACAAGCGTTGTTGATATGTCAGGTTCGAAACAATCAGAAAAATCTCAAAGTTATATGAGAGAAGAAATGGCTGCAACAGCAGAAAAATCAGGTAAAAATCCTGATATTGCGCGTGGAATGGTAGATGAAGAATTAAGTTTTGAATATCTAGTTGTTGAAGGAGATACTCTCCAAGTAGATGATATTGAGGGAAGAAAAGAAGGAAAACTAATTACACTAACTACTGAGTTAGCATTGAAGTATGGAATTGCTGATGGTAAAAGTGAGAATATTGAAGAGGTACTTTCGTCTTTAAAAATTGAAGATTATGAAATAGTAACTGTAGGTGAAAACTGGTCTGAAAATGTTGTTAGAATATTGACCAATCCCACAGTCTCATCACTATTAACTACTTTTGGTACCATTGGAGTAATATCTGAGCTGTATAGTGCAGGATGGGGCATAGGTGGAACTATCGGTATTATTTGTCTAACTCTTGCGCTTGGAGCTGGATATTTAACACAACTAGCATCCGCAACAGATCTTCTTATAGTTTTATTAGGTTTGATACTTTTATTTGTTGAGGCAGTCGCAATTCCTGGCTTTGGAGTGTTCGGAATTACTGGTATAGCTGTACTATTTTATGGATTGTATTTATTATTAATTCCTGATGTACCTGTCAGTCCTGAAATTTATTCCGAAGCTTTAGATGGATTTTCATGGGCAATTGTTGTAGGAATTTTTGGTATCATTTTTATTTTGAGGTTAATTGGCAAATCCACTTTTTTTCAAAAATTAGTAAATAGCGATTCCAATAAAACAACCTTAAAAAAGAATTTTAAAAATAGAAGTAAAGTTGAGTAATCATATTACATTGATTGCAAAAAACGTAAATTCAGTTATATAACATGAAGGAGGAGTAATGGGACTATTTGTTGCCATACCGTTAATATTATTTATTTTATTGCTATTATGGATTGTGCCAGTTGGCCTGTGGTTACAAGCTATTTTTAGTATTGGAGGAGGAAATGTAACGATACTAGGTCTTGTAGGTATGAGATTTAGACGTGTGCCCCCAGGAGTTATTGTAAATGGTTTAATTGCTGCAAGGAAGGCAGGTCTTGATAACATATCAACTGGTGACCTTGAAGTACATTACATGGCTGGTGGAAATGTTGATAAAGTCGTAGATGCATTAATTGCCTCCACAAAAGCAGGAATTGAACTAACTTATTCAATTGCAACAGCAATTGATTTAGCGGGAAGAGATGTTTTATCTGCTGTGCAAACAAGCGTATATCCTAAAGTGATTGATGCTCCTGTTGATGGGAAGCTATCAGCTGTTGCTAAAGATGGTATCGAGGTGAGAGCAAGAGCAAGAGTTACTGTAAGAACAGACATTCCAAACCTTGTTGGGGGTGCAACCGAAGACACGATTATTGCAAGAGTAGGTGAAGGTATTGTAAGTGCTATTGGTTCTAGAGAAACATACGAAGCTGTTCTCGAAAATCCTGACTCAATATCAAAAACGGTACTAGATAAAGGATTAAATAAAGGTACGGCTTTTGAGATTCTTTCCATCGATATTGCTGATATAGATGTTGGTAAGAACATAGGTGCACAATTACAAGCAGACCAGGCGGAAGCAGACTTGAGAGTTGCTCAAGCTAAAGCAGAAACCAGAAGAGCTATGGCTGTTGCATTAGAGCAAGAAATGAAAGCAAAAGTTGTTGAAGCTGAATCTGAAGTTCCTTTAGCTATGGCTGAAGCTTTCAAAAAAGGAAATCTTGGTGTACTAGATTATTATAAGCTCGACAATATTGCATCTGATACTTCTATGAGACAGTCAATTGCTGGTGTTACAGATGATACAAAAGAAGAATCTGAGGATTAACTTTGGAAGAGTTAATATATTGGGGAATAATTCTCCTATTTTATTTATTTTCTGCCTACAGGAGTAGGCAGAAAAAAGTAGAAAGTGAACAATTTCAAGTTCCAGATCCATTACCACAAACAGAAAATAAAACTTCAAACAAAGATTTTAATAACATTTTTGAATTTTTGGATGAAGCAATGGAGAAATCTGCAGTTGAATTAGATGATAGCTTAACTTCAAATTTTGTAGAACCATCAAAAGATGACTCGGTCATTTCAAAGCAGTCAACACAATCAGTTCAAGTTAGCTATGACAAAGAAAATGAATTAAATAAAAATATTTATAAGAAGGATTCAAAGGGTAGTTATAACATAAAAGATAAGCATTTAGATTATTTACAATCACGCATTATTACAAAGCAGACTTCGAGTCATTCAGAACAGAAACTATTAACATTACAAGAAAAGTTAAAAAACAAGCCAACCAAATTAGCAATTGTAATGCAAGCAATTTTTGATCCACCTAAATCACAGAGTACATAAATGAAGCTTTTAATCATGGGGCCTCCGGGAGCAGGAAAAGGAACCCAAGCAAAAATTCTAGCAAAGAAATTTAACCTTGTTCATTTATCCACAGGAGATATTTTACGAAAAGAGATTGATAAGTCTTCAGAAGTAGGACTTAAAGCTCAAACATATATGAACGCCGGCAATCTTGTTCCAGATGAGGTTTTGTTAGAAATGATGCAATCAACCTTAACTGAATTAGAGGACTCAGGAGTCATACTTGATGGTTTTCCTAGAACAATTCCTCAAGCGATAGGGTTATCAAAAATTTTTCAATCACTAAATCAAGCAATTGATAGTATTATAAACATCAAAGTTGATAAGGAAGTTTTGATTACAAGATTAGTTCAAAGAGCAAAAAATTCAGGAAGAGCTGATGATACGGAAGAAGTAATTGTGAATCGTCAAAATGTTTATGAAGAACTCACAGCACCTTTAATTGAATTTTATCAAAGCAATATCATTCATGTTGATGGTGATGGCTCAATCGAACAAGTTACAGAAAGAATTTTAAAACGTATCCCGTAATGAAGATAATTGGAATTACTGGTGGTATAGCATCAGGGAAAAGCACGGTTTCATCATATTTGGAAGAAAAGTATAAGGCATACATTTTTGATGCAGACAAAGAAGCTAAAGCGCTATTACAATCATCCTTTGTAAAAGATAAAATTCTCAAATCCTTTCCAAACCTCAAAGACTTCTCTAATGCATCTATCGCACAGGAAGTATTTAAAAACTCAGAATCACAGACAAAAATAAATAATATTATTCACCCGATTATAGGTGATTTAATATTAGAAAGAATCAATGAAAAAAAAGATTTTCATAATATTTTTATTATAGATGCTGCATTGATTATTGAATCAGGGATATTTGAAAAATATCAAAAGAGTGGTGCAAAACTAATTTTAGTTATAGCTGACAAAGAGATAAGATTAAAGCGTTCACTTTATAGAGCTAATTTAGATCAAAAAACGATAAAAGATAGAATACGATTACAAATGAAAGATGATGAAAAAATTGGATATTCTGATTACGTTGTTGAAAATAATTCTTCAAAATTTGAGCTTTTTAGAAAAATAGACCACATTATAGAAAAAATACTATGAACAAATTATTGAAAATATTTTTTACCACCTTATTCATTGTCCATTGTTCTTCAGATGTAAGCTCTGAAGATATTTTAAGCGACAATAATGAAAATGAAGGTGGCGGAAGTTTTACAGGTGGTGGAAACCAAACAAATCCTGAACTAATTGTAGAATTAATTTCAACTTACAATAATCAAACAGCTTCATTTACGACACAATTTGGAAGCTTTATGAGAAGCTTCATTGTTCATACCCCTCCAAACTTTGATTATCAAACTGAATCACTTCCACTATTATTTGTTTTGCATGGATATACAGGTAGAGCACCATCGATGAGAGCGTATTCAGGGTTTGATCAAATTGCAGATCAAGAAAGATTTATAGTTGTGTATGTTCAAGGTACCACAGATCAGTTTGGTAATACAGGATGGAATGTAAATGTTGTAGCGAGTTTTCTTGGCGTAGATGATGTGGGATTTTTTAAAGCACTAATTAAATATTTTAAAGCCAGTTATAATATTGATAGTAATAAGATTTTTTCTTCCGGGATGTCACTGGGAGGTTTTATGAGTTATAGATTAGCTTGTGAGCTAGATGAAATTAATAGTATTGGATCTGTGACAGGGTCAATGGCTGGATATTATCAATGTAGCCCTCCTAAAAAATCAGGTATTATTCATTTTCATGGAATGAATGATGCTGTTGTTCCCTATAATGGTGTTGAATGGAGTTATTCTGCAAATGCAGCGCATGATTTTTGGAAAAATCATAACCAATGCAATTCACAAAATGAACTAACAATGCCAGATTTTAATGGCGATGGTGAGTATACTAAACGTTTAATATCATATGATTGTGAAGAAAATAAAAGTGTTGAACTTTACTCTTTAGAGGGGGAAGGTCATACATGGTGGAAAAAATCATGGGGACACGACATCAATACCTCAGAATTAATTTGGCAGTTTTTTCAAAGTCAACAATGATTCATCAAAAACATATAGATTATTTATCAAAAGTAGACAATACATTAAAAAGCGTAATTGAAAATAATACGACTCCAAAAATATCAAAGTCAAATGACTATGTATTAGATTTATATAAGTATATTATTTTTCAACAGATATCTACTAAGGCCGGAAATAGTATTTATAATCGTTTTCTACAGTACTATAATAAAAACAAAAATAATATCTCCTCTTGGAGGGAACAACAATGGAAAAGCATTGGATTATCAAATCAGAAAAAAAATTATATTGAGAACATTTTTCGGTTAAAAAATGAAATATATGATCTGAAAAATGTAAGCAGTGTTAGCAAGATCTATAGACAACTTATTCAAATTAAAGGAGTCGGTAATTGGACGATTGATATGTTTTTAATTTTCTCTAAAAATAATCTTGACATTTTTCCGGAGGGTGATTTGGCATTAATCAACATTATTAAAAAAAAGTATCAAGTCAATTCTATAGATCAAATTCTTGAAATAGCTAATAAGTGGTCTCCTTATAGAACGATAGCTACCTTATATTTATGGGAATCTCTGGATGATGACTTTCCTAATTAAAATCTGATAATTTATATTTTAGAAAAAAATCAACAATTTCTTTGCTAGAATTTATTTCATGATTATTCCTTCCAAATAATAATCTTTCAAGGAACCTATCTCCCATTGGAGAACCAAGCCATAAATGTCCACCATTCTCGACTTTGAAATGAATCACTTTTGTATCAGAATTATTTTTATAGAAAGTATATTTTTCGACAGTTGTACGATCTTTTTTATGAATATCTTCGATGTTTTCAACTACTTTTATATCTAATTGATTGTATTTAGCCCAATAATTAACTGATTCAATTGTACTCAAAAAATCTCTATCAGATTTATTATATTTTTGCAATCTATCTTTTGTACCATGAATGTGAATTAAAGGAATTTCTCTATCTATATTGCAGACCCTTTTTTCATTAATACTAAAATTACCTCCAACAGATCCAAATGCGGCTATTTTATTTGACATACTACATATAAGTTCATATGAAAACGTACCACCATTTGAAAATCCACAAGCATATATCCGATCAGAATCGATATTATATTTGGATGAGACTGAATCAATTAGCGCATTTACAAAACCAATATCATTTTCATTATTTAAAATAGCTTTACCCACATTCCATGATCTTTTAACACCTTCAGGATAAACTACTCCAACTCCATTTTGATGAGCGTAATTATCCATTTGTGAAAATTCTTTTTGGTTGATTGCGCGATCTAGAAAACCATGAAAATTTATAATTAAAGGAACAGGTTTTGATGTATTTTTAGGAAGTGATATATAGTATTCTCTTGTCTTACCATCAATATTAACTATGTCTTTTATAGGATCCATTTTATCTTCGGCTACTCCTAATAAAAAAAGAGAAAAAAAAACTATAAAAATTTTATACATAATTAAAACAGCTCATTGGTTAGACAATGAACCGAACCACCACTTAAATTAAACTGAGACGCGCTAATAGAATCAAAAATTATATTATTTGATAAAGCAAAATCTGATATTTTCTTTTGTTTTAAGTTTTTACCTCCGATGAACAGTCCTGGTAGTGTTAAACCATTCATTGCTGTTCTAAAGCTTAATGATGAGTTCATATCTTGATTTTCAATTTCTATCAACTCCCATTGATTTAATGTACAAATGTTTCTTAAATCATTTATTTCACTGTCGCTGAATACTTCTCTAGCACATACTAGTCCAATGCAATCGTATTCATTATTAAAAATAGGAGAAATTGAAGTATCTAAATGATACCCTTTTGAATTTATAATATAGAGTTTAGACACTTTAAGCTTTTCTGCCATTTGCTCTGCACCTCTGAGGTTATTTCTGCATTGACCAGCTAATAAAATATTTTCTTTTGGAAGATAGAAGAATTCTCCGCCCTCAGCTACACAATTCTCATCGAGAAATGAAACCTTATATTGTAAATCATTTAAAGTGGAGATAACATACTCTCCTTCATTCATTCTTTCAGAAAGCTTCATATTACATATCACAATATCATTATTCGTGTTGCAGATAAAATGATCGCGCATAAAAACAAAGTCATATTTTTTATTTGCTTCGAGTTCAGATTTAAAAGGAATAATTATTGTATCAAGCGAATATTTTTGAAGTATTTCAATTAAATTATTATGTTCTTTTTTTAAAAGTTCTTGATTAGGTATCGCACCATTACTCATCATATCATTATCGAGATACGCTACTATACCATTATTCCACCAACCGTTTTTTGGGAGAGAGCTAATAGCAATTTTGATTTTTTTTAAGTTATTCATTTTCAAAAACTTACAATTTTTAAATTAACTTTATAAGATTAAATTATTGATATGAATAAAGATATTTTAACAGTAAAAGATTTAAACAAATATTTACCTGCTTTAAAAACAAAAATTGATATTCATTTTCAAGATAAACTCAAAGAAGGTTTGTTTAAGGTAGATGCATTAGTTGGGCTAAAAAAAATTCCAAGCGAATCTATCGATTTGATTGTAACCGAACCTGCGTTAGAACCGAACAGTGGAATGTCTTATTCGTCATACATTAGATGGATAGAAGATTGGGTATCAGAATGTAAGAGAGTTTTAACAACTAGTGGCTCAATCTACATAATTTGTCCTTGGGAGTCCTCATCTCTTTACCACTCAGTACTTGGAAAAAATTTTATTATTCAATCAAGAATTACAGCTGAAAGACAAATAGAAAATACTGAATTATCTCAATGGAAGAATAAAATATCAGATATTTGGTTCGCTACCAAAACAAATGACTATATTTTTAATCAAAATTATATAGTAAATGGGAAAAATATTAATAACCCAAAACCAGAAGAAATAAAAGATAACCTATGGTTTCATCTCGACTACGAGGAAATAGTACATAGAATAGTAAAGGCGAGCAGTTTTAAGCTAAATTGGATTCTTGATCCATTTATGAATGTCGGAGCAGTCGGTGTAGTTGCCAAAAAAAGAGGAAGAAGATTTATAGGTTTCGAAAACAATCAAGACCAAATTCTTCTTGCTATGAAAACAATTAATGAAAGAGAAAAATAATGCTAAAACAGATTGAGAAAGATATGATGGAGGCACTTAAAAATAAAGAGAGAGAAAAAGCAGGAGCATTGAGGCTTTTAATATCCAGATGTAAAAACAAAGCTATCGAAGTTGGACATGAATTATCAGACCCTGAAGTTATTAAAGTGCTTCAATCTGCAGCGAAACAACATAAAGAATCAATAAGAATGTACAAAGAAGGTAATAGAGATGATTTAGTCGAAACTGAAATGACTGAATTACAATTTGTGGAATCATATTTACCATCAATGATGAGTGAAGAAGAAGTTAGAAGTTTAGTAGAGAGTATTATTTCAGAAGTTGGGGCTGTACAAATGTCAGATTTTGGTAAAGTAATGCCTCAGGTGATGAAAAAGGGCGAGGGAAAAGTGGACGGGAACGTAGCTCAATCTATTGTTAAAGAATTACTTTCTTAAATATGATTATCGACATTCTTTTTTTAATGATATTTCTCGTCATGGGCGTATTTGGAATGAGTAAAGGATTTATTGAATCACTTACAGACTTTTTAAATCTTGTAGTAGGGATATCAATTGCACTATTTTTTTATGTAGATTTATCGTTCTTCATTTCAAAATATGTTTCTATTAATCCAACTATTATCATATCCTTTTGCATTGGTATAATCTTTGTAATATCCCTTGTAATGTTAAGGTTATTAACAAGCCTATTATTATTTTTATTTGATGGAAGCATTTCATCATACAAAACACTAAATACCATTTTAGGTTTCATGTTGGGCTTATTTAAAGGAGTTTTAAGCTTAGTGCTTTTTGCAGGTATTTTTGAAAAATTCATTTCAGTAAGGATTTATGAAATTTTATTTGAACAGTCTAAGATTCTTGTTTTACTGGAACCAATCAAAGACTATATTTTTAGTTAATGAGAAGAATAGCCCAAGAAACAATAAATAGAGTTTTAGAAGATGTCGATATCTTTGATGTTATTTCACAATATGTTGATTTAAAGAAAAGAGGTAAAAACTACTTTGGTTTGAGTCCATTTAGATCTGAAACAAAGCCATCATTTAGCGTAGCTCCTGATAAAAATATGTGGTACGACTTTGGTTCTGGTCAAGGTGGGAATGCAGTACAATTTCTTATAGAATATGAAAAAATTAGTTTTTCCGAAGCAATTCGTTCACTTGCTGAAAAGCATAATATTGAAATAATTGAAGTTGGCGATGAGCAGCAAAGCAACTTATATGATCAGCTTTACGAAATCCATAATCTCGCAAATTTATTTTTTATAAATAATTTATCTTCAAAAAAAGGGATCAACGCAAAATCTTATATGAAAGATAGATTTTTTGATGATACAATAATTAAAAAATTTTCCATTGGCTTTGCAAGCGATTCGTGGGATCAACTGTATAATGAATTAAAAGATAAATTTGATATCGAAGTTATGGAAAAATCTGGTCTATTCTCAAAAGGGAAAAAAGGATATATAGATAGGTTTAGAAACAGAATTATGTTCCCATTTTTTAGCCCATCTGGAAAAGTTATAGGTTTTAGCGGAAGAAGCTTATCAGAAAAAGAAGATGTCAAATATCTTAACTCACCAGAAACATTATTATTTCAAAAAAGTAAAGTTTTTTATGGTTCATATCAAACAATGCCTGAAATTCGTAAGCAAAATTATGTTCTTTTAGTTGAAGGGCAGACAGATTTTTTAAGGTTGTATGAGAAAGGATTTACAAATGTATTAGCAACATCCGGTACTGCATTTTCTTCTAAACATGCTGCAGCTTTAAATAAGTATACAAATCGTGTGATACTTACTTATGATTCAGATAATGCTGGAATTAATGCTTCAATTAGAACTGGATATATTTTAATGCAAAATGGTTTTGAAGTAAGAATTCTTGATTTAGGGAGTGAACTTGATCCTGATGATTACTTTAAGCTCAAAGAGAATAATAATACCTCATTTAAACACCTTATTAAAGAAGCAGTTCATCCGATAAATTATATTATCGATAAAAAAAGTATATTAGAAAAAGGTGCTTCTGATCGATCAAAGTTCTTGAATGAATCTATTGAAGAAATCAAGTTGATAAAAGATGTTATCATTAGAAATGACCTTATCAAAAGACTATCCAATGAGCTTGGAGTAATTGAGAGCGAGATTTTAAATCGCTTTGATCAAATAGCGCCTAGAAAGGTTGTAAAGATAAAAGCTACTGACTCAGAAGAAACCTCTATAAGAAACTTTGATTCCAAATCTGATATTGCTCAGTTAGAAATTTTAAAATTGCTAATACACAACGCAGTATTGGTTGACAAAATTAACATATCGCTTTTCGATAATAAGCTATGTTACAATATTGTTAAGTCTATAAAAGAAAATAAAGGATCATATAATAATGTTGCTCAACTTCTTGAGTTTATAGGCGATAGTCCAGAAGAGCGTAATTTGGTTGCAGCCTTAGCAGTTGATAGACCTGAAAAGGAGAATGAATTAATTATATTGAATGACTGTATTAAAACGTTAGAAGATTTATCTATCAAAAAGGAAATTAGTCAGATTAGAAACCAAATTCGCATTGCAGAAGATAATAATCAAAATTTAGATACTAGTTTAATTCGTAAACTAGAAGAGCTTCAAAAAAAAATCTCATAAAATAAAAGCCCTCTAAAAAAGAGGGCTTTTATTATTTAATAATCAGATATTATTCAACTTAGTAGTTGATAGTTACCCCAAAATTAAATTGTTTTGGAGCACCCATACGAACTCTTAAGTTTGCAACGTCTCCAGAACCATCGTAAGCGTCTACAAAGTCACCGATGTATAATTCATCAGTTGCATTGAATATAGAGTAATTAAATGTTACGTCTCTATCCATAATCTCTGTACCATAGCTTAACTGTAAGTTATAGATGGTTTTTCTTTCAGTTTCATAAGCATCATCAGCAAAAGTATTACCTTCACCAAGTAGGAATGCTAAGTCCTGAATAGCGCCACTATAACCCCATCTTGGGTATTGTCTAGCAAAAGATTCAGCTTCAACAGATGCTTTTAATCTGTTAAAGAAACCAGTTACCATTAATACAGTTTGTGACTGTGGAGCACCTGAAATCATAACATCTTTTACATATAAATCGAAAGTTTCTGAACTTGTATCATCTCCTTCAATTGAATTATATGTGTATGTTAAGTCATCAGTAAATCTCCAGTCACTTTCATGACCTCTAAGATCTATTCTTAATACTGGAATTGGTTGATATGCAATAGAGTATTCTAGCCCTTGGTGCAATTCGCTTAATCCAGTAATGCTGAAGAATGATTCAACACCATTTAAGTCTTCAGAAGTACCACTTTGAGCTCTATCAGACCATAGTGCATAGTAGTAGTTCATACTACCAGCCCACTGACCGTTTAGTGACTTAAATCTAGTACCTACATCAAACCATGTAGCTGTTTCATTCTCGAAGCCTTCGTTCTTGATCATGTTTACATCATCAATAAGTTTATCTAATGATGGTGTCATAGCAGAGTAACTTACGTTACCAAATAGTTGCCATGTGTCGTTTAAAGCACGACTTCCACCGAGTTTCATTTGATATCCTAACTCAGCATCAGCTTCAATTTTTAAGTTATCAAGCGTGAAATGATCTTGTGCTGTGTAGCTAGCTGTTGTAGCTCCGAACATTGCAAAAGCATTTGTTCCTGCACCGTCATCATAATTTGCTTGAAAATATCCACCTAACCAGTCAACAGTATTAGTGTTGTCATAGTATAACTTGTCACCAAGTGTTCTATGTCTTTGTTCTTCTGACCAATTTGGATTAGAAGTATTATAGAAGAAGTCACCACCTAACAAGTCATATACTTGACGATAGTGTTCAACTTTAGCAGTTCTGACATCAAGACCTACAGTCATAGATACAGTGTCGCTCATTTCTTTTTCCATTTTAGACATAATACCATAGGTATACTGATTATTTCTACTACCTCTTAGCACTCCTCTGGACTCATAGCCGTAGCCATCTTTAAATTGAGCATCGGACATGTTACGAGCGATTGTTGCATCATAATCTCTTGTACCGTTGTTACCCCAAAGAATAGAACCAGCAGAACCTGAACCACCACCTTCACCACCGGAGTAGTAGAAAGAAGTAGCCATAGTAGTTGAATCATCAAGATTCGCATACCAGTTCAACTGAACAATTGGTTTGTGGAAATAATTATTTCTTTCGTTAATCATAGTTGTTGAGCGTTGATCTCTTACTTTATAATTCCAGCCATCAAATGGTACCCAACTAGCTACAGCTCTCTTACCAGTGTAAGGAGTTTCTAGATAGTCAGCTCTAGGATTATAATCTAGACCATACTCGTCTCTTAAGTCTTCTTCAGCAACACCCATTTCACGTGCTAATTCATGACTGTAGTTTGAAATACGATTATTCCAAAAGTTTTGTCCATGAAACTGAGGAGAACCTAATGCGATAAACTCTAAACGATTATCGTTGTTTACGGAGTATGATGCATTAAAGTAGTAAGACCAAGCATCTGAATAAGTACCCACAGCAAAAAGCTTATCAGCAGTTCTTCTTGAAGCTGAAGCCATCATTGCTAGTTTACCATCCATTAATAAACCAGTGTTAACAGTAACAGCAGTTTTTGAGTACTGATGTTCACCGGCTTCTTGTTTTACAACAACGCCTGGCTCAGTTGATGCAGGTGCACTCATAAAGTTCACCACACCACCTAAACTTGGTGTTGCAAGATTAACGGATCCTGCTCCTCTTTGAACCTGAACAACAGATGCAACATCAGCAAGTACACTCCAGTTAGAGAAGTATAAATTACCGTTTTCCATGTCATTCATAGGAACACCGTTAATTAGATATGATGTGTAACGATCGTCAAAACCACGAACGTATACATTTTCATCATCCCAACCACCACCATTTTCAACGTAAACGTTTGGTAGGGTTGATAGAGCTTTTGGCAATCCACGTCCACCTAATCTGAAATCAATATCAGCTTTAGTGTATTCATTAAATGGGATTGCTGAGGTGTTGTCTACACGTTCAGCAAGTACTTCAACACCGCCTAACGCGACGGATGCTGATTCCAGTGTAAAGTTTGCAGATGCGTTAGAACCTGAAACTCTTACTGTTGCACTTGAAGATTTGTAACCGACAACACTGGCAGTTACTGTGTAGCTACCATCAGGAACATTAATAGAATATCCACCGCTTAATGTAGCAGCAGCACCTAATGTTGTTCCTTCAACCACAACATTTGCCCCTGGTAAAGCATTACCATCTGCATCTGAAACAGATCCAGAGATAGTACCTTGACCAAAGAGAGCGCCTGAAATCATAATGATTCCAACCAGCGCACCAAGAATCGAACGATTCATAGTTAACTCCTTTTTCTCGGTTATCTTCATATATTAATATATTAACTAAGGATACACGCGAGTATCCTACGAGGAATTTCTCCTTTTAAATTTTAAATTCCAAAGATTAATTATTATTTATTAAAATTTTTTAAAATATATATTACAGACATTTTTTTTATTAATTTGTCCCATGGAATTTTTAGACTTAAAAACTCAACAAAAAAGAATAAGAAAACCCCTGGAGAAAAGAATTAATAAAATACTAGATCATGGCGCATATATTATGGGTCCGGAAGTATTTGAACTTGAAGAAAAATTAGCAGCTTACTGTGGAGTAAAACACGCCATTTCATGCTCATCAGGAACTGATGCATTATTAATTCCACTTATGGCATGGGGTATAGGCC
>CACGWZ010000002.1:0-15000 GCA_902576865.1 uncultured Fidelibacterota bacterium
AACTCAGCTTTTAAATCTCCAATGATGAACAGCACATCAGCATTATTAGGATCACTTTCAATTATTTGATTAAAAATCAATAAAGAAGATTCATAATCATTTAAGGCAATAAACTTTTTTCCTAATGAAATCTTATAATCTAATGCATTTTCATCAATTGCAATTGCCTGATTGGCAAATACAATACTTTTTTCAAACTTTTGCAACATCCAGTATGCTTCGGACATATTAAATAAGACTTCTGCAGAATTTGAACCAGCATCAATAGCGTCCTGAAACTCTAAAATTGCTCTTGCATAATCACCCTGTTCAAAAAACATCATTCCGTCCATGAAAAATTGAACACCACCGAAAGGATCAATTGACTCTATAGTTTTTTCTACTTTTTTAGATTCTTCAGTGTATGATTTGGGCAATTCTGAGGATGTTGAAGCGCAATTTGCTAAAAAAATTGTGGAAATTATAATTATTAAGTATTTCATTTTCATAACTATGCAAATTACATCCGAGATTGGATATTTACAATTCTATGAAAATTAATCTTTATCGCTTACAAATGATCCATTAACATCATTTAACAGCTCAATATCCTTAATATCCGTATCTTCTTCTTCTGATATATTTTCTTGCGTTACTGGTTCTTCATCCGCTATAAAATAGTTTGATTGAGAAGGTTGAATTAAATAAGCTGAGAGCATGAAAATACAAAGTACAGACAGTGTAAGATAAACAAAGTTTTGTCTTGTGAATCCCATAATTCCACTACTAACATTTTGATTATCATTTAATGCATTAATACGATCTTGAAGTTTTTTATCGAAACTATCGGAAGTTTTTAAAGAAGGAGCAGTTTTCATAATATTCATTGCATTTCGAACATCATCAACTTTTTTCTTATGTTCAGGATTTTCAGCAAGGTATTTTTCAAACTCCTTGCGTTCTTTAATATCCATTGAATTTTCAATCCAGTCAGATATTCTATCCTCAAATTTATTATAATCCATAACTACTCCTTAAAATGTTTCATTTTTTCAGCCAACTGAATACGACCTCTATTTATTCTAGATTTGATCGTACCAATCGGTATTTCCAGTATTTTACTTATTTCTTCATATGAAAGTTCCTGAAAATCTCTTAAGACTACAGCCATTCTAAAATTTTCGGGAATCTCATCTAAAAATTTGTTTAATTGATCAATTGCAATTTCATTCTGGACTTTAGAATCCAAAGATTCTTCTTTAGAATTAATATCAATAACCTGTCCATCATCAGTCCATAAGGAATCGGTCTTTTTCCTTTTATTTTTTCTTAATTCGGTTAATGCATTATTTTTTGCGATTGTAAAAATCCAGGTTGAAAATTTTGCAACATTCTTATAATAGCTTGCATGAGTATATAATTTAATTAATGTATCTTGCACTACATCTTCTGCCTGCTCAACATTATTGAAATATCTTAATACAAAGTTTAATAGCCTATCTTTGTATCTTTTAACAAGCTCGTTATATGCGTTAATATCTCCTTCTTGAAATCTTAAAATTAACTTTTCATCAGAATATTTAAATTTATCATTCATGTCGGAAAGCTCCGTTGATAATGTTTGTAAATTCTGTCTCATCAATTATTTTCTGTGTTTTTAATTTAATGTCAGTTTGAGCAAAAATATTAATCGCGCGCTCCAGCTCATCAAGTGAATAGTTATTTGTTGCTGGACTTATTCTTTTTAATAAATTCCCTCTAATACTTCTACTTGATGATTCAATTAAAGTTCCATTATTTTTTTTGGTAATAAAAATTGCCTCTAATAAAGTGAATATAGAATTAATCACATATGAAAGACCGTATTGTTTCATGATTGATAAACCATTTTCGAAAATTGCATCAACTCTTCTATCGCATATTGCATAATTTAATTCCCATAACTGCTTTTCTTTATGAATATTGCCTGATTTTTCAAGAGCATTTAGAAGATCTTTTTCATTGCTTGATACTAAACTTGATTTAGACATCTCATTAAAAATTTCTGAGAAGTTATTTCCAAAAATTTCAATAATTTTTTGAGTATATTTATCTGAAACTTTCAGATTTAATTCATGTGCAAATAAATGTATCCAATGTTTCATTTCACTCTCGAAAGGAGTAGAAATATCAACGACATCCATTATTTTTGCAAATTCCTTAGTAACGGAACTTTTGATAGTGTTTGATTTAGATTTATAATCATATGATAAAAAATTATTGTCTATAAAGATGATTTGGTCTGAACTATCTGAATCAAAACTGTTAAGAAGAAGTTCTGAATTTTTCTTATTTAGCTTATTTATATTTTTGATGATTATGAACTTATTGCTAGAAAATAAATCTTGAGATCCAAGCACATTCATCAATTGATCTAGGGAATCGCTTTTATCTGCAAAGTCAAATACAAATGTTTCATCCTTTTTTTGCAATTTTTTAACTATTTGATTCTTTATATATAGATACAAAAAATCATTATCCCCAACTAATAGATAGTTATTTTTAAAAGATTGATTTTTATCAGAAACAAATTGTAAAGCTTTAATCATATTTTTTCAATTAAGATATTCCATAGCTACCAGATTGAATTTGAGCACCTGAATCTTTATTGGAATTTTTTTCTTTTTTTGTGTAAGTCAATTTACTAACTACTATTACTACAATAAATGCTAATACAAAGCTTGTTAATCTTTCAGTAACAATCAATTTTAAAAACTCACTACTTCCCCAAATCATTGTTACAATTGACCCAGTTAAAAGACCGGCGATAATACCTTCCCTGGTTGTCTTTTTCCACCATAAGGACAAGATAACTGCTGGTCCAAATGAAGAACCCAATCCACTCCATGCAAAACTAACAATTCCAAAAATTGTATCTCCTGAAACTTCGGAATACATAGCAGTTGCATAAGCGAACAATCCAAGAATTATTGTGATGTATCTGGTATTAGTTAATTTATTTGATTTTTTTGTTTTAATCACTTTGTTCAACTTTAAATCTTCGCTAATCGCAGATGTAGATACTAATAATTGAGAGTCAGCGGTGGACATCATGGCTGCAACTGCGCCAGAAATAAGTAATCCAGCAATCCATGCAGGTAATAACGTTTGCGCTAATAATGGCATTGCAATTTCAGGATCTTTACCTATAAAAAAATCTTCACCAAAATAGCCCAATGCTACAATTCCAATCATAAATGCACCAGAAATTCCAGGAATAGCCCAAAAAGCTGCAATCCATTTAGCTTTTTTAATATCATTAACAGACTTTATAGCCATGTATCTAATTAGTAAATGCGGTTGACCAAAATACCCTAGACCCCAACTCATTCCACCTAATGCAACTGATAGGGCTCCAAAACCGTTAAGTCCTGAAAAAAATGAATTTCTTTCTATTGAATCAAATTTCAATAATTCAGATAAACTTTGATCAAAAGAAAGTAGCTCAAAAAGACCAACAATTGGCAACACAACTAAAGTTCCTATCATTAGCACACCTTGAATCAAATCGGTCCAAGCTACTGCCAATAGACCACCCAAAATCGTATATATGATAATGATTATAGCACTTAGAGTTATTCCGTACAAAGGCTCAATACCAAAGATAGTGTTTAAAATTTTTCCTGAACCATGAAACTGCGCTGAAACATAAAAAGTAAAAAATATTCCAATGATTAAAGCTGAAATAATCCTGATGAGACCAGACGAATCATTGAATTTTTTCTCAAGGAAATCTGGAATGGTTAATGAGTCAAATTTTTCTGTTTCATCTCTTAAACGTTCTGCAATTAAAAACCAAGAGGATATAATACCAATCGTTATACCTATTACAGCCCAAATTTCGCCATAACCGATAGCGATTGCAGCGCCAGGGAGCCCAAGAAGAAGCCATGCTGATTCTCCTGAAGCCCTTTCTGAAAAGGCCGTTACCCATGGTCCAAGCCTTCTTCCAGCTAATAAAAAATCTAATTGGGATGAGACAAATTTATTTGAAAGAATTCCAACACAAATAATTAACAAAAGATAAAGAATGAATATTACTTCGATCATGTTATAATGCTCACAATTATACAATACAATCCAAACCACCAGAAATCAAATTTTTTCAGAAATGCTACTAAAAAATATAAACTTAGGTATCCAAAAATGAATGATGATAAAAATAATCCTACTCCATCCAATAAGTTTATAGCATCAAATCCAGAAGAAAATAATAATTCATAAAAAATTGAGAGAATAATAACTGGTATCACCATAAAGAAACAGTACTGAATAGATTTTTCTTTATTTAGCCCTAACATTAAAGCTGAGCTTATTACCATTCCAGATCTGGAAATTCCAGGAAGAATTGCAATGCATTGAAATACTCCTAAAAGTAAAGCAGATTTTAAATTAAAATTAAATGAGAATGAATTTTTTAATAAGCTCATTAGTATTATTAAAGTTCCATTAGCTATCAATGAGTATTGGACAAATTCGTAATTAAAAAATTGCTCAAAGTCAAATATAAGGCCAAAGATAATAGCTGGAATAGTAGATATTACTAACAACTTTATAGTGTCTGGGTTAAAAAAATCATTTTCATTTTTTGAAGAAAAGAAAGAAGCCTTATAAAATAAAAGTATGCTGAATAAGGTCCCAAAATGAGCAATAATTTCAGCAGAAGCACCTTCATTTTTTATCTTCAAAAAATCTTGAAATAATACTAAATGACCAGAACTGCTAACAGGAAAAAATTCAGTTAATCCCTGAATCATTCCTAAAATAATATAATTAATTAATTCATTCATAATAAATTAAACCAATCATTCTTTTTGAAGTCTTATTTCGTCGATAAGAATGGTAGTTCTCATTTTCATAAGTACATTGATTGCAATCAATAATATTTTTAATACCAAGCTTTTGTAATTGAGAGCTTGCAACACCTTTTAAATTACAAAAAAATTTATCATCAATTTTTTTAATGAACTCATTTCCAAAATAGTCAATAAATTCATTTTTCACCTCATAATTTTTTTGTGAAATTGATGGTCCAATAAAAGCTATTATTTCGCTAAGATCATTAATATGACTGCTTAATAACTTAGTAGATTTCGAGATAATACCATTTTTAAGACCTTTCCAACCTGCATGTATTACTCCAAAAATATTATCGTGTTCATGAATGAAAAAAATAGGCAAACAGTCAGCTGTTTTAACTTGTAGAGCAATATTTTTATTTTTTGAGAAAATTCCATCCACATTGCTATATAATAATTTTTTATTATTTACTATTTCTATATTTGTGGAGTGAATTTGATACATAGAAATAATGGCTTTTTTTGTTAAGATATTGCTCTCTTCAGCATTTGAAAAAATAATTTTTAATCCATGTTGATTGATTTTATCTGAAAAATCAAAAATCATAATTTCATTTAGAATTATAGATTTTTCTATTTGAGAATCTAACTACCTTGGAACCCTGATTTGATTTGGAATTAGAAAAATCAAAATTCCTTGTAATTCCTTCAAAAGTTGGTGACGATTTAAAATAAAACTTTGATTTATTGAATGTTGAATTAATTAAAAAGTTTGAAAAATCCATTCCAAAGTGAAATGCATTATTTAAAGATAAATCATAATCGTATTCACTATTATTTAAATATTTTGGAATATAATTTGATACAAACAGCATATCTGAAATGTGTGGCGAAACACTTTCCTCTTTTAGTAAATCAAGATTAAGCCAATTTTCGTTTCCTAAGAGTTGAGTTTCTAGATTAGACAATGAAACTTGAGAAGCAACAAACTCTAAAGCGTTCGAACTCACAGGATAAAATAATCCATCAATGGTCTCCAAAATCACTTTTGTGGAATCAATTGACTCTTCTTGTTCTAAATTGAACATATCATAGATTTCATCATTATCTACTTCAAACATTGAATCGATAACATCAATTTTAACACCTAAGAATTCTTGATACTCATCTTTAGTTTCAATCTCCCATGCAACTTCTCTTAATTCCCTGAAATTTGGACGTAGGTCAATTGCAGAGTTTTCTTCATACCAACCAATATATACTGGCTCTTTATTAAGCTTATCCAAAGCTATTAAAAAAGAATCAACTTCCTTAATACCAAGATCCGTTCTTGGCGCAATAACAGCAATATTATTTAATTCAGAGTTATTTAAAGAATGATTTGCCAAAAGTTGATTTCTAAAGTCAACAGATGAGTTTAATAAATATATATTCTTATTAATATTTGAAAGATTGTCTAATGATGAAAATGGAGAAAAAATTGGAATTTTTGTAGTAGAAACTGAACTTGCTCCCGCAATTAAATTCTTATCTAAAAAAGGCCCAATAATCGCACTTACGTTATGTTTATAAACGAGAGTTTTAAATGCTTCAACTGTTAAGATTGGATCTTTATAATTATCAAGGACAATAAATTGAATCTTATCATTCGATTGTGAGTTTTGATTTGCTTCTAATAATCCTTTTAAAAATGCATTAGTAATTTCAAGGCCTTCTCCATCCAAAGGAAGTACAACACCAACTTTTCTAGAAAATGATGTTTTTGAATCAATATTTCTTTTTAAAAAATTATAATTTGATTTGAACTCTCTATCTAAAATTCTCTGGTCAATCTCATTAAATTTGCTTGAGGTTTCTTGAGAATTACTATAAATCATTGAAAAAGATTGTGCTAAAAGGATGATATTCAAATTGCTGTTATTATCTTCAATAATCTCCATTAATTCCAAATTTTCAAAATCGAGATTTAGCGGAATAATTTTAGCTATTCTTTTATTGATAATTCTTTTTGATCTAGGATCAATATTTGATCTTCTTGCATCAATGTAATTTTTAAAAGCATAATTGTAATAACCTTTGGAAGAATAAATGTCTCCAATAGTCAAATAAAAAGATGTTTTTAGGTTTGGAGCATAACTGAAAGGATTCATTGATTTTGCGATATTTAATGCAGCATCAAAATCTTTTAGATTATAGTATGCTTTAAGTTTTAAAACCTTAGCATGATTTACATAATCTGTATCAAGAATAGTACTTTCATCAATTCTTTTGATTACAGAATTATTTCTTTCACGATTTAAATCTTCTAAAAGTGATTCAATAAACGTTTCATTTACTTCATTATCAATTGACTGAGCAAATAAACTTCCAAATAAAATAATATTTATTAATAATTTCATAATAATCGAAATATAAGCTTATTTAACCAGTTTTGAATACATTTACCAACGCAACACCAATAACAATCAAAAACAATCCAATTACAGTTGGTAAATTTAAAGGTTGCTTATAAAAGAGATAACTCAATATCGCAACAGAGAAAACACCCAGTCCCGCCCATGAGGCGTATACTATTGATAATGGTAATTTTACAACTGCAACAGATAAAAGATAAAAAGATAAGGAATAAAAGATTATAACTAAGCTAGTTGGAATTAACTTTGAAAATTCTTTTGTTACTGGGAGTAACATAGTACCCGTCACCTCAAACAAAATCGCAAATAATAGGGCTAAATATAAATTCATGAAATAAACCTTTAAAAATTAAATCCATCTTCTTGTAGTATTAGAATATTGAACGAATTTATCACCAAACAACTCATTCATTGCCTTTTCTTCTGGTAAAATTTGAAAATTTGTAATAAAAACATAGAATGATAGAGATATAATCATTCCTCCAATGAAATTAAACTTAAAAGAAATAGATAATAATATGATTAACATTCCAAGGTACATTGGATTTCTTGAAAACTTAAATATTCCAGAAGTAACTAAAGATGATGCCTGCCTGGGTTCTAAAGGATTGACAGTTGTTTTTTGTTTTCTGAACAATCTTACAGCTGAAAGAAAGACATAGAGCCCCAAGATTAGAAAAAATAGACTAATAGTAGTATTAGTATATGTAAAAAATTGATTAAAGAAGGATTTTGAATAATAGATTGTTAAGCCACAAATGAAAGTGACTATTGGAGGTGGAATTTTATTATTCATATATTAGCATTCTATAATTTATTTTTTATCATTTCAAGAAAATATCATCTTTGTCTTTTAATTTTCCTGTTCCTTTAAGAAAGAAATAATATGTAAATCCTGAGAAAAATAAAGGAAAAAATAAGTCTCCTTCATCGTGAAAAAGTAAATCGTACCAACTATAAAGACTGATAACTAAAGGAAGTAACCAAAAGTGTCTACCATATTTTGATAAAAATTGTTTCATATTTTAACCCACCACCATACTCATTCCACGGTCACACTATACTCTATGGAGGGTGAGAACAGAAAGAAACCCTTCCTATTTTTTGAGTTACACACTTCATATTGTTTTAATCCAAACACATATAAATTTAATGAAGAATTAATTAATTGGGACTATAAAGGATTTCGGTTGGGGTTTGAAAATTTTAAACTCAATTAATTTTTCTATGAATGGTTAGAAATAATCCTCCCCCTATTAACGTCCATAAGATATCATTCCAATCAAAAATTCCCCTTCCAGGTGTAAAGATTGTTATAAACTCATTACATATTAAACCAAACATAGAAATGTAAATTGATAATTTTAGTCTTTCCTTAAAAAAGAATGAATGAGGTTTGAATACTTCTGGAATGATTACATAAAAAAACGAAGGTAAACCTATTCCTGGTAAAAAGTTTGGGATAACTCCTAGAAAATAAATTATCAGACTATTTCCTCCGTCATAATTTGGTCGAATATTATCTTGGACAAGATTGAAAAGTAAAAAAGTAATCCCAAAAATTATGTAGTAGTAATATTTTTTATTCATGTTTTTTTGATTTGGTGTCGAGAGGACACCCACTCTGAACTCTACTCCACAGTGACTGATTAGATTGAACAGTGATTTGATTTTTTATCCATAATTGTCTGAAAAATATTTTTCTCTATCTTCTTTATTCATGCCAACTGTTTCGTTCATAAAATTGTTTCTATCTTTTCTAGATTTAAAGACCCATATACAAACAGTGTCCTGTGAGTGATAGATTGCTTTTAGTTCATCATCTATTTCACAGATTTCTTTAGGGATTTCTGTCTTAATACAAATCACGATTCAAATCTACTCAACGGTTACAGATTTTGCTAAATTTCTTGGTTGATCTACATTAAGCTTTTTACCAATTGCTATATAATATGCAAATAATTGGAGGACTATTGTTGCTAATTGACAAAACATGTAATGATTTGTTTTAGGAATAAGTATTAAGTCATTTGCAAGATTTCTTAAAATCTTATCCTTTGAATCTGTAATAATAATAATTTTTCCTTTTCTAGATTTTATTTCTTCAATATTTGAAATGATTTTATCATAAGTTTTATCTTTTGGAACAATAAATACATTTGGCATATCCTTATCAACTAAAGCTATAGGACCATGTTTCATTTCTGCTGCTGGATATCCTTCGGCATGAATGTAAGAAATCTCTTTTAATTTTAAAGCTCCCTCAAGTGCTACAGGAAAATTTAGTCCTCTCCCCAGATATAAAAAATCTTTTGCATTTTTATATTTTAAAGCAACTTTTTTAATTTCGTTTTCTTTTTTAAGGACTGATTTAATTTTTTTGATACTATCTTCAAAATCTAAATGAGCTTTTACGCTACTACGATTAATGGTATCATTTGAATCTGCTAATTTGAGTGCTAATAAATAAAGTATACTTATTTGAGCAGTAAATGCTTTTGTTGATGCCACTCCTACTTCATGTCCACATCTTGTAAAAATTCCACAATTTGTTTCTCTAGCGACAGAACTACCTGGAACATTACATATTCCCACAGTTATAGCTCCATATTTATTAGCTTTTTTAATTGCAGCTAACGTATCAGCTGTCTCACCAGATTGTGAAATAGCAATTACAACACTGTTATTATCAACCAAGGTTTTATTGTATCTAAACTCTGAAGCATATTCAACATGCACTGGTACTTCAGCAAAACGTTCAATTAAATTTTTTCCAAGAAGACCAGCATGCCATGATGTACCACAAGCAGTAATGAATAATTTGTCAGCCTCTTTAATTTGTGTCCAATATTCCATTAATCCATTTAGATAAACTCTGTCATTTTTTGTCCTTCCTTTTAAAGTATTGCTAATTGTATAAATTTGTTCATGAATTTCCTTATGCATAAAGTATTTGAATTTACCTTTATCATAATCATCAATTTTAAAATCTATTTTTTCAACTTTTTTTGGAAGACTAACATCTTTATCAATTGATGTTATTTTGTAATCATTATCGTTTATAACTACCATTTGAGAATCTTCAAGATATATAATTTGCTGAGTATGTTTTATAATCGGAGAAACATCGCTACCAATAAAAAATTCATCGTTTTTTAATCCTAAAACAAGCGGACTACCTTTTCTTGCAGCGATCATAACATCAGGCTCATTTTTATTTAAAACTACAATCCCATAAGCCCCGTCTACTCTTTGAAGAGCTGCCCTTACTGACTGTTCAAAACTTAGTTTTCCTTGGTTAAATAAATAACCAATCAATTGCACCAAAACTTCTGTATCAGTTTCAGATTTAAATTTTACTTTTTTTGATTTTAAAAATTTTTTAATCGGATTATAATTTTCTATAATTCCGTTATGAACTAATACAATATTTCCTGATTGATCTTTGTGTGGATGAGCATTGATTTGATTTGGCTTTCCATGAGTAGCCCAACGTGTGTGTGCAATACCAGGGCCATCACAATTTTGAAATTTTCCATCGACTTTAAGTTTTTGCTCCAGCTGAATAACCTTTCCACTTCTTTTTGTTATTGAGATTTTTCCATCTGAAAGACAAGCAATACCCGCCGAATCATACCCTCGATATTCTAAACGGTGTAAGCCATCTATTAAGATGGGATAACAATTTTTTGGACCCTTATATGCTACTATTCCACACATAACCTAATATACATTAAATGCATTAATTTTTAATTTGTTATTTTAAGTACCATTTTAACATTTCCTCTGTCATATTTCGGTGAATCTAAGACTACTTCAATAAACCCATATTTATCGTAAAGGTTTCTAGCAATCTTTAACGAATCATTTGAAATAAGAAAAATTTCTTTAGCATTATTCTGATTAGCAAAATCAACACACTGATTCATTAACATATTAGCAACGCCTTTACCCCGATAACCTTCTTTGACAGTCATCTTTGCTAACTCAAAAATATTATTTGAACTTTTTATCATGGCTACTGTACCAATCGTGATTTGATTATAAACAGCAAAAAAGATTTGGCCACCATTATTGATAATTTTTTTTGGGTTTAGTAAATCTTTTTTATCAGACTCTTCTAAAATCCAACTTTCTTCTATCCATGCCTTATTCAAAGCAAAAAAATCAATATCAAATTTTGATTCATAATTTTTAATGGTGATATTGGAATTAATTATTTTCATTAATTTGGCCAATAAATATATTCATCACCCTTTTCATAATCTTCTCCAAAGTGCTTATCAATTAAAATTGGTGCGTTCATTACGTTTGGCCACATTGACTCCATTTGTTCTGAATTATGATTGTCAATAAGATTGTCCAATAAATTAACTTTATCTGGAAAATTTTTAATTAAATTATTTTTTTCCGTGGGGTCTTCGTTAAGATAAAACAACCATTTTTGATTTTCATTTTTTGTTCTAATTAATTTCCAACCTTTATGATAAACTGTCTGTTGATGACCCTGTCTCCAAAAAATAGTTTGATGTATTTCTCCATTTTTTTCTCCCTTTACAAATGGGAGAAAATTAAACCCATCAAGTTTTCTATCTTTTGGTACATCAGCCTTTCCAGCTGCAGCAATGGTTTTAAAAATGTCATTATGATGTACAACCGGAGTAAATTTAGTACCAGCTTCAATTTCTTTAGGCCATCTAGCCATAAAGGGAATATGCATTCCGCCTTCAAAATGTGTTAGCTTCCAACCCCTATATGGTTTATTAATATCGGAAAGCTCGATATAGCTTGCTCCTCCATTATCACTTGTGAGAATAATTAATGTATTTTCTGACAAACCGTTTTGCTGTAACGCATCAAGTATTCTTCCAATACTCCTATCAAGAGCTTTAATCATAGCTGAATATACTTGAAGATTATGAGGTGTTGTATGGTGGCTAATAATATCAATGTCTTTTTTTAAAGCTTGTAATGGATTATGAACAGCCCAGTGTGCTAAATAAAGAAAAAATGGTCGATTTTTGTTGCTTATTATAACTTTAATTGCTTCATCTGTATAATAATCAGTAAGGTATCCACCTGGAGCAAAAGTAGGACCTTTATTAAACGAAGCACTAAATTGAGATCCTGCCCAAACCATGTTATCTACAGGATTATCAAATTTAACATTAACCACAGAATCATCATTTTCTGGAAGATATAATCCTCCTTCCATGAGTAAGCTATCATCAAACCCTTGATCATTCGGATGACTACCATTAATTCTTCCAAGATGCCATTTTCCTATATGAGCAGTGTAATAACCTGAATCTTTTAAAACTTCTGCTATGGTAATTTCAGAAGAAGGTACTCCAGCTGAAAAAACATTTTCTAAGTTTGAATACGCGTTTTTTTGAAATTCTACCTTAAGTTCACTATCTCCCATATTTATAATCCATTCCATCAATTTAGTTGCCCCAGGAAATAAAGGAGTAAATTCGAATCCAAATCTAGTAGAATATCTTCCAGTCATTATTGAGGCTCTTGATTGGGCACACATTGCGTTGGCTGCATAACCATTTTCAAAGGTAACTCCTTCCAATGCGATTCTATCAATATTAGGGGTCATCAAAGAGCCGTCACCAGCACCTCCGTTATAAAGTGAAATATCATTGAAACCTAAATCATCAGCTAATATTAATATTATATTTGGTCTTTGATCTTCGTTATCTTTTTCTAATGGTCCTTTTTGCCAATTTGAGCTTCCCTCCAAAGAAACAGGTCTTGTTATATTTAAAATTTTGGGGAGAGTCCATAAGACTATATTCACTCTATTTTGCCAAAAAATGATAGCTAAAGATATTGACAAAAAAATTAGAACTATTTTTTTCATATCACTCCCACTCAATAGTTGCAGGAGGCTTTCCGGTACAATCATATACAACTCTGCTGACAAGTGAAATTTCATTTACAATTCGATTAGATACCTTTCCGATGAAATCATAAGGAAGGTGTGCCCATTTTGCAGTCATAAAGTCAACTGTCTCAACAGCTCTTAAAGCTAAAACATCTTCATATCTTCTCTCATCTCCAACAACACCCACTGACTTCACTGGAAGATATACAACGAAAGCTTGACTTAATGAATCATATATTTTTTCCGATTTAAGTTCATCTATAAAAATCTTATCTGCTTTTTGTAAAATAGAAATTCTTTCTGATGTAATCTCGCCCATAACTCTAATACCCAATCCTGGACCTGGAAATGGGTGTCTTTTTAAAATATGCTCAGGAGTATTTAGTTCAGCTCCAATTTTTCTAACTTCATCCTTAAAAAGCTCTCTAATAGGCTCTAATAATTTTAAATTCATTTTTTCAGGAAGGCCCCCAACATTATGATGTGATTTAATAACGCTTGAATTATGGTCATCAGAAGAAGATTCTATTACATCAGGATAAATTGTTCCTTGAGCTAACCAACTTACATCTTTAATTTTTTTTGCTTCATTTTCAAATACTTCAATAAAAGTGTTTCCAATAATTTTTCTTTTTTGCTCAGGATCTGTTTCTCCTGAAAGTTTTGAAAGAAATAATTGAGAGGCATCGATTAATCTTATATCTATATCTAAAGATTTAAATGTTGACATTACTTCATCTACTTCACCAAGCCTTAATAAACCATGGTCAACAAAGATACAAATTAAATTATTTTTAATCGCTTTATGTAATAACATTGCCACTACAGATGAATCAACACCTCCAGACAGTCCTAATAATACCTTTTCATTTTTTACTTTATTTTTAATATCAGAAACCATTGAATCTATGATATCAAATGTAGACCAATTTTTTCTACAACCGCACACTTTAAAAATGAAATTTGATAGAATAGTTTCTCCTTGATTAGTATGAGTTACTTCTGGATGAAATTGTAATCCGAAAATATTTGAGTCTAAATTTTGAAATCCAGCTACTTTACAATCCTTGGAAGATGCAATTATTTCAAAATTGTCTGGAAGTACTTCTACCTTATCCCCATGACTCATCCAAACATTAAGAATATTTGAATCAAAACTTACACTATCAAATAAAACAGAATGGTTAACATAAGAAATTTCAGAGTGACCAAACTCTCTTATATTAGATCTTATAACTGAACCTCCAAGCTCATTAGCAATAGTTTGCATACCATAACATATACCCAAAATTGGTATTTTTGCTTCCAATAATGATTTATGCACTTTTTGTGAAGAGCTTATAGTAACAGTTTCAGGGCCTCCAGAAAGGATAATTCCAGAAGGATTTAACTCAAGTATTTTCTCAATAGATATTGAAGATGGTTTAACTTCAGAAAAAACACCAATTTCTCTAACTCTTCTAGCAATTAGCTGAGTATATTGAGAGCCAAAGTCTAAGATTAATATTTTATCACTACTTTTCATGCTAAAACATCCAATACCTTAGATATACTATTTTTTAAGTTTTTTCTATCTACAACAAAATCGATAAAACCTTTTTTTTTCAAAAACTCGGATGTTTGAAAATGATCTGGTAATTCTTGACTAGTTGTTTGCTTAATGACTCTTTGTCCAGCAAAACCAATTAAAGCTTTTGGTTCAGCTATTGTCACATCTGCTTGCATTCCAAAGCTAGCGGTAACACCGCCAGTTGTAGGGTAAGTTAATATTGAAATATATAATCCACCTTTTTTTGAAAACTTTGCAAGATGAGTACTAATTTTAGATAACTGCATCAAAGACAATGCTCCTTCTTGCATTCTAGCTCCCCCA
>CACGWZ010000002.1:20000-125004 GCA_902576865.1 uncultured Fidelibacterota bacterium
ATGGTGGGCCTACGTGGACTCGAACCACGGACCTCATCCTTATCAGAGATGCGCTCTAACCAGCTGAGCTATAAGCCCCATATATAAACTCTAAAAAGTTATGTAGAACCTTATCAATTAAACCTGTTCGACCGTATCTTACTTTATAGTATTATAAAGTAGATTACTCCCTGAAAGGAGGTGATCCAGCCGCACCTTCCGGTACGGCTACCTTGTTACGACTTAGTCCCAGTTACCTGCCTTACCTTAAACAGCTCCCTCCTTGCGGTTAGGATACCATCTTCGGGTACTGCAGACTTCCATGACTTGACGGGCGGTGTGTACAAGACCCGGGAACGTATTCACCGTAGTGTGCTGACCTACGATTACTAGCGATTCCTGCTTCATGAAGTCGAATTTCAGACTTCAATCTGAACTGGGGATAGTTTTAAAGATTGGCTCCTCCTCGCGGGATTGCGACTTTTTGTACTATCCATTGTAACACGTGTGTAGCCCTGGGTATAAGGGACATACTGACTTGACATCATCCCCACCTTCCTCCCGGTTATTCCGGGCAGTCTATTTAGAGTCCCCACCATTATGTGCTGGCAACTAAATATAGGGGTTGCGCTCGTTGCAGGACTTAACCTAACATCTCACGACACGAGCTGACGACAGCCATGCACCACCTGTGATAGTGTTTAAAAGCAAGCTTCTAAAGGGATTTCTTTTCAGAAAACTTTCACTAACATGTCAAACCCAGGTAAGGTTCTTCGCGTATCATCGAATTAAACCACATGTTCCACCGCTTGTGCGGGTCCCCGTCAATTCCTTTGAGTTTCAATCTTGCGATCGTAGTCCCCAGGCGGAGTATTTATCGCGTTAGCTACGGCACTGAAAGGGTCGAATCCCCCAGCACCAAATACTCATCGTTTACGGCGTGGACTACCAGGGTATCTAATCCTGTTCGCTCCCCACGCTTTCGTACCTCAGCGTCAGTTTTGAGCCAGAAGGCTGCCTTCGCATTTGACTTTCCTCATGATATCTACGCATGTCACCGCTCCACCATGAATTCTGCGTTCCTCTCTCAAACTCTATTTTAACAGTTTTGGATGCATTTTCTTAGTTAAGCTAAGATATTTAACATACAACTTATTAAAACGCCTACGTACCCTTTACGCCCAGTAAATCCGGACAACGCTAGCACCCCTCGTATTACCGCGGCTGCTGGCACGAAGTTAGCCGGTGCTTTCTTGTATGGTACCGTCATTAACGAATGGTATTAACATTCGAAAGATCTCTTCCCATACGACAGAACTTTACATTCCTAAAAACTTCATCGTTCACGCGGCGTTGCTGCATCAGGCTTTCGCCCATTGTGCAAAATTCCTTACTGCTGCCTCCCGTAGGAGTCTGGACCGTATCTCAATTCCAGTGTGGCTGATCATCCTCTCAGACCAGCTACCGATCTTGGTCTTGGTAGGCTTTTACCCTACCAACTAACTAATCGGACGCAAACCTATCTCAAAGTGTAAGCCGAAGCCTACTTTAACAACTGTGCTCCGAAGAGCCCGCTGCATTATTTGGTATTAGCACTGGTTTCCCAATGTTGTCCCAATCTCTGAGGCAAGTTGTTTACGCGTTACTCACCCGTTCGCCAGTTTACTTATTATCCGAAGATAATGTTCTCCTTGACTTGCATGTATCAAGCACGCCGCCAGCGTTCGTCCTGAGCCAGGATCAAACTCTCAATTGTATATTTTAAGTTTGTTTGGTGCTAATGCACCAAGTTGTCTAACTGCAGGATTAAAAGACAAAGGTTCTACATAGTAAATTTTCAAATATCTAAAATAAAAGTGTTTTGCGTTTTTAGACGCAAAGCCTGGTAAATTATAATGGTTTTTAAGAATTACCAACTAAAAAAATAAAAAAAGAATTTTTAATTTTTTAGAGTAAAAGTCCGGCAATTGTGGCAGTTAACCATGAGGCAATTGCTCCTCCAAACATTGCTTTTGTTACAAGCTTTGCTAAATCTTTTTTTCTCTCTGGAGCCATAGCGCCAATTCCACCTAATTGTATGCCAATTGATGCAAAATTTGAAAAGCCACAAAGAGCATACGTAGAAATAATAGCGCTTCGCTCTGAAATCATTCCATCCCTAATTAAATTTTGAAGATCTCCGTACGCAACAAGTTCTGTTAAAACAATTTTTTTGCCCATTAACATACCTACAAGCTGAGCCTCGTTCCATGGCACACCCATAGTCCAAGCCAATGGTCTAAAAATAATTCCAAAAATCTCTTCCATTGATGTTCCGCCAAAGGAAAGAAAATAATTTACCATTGCAACAAAAGAAATGAATGCAATTAACATTGCAGCAATATTAGCTGCTAATTTCAGTCCATCAGTTGCTCCGTTACTTAAAGCTTCCATTGCATTAATATTTGTTTGTTCAATATGAACATTTACATCACCCACAGTTTGAGATTCTTCTACCTCAGGATAAATAATCTTCGCAACAACTAAAGCTGCTGGAGCAGACATAACAGAAGCTGCAAGTAGGTGACCTGCAATTCCTTGTATATCTGTTAACCATGATACATATATAGCTAAAACCCCTCCAGAGACGGTTGCAAATCCGCCAGTCATCACTGCCATCAATTCTGACTTTGTCATTTTGCTTACAAATGGTCTTACCATTAAAGGAGATTCAGTCTGGCCCAAGAAAATATTACCTGCTACGCTTAAAGTCTCAGATCCGCTAGTACCCAAGGTTAATTGCATTCTTCTAGCAATAAATTTGATAATTGTCTGGAGAATTCCGAAATGATAAAGCACTGCAACCAAGCTAGAAAAAAATATGATAGTTGGTAAAGTAGAGAATGCAAAATTAATTAGACCTGGGTGAAATCCAACTCCATCAATATATGACTTGAAAAGAAAATCTGAACCCGAGGAAGAAAAACCAATTAATATATTAATTGATTTATCTAGGAATGAAAAAATTGGTGCTCCAAAAGGAGTTTTTAAAATAAATAATGCAAAAATTAATTGAAAAATTAATCCATATAGAACTGTTTTAATATTAATTGCTGACCTGTTCTCAGATAGTAGTAATGCTGTAGAAAGTAAAGTAAATAAACCTAGAATTCCTAGAAGACTACTCATAATAAACTACAGATTTGGCTGAGCTCCCTGAAGTTCAGAAGTGTTTTGATCTTTTTCTTTAATTTTTGAATGTTCTTTTAGCATATCTATTATCTTCTGATCTAGTAAATCATCTGACAATTTATTTTTATTTGATTCTTTTTTATAAAACCGTTCAATCTCAGCTTTTTGACTTTCATTCTTGTTTAAAGCATCTTTAATAAAGTCTTCAACTTCAGCCGGTGATACCGATAATTCGTTATCTGAAATAATAGATTTTCTTAATAAAAACCATCTTAAGTTATTTTCAGCAAATTGATGATATTGCTCTCGAATTTGAGCTTCGTCCGTATTTTGGTTATTTTGATTTTGCTTAACTTCATTTACAATATTATTTAAATAATTTTCAAGCATAGAAGTTGGAAGAACTGGATTAACAAGCTTTACGAATTGATCGATTAATGATGAATGAAACATTTCATCAGATTTTCTTTTGTACTCATTATCAATACTTTCATGGACATTTTTCTTCCATTCATTAACATTTTTGCAATTTGGATCCATTTGCTTAACAAATTCATCATCTAATTTTGGAGGAACTCTTCTTTGTATAGTTTCGATGGTAAATTCATAATTTTTTTCACCATCACCCATGTCAATGGAGAGCTTAACTTTATCACCTGCATTCTTTGCAATAAAAGATTCAGCTTTTTCTTCAATTATTGGATCTTGACCAATTGCTAAATACTTTTTCTCTTTTTTACCAATGATTGGTAAGCCTGATTCATCAAGTTCTTGTTTGTCAACAATTAAAAAATCGCCATTCATAGAACCTTTTTCAATTTGTTCTGCTTTAGCTTGTGAATTGAGAATATTTTCAATGGTTTTATCTACTTCATTTTCATTGGAAATGAAATTAATCTTTTCAACAGTAACCATATTCTTTTTGAACTTTGGAAGCTTTAAAGAAGGTTCAATTTCAAATTCAGATTTAAATGAGAGGTCATTTTCGAATGAAAAATCTATATCTTTTAATTGAGCCTGATTAATAGGAGTTAGTTTTTCTTTTTGAAGAGCCATGATGTAATATTTTTCACAAAAATCTTGTACAAAGCCCATTTCAACAGAATTAATGTATTGCGACATTAAAATATTTTCTGGCACTTTACCTTTTCGAAAACCAGGCAACTTGATTTCTTTAGCAACTTTCTTTTTTGCTATATTAAAGTCTGCTTTGATATCTTCCCATTTAGCACTTATAGCTAATTCATAGGTGAAATCATTAATTTTTGTCGACTTAACTTTAAGATTCATTGTTTTAACCTATAAGTACAACCTTCAATTGTTCGCATAAAAGTTTCTAACTGATTGTGTGTACATATCAAGTCTTCTATAGGTTCATAAGAATCCGAAGGATAAGAATCTTCATCATATTCTCTTAAAAAATTTGATTCAAATTTTATAACCATATCATCTAATACTTGCTTGTGAAGGTTTTTACTTCTTAAAAAATTTAATTGAAGATTAATCTTTCCATTTGATGACAATCTAAAAAGTGGTAGTAAGCCATAATCAGAATCACAGCGAAAGGTCATCGTGCCAAAATCTTCTCCATTTCCCCAACTTACTTCATCCGAAGTTTTTTCAGAAAAATCTACGAGTTCAATGCAGTGCATAGCAACATCGCTTTCACATGATTGATTTAAGTGATCGATAAACGTTTTTTTTGACCATTTTGACATACTTTATACCTCCCAAAACAATTTTAAAATAGTATGATTTTGACCAAGAATTTACAATTCTTAACAGAAAATTAAAAACTAAATCTTAAGTACTTGAAATTAATTTCTTAAAGGTTTGCCTGTTTTAAGAAAGTGGGCAATTCTTTGTTGAGTTTTTTCTTCTCCAGCTAAAGACATAAAAGCTTCTCTCTCAATATCTAGGACATATTGTTCATCAACTTTAGACATCAATCCACCTTTATCTCCACCACTTAAAACAAAAGCTGTTTTGGAAGCTACAGTTTCATCATGATCAGATATTTTTCCTTGAGCTTTCATTGCTTTTAAACCTACAGATGCCATTGTTCTTAAAGTCATGCCAGGTAGTGATAAATCTTCTCTATACTTTGGAGGTTTGTAACCAGCTTCCGAAAGTTCTACAACTTTATTTTTAGCAGTCGCAAGTAAATGCTCTGAATTCATGCATATAGTATCTGATTTTCGTAACCAGCCTTTTTTTAATGCATCTGTAGCACTTCTAGATACAGTTAATGGATTTACTAATCCAATAGCTTGCCTACCAATATTCATATTAAAGTTTTTTGCATCATTATTTTCTAATAAGTTTAAAATAACTCTTAAATGTCCTCCGGCACCAGGTATCAAGCCTTGGATAGCTTCTACTAAGCCAGCATAAAGTTCGCCAGCTGCAACTGTATGAGTCGAACATGCATAAAACTCAAATCCACCACCTAGCGCTAAATTAAATGGACATGAAACTACTGGATATTTGGAATGTCTGATTCTCTGAGTTACGTCTTGCATCTCTTTCACACCAGCATCCATAACTTGGAGATTACCAGAGTCAATTGCCATTTTAAAATCATTGACATTAGCTCCTGCACTCCAATTCTTACCTTGATGTCCAAGAACAAGACCTTTGTATTTACCCGTATCAAGTAAATCTAAAGCATCCTTCACTATACCTACCATAGATCTATCAATAGGATTAAATGCTGGGACAAATATTGAATGAAATTCAACATTCAATACACCATCACCAAGGTCATGAATGCTAGCACTCCAATCTCTTTTAAGCATAGTCTTTTTATTCTTATATAAACTTAAGTTTAATGTCTTATCGTTATCTTTATGAATCAGTACTTTCTGCTTAACTGGACAATAGTAGGTAAGTTTACCATCAATAATCTCATAAAATGATTTTCTACCAGAAGCTAACATTTCTTCAACCCATGATGGAACTTTTCTATTTTCTTCCTTCATTTTGTTAACAGATTTTTCTACTCCTATGGCGTCCCATGCATCAAAAATTCCAATATCTCTTGCAAAACCCCATTTCATCGCATTATCAATTTCAATAATACTATCTGCAATTTCGGGAATTAATTCAGCAGAATAAGTAAACATGGGTGCATTGATATCCCATAAAAACTTTGCTCCAACATCATCCAAATATGTTATTGCAGCAAGTCTTTTCTTTAAATCTTTAATTGGCTTTCCAACTCTTATAGTGTCAAAAAATCTTTTTTTGGTTGGTGTATATTCCATTGTATCAAAATCGAGAGATAAAATTTCTTTACCTTCTTTTTTATACCACCCTGCGCCAGATTTTTGACCTAATCTTCCTTCCTCAACAAGTTTAACCAAAAGCTCAGGTGCTTTAAATTTTTGCCTCTCATCTTCACTTTCTGTTGTAACCCTTTCAAACATATTATTCATTACATTTAGAGCAGTGTCTAAACCAACAACATCTTGGGTTCTGAAATATGCACTTTTTGCATTTCCAATTAAAGTACCAGCTAAAGAATCAACATCTTCGACTGTTAAACCATAATCGATTGCTTTTTGAAAAGTTAATGGCCCACTCGCGTTAATTAATCTATTTCCTATAAAACCTGGTGTATCTTTTGCATGTACAACACCTTTTCCTAATGTAACTTCCCCAAATTCAGAAACTGCATTGTAAACTTCATCGGAAGTTTTAGGACCCTTAACTAATTCAAGCAATCTCAAGTATCTTGGAGGATTGAAAAAATGTGATATTAAAAATCTAGATTGCACCTCATCAGGTAAAACTTCAACTAGATTCGCTAATGGAATTCCAGAAGTATTGGAAGCTAAAATTGCATTTTCTTTTAAATGAGGTAATAAGTTTTTATATACTGTATGCTTGATTTCAATTTTTTCGGCAACAGCTTCAATAATTAGATCACAATCCTTTAATTTTTCTAAATCATTATCATAGGTACATGGGGTAATTAATGTAGTATTTTTGCTGGAAAAAAGTGGTGCAGGCTTAAGTTTTGTTAACCCTTCAATACCTTTTTTAGCAAGATCATTGTTAACATCAAACAATAATGAAGGAATACCAGCATTAGCAATATGTCCTGCTATTTGTGCTCCCATTACTCCAGCACCTAATACAGCACATTTTTTGATTTCAATACTCATTCTATCCCCTCTTTATAATTGTTGTAATGCCTTGTCCAGTTCCAACGCACATTGTGGCAAGACCAGTATTTTTATCATTTTGTTCAAGAACATTTAAAAGTGTAGTAATTATTCTTGTACCAGAAATTCCTAGTGGGTGTCCAAGCGCAACCGCTCCGCCATTAAGATTTACTTTATCTGGATTCCAGTTTGCTTTTTTTATACAATACAAAGCTTGGGCAGCAAAAGCTTCATTTAATTCTAGTGCATCAATATCATCAATTGATAAACCAGTTTTTTCAAGAGCTTTTTTGGTAGCCGGAACAGGTCCAGAACCAAACATCTTCCAATTAACACCAGCAACAGCTCTACCTTCAATAGATGCTCTAATTTTTAAACCATGTTTATTAGCAAAATTTTCGCTTGTAATTAACATTGCTGAAGCTCCAATTGAAAATGGACTTGAAGTAGCAGCAGTAACAGTACCATCAGCTCTAAAAGCAGGATTTAAAGATTTTATTTTCTCTTTATCGGGAGTGCGTGGACCACTATCTTGATTAATAGTAGTTCCATCTTCTAATGTGATAGGCACTATTTCATTATCAAATTTTCCTGTGTCTCTTGCAGCTACAGCTTTATCATGAGACGAGAATGAAAACTCTTCTTGTTCTTCTCTAGAAATATTTAGTTCATCTGCGAGTAATTCTGCGCCTTCACCCATAGATATATAATAGTCTTGCTCTGCTAATTTAACGTTAAAGTCTGGGGCAAATCCTCCTTGAGGAATTGTAAACATATCTTCAACTCCACCAGCAATACCAACTTCAATATCACCCGCTTCTATTGCTGAACTAATCATGTGTAGAGAAGTCATCGCTGAACCACAATATCTATTAATTACATTTGCAGCTGCAGTTTCAGGTATACCAGCAAGAATGGATGCTCCTCGCGCAACTAACATTCCAGTGGGACCTTCAGGGAAAGCACATCCAAGCGACACATCTTCAATTAAATTAACATCTAATTTTTCATTTCTTTCTAAAAGGCCTTTGATTACTTGACCGGCAATTTCATCTGACCTCATACCAATCATAGGACTACCTTTTGTGCCAATTGGAGATCTAACTCCGTCAATTATTACAGCCTTATTGCTCATATATCCTCCTATTAAAAGCTTTGAACTGGATAACCTCCAGCTTCAACAACTTTTTCACCAATTATTTTTTTTAATCCAATGGTATCTGTTGATAAACTTAATCTTTTACTCAACTTTGCAAATTTAGATTCTAACTCTTTCGGTACTTCACCATCATAAATGCTATTTAAAATCTTATTTGCATATTCCATTACTCTAATTCCTTGTTCTGCAGTATAAACTTTAGCACAAAGTTCAGGAACAACTTGATTTTTTTGGACATATAAATCTTTGTTCTGAATCACTCTTGATAAAGTTGAATCACCTACGTAAGCATAAATTAGAATGTTAGCAAGGTTTTCAATGATTACTTGTTCTGTACCAATATCCTGACCATGCTTACTTAAAGATTCATTGAGACAAAGTGCATAAACAGCTTTCGCAGCTTCTACGCACTCGACTTCGGTTTTAAAATCACCTTCATAACCACTATCTAATCCATTTTTACAATATGCATCTACTTTTTCTAAGTATTCTTTAAAACCAATCTCACCACTTAATGCTTTGGTTATCATTGCTCTTCCACACAGCATTCGATTGATTTCGTTTGTTCCTTCCCAGATTTTATTTATTCTATTGTCCCTGTAAGCCTGAGCCATAGGATACTCTTCAATAAAGCCGTAACCACCATATATTTGAAAACAATGATCAATCAATTCCTCTGCAGCCTCGCTTCCATAAACCTTGACAATTGAATTCTCTGCAATGTATTGTTCTGTAGTATTACCTTGTTTAACATAATATTCAGTATCATCCTTATCTAACTCATTAATTGCCTCAGTTTGTTTACCAATTACAGAATAACAAGTACTATCTAGTGTATAAGTTAAAATTGCTGATGATGCTAATTTATCCTGAATAGATCCAAAATCTGCAATCGATTGCCCAAAAGCCTTTCTACTCTTAGCATATTCTACAGCATGCTGCATTCCAAGCATCATTCCTCCAATAGCTGAAGCACCGAGTTTAAAACGACCAATGTTTAATCCACAAAAAGCTGGACCTGCACCATCTCCAACCTTACCCAGTAAATTTTCTACAGGCACTTTACAATCTGTAAAGTATAAAGGCACAGTTGAGGAACCATGCATTCCCATCTTTTTTTCCTCTTTTCCAATGTCAAATCCTGGAGTTCCTTTCTCAACAACAATTGAAGAAAATTTTCCATCTATTTTAAGTGCAACGATGAAAGTATCTGCCCATGCACCATTTGAAATGAAGATTTTTTGCCCATTTACAATATAGTGTTTTCCATCATCTGACAAGACACCAGTTGTCTTTGAGTTTGTAGCATCTGATCCTGCTTCAGGTTCTGTCAAACCAAATGCGGCAATTTTTTCACCAGAACATATTCCTGGGAGCCATTTTTTCTTTTGTTCATCATTACCATACCAAATAATTCCTAATGAACCAATTGATGTTTGGACATTCCAAACTGTACAAAATGATGGGCTCCCGCAAAATGAAATACCTTCAGCTAAAATACACATTCCAGTTTTAGTCATTTCTGATCCTCCATACTTTTCTGGAACATCAATTCCTAAAAACCCTAATTCTCCCATTTGCTCAACAAGCTTTCTAATTAATTTTTCATCTTTATTATTAAGTTCATTCTGAGATAAAGGCAGCAATTCATTTGTAGCAAAATCTTTCATTGCTTCATATATCATTTTTTCCTCTTCAGAAAATAATTCTTTACAAAAAACTTTTTCTGATCCGACAATATTAGTTAAAAACTTACCACCAGTTTTTATTTTACTAAAATCCATTAATGCATGGCCATTAACGCCATTGCCATTTTTTACAACTCCATTCTTTTTTGAATTACTTTGTGGTTTTCCTTTTTCTACGTTTTCGTGCTTATTAAGCATTTTTCTCTCCTTTTTTCAATGTATACGCATTAAGAATATAACTTGACACTTCATCAATATATTTTTCGGCATCGACATATTTTGAATTAAAAATATTAAACCAGAATATCCCCTCAAAATTAAGTATTAAAGATAGTGCAGAAGTCTTAGAGTTTTCAGGTCTTAAATTTGAAAACTCCTTATTTTTAATACCCTTTAAGATAATTAATTCTACTAATTTTTGAAAGCGGTTATAGACCTTTTGCATACTTTTTTTAAAATCTTCATCATGTCTAGCAATTGCCCACAATGTTGGTAAGCAATTAAAGAAGCTTCCATCAATTTTTAACTGTTTTGCAAGCAATTTAAAAAGCTTTTTGATTGCTTTTGCGCTTGATTCTTCTTTGGCTGCAGGAGCTAATAATTGCTGGGTCTGTGATTCCCACATATCAATTACAGCTAAATAGACATCTTTTTTGCTAGAAAAATAATGATATATTGCTCCTTTGCTCATCTTTGACTGATCTACAATATCATCCATTGTACTACTGTAATAACCTTTTGAAGTCAAAACTTTTACAGCAGCCATTAAAATATTACCTCTTTTATCGTTTTGAGAATTTTTATCCATAAACCGACTAGTCGGTCTAAGATATAAAAAACATTGATATATATCAACAATTCCTTTGCTATTAGAAAATTTTTTTATGTAGCTTTAATATCATGTCTAATGCAAAAAATCCGATAATTGCTCCATCAGTGCTTGGCGCAGATTTTTCAAATCTCCAAAAAGAAATTAAATTTTGTAATGATTCCAAAGCAGAGTGGCTTCATTTAGATATTATGGATCAACAGTTTGTTCCAAACCTTTCTTTTGGTCCAGGACTTGTAAAATCATTAAGGCAACATTCTAAACTATTTTTTGATGTACATTTGATGGTAAGCAATCCTTTTGATATGCTTCTTCCGTTCATAGATGCAGGAGCAAATGGAATTTCCTTTCATATTGAAGCAACCGAATCACGCTTTACATTTCCGCCTAAAATTTTAATTAATACTATTAAAAAAAATGGATTGAAGTGCGGGATTGCTATAAAGCCTAACACTCCATTTTCAATTTTAAAAAAGTATTTAGAATTTATTGATTATATAGTTGTTATGTCTGTCGAGCCTGGTTTTGGTGGTCAAAGCTTCATCCCTTCAATAGTTCAAAAAATTTCTGAAATCAATAAATATCTTATAGAGCAAAAAATTAGAGATAAAATTATGATTCAGGTTGATGGAGGGATAAAACTAGAAAATTATAAAGATGTATTAGCTGCCGGAGGAGATATTCTTGTAGCAGGATCACAAGTTTTTCAATCTGAAGATCCTATTGAAACAATTAACATAATGCACTCAAAATGACCAATCATCAAATTACAGATTTTAAAGATTTAAATGATAATCAAAAGGATTTAATAACAATAAATATTATTAAAGGGCTAGTAATGGATGGAGTCAGAAATGCTAATTCCGGACACCCAGGTGGTCCTATGTCTTTAGCAGACTTTACCTATATTTTGTATTCTGAATTTTTAACAATAGATCCTAAAAATCCTGATTGGGAGAATAGAGATCGAGTAGTATTATCAGTTGGTCATACATGTATGCTCATTTATTCTATTTTATATTTATGTGGTTTCTTAAAAATGGATGACCTGAAAAATTTTAGAAAATTAGGGAGCTTGACTCCTGGTCATCCTGAAATAGAGACTCCAGGTATAGATGCAAGTACTGGACCACTTGGACAAGGAGTTGGAATGGGAATTGGAATGGCTTTAGCAGAAAAAGCATCATCTAATTCATCAATTAAAAGATTTACATATATTTTAGCGGGTGATGGGGACTTGCAAGAACCAATAGCACTTGGCGCTAGTACTCTTGCTGGTCATTGGAAGTTATCAAATCTTATAATGTTTTATGACAAAAATGATATTCAAATTGCAGGGAATACATCAAGAGTTGATTCAACAGATTATTCAAAACTTTATGATGCAATGGGATGGCATGTTCAGGAAATTGATGGTCATAACCATACAGAAATAAGATCAGCGTTAAAAAGTGCACAATTAAATGACAAACCTAGTATAATTATTGGAAGAACTGTAATAGCAAAAGGAAGTTATAGTTTAGAAAATAGCTCTAAATCTCATGGCTCTCCATTTAGTGAAGATGAAATTAAACTAACGAAAGAGAAGCTTAAAATTCCTCATGATTCATTTTTCTGCAATGAAGACATTATTGGTCATTTTCAAAGAAATTTTGATACTTTAAATGATAAAATAGCTTCTATAGATAAAGAATTTGAAAAAAATAATTATAATTTAAATCAAATGTTTAAATCATTGTCATTTCCAGATTTTGAAAGCAATCTAATGGCAACTAGGCAAGCATTTGGACTATCGTTAGATGAATTTGCTAAAAAATTCCCGCACATCATAGGAGGTTCAGCTGATTTAGATGGATCAAACTGTACAACTAACTTTGCTAACACATATGATGACTTTTCATCATCCAATCCAAAAGGAAGAAATATAGCATTTGGAGTTAGAGAATTTCCCATGGGAGCTATTATGAATGGAATTGCTCTTTATGGAAATCACTTCCCATTTGGTGGGACATTTTTAGTTTTTAGCGATTATGTCAGGTCAGCAATTAGATTATCTGCAATTCAAAGACTTCATGTTATGTATGAATTTACACACGATTCAATTTTTGTAGGTGAAGATGGTCCTACCCATCAGCCAGTTGAACATATTATGTCTCTTAGAAATATTCCTAATCTTCTTGTATTTAGACCTGCAGATGCTACAGAAACTTTTTACTGTTTTAAAACAATTATGAAAAATACAAAGAATCCTAGTGCAATTCTCCTTACTAGACAAAAATTACCTAAACTCAATGTTAGTGAAGATAAAATTGAAGATGGTGTTTGTAAAGGAGCATATGTTTTACATAAAGAAGATGATCCAGATGCAGTTCTATTTACTACTGGATCAGAAGCCCATTTAGCAGTTGAAATATGCAGCTCAATTAATAAAAAAATTCAAATTATTAATTTGCCTTGCTGGGAATTATTGGAAAAACAAGATAAACAATATATATCTTTGATTATGCGTAATAATTGTAGAAAAAGAATATCTTTAGAAGCGGGTACAACTATTGGATGGCAAAAATTTACTGGTATTGATGGTCTGAATATTGGTATAAATGAATTTGGTGCATCTGCTCCTGGACAAGATGTAGCAAAACATTTAGGATTCGTTAAAGAAAAAATTACTTCACTGATTGAGGACTATCTAGATGAATAAAACAATTGTACTTGCTACAGATCATGCTGGTTTTGAATTAAAAGAACATGTAAAAACATTTCTCATTGAAAAAGGTTATGATATAAAAGATTTTGGTGCATTAAAATATGATGGGCTTGATGATTATCCTGACTTTATTTTGCCTGCAGCAAAATATATTTCAAAACATAAATTGATAGGAATAATTTTTGGTGGATCTGGACAAGGAGAAGCCATAGCTGCAAATAGAATTAAAGGAATTAGAGCTGCAGTATATTATAATGGTCCAATTGAAATTATTGAACTATCTCGCTTACATAATAACGCAAATATACTATCTATTGGAGCAAGATTTGTAAATAATCAAGAAGTTGAAAAAGTAATCGATCTTTGGCTATCAACCGATTTCGAAGAAGGTAGGCATGAAAAAAGGGTCAATAAACTAGACTCTTAGATCAGCAACAATAAGAAATAGAAGTAGTGGAAAATAGTAGATAGAAGTCTTGAAAATTAATCTAGCATTTTCCTTATTCTGCTCAAGTATAAAAGGCAAACATAAAAGCATATAAATGTTACTAAGAATATATGCGCCAACAAAATATACTCTTCCTGAAACTCCTAAAAAAAATGGTAATGTGGAAATTGGAATTAAAATCAGTGCATGTAAGAAAATATGAAGTACTGTTCTTTTAATCCCATTATTAATCACAGGTAACATTTGTAGTCCTGCATTTTTATAATCTTCTTTATACATATAAGCAATTGAATAAAAATGTGGATGTTGCCAAAAAAATAAAATTAAAAAAACTGCTATTCCACCCCACTCAATAGAATTTGTTGCAGCAGTCCACCCTCCAAGCGGTGGTATTGCACCAGGTATCGCTCCAACTGATGTATTAAGCCAAGATTTTCTTTTTAAAGGAGTGTAAAAGAATAAATATAAAATAATTGTTGAAAAAGATAGAACGCATGTCAAAATATTTACTTTGAAATAAAGAATTGATAAGCCTACAATAATAAAAGTAATGCCTAATAATTTTGCAAAATTCAATGATATTTTTTCTGTTGGAAGTACTCTATTTTTTGTTCTTTTCATCATCTTGTCTGATTCAGATTCTATTACATTATTCATAACAGAAGATCCTGTTGAAGAAAACAATGTTCCTATAACTGTAAATAAAAGCAAAGTATTATCAATTTTACCTTGAGAGCCGAGATAAAAACCTATTATTGTTGTTGTGAGTACTAGAAAACCAATTCTTACTTTGGTAAGCTCAATAAGATTCTTAAACATACTATCCTTGATTAAGCAAGGTTACGATATCGCTTTGTAATTCAAATATATTAGATTCAATTGTACCTTCGTAATATTTTCTAATATTTAATTGCTTATCAACTAATACTAATCGCGTTGAGTGTCCAGCAGGCAATAAAGCTGCTGATAGGAAAAATCCTTTTTCAGAGAGTTCAATTACATCTATTATGTTACCTCTTAAGAAATACCAATTATTTTTATTACTATAATTGGAGGAATAATCGTTAAGCACTTCTAATGTATCATAATCCGGATCTGTTGTAATGGATAGGAACTGAATGTCATTTGAGGAAGCAAATCTTTCCTGAAGAATAGACATGTTTTCTGACATTATAGGACATGCGCCTTCACATTGAGTAAAAATGAAACTTACGATCGATATTCTATTATCTAACTGCTTTTCGGTTATGATAGAGCCGTCAAAATTTGTTAATGAAAATGATGGCACCTGTCCAATGATACCAATATTATCAATTCTAGATTTGGTGGCTTTATCTATGACAAAGAAACCAAAAGATCCAAGCATAAATATAAATAAGAATGCTAAAACAAGTTTTTTATTAAGACTGCTCATATTGCAGAGTATTATACAATATAATTATTATTCCTACAAGCCAAGATGAACCCCACGTGTGAAAAAGTCTAGTTAGTTGTGGAAGCTCAAAAAAAATCATTAATTCTCCTAAAAAAATTTGAAACAGTATCATACCAAAAATGAAATATACAAGCTGCTTAGAAAGACCTAAAAAATCATTTTTAAATAAATAGCACAAATACATACTTAAAAATAGGAGTGAGAATCCAAGCACTGAATGTAAATACTTGTAAGAATTTAAAGCATCTAAAAGTTCTCCTTTTGAAAAAAGAGGATTATCAATAGCAATTAGTTCAATATTTGTCCTTATTCCTGTTCCGAGTAGAATTTCAATAACAATGAGTCCCCAAAGGGCAATTAATGATATTGATATTTTTTTTGACAATAAAATATTTGAGAGCTTAACGGAATTAACAAGCTTGTATGATACAATAGTTCCATAACTCAATACAGATACCAAAAATAAAGCTAATATCATATGTATACTTACTATGAAGGGATTTAATACTGATGATACAACAATCGCACCAAGTCCTCCATTAGTACCAACAAGAAATAATGATGATAAAGCAGAATATAAAATTTTAGAATTATTTCTAAAATATAGTACTGCGATGACTGTCATAACAATAATAGAAAGACCAACAATGATACCCAACATTCGATTACCATATTCAATCCATGCAAGTACAATATTAAAAGCAGTAGGATCAATGTGGGCAGGAATTTGATCTATGTTTGTTGGAGGTATCCATCTTCCAAAACACTTGGGCCAATCTGGGCAGCCTAAACCAGAACCAGATACTCGAACAAGTCCTCCAACAAAAATTAAAAGATAAGATAGGATAGTTGAAATAAGTGCAGATCTAAAAAAAAGCTTATTTGCCATTTAATGATGATCCTTATCCTCGTGATGTTCATCAGAATGTTCATCGACTGGGTGGCCGTGTGTATCTGTCAGAGGTAAAGTATCATAAAATGCTGCTCTTTTATTTATTGGATCTTTTGTTTCAGGATTTAAGCCTAGATCACCTCTGAATTCGGTGTCTAACATGGTAATAGTAACAAAGATTCCAAAAAACATTAAAGACATTAAAAACATCGTAAGATTTTTTTTGTCATCCCATAACAAGTGCATAAAAAAGAAAGCCACTAAACTTGCTTTAACAGTTGCTACAAACATAGCAAGAACTATATTGAACGATCCTAAATCAATATAAGAAACCCAAACAGTTACTCCAGATAAAAATAATAATGATGCAGCTATAATTAAATAAGTTCTTAGTGGTGTTATATGATGTTCTGACATGTCTTGTTATCCAATCAAATAAAAAAGTGGAAATAAGTAAATCCAAATTAAATCAACTAAATGCCAAAATATTCCTATCATTTCCATTGGCGTGTAATATTCTGGGGTCAAATTTCCTTTTTGAGTACTGTAGATTAACCATGCAATCAAACCCATTCCAATTGCTACATGCAAACCATGCAAACCAGTCATGATAAAATAAATGCTAAAGAAGATATGAGGATTATTCAAATGCACCGCATCAGGACCCATATAAGAGTAAAATTCTCCTGGCAACTGTCCTACCTCGAACTTATGTGAATATTCTAAGTATTTAATCCCTAAAAAAACAAGCGCAAAAATAAATGTTGCTACTAACATTACTACCGAAAGTTTTTTATTATTTTTTTGAATAGCCCATATTGCTAAAGCCATAGTAAGAGAACTTGTGATTAAAACAATTGTATTCATTAGCCCCTTATTAACATCTAATAATTTGTGTGCATCAACAAACATATCTGGGTACCAAGATCTATATACTATATACGCAACAAAAAGCCCAGCAAATGTTAAAACTTCTGTTAATATAAATGCCCACATGGCAAATTTCGAAGTTTCGTATTGTTGATTTACATCATGAAAATAATGCTTTAAATGGCTGGGTGAATCTGGATTATGATGTCCCATTATTTCTTATAAGTTTTATCAACGATGACCTTATCATAATCATATGGACCATGTTGTAGTACTGGCTCTTCTTCAAAATTGTGAGGATGAGGTGGTGATGAGGTATGTGTCCATTCTAATGTCATACCTCCCCATGGATTTGAACCAGGATCAACCTTATTCTTTTTAATAAATGACCAAAATAAATTCATTACAGCTATAAAAATAGAGATACCAAGTATGCCGGACCAAAATGTTGAATAACTATGCAATTCGACAAACTGCTCATCATAAGTCGCATATCTTCTAGGCATTCCTCTTAAGCCTAGCAAGAATTGTGGGAAAAATGTTCCATTGAATCCTATAAATACACCCAAGGCTGCAATATTAGCTATAGTTTGATTATACATTACTCCAAAAGATTTTGGCCACCAATGATGTAATCCTCCTAAGAAGGCAACAATGGTTCCACCCTGCATGACGTAATGAAAGTGAGCTACAACAAAATAAGTATCATGTAAATGAATATCTAAAGCAACTGCTCCTAAAAATATTCCAGTTAATCCACCAATAGTAAATAAAAATAAGAATGATAATGCATAAAACATTGGGGGAGTAAAGGACACCTGTCCTTTATACATCGTCAAAATCCAACTAAAAATTTTAACACCAGTAGGTATTCCAACAAAATATGTAATGAAAGAAAAAACAATCTGTGAGAAGACAGATTGTCCTGAAGTAAACATATGGTGACCCCATACTAAAAATCCAATAAATGCTATTGATAATGTAGAATAAGCAATGAATTTATATCCCCAAATCTTCTTTCTTGAATGAACTGGTATGATTTCACTTATAATCCCGAAAGCAGGTAGAATCATAATATAAACTGCAGGATGAGAATAAAACCAAAAGAAGTGTTGATATAAAACTGGATCACCACCTAAAGCAGGATCAAAAATACCAATACCTAAAAATCTTTCAAGCATTAACAAAACCATGGTAATTGCCAAAACAGGTGTAGCAGTGATTTGTACTAAAGATGTACCATACAAAGCCCAAACAAATAAAGGTAACTTATACCAAGTAAGACCAGGTATTCTCATTTTATGAATAGTGGCAATAAAATTTAAACCAGTTAAAATAGATGAGAATCCTATAATAAATATTCCTAATGTCATAGGAACTACATTAGATGAACTTTGAGTAGAATATGGTGTATAAAAAGTCCAACCAGTATCAACTCCACCATTAATAATTGTATACATTGCAAACAGCGCCCCAAATGAGTAAATGTAAAAACTAGCTAAGTTTAATCTTGGGAAAGCAACATCTTTTGCTCCAACCATCAGTGGAAGCAAAATATTTCCTAAAGCTCCAGGAATTGCAGGAATAATAAATAGAAATATCATTATTGCTCCATGCAAAGTATAAACATTGTTATAAACTTCATTTGAAATTATATCATTTCCAGGAGCTGCAAGTTCAAATCTCATAACTAAAGCGAGCAATCCGCCTAGAAAGAAAAATAGAATACCGCTAAATAAATACATTAGACCAATTCTTTTATGGTCTAATGTCAATAGCCAAGACATAATTCCCTTTGGATGATTTAAATAATTTTGTTTTGTTTTATTGCTCATAAATTCCTCTTAATTTACAATTAAATTTGAGAATCCTCGTTTAATGTTTTCAAAAAAGCGATCAATGCATCAAGCTCTCTATCACTTAAAAGACCTTGATATGTTGGCATCACACCTTGATATCCAGCTACAATTTTTGTCATTGGCTCCAATATAGAACTTCTAATATAATTGTCGTCAATTACTGTGGAAGATCCGTCATCAAAAACTCTTTCTTGACCCCACATTTGACTAGTTTGTAAATAAGATGGTCCAACCAAAGCAGATCCATCTAGCGTGTGACAAGTGTTACAAGCTTTTTTGGTGTAAAGCTTTGCTCCCAACTCATCTAATGGAAGATCATCATCTTCTGAGCCAAGTTCACTTGCCCATTCATCATATTGTGCTGGTTGCATAACTATGACTTTTGCTCCCATTTGAGAGTGCCCAGTTCCACAATATTCAGTACAAAATATATCATATACCCCTTCCTTGGTTGCATCAAACCACATAATATTGTATCTGTTGGGTAAACAATCCATTTTACTTCTCATAACAGGTATGAAGAAGCTATGTAAAACATCTTTGGATGATAAAACTAACTTAACAGGCTTATTGGATGGAACTACCAGCTCATTAAGAGTAGTACCACCATCTGGATAATCAAAAGTCCAGAACCAACTTTGTCCTGTAACTTTAATCTCTATAGCATCGTCAGGTACGATAACCATTTTTAAATAGGAACGAATACCCCACACAAAAGTAATGGATACTAAAATTAGGGGAATAATGAAAAACATAGATTCAAGTAAATTGCTATGGTCTTTGCTGCTAGTTAGTTTTAGATCTTCACCTTTACGATGGCGGTATTTGATAGACAAATAAACCATGCCAAATACAACTATAAAAAAAAGTACTACTGATGAATAAAAAATGAAAAAATACAGGCTATCAATATCACTTGCATAAGTTGATACTTGCTTAGGGAAGAAAAACTCTGTCAATCTATCTAACATTCAAACTATCCTCATCAAATAAGTTTTTATCATTTTTCCAATAACTTACTAGCATAATGCATAGAAAAAGGATAGTAAATATACCTCCTAAACGCATAATGTTGGTAGCAAAAATTGTATAAGTATTTTTGTATGGATCATAGTGATAACAATACAAAATAATCTTATCAAGAGTACTACCAATTTTCCCCTCTGATGCTTCTAAAATTCCCAATTTCAAATCTTTTACTGGATACTCTATTCCATATAAATATCGGGAAATTTTTCCTTCAGAACTAAGTAATGTTATGGCAGCTGGATGCATATATTCATCTCTCTGCGCATCGTAATAATATATATAACCAATGCTATCTGCAACTTTTTTTATATTTTCTTCTGTACCAGTAAGAAAGTGCCAATCATCTTTAATATTTTCTAATCCAAATCCTTTGATATAATTTTTCTTTTTTTGATTTGCAAAAAGAGTTTTTTCATTTGGGTTAATGTCTATAGTTATTACTTGGAATTCATCTCCAGCATTCAAAGTTAAATTTTTTAAAGATTCTGCAAGACCGTTAAGTACTAAAGTACATAACATCGGGCATTCAAAATAATTCAATGTTAATACTGTAGGAATTTCTTTATTAAAAAAAGTTGATAGTTCCACTTCATTGCCACTCTCATCAATGAAATTTGTTTCGAGCGGAATAAAGGCACCGAGATTTTCAACAACGTCTATTTGCTGTTCACTTGGAAATTCTTTTTTTAGGGTTTGGGCATGCGCAAAACTTATAAGTAAAAGAAAAATAGAAATACAAATACTATTTCTTTTCATTCAGAAGAATTTCCTTAGATCTTTCAATGGGAATTTGGTAAACGTCATCGTCACCATCTTTTGATTTGTAACTGTTAAGATTTTCTTGCTCAAATTTTTTGAGTTCCTCCAAATTAGTCGAACGCTTACTCAACTTAAATTCGTATGTCGTATCATCTAATACACGAATGTAATATTCGTACAACAGGTAAATAGTACCCAAAACTGTAATGATAAATAGGGCTCCTCCAATTAGCACTGGTTTTACTGGAATATCTTTTTTTTCATAACCTGAATTTTGATCCATAATTAGTGATTCCTATGATTAATTGAATGAATAAGTTCTGTGTCATTTAAAGGTACAAGATTTGACCTTGAGGTTATATACTTAAATCCACCAATGAAAATTAGTGCAAAACTAAGCATTGTAATCAAATCGTAAATACCAAAGTAAAAATTTTGCTTATGAACGGTAGGCATTATTATAAAATTAATATCAATATAGTGCATAAATAGAACCCAAATGGTCATAATCTGTAGCAATCTAATATTTCTTTTTGATCCTCTAAAAATTAGGATGAAAAATGGTATGAAAAATTTACCCACAATTAATAAAACACTTATAGTTTTCCAAGAACCAACCCATCTATGCAGATACCATATAGTTTCTTCAGGAATGTTACTATACCATATGAAGTAAAATTGCGCTCCAGCTATGTAACAGTAAAATACTGTAAAGGCAAATAAGTACTTTCCTAAATCATGATAATGCTCAATAGACACTATGCCTCTCAAATATCCCTGATCTTGAAGTCTAATTATTGTAAATGTTAAAAAAGCTAAAAATGCTAAAAAAGCTCCTGCAAATGTGTAAACACCATACATTGTAGAATACCAATGCGGATCAAGACTCATTTGCCAATCCAATCCTGCAAATGTTAAACTTATAAAGAAAAAAACACCCATAGGACTCATACAAAAATATCTTAATCTCTCTAAAATTTTTATGTCTCCGCTTTTATCATGTTTCATTGAATTAAAGTATATAAATAGTGCTATAATATTCCATAAAGCAAAATATAAGAATGCTCTAAAAATAAATGAGTCTTCGTTTAAATATGCCAATTTATGTTGAATTAAATAATCAGCCTCAAAATCATGTGTTTTCCAATAATAGTGATTTGGAAGCCATTTAAATAATTTTTCCATACCAAAAATAATTGGAAGAAATGGTACAGTAAATAATGGTATTAACATAATTGTATTTTCCATTATTCTTCTAATAGAAACGCTCCAAGTGGCAGAAAATGCATAATGCACCATAATAAAAAACATTCCACCAAGAATGATGCTCAGCCAATAAAAATAGGAAGTCAGGTAAGAGAAATAGAATACTTTATCTGATGATCCAAAAAACCAAGTTAGAAGTAAAGCGATATAACCAACCGATATTAAAATCAGATTATTTGATTTTTTTGAAACATAAGAATAAGTCTTTGGATCCAGATTCATCATTAGTTATCGCTTACTTTGTTCTGCTCTTCTTTAGGTAAGTCTTCAAAAGAAGCATTTTGACTTCTTTGAAGTGCCCTAACATAATGAACAATGGACCAAACGTCTTCAGTATTTATCTGATAGCCGTAGGCTGGCATGCTTCTTAAACCGTATACAATCGTGTTGTACATTTCTCCATCAGCTTGCTCCCTAATTCGCTGATCATGTAAATTTGCTGGAATTACTGGGTACTCGTATTGCGTAACAATACCCTTTCCATTTCCTACCTGAGAGTGACAAACACTACAATAAATATTATACCTTTCCTGCCCTCTATTTAAAACATCAATAGATAATTCGAGTGGATTTGACATTATATAAGATCCATCATCATTCTTACCGCTAATAAATGAATGATTTTCAGCAATCATCCCTCTTGCTATGGTCCCTTCAACAGGTTTTCTCATAGTTGATCCATCAGCGAAAAAATTACTTTCTTCTAAAGAACGATATTTTTGTTGATTATCCATATTTGGATTTAAATGAATTGGAGTGCTTTCAAACTTTGAACCTCTAAAACATCCAGTCAAAAAAAGTAAACAAATTAAGATAATATTAACTCTCATCAGTCAATACCTCAATTTCAGTTCCACCGATATTTTTTAAAAAATCGATTACATTATTTTCATTATATTTCGGGTCGTCAACTTCAATACTTACATAGAATGCATCGCTACTGACATCAGAAAACTTTTCGGAGTAAAAGACAGGATGATGAAATCTTGGAATACGATTAAAAAACATCATTCCAAATACTGCACCAAATGCGCTGAATAAAACCATTAACTCAAATGTTATAATAGCATATGCAGGATATGCAAAATATGGCTTTCCACTAATGTTCATTGGATATTCAATAGAATGAATCCAAGTTTGTAAACCAAACCCAAATAATGCTCCAGTTAAACCCATTACTCCAATTACATAACCAAGTTTTGAGCGTTTTAAACCCATGGCTTCATCCATTCCATGGATTGGAAATGGTGAATGACAATCAAATTTAGTGAATCCTTCATTTCTTACTTGTTCTGCAGCATGAACCAAAGACTGAGGATTATCAAATTTTGCTATAACACCATACTTATTCATGGCTATCTCCATGATGTGGGTCAGATTCAGGTAAAACTAATTTTGCTTCTGCAATTGAAACCATTGGTAAAAATCTTAAAAATAATAAAAATCCAGTAAAGAATAATCCGAATGTTCCCAAGTAAATGGCAACATCCCACATCGTTGGGTTATACATTGCCCACGCTCCAGGCATAAAATCTCTATGAAGAGTAATAACAACAATAACGAATCTTTCAAACCACATTCCAATATTTACTAGAATAGATGTTATAAATAGGAAAGGTATATGTCTTCTATATTTTTCAAACCAAAAGAATTGAGGTACTACCACATTACAAAATATCATTGCCCAATAACCCCACCAGTACGGACCCAAAGCTCTATTAACAAATGCAAATGATTCGTATGGATTTCCGCTATACCATGCAACAAAAAACTCCATTGAGTATGCATATCCAACCATGCAGCCAGTTAATAACATAATTTGAGCCATCTTATCTAGGTGCTCTACAGTTATAATATGCCCTAAGTTGTAAACTTTTCTTGCAATAATTGAAAGGGTCATAACCATCCCAAAGCCAGAATAAATTGCTCCGGCAACAAAATAAGGTGGAAAGATTGTTGTATGCCAACCTGGAATCACGCTAGTAGCAAAATCAGAACTAACAACACTGTGAACAGATAAAACAAGTGGAGTTGAAATACCTGCAAGAACTAGATAAGCAAGTTCATAGTGCTGCCATTGACGATTACCACCTCTCCAGCCAAGGGCAAAAAAACCATAAACTTTCTTTTTTAACCCTTTTGCTCTATCTCTTAATGTTGCTAAATCTGGTATCAAGCCAGTATACCAAAAAAGTAATGAAACAGTAAAATATGTAAAAACAGCAAAGAAGTCCCAGATCAATGGACTTCGCATATTTGGCCACATCCCCATTTGATTTGGAAGTGGTAAGAACCAATAAGCAACCCATATTCTACCGACATGAATTCCGGGAAAAACTAATGCGCAAATAACAGCAAATAAAGTCATAGTTTCTGCAAACCTATTGATCGCATTTCTCCAATTTTGACGGAATAAATGTAAAATAGCTGATATCAATGTACCAGCATGACCTATACCAACCCACCAAACAAAGTTAATAATAGCCCAACCCCAGAAAACAGGATTGTTAATACCCCATATTCCAGTTCCTTCCCAAATGAGAAATCCAACACTTCCAACAAATATGGATAGAAGAGAAAGAGACAATCCAAATAACAACCACCATTGAATTGGTGTCCTTTTTTGCTCAGGAACACCTGCAATATCATTGGTTATTGATGTGAAATCCTGATTACCAGGAAGCAGTTTTTCTGCTCTAATCAAGGCTTTAGATTTGATTGACATCTACTAATAACTCCCATTTTGAGATTTTGATACAAGCATTGGGTTCTGATTTCTAATCTTTGCTAAATAAGTTGTTCGTGGAGCAGTGCCCAAATGTGCAAGTAATGCATAATCACGATTTCTTCTTTTTGCTTTGCTTACTTCACTATTTGGATCATTTATGTCTCCAAACTTTATTGCATCTGCAGGACATGATTGTTGACATGCAACTTGAAAGTCTCCATCTCTAATTTCTCTTCCTTCGTTCTCTGCAGTAATTCTTGCTGCACTTATTCTTTGATAACAATATGTGCATTTCTCCATTACACCTCTAAATCTGATAGAAACATCTGGATTCATTGCCATTTGAACAACTTCAGGCAAATCTTTTGTATAATTGTAAAAGTTAAATTTTCTTACTTTGTAAGGGCAATTATTTGCACAGTATCTAGTTCCAAGACATCTATTATATGTCATTTGATTTACACCATCTGAGGAGTGTGTTGTAGCTGCTACAGGGCAAACTGTTTCACAAGGAGCAAGTTCGCAATGAACACATGCCACAGATTGGGTAGAAACTTCAGGATTATCAGGATCTCCTGCAAAATAATTATCTATTCTAATCCAATGCATTTCTCTTCCATTCATAACCTGCTGCTTACCAACAACTGGTATATTATTTTCACTTTGACATGCAATGGAACAAGCATTACAAGAAGTACAACTGGTTAAGTCTATGGACATTCCCCATTGTGGTCCTTTTGAATAATCCCAATCAGGATTATACATAGAATGATCAGCCCAACTTCTTTTTTTGTCTGGTTTATGTTGTTCAACCTTTTTTTGAACCCAGTCAGGATTGTCTTTGTAATAATCTAATGTTGATTGTTTAACTAATTCTGGGATTCTTGATTGTGCTTCTTTATTAGCTAAATCATCAAAACCTGGTGCAGCATATTTATCATCTTCTAATCCATGATGATCTTGGGTTGAAGCTAGTGGATATGTCTCATTTAAAACATTAATGGAACCATTTAACACAAATGATGGATTATTTGAATCCCTCAATGGATAAACATTAAATCCTACTTCGTTTCCGATTCTTCCACTAAACTTTCTTCCATAACCCAATTCAAGAGTAATTGATTTTTGATTTTGACCTGGTGTAATAAAGGCAGGAATTTTAATAGAATTATTTCCTACATTAATTTCTAACATTTGACCATTTTTAATATTTAATTTTTTAGCAACTTTCATACTTATTAATGCTGCATTATCCCAAGTTAAACTCGTTACTGGTTTTGGAATTTCTTGCAACCAACCATTGTTAGCATACCTACCATCATAAACTGATGAAGAAGGTGTGAAAACAATTTCAAATTTATCATTATCTAAACTATAGTCATTTAATATTGCTGTAGTTACTTTTGAAATAGGCTTAACATTCACCTTCTTTAAAATTGGTTTTTTGTAAAGTCCATCGTGCAATGCCTTTTCCCATTCTCTTTCAAAATTTCCACTTTTAATGATAGTTGATTTCCATACATTTTTTACAGTATCGTATGCGCTTTGCTCTGCAGAATAAACTATTGGAGAAAGTACCTGTATGACACTTCTTGAATCAAATAATGGCATGATTTGAGGTTGAACTATGCTAACATGACCATCATAAGTCATAGCATCTCCCCAACATTCAAAATAATGGTTCATAGCAATATTCCATGAACAAAGCTTAGAAGTTTCATCAACTATATTTGTCAAATGCACAGCATTTTTAACTTTCTTCAAAGATTCAGTGAAACCAAAGTCTGGAGGTGAGTCATAAACTGGATTAGCTCCTAGAATGACTAAATTATCAATTTTACCATTTTCCATATCTTTGCATAGTGACTTAAAATTCTTTTGAGAAGAAATTTGAGACATTTCGAGAGGGTAATAATCAATAGGGGCTTTCAAACTGTAATTGATTAAGGTAATTAATTGATGAAACTCTTTAGATAAAGAAGATCCTCCAATGATAATTGATTCTCCTCTACGATCAAAAAGATCCTTTGCAGCAGCTTTAATCCATAAATTATTTGCACTCTTTATTTTTTTAGCATCAATCTTTAGCCCTAGCAATTTAAGCTCATATGCTAACTCAGCTAATAAATTTTCCATCTCATGCTGAGGTAAATTAAGCCTATGATCTGCGCTAGTGCCTGTAGAAGAAATAGAGCTTTCAGCAACATAAAGTCTGTTCATTGTACTATTTTCATCAACAATGTCTCTGTTTTGTGCAAACTTTCTTGTATGGTAGATATTATTATCATCAACACCTAAAAAGTCTGAACCTAGTGATACAATTATTTGAGCATTATCTAATCTATAAAGTGGTTGTAATTTTTTTGAAAATGCTAATTCAATACCATCATATACATTTTCGTTATTGACTGGTTCATAAACAATCCAATTAGCATTTGGTAAATTCTGTTTAAAATCCTCTTGAATAGACTTAATGGTAGGAGATGATGACTCTTGCATTAAAACTGCTAAACCTCTTCCGTTGGTTTCATTTATACTTTTAGCAAATTTCAAATATTCATTCCAATCAACTTTTTTGCCTTGAAATTTTACTCCTCTTGCTCTATCGGGATCATACATTTCAAGAGTACTAGCCTGAGTAAATGAATTTGATTTTCCTAAGGTGGTTGGATGTTTTTCGTTACCCTCAATTTTCATTGGCCTGTGATCATGGTTTTCAATTACAACACCCAATGCGTTATTTTTAAATGGTATAGTGCTAGCATAGTAATTTGGAATTCCAGGAATTGTACCAATTTCTGCCTCAACATAAGGAATTATTTTTTGTACAGGTTTTTTACACCCCTCTAAACCAGCTAATGCAACTGACGCTGCAATCAATGATAAAAAGTTTCTTCTAGATAAACCATTATCGATGTTATGCTCAGATTGCTTAAGAAATCTTTTGTAATCTTCTTCAGATGAAATATCTTTGAGACTCTTCCAATAACCAAATTCTTGATTTTTTGTGTCCTCAAGCACATGAGAGTTTGTTTTAACAAATTCTTTATTTTTTTTATTTATCTGTGACATTTTTGACAATCTCCAACGGGTCTTTCCTCACCATGTTCTGCTACCCATGATGAAACAAATTGATCATAATCTGCAGGTGGGGTCCAATACATATTGGTTACTTCACTTACAGGTCTTACTTCTGGTGCATCAGATCTATGACAATCTAAACACCAATCCATACTTAAAGGCTGAACTTGATAAACAACTTCCATTTCTGCAATATTTCCATGACAAGATATACAGGCTACTCCAGAATTAACATGCGCGCTGTGATTAAAATAAGCGTATTCTGGAAGCATATGAACTTTAATCCATTCAATCGGTTTTCCAGTTTCCCAACTTTCTCTAACTAATTTTAATTTCTCGCTATCAGTTTTTACATAAGTATGACAACCCATACATGTTTCAGTTGGAGGTATTACAGCTGAATAGCCTTGTTCAACACCAACATGACAATAACGACAATCTATACCCATATCTCCAGCATGCAATTTATGACTATAAGGAACTGGCTGTGTAGGTGCATATCCTACATCAGTATAATATGGAGATCCATAATACCAAATGAAAGAGGACAATGAAAAGACTAGCAGAAAAACTGCAATCAGGAAAATTCCTGGAAAATTATTTGTCCATCTTGGGAATAGTTGCATATAGTCCCTTTGCTATTGTTGCATTTTTACTCTTATTTATTTTTTGTAACCAGTAAAAATTTTACTATTAAAAATATAAAAAATTAAGATATCTAATTTAGTTTCTATTGTTAATAAATGTTACAAATATCGTGTAAAACATTACGTCTATATTGGGCTTCAGTCAAGACATAAAACTTAACTATTAACTTTTTTTAATTAAATATGATAAATTCAAATTCATGAACGAATCATATAAAGTAATTTCTTCATCAATTCTTTTCTGGTTTTCGCAAAAAAAATGGTTCGTATATAGTGTACTTGTTTCAATATTTCTTTTAAATTTATCTACTCCAGTTGGATTAACTGTGGCAGCCTATCATAGCTTAATTATTCTACTTCTTGTATTTATGCTTGTAACATTTGAACCTATCCCCTTTCCTGCAATAGCATTGCTTACATTAGTTTTACAAGTTGTGCTTGGAGTTGCTCCTCCAAATGTAGTAGCCTCTTCATTTATGAATGACGCTGTATTGTTTGTAATGGGATCACTAATGTTTGCGATTGCAATTGTTCATCAAGGACTTGATATACGATTAGCAAAATTAATAATAAAAATTTTTGGGAAAAGTAAAAGATTATTTTTAGCAGGTCTTATGACAATCTCAGCTATCTTGTCATCTTTTTTAGGTGAACATACTGTGATTGCAATTATGCTTCCTATAGGATTATCTGTTATTAAAAATATAGATACTCAACAATCAGATGGAAAAAATGCAGTATTACTTACTTTATTTTCGATCGCATATGGTACAATTATTGGGTCGATTGGAACTCCATCAGGTGGTGCCAGAAACGTTATTATGATTAACTACCTTCAGGAATTTAGCAATGTTAGTATTGATTATTGGAAATGGATGAAACACGCGTATCCAATTTTAATAATTCAGTTAATTGTCGCATATTATGTTCTTCAATTCACTTTTCCTTCATCGTTAAACAATATTAAAATGCGAGGATTCAAAAAAAATATTGGTAAAACCGATGTGAAAAAAAACATAAATCATCTTTTTTCGTGTTTAATAATTATTGGTATAATTTTCAGCTGGTTTACTTTTAATGATATTTATGGATTAGGAATTATTGCTCTTGCAGGTGCATTAACATTTATGATTTTTGGAATGATCTCTTGGGAAGAAATAAATAAAAATACTAACTGGGGAGTAATTCTACTTTTTGCTGCAACAATTTCATTAGGTTTTCAGATTAATGAAACAGGTGCTTCCTCATGGTTAGTAATGAAGTTTAATGAATTACTTGCTACTCTACCTTCCAACTCAATGAACGTGAGTTGGTCAATAATGGCTGTATTATCAGGACTGACAGCAAACTTTTTTACAAGCTCAGCTACGGTATCATTAATTGGCCCAATGGCAATTGAATTACATCCAACTGATATTTCCTTTGCTTTGTCTTCAGCTATTGCATCAGGATTTTCCTTTTTAACAGTAATATCGTCTCCGACAGCTATGATATTATACTCAACTGGACTCGTTTCAACAAAAATGTTTTTTAGAGTTGGAATATTGATGTTTTGTATTTCGATTATTATTTTATATTTAATGTCACAATTTTATTGGGTCACACTATGAAAATTTTAATTGCAATTGGTGGTAGAGAATTTTCAAAACCAACATTAGACCTTGGAATGAAAATTGCAAATTCATTTAAATCATCTACAACAATTGCATATGTCGGTAAAAAAATTAGTCAATTTTCTGAAAAGGATGTGAGTGTTGTACATCAAAATTTAGATAATAGAGAACTTTATAGACCAGGTATTAGAACTCTTGAATGGGCTTATGATTTTTTAATTTCCAAAAAATATATTGAAGAGAAAGATTCTAATAAGTTTAATGACTATCTATTGGTTGACGAAGAAAATTCAAGAATGAAAGTGCTACTTAAAGGTCAGCAATCTGATAAAATTGATTTAATTATGAGAACTGGCGAAATAATTGAACAATTAAAAAATGAAGTAGAAACTAATAAACATGATATTACAATAATTGGTGGAGGAGGAAATAAAGGTATTCATCAAAAATTAGTTCAGTTTATCGATAGTTCAGTTTTTGTTGTTAAAAATTATTCTGTAAATAAAAAATATAGGATTCTTGTTCCTGTAAATGAATCAAAAGGTTCTGATATGGCTATAGAAACTGCAATTAATTTTGCAAAATCTTATAAACTTGATGTAGAGATAGTTTCAGTCCCCGAGGGAAAAAAATCAATTAAAGAAGTAGAAAAAATTCTTTTAAAAACAAAAGATAAATTTTCGAAAAATAAGATAAAAGCTTCAACAAAATTGATTAGTGGTTCAGCTGTAAACTCAATTGTAAATCATGCTAAAGATGATAGCATTGTTATTTTAGGAGTATCTCCAAAAAATCCAATTATGAAATATTTCTTTGGTAGCAAACCTTTAAGTATTGCTCAGAAATGTAATTGTCCAGTTCTAATAACTAAGTAAGTACTTCAACCACTTTATCATAGTCAGGTTCATGACCTGTTTGATCTACTAGCTGTGTATAGATAATCCTGTGGTTAGAGTCTGTAACAACTACCGATCTAGCTAATAAACCTTGAAACTTTCCATTTGTGTGTAATATTCCATAATCATTAGCAAAATCTTCATTTCTCATATCCGATAAAAAGACTACATCATTAATATTATGATCGATGCAAAAATTTTTATGACTAAATCCTAAATCTCTAGAAATGCATAAAACAACTGTATCTTCAAATGAGCTCGCCAAAGCGTTGAACTTTACCGCAGCTGCGGAACATACAGGAGTACTCATGCTTGGAAAAATATTTAATACTAATTTTTTTCCTTTGAAATGCTCCAAATCAACATTTTTTAGATCACCGTCTGCTAAAAGAAAGTTTGGTAATTGACTACCAACTTGCGGCAATTCACCATTTAATGTTACTTCGAAGTCACCTAATTTTACTTTTGCCATATTTTTCCCTATTCATGTTTATTATATATCTACTAAATTGGAATTAAATTTATGAATTAAAAATTTATTAAAAGGAGTTTTTTATGAATGATAAAAAAAAATTTAATCTTCCACCACTGCCTTATGGAGAAAATGACTTATCCCCAGTTATTTCTTCAGATACAGTCCAGTTGCATTATGGTAAGCACCATCAAGCATACTTTAATATGCTAAACACATTAGCTGAAGGAACAAAATATAATGAAATGAGCTTGGAAGATATTGTTGTTGAAAGTTTTAAAGACAAAGAACAAAAAATATTTAATAATGCTGGTCAAGCATGGAACCATATTCTTTATTGGGATCAGATGAAGCCAGGTGGTGAAAGCGTACCAACAGGTAAATTACAAACAATGATTGAAGATTCATTTGGAGACTTTGATTCATTTAAAGATCAATTTATTCAACAATCTGTGGGAGTTTTTGGTAGCGGCTGGTGTTGGTTAGTTCAAAATGATTCTTCATTAGAAATCTTAGGAACACCAAATGGAGAAAACCCATTAGCTCATGGAAAACACGCACTTATGGGTATTGATGTATGGGAACATGCATATTATCTTGACTATAAAAATGTTCGTCCAAACTATGTAAAAGCAATTCTTGATAATTCTATCAATTGGAGTTTTGTTTCTGATCAATTAAAATAAAAAAAGGCGAGTAAATTCTCGCCTTTTTTTACAATTTGATTTCAAATTATCCTGTTGGAGGACAAGGAGGTGTAGAAGTATTCGCTACAGCCCCAACTACTAAACTTAGCTCGGAATTTTCTGCGCTAAAAGTAAATGGTACTGCATCAGCATAAAATGCTTGAATACTACCACTGTGAGTACCCCAAACAGCTTGATTACAAGCAGGATTTGGATTGTTTGGATCTAACCATGATACGGATAGTAAAGCATAAGTATCAAAATCAAGATCCTCAAATACTAATGAAATAGTTCCATTGCTAACCTGTGCGCTTTGAAGTACAACAGATTTGTATGGTGCTCCTGATGGAGGCCATGTTTTGTCCAGAGAACAAAATACTGTTCCTTCTGCAGGCCATGAATCAGGATTTGTTAAATTGATTGAAATATTTAACGTCCCAGAAGTCGCTGGATCGCTTGAATCGTCATCGCAAGAAACAAGAAATAGCATAGATGCAATTAACGAAAGTAATGATAGTTTTTTTATAATATTCATTTAAATCCCCTTTTATTGTCCAGAAGTATAATAATGAAAAAAATATAGGTCAAGTAAATTTATTGAGACTTGGTCTCAATTACTCTAAAATGTTCTTTCAAGCATAATACTAAAAGCTCTTCCAGGCATAGGAAAATCTTGAATAAGCTCATATTGCTTGTCAAACAAGTTGGATATCTTGAAGGATATTTTATCGCTATCATTAAAGTTATAGCTAGAAATAAAATTGAAGAGAATAAGTGATTCAAGTTGTTCAATAGGAAATTTAATTTCACTTCCCTCATATTCTCTTTCATCACTAAGAAAATCTTGATAATCTTGTTCTGACTGAAAACGCATTGATATAATATTACTTATTTTATCAGCTTTATATTTAATACTAGCAATAAACTTATGATGAGGCCTATACAAGATTGGATCAATATCATTTATATCATTGACTCGAAGATATGTATATCCTAAATCAAAATTTAAATTTGTATGATATGCATAAGATAGGTTTGCTTCAAAACCACAGGAGCTAATATCCGATCTATTTAATGCGATAACAGGCAATCCATAAACAAAATCAATCATATCCTCATATCTATAATAAAATGTGCTTGCAGAAAAAGTCATGCTAGAAAGATTTGAGCGATCATATGAAATATCTAATCCAAAAAGTTGTTCAGGTTCAAGGTTTGGATTGCCTTGAGTGTTAAGACCGTAATCAGATTCGTATTGTAAAAATAATTCTGATAATGATGGGGATCTAAAACCTTTACTTAAAGCAAAGTTCCAAGTTGAAAAGCTATCTTTTTTAAAAGTTAAGTTAATTTTTGGAGATATATCACTAAAGGACTTATAGCTAAATTCTTTCCCTCGATCGATACTTCTGTAATCTATTCTTAATCCAACACCTAAAAGTAATTTTTCATTTAGTTGAATTCTATTTTGAGCAAAAATACCCCCTGTAAATTGTTTCAAGTCATCATAAATATCTCGATAAATTGAAATATTAGATTGTTCAAAAATAATGTCTGAACCAAAAATAAGATATGATTTATTGCTAATTAACTTCTGGTATTCAGCTCTTAAATTTAAACTTGAGTCGTTATAGAAGGTGTCTTCTTGAAGTTCTTCAGAAGGAGTATCATTTCTATCAAAATAACTAGTATAAAAATGATTCATACTTACCGAATACACAATATTATTATTTGCATCTAGTGTTTGCTTCTTAAATAATTGTAGATAAACTGAATCTCTATTAGATATTCTATATGAAGTCAAACTAGGTCTGTCTTGTACATAAAAACCAGGTTGTCCATTAATAGACTTATTAGCAATAAGTGATACGGATAAATCCTGTTTTTTATTAAATACTTTCGTGTAGAAATTGTTTTGCTCATATTGTGCATTGAATCTGTGTCCATCTCCTACCTTATGTTGTAATAATGCCGTATAAGAAATATTATCTGTAATATTGCTCATTGTAAGATTAATGTCTTTTGAGTTAAAACTTCCAATAGTTGCTTTAGCATTATAAAATTCATCGGAATAGTTTTTTGTAACCAAATTGATAATTCCACCCATTGAATTTTGACCATATAATGAAGAAACTGGACCTTTTACAACTTCAACTCTTTCTAAAAAATCAAGGGGCATAGCATTCCAATCAATTGAGCCTGAGTATGGCATACTAATTTGAAATCCGTCAAGAAGAACTAATACTCTATTATTGTATCCGCCAGGTTTATAATCAGAAGATCCTCGAATAGAAAAATTAGCATTTCTTCCATTATCATGGGCTGTTTGAACATCTATTCCTCCAATATTTCTAAAAAGCTCGGACATAGTCTGATAATCATAATCAGATATTTTATCATCAGTAATATTTTGAGTAAAATAAGGTAAATGTTTTGAGGGAAATCTTCCAACAACATTAAGGGCGCTTGATAGTATTGGTTCAGGAATTAATTCAAAAACATAACTATCCTGATTAATCAAATTTACTGAAAATATAACATCTTTGTATCCAATTGCAGATATTAAAACTTCAAATTCTTGCTTTTGAAGATTTGTAACAGAAAAATTTCCATTTAAATCAGATACAGATCCAAAATCACTTTCTATGAAAACTATATTAGCATCAATTATGGGTTCTTTTGTTTCGGTATCTAAAATTGTTCCAAAAAATTTGATATCTTGAGAAAAAGAAATGCTGAGTAATAAAATTAATAAATAAAGTTTTTTCATTTTTAGTTGTCAATAATATTAATCAAGGACAATATTTACAATTCTTTTCGTAAACTTTCATATGAATGATAAAAAAAATGTATCGGTGATTTTGAATGGTCAAATGCCCGCTAATGATACTATAATTAATCAAATAACTAATTCCGACTATATCATCGCTGTAGATGGATCAGCAAATAAGCTTTTTGATTTAGAAATTATTCCAGATGTAATTATTGGAGACCTTGATTCATTACAAAATATTAAAAATAAAGATATAGAATTAGTTAAAACCCCAAATCAAAACAAAACTGACTTTCGCAAAACCTTGGAATGGTGCATTGAAAAAAATATTTTAAATATTTCTATTTTTGGAATATCTGGAGAGAGTGAAGATCATTTTCTTGGAAACTATTATACATTAAGTGATTTTAGTGAGAAAATTTCTTGGAAAGCTTTTACAGATTTTTCAGTGATTAGCCCTTGTATGGGTAACAAAAAATTTGAATCATTTAAGGGTCAAAAAGTGAGTCTTTTCTGTATGAATGGAAGCTCAACTGTAAATTCAGAAAATTTGAAATATCCTTTACAGTCTTATCATTTAAAACCTTCAGATGATGCAGTTAGAAATTTATCACTTGAAGATCATTTTACAATTGAGTCAACAACTACTATTCTTGTCTTTCAAAGTAGGAGATAAAATTACACTCCAGCAACTGTTGCTAGGCTATTAGCTTTGGCCTTTTCAATAAATTTTTCTTGAGCATCTGTAACATTTTCTTTTTTACCTGACCAAGCTTTTAATGCCGACTGCTGGAGAGCTCTCCCATAAGAAAAGGTTAAATTCCAATCTGTTTCATATTTGTTCATTTCATTTAAATGCAATGTTGCATCTTCATCAGATTGACCCCCTGACAGAAAAGCTATTCCAGGAACTTCTGATGGCACATGAGCAGATAAGCAATTAACAGTTTTTTTAGCAACTTCTTCAATACTTGCCTGATATGAACACTCATAACCAGATAGAATCATATTTGGCTTTAAGACAATGCCTTGCAAACTAACATTATGTTCATCAAGTTGATTAAAAACCATATTTAATGTTCGTGAAGTAATATCAAAAGACTCATCGATAGTATGAGCTCCATCCATTAGTACTTCTGGTTCTACAATAGGAACGAGATTAGCTTGTTGACATTTCTTAGCATACTTAGCAAGACTTTTTGCATTTGCTAATATACAATCATCAGTTGGTATACTATCTCCAGGAGTTATTACAGCCCTCCATTTAGCAAATCGTGCTCCAAGTGCATAATATTTACCAAGCCTTTCTGACAAACCATCTAAGCCTTTTGTCAGCTTCTCATAAGGACTAAAATCTTCCAAACCTTGATCTACTTTAATACCAGGCAATATATTTTTGGATGTTAAATATTCTGGAAATTTCATTCCTGATGATAATTCTGATTGGTGAAAAGTTTCGTCAAATAAAATTACACCGCTTATGTATTTTTCAATATCTTCAGTCGTAAAAAGCATATTTCTATAAAAATTTCTGCTTTCTGCCGTTGAATCTGTATTAATGCTTGCAAAGCGTTTGGTACAGGTTGGTGTGCTTTCATCAGCAGCTAAAATTCCTTTACCTTTTTCAATCATTTTATGTGCAACAGCGTGCAATTCTGACATTTTATTCTCCTAAAATATATTCGTTTGTTATTATTTGTGTTTCACTTGAATCACCAAAAATAATTTTTGAGGTTACTTCAGCCTTATTACCATCAAATTTAACTCCAGGGATCCATCCTGAGCAAACTCCACTTGCAATGAAAAAAGAGTCGTTTGATCTACAAAGGTCATCAGCTGACCATAAATTATTTATATCACTACCTAACATTTTCAAGGCCCTTTCTTTAAATGACTCATCCATAAAATGAAGTCTTCCTTCAAAAAAACCACCTAAAGCTTTTACAGCAGTAGCCGTAATAACTCCCTCGGGAGCCGCGCCTATTCCATACAACAAATCAACCGACCCTTCAGCTGCTTTTAATCCTCCTGAAACATCACCATCTCCAATCAGGATTGGTTGTACACCTAAATCTTTCAAGTTAGATATTAAATCAATATGTCTATCTCTATCCATTACTATAATTTTTAATTCAGAAATATTTTTTTGTAATGCTTTTGCTGCTTGAGATAAATTTTCTTCAACTGAATTATCAAGAGCAATATGACCTATTAATTTTGAAGAGCCGCATAACTTATCCATGTAAGTATCAGGGGCATTTAATAAAGATCCTCTTGGTGCAGCAGCTAAAACAGATAATGCATCAGGTAAATCTTTAGCACAATGATTCGTACACTCTAAAGGATCTACTGCAATATCAATTTTTAAATCACTTTCAAGATTACCCATCTCTTCACCAATATAAAGCATTGGTGCATCATCTCTCTCCCCTTCACCAATTACGACTCTTGTGTGTACTTCTGAATCTTGAAGAACTTTTCTCATAGCTTCAGTTGCAACTTTATCTGCAGCTTTTCCGTCACCATTCCCCCTTAGTTTTGCAGCAGCTATGGCAGCAGATTCGGTTGCTTTGAGATAAAGCTCGAAATTTTCAGTTACCTTACTCATTAAGTGAGTCAATAAGGTTAAACATTTCTTCTAAACTCTCTTTTGTAGCAAATCCATTGAAACGATTTTTTATAATTCCATCTTTATCAAGGATATACATGTAACAATCCCCTTTTGATGATATTCCCAGAGTTTTATAGTATGATCGTAAAGGTCCGTAATAAGTGGCGGTGTAGTCATGTAGTGGCTTGGGAACTCCGCCGCGCATTCCACCATCAATCCAATTTCTTGCCATGGTCCACTGGGATCCTAACATTGGAATTTCGTAATAATGCACATCCTTATTAATACCATATTTAGGAAAAAATTCATCTGCCCAAGAGTTAATACATAATTGAGCTTTTTGTTTAAAAGCAACTGCCAAAACAGATGGTTTTCCAATTAAAACATCTGGAAACTTGACATCATTACCAGAAAGAGATATTCCCTCAATAGTTGGAAATTTTTTTTCTAAAAAATTATCGCCAGCATTCAAAACATTGAAAAATATTAAAAAAACTATTATTGCTTTAATCATTATTTTTCTCTTTCAATTTGTATGGTAAATATAAAAGGTAGAAAACAAACATTACGATTGGAAAAAGTGGTATGACATGTAAAGGTGGACTTGGGAAAAAGCTCATTAAAGATTCGCCAGTAGGCGCTTTCATCAAATACCATAAATTAGCTTCAAAGCCAGGTTCGCCTCCAACTAATACATTTATTATATACATTACTGGTAGTATATAAAGAGAAAATTTTATAGCATTTTTATAAGATTCAAATGTGATATTCTGCTTGATTCCAATTGCAATGTATAGAAGTGCAAAAAATAATAAACCATGTCCAGAAAATAATGTAATGAAATCTAAATCAGGGAAAGTAAACTCAATATCTGGAGTGAAAAGAGCCATTGTTCCTCCTCCAAGACCCCAGAAGTATGCAAAATCAAAAAACTTTTGATTGCGTGTTAATAAAAAGAGTCCTGTAGCATAAGATGAAAAATGGCACGCATGTAAAGGAATAGTGTTCGTCCAATTATAATCTTCTGGACCAAAATAATTCAAATAAAAAGGTTTTAATAATTCATTAAAAATTAAAAGGTAAGCCAAAATCTTTTCAAACATAGCATATCTAATTTCATTGTAATCATTTTTAACATAAAAAGAGAAAACAAATGAAGCTCCAAAGATTATAAATAGAGTTAGCAAATGAGTTGAACCAAATAATATGAATTCGTTTGATGTCATGAAGTGAATCTAAATAAAATAATTAAATTTTCATCCAATTAAATCAAGTCCATTGCAAATGCTAGAAACAAAATCATCAAAATTGATCTTGATGTCCATAATATAGTTCTAATCCAGTTTGTACAGATTAACTTAGACAGTTTTTCTGTATTTTTTTCTTTGGATAATGCATTATGTAAAGGCACTTGCATTAAAAATGTAGACAACCAAATCAATACAACTATAATCAAATTTACAAGGAATACAGTTTGAACAGTGTTATTGAAATTTTGGTACCAAAGCATTATTGAAGTGACAAGCTCAGCAAGCATTAACGGTATTGCCAAAATAGAAATTCTCATAGAATGAAAATTATGATATTCTGTAAACTTATCTTTAGAAATATACCTCATTGATGGATAGTGTACCAACTGTATAGTCCAAATCAAACCTACAGCAATAAATGATAACACCAGATTAAATAGAAAAATAAATGACATTTAAACAACAGTATAGTCTGTCAACATTGATATAGCCATTGCAATCATAATAATATTCTCAATAAATGTAGCTTCGGTCATAGGAAGTTTTAAAGCTGTACCTAAACACGCACACCTTATTGATTTTTTATCTAATAATGTTTTTGTCACTCCAATCGTTGTAATTCCTAAAACAATCAGTGTAATAATTAAAGCAATTTTTATCTCAAATCGCATTAACAACATCAAACCTAATCCAGTCTCAATAAATGGATAAATCCATCCATATATTGGCAATCTTTTTGCTAATGGATCGTACATTCTGAAAGATTTTGGAAAACCTTTAAGATCTAACATTTTAAAAAAACTAAAAACTATGTAAAACAATCCCATAAAATCCAACATTACTTCTTTGGAATTCCAATTTTTAAAATTCATTAATATACTTGCAAATGATATATAGATAAGAATTATTAATAAAGGTTTAAGTTGCTGTAACTTAGATTTTTCTTGATCACTTTCTATGATTGGCTCATTTACAATCGCAGAGGAATCATCAACCAACTTTTCTTCAATATGAAACTTTGATGGTAAAGCATTTTGAAGTTTTGATATGTTTATATCGCTTTTCGCAAAAATGATTGCTTCACCTTTTTCGAGATTCACTTCAACAGATTCAATTTCTGGTAAATCATTTAAATTTTGATGAATAGTTGATTTACAGCCATTACATGTCATTCCGTATATTGTATAAGTTTTTTTCATTTTGAATTTTTATCCATTAATTTAAATACTATAAATGAAAAACAAATTAATTCTATTTGTACTAGCCACTTCTCTTTTTATTTGGTATCAATTAACTAAGGTTGAAGATGAATTTGAACTGCCCATTTTTTCTCCAGCAGATCTTAGGCCGACGCTCGTCCATCCTAGTCTTATTGGAAAAACAACTCATGAAATACCAAATTTTTCATTTACAAATCAATTTGGAGATGAAGTGAGTAATGAGGATGTTAAAAACAAGTTATACATAGCAAACTTTTTTTTTACTTCCTGTCCATCAATATGTATCGATTTAACTCATAACTTAAAAATAGTTCAAAATGCTTTTGATAATGAAATTATAATATTATCACATTCTGTGGATCCAGATACTGATACTGTTGAAAGATTAATGAAATACCAAGAAATCAATGATATTAATGGAAGTAATTGGTTTTTATTAAGAGGTAGTATTGATGAAATTATCAAGATGGCACAATTGGGTTATTTTGCAATAGCATCCGTTGATAACCATGTTGAAAATAGTTTAATTCATACTGAAAATATTGTATTAGTAGATGACCAACAAAAAATTAGAGGGATTTATAATGGTACTTCAAAACTCGAAATGAGTTATTTAATTGATGATATAAATAGACTGCTTAATTAAATCTTAAAACTATTCGATATAATATTCCCCATGCTTAAAGCAAACACAAATGTAGCAATAAGATGATAAACTGCTATATTCATTTTATCAATATGGAGAAAGAATAGAGTAATGCTTGCAATAAAAAAAATGAATTGGAGACAAAAAAGTATTTGATTTTTTCTCGACAACTCTGGGAAAAAAAATCTCAAAAAAATTAACCACTTTACAAACTTATTTTTTAAAAATTTCATGGAACCAACTTTCTTACTGCTTCAATCCAGGCATCATAATCGTATGCCTTGCCTTGAATGTATTTTGAAACTTCTTTATGAGGCAAAATTAGGAACTTTTCTTTATTAATTCCCTGAATAGTCTCCTCTGCGACAGCATCAGCTGATAATAACCCATCTTTTAATAATGGATGATTTTCTGGTAGTTTTCCAGATGATCTAACCATATCAGTGTCAACTAACTGTGGACATAAAGCAGAAACTTTTATACCATCCTCTCTATACATAATAGCAAGATTTTCAGCTAGTCCCATTGCAGCATGCTTTGTAGTTGCATAAGCTATAGCACCAGGCATATTTAGTAAACCAGCTGCAGATACAGTTAACATAATGTATCCTGAGCCTTGTTTTTGCATATGAGGAATCAGCACCTTAGCAGCATGAATGTGGGACATAACATTAATATCCCAATTTTTTTGCCAATCACTTGCTGAAGTTTCTAAGGTTCCAAATTGCTGTATTCCAGCATTTGAACAAAATAAATCAATTGAATTATTTTTATCAATAATACTTTTTAAAACAGATTGAAAATCATTTTCATTTGAAACATCAACGACATAGCTGTCTGCGTTTAGGGAACTGGCAACGTCATCCAATGACCTACTAATATCAATTAATGATATTGATTTTGGGGATTCTTTATTTATACGCTTAGCAAGCGCATAACCTATTCCATTTGCAGCGCCAGTAATGACGATATTTTTATTATGAATGTTCATATGATTTTTGTACCCCAGGAAGGACTCGAACCTACAACCAATGGCTTAAGAGGCCACTGCTCTACCATTGAGCTACTGAGGCATTTCTCTAAAGCTAAAAATAATAAATACGATATGAAATTACTAACTAACTATACTGCTGATACATTGACTGCTTTGTCCCCTCTATCATCAGATTCAACCTCAAACTCAACCGCTTGGTCTTGTTTAAGAGTCTTAAAGTCATTTTCAGACACGATGCTAGAGAAATGTACAAAAACGTCCGTTCCATCTTCTTTAGTGATGAATCCGTAACCTTTTTTGTCATTAAAGAACTTTACAGTACCTTTTTCTTTGTCACTCATTTGTTTCTCTTTGTTAGTTAATAAAAATTTATGGAGCAATATAATTAGTTATTTGAGTAATACCAATGAAATAAAATCTTTTAAGTTTTGTTTTGTGATGCTAAAAAATTTGGAGTTTTAGAAAATACAAGTTGATAAGCGCCAAATAATAATGCAGAATAAACCAAGTCACCCATTAATGAAGTAACGTAAAAAGGTAACGCCAACGAATAACATTGAGCTAGTCCTGTCAAAGTCTTTGCATACATTGGACTAAATGCCCATACTCCGAAATTTGAAATAAGATAAAAAATTGTAGATCCAGACAAGCTTGCAAGAACAACTTTTCCTGCAGAGATTTTATTTAAAAATGAACTACCCATGAGTGCAACCAATACAATTGCACCGTATGTCCAGATCATTCCAGAATTAAAGACTGTAAAATCTGCAAAGTATCCTGCATATATATAGTTATTCATAAATAAATCACTTAACCAAAATCCAACAAGAGGTATCATAATAGCTAGAAACTTATTTGATAAAGAATAGCTAGATAGTAATGTTACTGCAATTAACGGAGTAAAATTATACGGATGAGGTAAAATTCTACCAAAAAATATAATTGCTATAAATGAAACTATAAGTAATAAATTTTTTTTCAATTGAGTTGTTTTAAATGTTTTTTACCATGATCATCAAAATATAAGTTAACAAAATTATTCAAATTGTCTAACAGTGATGTGGTATTATTTGTATTTATGGTTTGTTTACATTTCATTGCATCCAATAAAATATTGTGCAAAGCAGTCAATTGCGCATGATATAAGTCTTTACTTTCACTTGAATCGTCTTTCAGCTTTATTCTTTGAGTTAAAAAATATTCACTAACTATGTTTTGAATTTCTTGTGCGTGCTCTTCTTTATTGATGATCCATCTTGTCACTTGATTTTGTTGTTCAAGATCGTTTTGATTCGATGCTATATAATTCATTGATTTTAAGATTGTTAAGGTATGCTCTTCAATCATCTTTACTCTCATTGTATCATCGTAAACTCCACATGGAATTTGACAATGAGCATGAAGCTGCGTTGAAAACAAAAGTAAAACTGTGAAAATAAAACTTAAGAATTTCATGAAGAAAAATTATACAAAGTATTCTTGATATACAAAATCAAAATCATTTAAAATTTGTTTTTTTGTAAGACCATAATCTTCAATGGTCTTATTTTGGTGTTTTTTAATATATTTTTTGGATGCATAATCTGAAACTTGTTTTTGAAATTTCTTAGTCATTTTTTTGCCAGTAAACTTATAAAATGACTTAACACTATTTTCTAAATCATTTGTAAGCTGAGGATAAGTTAATGTGATAAATTGTTTTTTATAAAGTTTTGATTTTACTTTTTCAGTTTCTCTATACCATTCAATTATTTCTGAATAAGTTTCTTTCCTTAATAACTTTATTTCTTGATCTGAAAGAAGATTCCCAAATTTTACGTTTTCTTGAAGCGAAAAATATGAAGGTATAGTTTCTAATGGATCTCTAACTAAAAAAACAAATTTTGCATCTGGAAAGACTCTTTGAATTGAATCAATTTTAAATATAAAGGGATTAGATTTTGATAAATGTGTTCTATTTTTATTTAAGAATACCTGTCTTTGAAAAAAATCTTTACAAAAAATCATGGATTTAATATTTCTATTTTCATTTTGGGGACTGTCTCTATAAACGTGCTTTATGAAATTTTTCGATTTTAAATCAAATTTTAACCATGGAATAAAATGATTGGACACCCATAATGAATCAAGTTTATGAATGAAAAGAAGCATTTCATCTTCTTCAATATTATCAAGCTTAACCTGATGACCTTTATTTTTCTTCTCAATTTGATCAATTTTAAAATATGTTAAAGCATAAGATAATATTGAAAGAAATTTTCTCAATGATAAAGATGGTATAATCAAGTCCCAGGTATTAGAAGTTGAAAACTGATTTGATCTGGCTAAAAGCTTATGAAAAAATGTTGTACCGCTCCTGTTAACACCCATAATAAATATAGGTTCTTTTACTTTAGTTTTTTCAAATTCAGGAACTAGAATGTAGTCTAAGAAAAGAAAAATTCTATTAATGATAAGAAATACTGGATAAAAAATTAAAAATAAAAAGAAAAATAAATATTTTTTATGACGAAATAATACTTCAAGCGATGTACTGTAAATTCCAAAAGTAGAATTTGCTTGAAACATCCAAAAATCACTTGTTATTTTTTATCTTTCTTCGTTGCAGCTTTTTTCTTTGGTGCTGCTTTTTTAGGAGAAGCTTTTTTCTTTGGTGCTGCTTTTTTAGGAGAAGCTTTTTTCGTTGGAGGAGCTTCTTTTTTTAGTACAGCTTTCTTTTTTGGTGTTACTTTTTTAGGCTTTTTTTCTACAACTTTTTTATTTTTAAGTAGTTCAGCTCTTTTTGCTTTTAACTTTAAACGTCTTTTCTTCTGCTTACGCTTAGCAATTTTTTGTTTTTTATTCACTTTGATTTATCTCCCTTAAAAATCATAATATAAAGAGCAACATGTGCAGCTATAAATACTACGAAAAAGTATAGTGGAAATAGTAAATCATGCCAAAAGTTGCTCATAGAAATCCTCTTTCATTTTATATCTCTTTTTAAAAATTGAACCTCAACAGAATAATCATAGCTCTCTGAAGTTCCGCCTTCTGTAAATTGCGAACCACATTCTTCAAAATCAAACCTTTTATGAAATCTAATTGAACCTGGATTGGGCGGTATTATATTTACTTCACATAAAATAGAATCATACCCCTTTAATGCTGAAAAATAGATTAAATCAGTATAAAGAGCTGACCCAATTTTCTCATTTTGAAATTTTGGAAGTACTGATATACGATCAATATATACAAAATTAGAATATCTTTTGGATACCCAATGATAATTTGGACTATCATATTCTTTACTCTCAGGAAGACAAAGTAAGAATCCTGCGAATTCATTATTTAATTTAGCCACTTTACAATAATTGGCTTGATTCAAAAGTAGTTCAAGTCTTTCATTTTTCAAAAAACCGACCTGAGGTTTATTAATATTATTTGAATTAAGTACAAAATCAAACATTTCCTCCGAATAATCAATCAATTGAATCACTATTATCCGCTAAATCCTTTCCACCATTGCATACTACAGAGCCTTGAATACCATACTTCCTTCCCTCATTGTATATATACTTATACATGAGATCACCATTCATGTCCCAAGCTTTTTGCTCGCCATCTTCAAGACCATTTTTGAACTGTTTATGAGAAAATAAAGTACCATTTTGATGCCACTGAAAATGCTCTCCAACACTCATATCTCTTTTAAATTGAGAGCTATATTTTTTGTTACCATTTGGCCACCATCCTTCATGTCGACCATTTTTTAATCCATTTTTATATTTTTTTTTGGATTTCATTGTTACATCGTCAATATACATAATAGTGATGGTTCCTGAAAATTCATTAATGCGTATGTAACGGGGTACTTCTAATCCATCTATAAGTTCATACTCTGTGACAAAAATCTTATTTTGACAGGAAAATAATAGTAAAGAAGAAAAAAGTATTACAAACTTAGTTGGTATAGTATCCGCCACCATTAAGCGATCCATATTTACCTCTAAAACCACCTAATAAGTATGGTGAAGTTGAGGTAGCATGATAATGATATGTTCCTTCCTGATACTCATCGGTTGCATGAGAATGCCCGTTTAATTCATCAAGATTTGATGGATATTGATCATTTGACTGCTCCGTTGGACCATAAATTGGAAAACCATCTAAAGAATATCCAATTAACATAGAAGAACTGTCATTTGATGTAAGATATCTTGGCTCCCAATGATAATGATATTGACCAGTTTGCTGAGGATGACCATAATAATAATCAAAAGAAGGTATTTCATTATCAAGCGGTTGATTATTTGGCCCTGCATATTGATTAAAAAATGGTACTCCACTAATCGAAACACCAATAGGTCCTAACGGCGTACTTGAAACTGAACCTGAAATTGCAGGATTCAATGGAATATAAAATTTAAAATTTTGTTCAGAAATTCTATTTGGATTGACAGTCATTCCAGAATGAGGAGAAGAATAGTTTGCATGTCCAGCACCCCAGTAAGGAGAAGAATGATTAGGAACTCCAGTTGATTCTATAATTACATAATCTCCGGAAACGTAAACATCAGTATATTCAGAAATGAATTTAGTAAATCCAGTTGGTAATTCTGTATCATCAGAACCACCGCCCATATTATTATCACCATTATCTACACTGTAAGAAGATGTTGAAGAAGAATCACAACTGTAAAGAAAAAAGACAGTAAAGATAGAAAGTAAATAATTTTTATAAAGTTTAATTTTCATAGCATTAATTATATGACGTTTATTTTAAAAGTGCAATTTATGTTTCCAACAGTGGAGCAGTGGGTGCAACTGCATTCTCTGCAACTCCAACAAAAAATGCAGTAAACCCAATAAACAAAGTTAATGCAACAATCATTAAAATAAATGCAACAATACAAACTCCAACAGCTCTTACTGTGCTATTGAAATCAAGAGCTTGCCTTACAGCAATAGTCATTGCAGCAAGTTGTAAGATAGTTACAACAGGATCAATGAAAGTACTTATGATTGGAAAAACTTTAAAAACTACAAGTAGCCCGGGTGCATAGGCAAATCCTAAAGTTCTTATTAACTCTCCAGTATTAGATTCAGTTTCTGGTTCCGGTAGAATTCTTGTTCCTACAAAGGCGATAAAAAACGCCCATATGAGAAACCTGATGAGGCTGCCTAAAATACCTTGAACTAAGGCAATTGGAGCAAATCCAGCAATCATGAAGCCTTGAACAACTGAAACTAACACAACTGTCATCATTGCTTGGTCATTGAACTTTTTATCTTTTTCAACCTCTTCATAAAAAGCTACATCTAAAAATATAGCTTTTTTCAATCTTTGAAAGTAATTCATGCTACAAGTCCCCTTCAATACATGTGGTATCAAAACCGCCTCTAGTATTATAAATAGTAGTTATTTTTAACCTTGATGTATTTAATAATGATTTTAAATCATCATAAATTCTTTTAGTTGCAGCTTCTTGATAAATACCAACATTTCTAAAGCTGACAAAATAATATTTTAACGATTTTAGCTCTACACACTTTCCACCTTCTGGAAAATATTCGATTATTACATCTGCTAAATCTGGAAGGCCACTAAAAGGACATACGGCGCTAAATTCTCTTGTAATAGTTTCAATGTACTGATTCTTACTATCAAAATTAAAAGTTTCAAGGTACGATGAATCAATATGTTCTTCGCTTAAAAAGCTAAATTCTTTACCATCTGCTTTAGGCATTTTTATCTCCATAGTATTTACATCCATAACTATTGCCTTCGCTAACAGATACTGATAACAAGCCTGAAAGATCGTTCTCTAATTTACCCCAAATCCACATTGCCAAATGTTCAGTTGTCGGGTTTGACAATCCTTCAATATCATTGAGATATTTATGATCAAGAATTTTATGAACTTTTTCCTTAAACAATTTATCTATATCATAAAAATCCATAATCCACCCTTCATCAGTAAGTTGATTTCCTGAAACCTTAATAGTAACAGTAAATGTGTGACCATGGAGCTCTCCGCAAGGATGATTTTCTCGAAGAGCAATCAATTTTCTTGCAGCATGGAATTCATATTTTCTTTTTAATCTAAACATATCAATCTATACCCATTATTTTATGTGTTTGTAAGCTTAAACGCCATAGCGGATTTTCGATACAGTAAGATACACTTTGCAAGATATTTTTTTGTAAATCTTTTCCATCCATTGGTTGTATAAAAAAATGATCGAAATCATAATTTTTAAACTTTTCAGGACTCAAACCTTCTTGAGGATAAACCAATTTCAATTCATTTCCGTAATCAAGATTTAATTCAGCTCCTTTTTTTGGACTGACGCATATCCAATCTATATTTTTAGGAGGAATTATTGTTCCATTGGTTTCAATAGCAATTTTAAAATTTTTATTATGCAGAATATCAATCAACTCTTTGTTCAACTGCAACAAAGGCTCTCCTCCCGTAAAAACAACAAATTTATCTTTAAGGTCTTTTTGCCATAGTTCATCGATTTTAGTTGCTAATTGTTCAGCACTTGAAAATTTCGCGCCATTTATTCCGTCCGTTCCAACAAAATCTGTATCGCAAAAATTGCATATAGCTTTTTCTCTGTCTTTTTCTAGTCCTGTCCAAAGATTGCAACCAGAAAATCTACAAAATACAGCATGTTTACCTGTATGGAAGCCTTCTCCTTGAAGGGTCAAATAAATTTCTTTTACAGAGTAACTCATATATAAGTTGTTGGATCGTTTATACCTGCAGAAGCAAAGCCCTCTTTTCTTAGAATGCAAGCATCACACTCTCCACAAGATAAACCATCAATTGAAGGATCGTAACATGAGTGAGTAAGCTTATAATCAACATTCAATTTTGTCCCTGCTAAAATGATTTCCGCTTTTGTTAAGCTTATTAATGGAGTATGAATTTTTATTTTTTCATTTCCTTGTGCAAATTTAGTTCCCTCATTTGCCATCTTTTCAAAGGCTTCAATAAACTCAGGCCTACAATCTGGATAGCCGCTGTAATCCAATGCATTTACACCGATAAATATATCAAAAATATTATTTACTTCAGCGTAAGCTAGCGCATAAGAGAGGAATATTGTATTTCTTACTGGAACATATGTTATAGGAATTTCATTTCCAATTTTTTGATTCTTAGGCACTTCGATATTATCAGTTAGAGCAGAATTTCCAAATTGCCCTAAATCAATTGTAATTAATTTAATTTGGACGTCTACTGCTTTAGCAATTTTCTTTGCTGCTGAAATTTCGAACTTATGCCTTTGCCCATAATCAAATATAAGCGCTGTAACATCATAATCTTCTAAAGCAATGTTCAAAACAGTAGAAGAATCAAGACCACCACTAAGCAATACGATACATTGTTTTTTACTCTTTACACTCATGAGGATTTAATTTAAAAAAAAATGGCTTATAAGATTGCCTCTAAATAATTTATTCAATGCCATCAATATCTGTTATCATATCAACATATAATAAGCCACATTTTTTAGAAAAAGTGCTTACTGGATACTCCTTTCAAACTTTTAATGATTTTGAAATCATTATTGCAGATGATGGGTCTTCAAATGAAACCAAAGAAATGATTGCAAAATTTGAGCAATTAATTTCCCAAAAAATTTATCATGTGTGGCATGAAGACAATGGATTTCGAAAATGTAAAATCTTAAATGATGCAATAATGAAATCCTCAAATGATTATTTGGTTTTTTCAGATGGTGATTGCATTCCTGATTCCCACTTCTTAGAAACGCACTCTAGATTAGCTCAGAAAGGTTATTTTCTTTCTGGTGGTCATTTCCCTATTACAGAAAAAGTATCTAATTTATTAATGATAGAAGATATTAAATCTCAAATCTGCTTCACTAAAAAATATCTTTTAAAAAAAGGTCAACCGATTGGAAAAAACTATTTTAAGCTAGTAAAAAATCGATTTTTAGCACGCTTTTTTGATCGATTAACTCCAACTAAAGCAACTTTTAATGGTAATAATTCCTCTGCTTGGAGATCTGATATTATCAAAGCAAAGGGGTATGATGAACGAATGGAATACGGAGGTCTTGATTGTGAGCTTGGATATAGACTGAATAATAATGGTATCAAATCCCTTCAAGTGAGAAATAGAACAACTGTGCTTCATCTTTATCATACAAGACCATATAAAAATAAAGATGCAGTTGAAAAAAATAGATTAATAAGAAAATCGACACTACAAAATAAGATAACTAAAACTGATTTTGGAATTAATTAATGCAAAATCTTAAAAGTTCCAACGCTAAAAGACGAAAACTTTTATACTATCTTTACTTTACTCCTATGGTTTATTTTTTCCCAAGTATTATTTCCAGAATGAGATTAAAAAATATATTAAATAATAATTTTCAAGAAAAATATATTGAATCAAGAGTAAAATATTATTTTAAAAAAACTTCAAACTTTAAAGTTTCAAATAAAGCAAAAAATTCATCTGAATTATTTTGGAATCAGTTTTTTAAAAATAAACAGAATTCACATTTTATAGATTTTTATATGTTGTTACAGTTTTTTAATAAGAAAAATAAAGTAGACTTTATCTATTCAACAAAAGATTATATAGATAGTGTTATTGCTAAGAAACATCCTCCATATCCAACATTTGTTAAATCAAGACCTATTGATTTTAATAACCTAAATTCTATTTTACTCAAGTTAAATCAAGTAAAGCTTTTTCATTTTATTAAAGATCCTAAAAAATTTGAAAATAAAAAAAATCAAGCTGTATGGAGAGGAGATATAAGAAACAATTCTATTCGAGAATATTTTGTTAAAAATTTTTATAGTACTCCTTTATTTGATATCGGTCAAACTAGTCCAAAACAAGATGTACCATGGATGAAAAGTTTTATGTCAATAAAGAATCAACTTGACTACAAATTTATTTTTTGTCTTGAGGGAAAATGTATTTCAACAAATCTTTATTGGGCGATGAGCTCAAACTCAGTTTGTGTCATGCCTAAACCGAAATATGAAAGCTGGTTTATGGAAGGAAAGCTTAAAGATGGAGTTCACTATATAAAAGTCAAAGATGATTTTTCTGATGCAGAGGAGAAAATTGAATTTTATAATAATAACAATGATAAGTGCCTTGAAATCATTGATAATGCACAAAAATTTGTAGAACAATTTAAGGACAGAAAACGAGAGAGATTAATTCAGCTTTTAATTTTAAAGCAGTATTTTAAATCCACGGGGCAATATGTATAAGAAACTAATAATATTTTTTGACGTCCAAGAACTATACTACTTGCCTCAATACCTACCTGTATATAAACAACTTCAAAAAGAAAATGTTTTTGAGTCAAAATTTATTTTTCACCATGGAAAATTTGATGATATAATTAAAAAAATTATTAAAGATGAATGTTTACCTGCTATTTGGGTTCAAGATAAAAATCATGCACTTAAATTATACTTAAAAGAAAAGCCACATTGGATATTCCTTGGTAATACCTTCCCAGAATTAGATACAATTCATATCCATAGTAAAACAGCACAACTTGGACATGGTGTTGGTCCAAAAAAGAGCTATTATTCAAAATCAGATACGCCAACAACGGTTAGGTTTGTTGAAAGTGATTATCGCTTTAAAAGGCTTTGCAAAATGTATCCTGAAGATAACTTTCAAAATGTTGGTTTTTGTAAAATGGATCCGATTATTAATGGTGAAGAAAACGGGATTGATTTTACAAAACTTGGATTTGATAACAATAAAAAAACAATTCTGTATGCTCCAACTTTTTATCCAAGCAGTATAGAACGTTTTTCAAAGAATTTTCCCACTGATTTAGAAAATTATAACATTATTATTAAACCGCACTTTTTTTCGATGAGTAAGAAAAAATATCTCAAGCAAAGAGAGTTGCTACATCATTGGGAATCATTTGATAACACATACTTAGCAAAAGTAAAGGATTATTCACTTTTACCTTTCTTGAAGTCTGCCGATTTAATGATTAGCGATGCATCTTCTGCAATAATTGAGTTTGCTGCGCTTAATAAACCAGTGCTGTGGTGTACCTTCTTACAACTCAGATGGAATTATAGAGGAATCTTTTCCTATAGATTTAAAGCAAGGATGGATAAAGACTATGATGATTATGGTCAAATCGCTAGACCTGCAAATTCATACAATGAAATGATTAAGCAGGCTAAAAATCTTTTAGATTCCAATTTTACACTATCTAATCAAGCAAATGAATATCTAAAAAAACTTGCAGGAACCCTTGATGGGAATGCTAGCAAAAGAATTGTCACTTTTTTATTAGAAAATTGCTAGTATATATTTGGCTCAAATTTTTTAAGCAAGACAATAGGAGAAAATGAAAAAAATTGGATATACTACAGGAGTATTTGACCTGTTCCATATAGGACATCTAAACATTCTCAAAAGAGCAAGATTAGAATGTGATCATCTCATTGTTGGTGTTACTACTGACGAATTATGTGAGTCAGCTAAAAATCAAAAACCTTTCATACCATTTCAAGAACGAATGGATTTGGTTGAGGCTATAAAATATGTTGATGAAGTAGTTCCTCAAACTAACTATGATAAAATGGAAGCTTGGAATAATTTAAAATTTGATAAAATGTTTGTTGGAGATGATTGGAAAGGCACTGATCAATGGAATCAGATTGAAAAAGAATTTTCTCAATATGGAGTTGAAATAATCTATTTTCCTTACACCACTCATACCTCAAGTACTGTTCTAAGAAAAATACTTTCGAAAAGCTAATTACTTTCAAACATTTTCATAACAATACTAAATTAAAATGTTGAATGAATATTTTATATGGTATCTCTGCTACTGGTAATGGTCATATTTCTAGATCAAGAATTCTCATATCTGCGTTAAAAAAAAGAGGACATAATATTACAGTACTTTTTAGCGGTAGAGATGTAAAAGATCTATTTGATACAAAAGAATTTGAACCTTTCATTGCTAAAGAAGGATTTACTTTCAAAATCAAAAATGGAAAGGTTCAATATTTTAGTACTTTATTAAATACAAATATATATAATTTTTTTTACGATATTTTTAAAATAAACAATGATTATGATGTTGTAGTGACTGATTTTGAACCTATATCAGCTTTTGCGGCTAAAAAATTCAATATTCCATGTATTGGCGTTGGTCACCAATACTCTTTCAATACTAATATACCCATGACGATAAAAATGAAATTTTTTAGTTTATTTTTTCCAAAATTTTTTACCCCAGTTGATAAATCAATTGCATCACATTTCTATCATTTTAACCAACCAATCTTACCACCGTTTATTGATGAAAAATTGCAGAACAGCAATAATGCTAAACAGAAAAAGGACGTTATTTTGGTTTACTTGCCTTGGGAAAGGCAAGATAAAATGCTAGATATTTGTTCAAAAATTAAAAGTAAAAAATTTATTTACTATACAAACATCGATGAACAACTTGAAGTCAATAATGTTTTACTAAAACCCTTTTCAAACGTCAATTTTAAAAAGGATTTAATTGAATCAGAAGGTGTCATAACCAATGCAGGATTTCAGTTACCTTCCGAATGTATTTTTTTAGGGAAAAAATTGTTATGTAAACCACTTCTAGGGCAACCAGAGCAGGAGCATAATGCTAAAATTCTGTCAGATTTAAAATTAGCGACCACATGTAATAACTTAACTACTTCAACAATTAATGATTGGATTAAAAATAGTTCTAGTAGAAGAATTCAATATAAAAATCCTGTTGATTTAATGATTAAAATTATTGAAAACCCTGAGATTGATTTTTCAAATGAAATTATTGATATTTGGGATACAAATGATAATTTATAATACTTTTCCCCACGCTGAACTAGATCATGAAAAATATGAAATAGAAAAAAGACGTCTTCAAGTTGAATTATTAAAACTTCAAGAATGGGTTATAAATAAAAATAAAAAAATAGCAATTATTTTTGAAGGTAGGGATGCTGCTGGCAAGGGCTCTACTATAAAACGATTCATTGAACATTTGATTCCTAGAAATGCCAAGGTGATTGAGCTTGGTATTCCAACAGAAAAACAAAATAAACGATGGTTTAAGACTTATGAAAAACTTTTACCTAAAAAAGGAAAAATTTATTTCTTTGATAGATCATGGTATTCAAGAGCTTTAATACAACCAGCAATGGGTTATTGCAATGAAAAGCAATACAAATACTTTATGAAAAAAGTAAATGAATGGGAAGAAAAACAAGTCCAAGATGGATTAATTTTAATAAAATTTTATCTTTCAATTTCCAAAGACAGTCAAAGTTTAAGATTTAAAATAAGGCAATCTCATAAACTAAAATATTGGAAGTTTTCAAATAATGACCTCATTGCTATGAGTAAATGGGATATTTTTTCACAATTTAAAAATCAAATGTTTCATCATACTTCTACAGCAACCAATCCATGGGTAGTAATCAATGCTAACAATAAAATGATTGGCAGGCTTAATGCAATGAGATATGTTTTATCTTCAATTCATTATGATGGAAAAAAAGAGCTTAAACCTAAAAAATGGTCTAAGGATTCTTACAAAAATAGTATTACATTTCATGGTGTCACATTCAAAAATCTTACAAAAGAACAATATGACTTATTATACAGAATCCAATCCAACACCTAAGTTTGATACTGCTGGGGGCATTGTTCTTTGCAATAAAAAATTGTTGTTTATCTATAAAAGAGGAATGTGGGACTTACCAAAAGGCAAAATTGAATTCAATCATACCACAGAATCAACAGCTCTTCGAGAAATTTCAGAAGAAACTGGTCTCAAAGAAAATGATTTAACTGTCATAAATAAACTTCCAAAAACAAAATACTATAAAAAGGTTAACGGTGAAGCTTTTTTAAAAAAAAATTATTGGTTTATTATCAATTATACTGGAGACCCTTTAACGACTTTGGTTCCTGACCAAAGTGAAGGTATAACAGAATGTAAGTGGGTTGATCTTAATAATTTGGATTCTATCATTACAAATACTCATGCAAGAATAAGTTATTTAATTGACTATTTTTTAAATGATCCAGATTTTGAGAATTATTTGAACAGCTCAGTATTAAACAACTGAACAAGATCTTGAAATCCGCCAATAGGTGAATCATTAATTAAAATTTGTGGTACTGTTGGCCCCTTAGTAATCGAAGCCATTTGTTCGCGTGACATATCGTTCTCTTCAATGTCAATCTCGGTGAAACTATAACCTTTTTCAGATAATAGTCTTTTTGCCATTTTACAAGGCCCGCACCAGGACGTAGTATAAATTTTAATTGTAGTATTTTTTGGAGTCCTTTTTTCCATGCGCAAATATAGTATTTTTTTCTAAAAACAAACAAGTCTCTAACACAATACTAATTTTTAAGAGCTTAATTTTATGATGTCAAAATATAAATCTATTTTCATTTCAGACATTCATTTAGGGTCTCGAGGTTCAAAAGCAAAACTATTATATAAATTTTTAGATTATATAGAAGATGATGTAGGTACTGATAATTTATTTATTGTTGGAGACTTAATTGATATTTGGGCATTAAAAAGAAAATGGAAATTTCCGAAGTCTCATTCAAATATTGTTAGAAAGTTACTAGGAATGGCCAAACGAGGCATTCATGTCACTTACTTACCTGGAAATCATGATGAAACATTTAAAGAGTTTTCTGGTAATAAATTCGGAAAAATAAAAATTAAAAACTTCTGCACCTATAAATCTGTAAATAAAAAAAGATATTATGTATGTCATGGTGATGAATTTGATATCTTTATGACTCCAAAATTTAGCTGGATATCTCATTTAGGCGGAGGTGCATATGAAAGAATTTTATGGATGAATCAAATCCTTAATTGGTGGAGGAAAAAAACTGGTGGTAAATATTGGTCGCTATCAAAATATGTTAAAAGAAAAGCTAAAATAGCATCAAATGTCATTTCAAAATATGAAAATGCTTTAATTAATTCTGGAGAAAAAAAAGGATATGATGGAGTAATTTGTGGACATATTCATCATGCTGAGAATAAAATAATTAATGACTTTCATTACTTAAATTCTGGAGACTGGGTTGATAGCTGCACTGCATTAGGAGAGGATTTTGATGGAAACTGGCATATTATTGATTGGGGTCACAAAATTTTTAAAAATAAACTTTAATACTTTTCAACTCAGATAATAATATTTAATATCCTACATGGAATTTGGATTATACTATTGGGGTATTTTTGGTGGAGTGATTTTATTTGTCTTTTTAATCTCTCTGCTTTTTAACCCTTAAGGAGGATTTTATGGACATAATAACTAACTTCGCAGAGACACTTCAAGCAAACCCAGCATTACTTGTTGGTATATCACTTTGGGAAGCCCTATTTACTTTATTGGCTTTGTGGTTCGCAGCAAGAAATGATCATAAGGGTTGGTTCGTAATATGTGGTCTTGTACAACTATTTGGATTAGTAGAAATATTCTATTTAGCTACGAAAACAAACTTTTTTAAAGATTTTAAATTAAATGGGTAAACATTTTCCAACTATTATTGCTTCAATAATGCTCATTGCCATGCTTGGATTAATGAGTAATTGTCAAGTAAATACAGATGTTCCACTCGAATATCAAAGCCCGATGGAAACAAGCGAACATCTTGATGAAAATGGCGAAAAAATGAAAAAAAGAATCGTCAATTGGGAATTCCAAAGAGATAAACAAGATCCTTGAAAAAAATTCTATCTTTCTGCGTAGCTACGCTATGTCTCTACTTTGCATTTAATCAAGTAAATATAGAAGATATTTACCGTGCTCTATCTGATGCAAATATTACTTATATCTTTATCGCATTTATAGCAACCTATGTTACGTTCATTCTAAGATCATTTAGATGGAAGATTTTATTAGATTCACCAAAAGAACTCAAAATACAAAAATATATTTCAACAACTCATATTGGATATTTTCTAAATAACATACTTCCATTTAGAGCTGGGGACTTAGCTAGAGCAAAACTCTTATCTAATAACTCAAGTGGTATAAAGTTTAGTTTTCTTGTTGGAAGCTTGGTAGCTGAAAAAATTATCGACTTATGGATAGTTGGATTATTTAGTATTTTTTTAATTCTTTTTGGATTTAATAATGTTTTGGGTTTAGAATTTTCCATTGGAATTTTACTATTATACATAATTACTTCATTCATCATTTTTGGTAATAATTCCCTCGCTAGTAAAATGCAAAAACAATTTTCTATTACTAAAAACTTTATTGATGGATATTTACTAGTGTCCAAAAATAAAATTAAACTTGGTAGTATTTCCATTTTGCTATGGTGTTCATTTGTGGCTTATATGTATACATTATTGATGTCTGTTAATATTGATTTATCTTTTCAACAATATATTGGAATTACGGTTATTACTAGTATTGTAACTTCATTACCAATAGCTCCTGCTGCAATTGGTACATATCATTTAGCTGTAATTTACTTTCTTAATCTATATGGAATAGGAATTGATCAATCACAGACAGCTGCAATCCTATTGCATTCTGTATTTCTATTGTATTCTATTATTTTAGGATATATTTATTTATCTTTTGAAAAAATTGAGTTGAAATCACTTATCGATGACAATAAAAACTAAAGGCCTATTAACTGTTCTTACTGCATACGTTATTGCGGTAATTATTGGTTTTATATCTTTACAATTTTCTTCCCATATGTCATCAATGTTGCAAATTCTTATAGCTGACATTGTTGCAACATTTGTTATTTACTCATTTAGTGTATACTTTAAAAATTCATCTTTTTATGATCCATACTGGTCTGTTATTCCTCCATTCATTGCTTTCTTTTGGTTGGCTAAAAGTAACTATGTGATTAATACTCCTTCTTTACTTCTTATGACAGCTGTTCTTTTTTGGTCACTAAGGCTGACTTACAACTGGACGAAAACTTGGGATGGATTACACCACGAAGATTGGCGATATATTGACATGAGAAACAATCTCGGAAATTCATTTGAGATTATTGGTAATCTTGGTGGTATTCATTTCTTTCCTACTTTCATTGTTTTTTTCTGCTGCATGCCTATGGCTCAAAATTTTTCACAAAGCTATAATTGGACAATTTTCTTAGGATTTGGATTATGTATAATTGGAGTATTATTAGAAATCATTAGCGATAAACAACTTCATGCTTTTCGAAAAATTTATCCTAGTGGAACGGGTATAATTGAAACAGGCTTATGGAACTATTCTAGGCATCCTAACTATTATGGAGAAATAATGTTTTGGTGGGGAATCTTCGTTTTTGGATATTCATTTTCTGGACTCAATTATCTTTTGTTAGCTCCAATAGCCATGACAGCAATGTTTTGGTATGCTAGCATTCCATGGATCGAAATTAAAATTCTAAGAACTAGACCACAGTATAAAGATTATCAAAAAAGAGTTCATATTTTGTTCCCAGAAATCACTATATTTAAGCGCTTATTTAAAAGATAATATGGATAAAAATACAATAAAATTGCTCGCAATATTTGGTATCATCATTTCTTTGCATATGATTTTTTTCTTGCTTGTTATGGTGCCAAATAAAACATTTTATTTATTTGGATAACTTCTAAAAATTATTTTTTATTATTTATTGATCCCACTAAATAGACTTTTAAATCTACTTGGTTTCGAATTTTTATAGTTAATAATGCAGGTCTTTTAATTTTAAAATCGCTAAGCATAATTGAAAAATCTGACGTTACAATAACAGTTTGATTGTCTTCTTCTAAATTTACAGGTATAGTGAGTTCTTTTATTATTCCATGAAAACTAAGATTTCCAGTTACTTTAAATCCGTTTTCGGTTTTATTTATTTTTGATGAAGTAAATCTAACAAATGGATAGTAGTACTCTTCAACAACATCTAACATATTTGAATCACGGTTAGCATTTTTACTATCGAAACTAAATACTGGAACAAACAAATCAACCTTAGATTGCGTTAAGTCTTGCTTATTTATTTCAAAGGTTCCCTGAATATCTTTTGAGACGCCTGTCCAATTATGAGCGGGATGTTTTCCATCATATGAAATGAAACTTTTACTTAAGTTAAAATCAACGAAAGACTGTGCATAAAGAGATTGGAAAAGCAGTATGAAAATTAATTTCTTCATTTGAAAAATGTAATTCCTAACGCATCTAAGCTCAAAGCAAAAAATGCTACTGTTCCAGCTTTTAAATGAGCATCCATTAATTCATTATACCTTTTACCATTTTCAACGGCTCTTTTTGCTAAAAAGGGTTGAGCCATCATTGCAGTAAAATGTAAAGCCGCCATCCTTCTGTGAAATTTGATTGAATTCATATTATTATCATATTTTCTAGCAGGAGGAGCAAAAAATGACATTGAGGCTGTTGACATGTAAGTCATGTATGAAAAATATCCCATAGCTTTGTGCTTATCATAATGTGATTCCCAATAATCGCTATCATTACCATCATAAAGTTTTTTTCCAACATCATATTGATAAGCTAATCCTGCTAAAGTTATTATACCTAACCACTGATGTGCCTGGAGCATCTTTCTTCGTAACTGTAATTCCTCAATTCTAGTTTCAGGACCAATATTTAATTTTCTAAATGCCCCCTCTTCTCCCCATATTAAAGATTTCACATAGGGCATATTTTCTGGTAGCCCAATTTCTCTTGGAGTAAACCTAGCATCATAAGATTCCTTCGTGACAATTGACTGTCCATTTAATATTGAGAAAATAGTAGTAAAAATAAAAAAACATTTAAAAATATATTTTTTAAGATCATTCATGTATTCAATATAAAAAAAAATTGCTATCAAATTTTAATATTAATTTTTTTTTATTAAGTTTCGTCCATGACAGATGAAATAAAAAAAACAAAATGTGATTGCAATTGCTTTGAAGAGCAAGCTGCTAACCCATCCAGGAGAGATTTCATAAGAAAAGCATCAACATTAACTATTGTTGGTGGAACAGCATTTTTGCTAGAAGCTTGTGGTGGTGGTTCTCCTACATCATCTGATGATGGATATGGTGATGGTGATACTGGTGGTGGCGGTGATACTGGTGGCGGTGATACTGGTGGCGGTGATACTGGTGGCGGCGGAAATTCTGGCGGTGGCGGAAATTCTGGTGGCGGCGGAGATAATACCGGCGGTAACACTGGTTACAACTATGATGAAGCTTCTGGAGTTATTACAATTGATACCTCAATGATTTACCCATCTTTGCAAAATACTGGAGGTGCTATCGCTCTAAGTGGAAGTGATACTTTTGATAACAACGGAATCATTGTTCTAAGAACAAGCAATACTGGTGTTAGAGCTTTGTCAAGAAATTGTACGCACGCTGGATTTACAGTAAATATCAATTCTGCAGCTAATAATCTAGTATGTCCAAGTCATAATTCAATTTTTGACTTGAATGGAAATGTACTTTCAGGACCTGCTTCTGGTGCACTTACTCGTTATAGTGCTTCATTAAGTGGTTCAATCATTACAATTACTCAGGGCTCTTAGTTTCTTCAAGCTCTTTTAGTGCTTTAGTAATCTTGGTTTCAAGATCTTTAGTTTGTTTTGAAAGAGCTTTATTGTAAGCTGTTTTTGAAAGCTTTTCAGTTTTAGGTGGATCAATTTTTGGCAAAACTTTTACTGTAATAGGAAAAGGCTTAATCAATTTCTCGCCTTTTGGCCATGCTTTTTCTGCTCCTATGATTGCAGCTGGTAGGATAGGTACATCTAATCCCATTGAAAATTTTACTGCACCTTTTCTAAATCTTTGTATTTTTCCAACTTCACCTCTTGATCCTTCCGGAAAGATAATAATGTTATTCCCCAAATCCATAAAAGCTTTTGAAAGAGTCATGGTGTCATCCAAATCTAAAGATTCAGGATGTGGTTTTCGACTAATAGGAATAAGGTTGATCAGATTTTTAAAAAATCTTCTTCGAAAATTATTATCGAACCAATAATCCTTTGCAGCCAAAAAACCAAATTTTTCATAGCCCATTCTTGTTGAATAGGCCAAAATTGCAATATCCATATGACTATTATGATTACTAACAAAAATGAACGGTCTATTTTTTGGTATATTTTCTCTACCAATAACTTTTACAGGAGAATAAAATGTTAAAACTGTGTTGGCATACAAATCAAAAATAAATGAAAAAATTTGAAATAATATAGATTTAGGTTCAGCAATATGTTTATAGCGAGGATCTTCTAATATTCTATGTTCCATAAAAATTATGCTACAATTCTTCTTGCGAGGAAAAAATACAATCGAGGTGCTAGTTTTCTTATGTAAACAGCCAACCATGCAATATCATTCCACTTTGCGATAACAGCTTCCCTTTTTTTGCTTTTAATGGCAGATAGAATTCTTCTAGCTGCTTGTGTTGATGTAAGACCTTTATTATGTCCTCTGTCGTTTCTTCCATAAGGTTCACCGTTGGCAGTTAATGCATTTTTACCTACATCAGTTGCTACTCTTCCAGGAGCAATCAATGTAACATGAACATTATGCTCAATAATTTCAGATCTTACACTATCAAAAAATCCATGTAGAGCAAATTTAGCTGATGAATAAAATGATCTACTTCTTGATCCAACCAACCCTGCAACACTTGTATTGGTTACAATTTGACCAGATTTTTTATCTATCAGATGAGGTAAAATTGATTTTGTAAATTGAACAACTGAAAAGAAGTCTAAATCCATGATTTTATCTAAAACCGATAAGTCACTTTCCTCAAAATATCCAAATTGACTAACACCAGCATTATTAAACAAAATATCAATCGGACCTTCTTTTTTAATTAGCATTTTTACAAAAGTGTCGATGTCATTTAAATTAGTTAAATCAAATGGATAAATAGAGTAAGAATCTTTATTAAAGCTCTTAAATGAATGTTGCATTTTTGATTCACTTCTAGCTATTAATATTACTTTAGCGCCTTGTAACAAAAACTCTTTTGCTGTTGCTTCTCCAATCCCTGAAGAAGCTCCAGTTACTATGACTGTTTTTCCTTTAAAATAAGACATTCAAGGAATATAATATATTTTATCCTTTTACATTCATATTAAATAGTTTCCTCGTCAAAGAAACCATTACAAAAGATGCTAAAATTAATGATAATCCCAGAAACAATAATTCATTTGAATATGATGATGCTACGCCAAAATCAGTAGCAGCAAATCTATCATAAAATCGCATAAATAATGTATAAAATGGGATCATAGCATAGTTATTCTTAATAATAAATTTAAAAATTGTAAAAATTAAGGCACCATAAAGTAGTGCAATCATTATAGAGCTTGCTATATCATATTGAAACCCTATGTCGCTTGTAAATACTGCAACAACCAATATATAAGCAATCAAATTTCCTTTGATATCATTGCTCCACCCTTTTGTAATGTCATACAATACTGCTGCAAGAAAAATATTAAAAGCAATAGGTCCAAAAAACGTATATGCATTCAATGTATCATAAATGGGGTAATATGAAGTAAGATTAAAACTTGCAAAATTAGGATTCAAATTTAGTTGAAAAGAACCAGCTAACACCAATGAAGCAATCATGGTTAATGCTACAATTATCCCTCCAAGAATTGCATCTTTTATTTTGATATTATTTATTGATGGTTGTACAAGTTTATTCAGTGTTCCAAACAATAATATATTAATTAGTCCAAGAGCAATCAGTGCTCCACCTATTGATGATATGTAGTATGTAGTCATCAAATTTTCAATAGGTTGATTTGTTGGCAAAGTATTAAGGAATGATGAATCATTAAAGACACTAAGAATTCCAAAAATAGCAAATGAACCAAAAATTAAACCTTTTCTAACATTAATTTTTCGATCCATTAATAACTTAAATGACCTCATTAATAACAACCCTATAACAAAAATTGCGCCAGGAACGGTAAATAGAGTGCCTATAATACCTGATAAACCTTCACGATCTCTTTTCATTCTTGCCCAATCTTCCGGAACAAAAACAAATTTCGTGAATCCTGATATCTGATCACCTGATATTGAGATAATATTTTGAAGTTTTGCGCCCTCATAGTCTAACTCATTATTATCTGTAAAAGTAAATGTCCAATCTAACCTATTTGGCTTTTGCGATTCTTGAGCACTGGTAAGAGTGACAGCAGATATATTCATACCTAAATATTCAGATAACGCATTTTCAGCTAGTACTTGCGCTTCTTCTCTGCTTAGCTGCTTACCTGCTTCATCTTCTGGAAACCTATTATTAAATCTCAAAATATTTCCATCAAAATCCATAGATACCATCACCTCTCTTGCGCGTGTCTCTACTGGTCCATCAAATTTTGCAAACCTCACTTTCCACCTAGGTCCTAAAACGTAAGTTCCAAGTAAAGATAAATACGTCTCTTCCCCAAGCTGCTCCCAAATAAATGAGGATGCAGGATATGAGCTATCATCGAATGCATAGGCATTATATCCATCAGGTAACGTAATATTATTATCAGATAAAAATTGATTTGCTATTGAAATTGCCTCTTCTTTGTCAATTGATGGTGAATTAACAGGAACCTCTACATTAGACAATTTAAAAGTACTAAAAATTCCAATAACAAATATTAGAGCTATTCCTATAATTTTTGGGTTTAAAACATTAGAAGCTGATGAAACAGTACTAACAACTTCTGGTTCTTCAGCAGTTTTTTTCTCTGGTGGAGTAGGTACAAAACCTTCATTCAATGATGAAGAATCTACATCAGACCATTTCTGATGTTTTATTCTAAAATATAAAATAACAAGCAAAGGAATTAATCCTCCAACAACTGTCATAAACTTATCAAAAATATATCCTGAAGAATACCAAATTGGTAAAGAAAATAATACAACATCATATACATAATGAGTAATAGCTCCAAAAACAACTCCTAGTCGTAAATAAATCATACCATAAACCACAATTGATGGTAGAAATAATTCAACAACCCTCGCATATGATGGTTGTGCGGGATAATTAGCATGTCCAGCACCAAAAATTAATGCCTGTACTACCATAGCTACCACTAATCCAGTAAAACGCATATTGTATCGTTGACCAATTAAAACCCCTGCAGCAATTGGAACTGCTCTAAATAACATTTCTTCCCAAAAACCAGCTTGTAAGGATATAGCTAAACCTGTATACCACGGAAAAATAGATGCTAGATAATTTGGATCGAATGATGATGAAGCTGGAGACCAGAATCCAAAATTTCTTTCCATGAGTAAATAAAATGCTACTACAAGAGCTAGTTTAATTGGAACAATCAGGTAAGCAAAAATAGTATCATTTAATACGCGTTTTGAGTTTGCAACATTAGAACTCCATGTCTTCCAAATTTGAATGTGTTTAGGAAATGCTCTTCTTGTTAATGACTCTGCTGTAATAAATGACGCAGCCAAGATGAAGAACATAAGAATTCCATTGGCTATCATGCCCAATAATTGTTCAGTTAAAAATTGAGATTTTGAGGACGCTGTATCATAGGCCATCCAAAACGTAGGATAGAAATTAAGATTTAAAAGAATATTTGAAAAAAGAGCAACAAAAGCAGCAGCTAATACTGACTTTTTCCATCTTAACCAGCCATTTCTGTAGAAAATTATTAGCGAAGTCACACCAATACCTAATAAATAAATTCCTAAGAATGCAAAATTGGCAAAAATAGCAATTGTATCGTTATCAGATCTTATATTAGCAAATTCTCTTTGAAATGATTCAGGAACAAATGCAAAAGGGCTTACAGAATTTATGATTGAGCCTGAGACTGTTGCTCGTAATCTATATTTTGCTTCTCCAATATCTTGTAGATTGTGCTCAAAAAGAAAAGAGTGATCTACTCTTCCATTTGGCATTTCTTTGAATGAAGATTCAATAAGATTATAATCACTGAAATTTCCAGACCATTGATTATTAATGTTTTGTTCAACTAACACTAAGGCATCTTCTTCATCAAGACTATCAGAATCATAATCTTCAGGAATTTTAATTCTATATCCGTTTGGACTTCCATCAGGCTTAAATTGAAACATCGCTTCAATAATCTCACCTTCTTTATAAGAACGAACCATCCAATTATATGGTGAATAAACATTATTATCGATTATCTCTTGGAATTTCTCTTTACCACCTTGTTTTAACTCAACAAAATTTCGTAGAGAATCATCAAAACTATATATGGATGCTTGCTCAAATGAATCATCTAATATTGCAAATTGCTTTGAAGCATCTGATGCAGCTTTAACTGCCTGTTGACGATCCATAGATACATTAACGCTTAATGTACCAAAAAAATCATTCCAAACGCTTCCAAGATAAATCGTGGATAGAACTGCTAAAACAAGTGTTGTTATAAGACCTTTATTAATCATTGTTTCTCCATAAAATTGTTAAGGTGTAAAGTACACTTTACTTATCTAAATGTCAATGTTCTACCTTAAAAAACTAATAGAGCAAAAAATTAAAAAAAATGGTAAAATTGATGACTAAAAAAGGAAATCTTATGAAAAAAAAATTAGAAGGAAAAGTAGCACTAATTACCGGCTCTGGAAGAGGAATTGGAAGAGAGTTGGCTTTAATGTTGGCAAAAGATGGTGCTCACATTGTCGTAAATGATTTAGATTCAGATCCTGCCAATCAAACTGTATCTGATATTACTGATATGGGAGGAAAAGCAGTTGCTTGTAATGGAAGCGTTACTGATGATGACTTTGCAGAGCGATTTATTAATACTGCTTTAGATTCATTTGGTGGAATAGACATCATTGTTAATAATGCTGGATACACCTGGGACAATGTCATTCAAAAAATGGATGATAAACAATGGGATGCAATTTTAGAATGTCACCTTACAGCTCCTTTTAAAATTCTTAGAGCTGCACAACCTCACATTAAAAAATTGTTTTTAAAAGAAAAAGAAAATGGAATTACCAATTTTAGAAAAGTAGTAAATATCTCTTCTACATCTGGAATGTTTGGAAATGCTGGACAAATAAATTATGCTACAGCAAAAGCTGGAGTTGTAGGAATGGCAAAAACTATGGCAAAAGAATGGGGACGATACAATGTAAACGTCAACGCTGTAGGATTTGGACTCATTAAAACTCGCTTAACGGACTCAGATGCTGAAAAAGAAGAATCGCTCATTGACATTGAAGGAAACAAGATTAAAGTTGGTGTGAATTCTGCTGTATTTCAATCTGCTAAGACAATGATTCCATTAGGCAGACCAGGAACTCCTGAAGAAGCTGCTGGAGCAATATATATGTTCTGTATTCCAGAATCCAACTATGTCACTGGACAGATATTAATGTGTCATGGTGGTGGATTTGGATATTAAGCCTCAAGATGTAGACAGAATTATTGAAATGGCATGGGAAGATCGTACTCCCTTTGATGCAATTGAACTCCAATTTGGATTGAAAGAAAATGGTGTTCGAAAAATTATGAGAGCGCATTTAAAAAGAAGCTCTTTTGAACTTTGGAGAAAAAGAGTCAAAGGAAGAAAAACAAAACATAGCTTAACTTCCTGTTCGACAAGATTTAAATCAGCAAACCAAAAGTAAAAAATGAAAATTGTTAGTTTAGTTCCAAGCGCCAGCGAAATCATATGTGATTTAGGTTTAGAAAAAAATTTAGTGGGGGTAAGCCATGAATGTAATTATCCAATAAGCCTTCTAAAAATTAATACTGTAACCTCTTCAAATATTGATAGTGCTAAATCTCAGAGGGAAATTGACAAATCAGTTAGAGAAAAAGTGAATGAAAATTCACCATTATATGAAGTAGATATCAAAAAAATTAACCAATTAAAACCTGATATTATAATTACACAAGGAATATGTGATGTCTGTGCAATATCGAGCAATCAAGTTGAAGTGCTTTTAAAGGGTCAATTATGTACTTTACCTTCATCAACAAAGATAATTTCTCTTAATGGAAGATCATTTGATGATATATGTAATGATATTCTTACGATTGGAGAAACCCTAAATCAAAAAGATAAATCGCAAAAGATAGTCAATGATGCAATTGATGAACGAAATAATATGTCATCAATGAGCAAGTTTAATGTTCGTGTTTTATGTCTTGAATGGATTGACCCTTATTTTTCAGCCGGACACTGGGTTCCTGAACAAATTGAGCTTGCAGGTTTCATTTCAGCAATTGGTTCACCTGGTGATCAATCACGAGTACTTAGTATTGATGAAATAATTAATTGTAATCCTGATATTATTGCAATTATCTGTTGTGGATACAGTGAAGAAGAGAATAAAGTTCACTTAAAGCAAGTAATGGAAGACCAAAGAATCAATAATTTACCTCCTTTCAAAAATGGTAAAATTTTTGCTTTTGATTCCGATGGATTATTTAGTAGACCAACATTAAGAATACTTGAGGGAGCAAAAAAACTTCGCGAAAGTATATTGAAAAAAAATAATTAGACTTACTTTTCTAGTAAACTATCTATAACGCTTGGATCTGCTAGTGTTGAGGTATCACCCAAGTCATCCGTTTCATTTTGTGCAATTTTCTTTAGAATTCTTCTCATGATTTTTCCAGATCTTGTTTTGGGAAGTCCTGAACAAAATTGAATAACACTTGGCTTTGCATGAGGACCAATAATTTTTGTCACAGTACTAAGGATATCTTGTTCAATCTCTGCTGAAGCTTCTACTCCTGTCATTAATGTGACAAAAGCATAAATACCTTCGCCTTTGATTTCATGACTATATCCAATCACTGCAGCTTCAGCTACTCCAGATGCAGCACCTATAGCGCCTTCTACTTCAGCTGTACCAATTCTATGCCCAGAAACATTTAATACATCATCTACTCTCCCAGTAATCCAGAAATATCCATCCTCATCAATATATGCTCCATCTCCAGTAAAATAATTTCCTGGTGCTTGAGAAAAATACGTATCGATGAATCGTTGATGATCGCCATACACTGTTCTCATTTGTCCAGGCCAGGATTGTATCATAACTAAATAACCTGTAGTGTTTCTTTCTGTTATTTCATTTCCTTCTTCATCTAAGATTGCTGGAATAATACCTGGCAATGGCAGTGTGGCTGATCCTGGTTTTGTTGGTACACACCCAGGGATGGGAGACATTAAAATTCCTCCTGTCTCAGTCTGCCACCATGTATCAACAATAGGACATTGTTCATTACCAATAACATTAAAATACCAATGCCATTCTGGAGATTTAATAGGCTCTCCAACTGTACCTAAAACTTTTAAGCTAGATAAATCATATTTTGTTACCCAGTCATCTCCTTCTTTCATTAACGCTCGCAATGCAGTTGGAGCTGTATAAAATACATTTACTTTATGCTGTTCAACAATTTGCCAAAATCTTCCAAAATCTGGGTAATTAGGAACTCCCTCAAAGATAACCTGAGTTACTGCATTGGATAATGGCCCATATACAATATATGAATGACCTGTAATCCAACCAATATCGGCAGTGCACCAATATACATCATCTTGATGATAATCAAAGACTAGTTCATGCGTATGTGAAGTATAAACAAGATATCCACCTGTAGTGTGCATTACTCCTTTTGGCTTTCCGGTAGATCCTGAAGTATATAAAATAAATAATGGATCTTCTGCGTCCATTACTTCTGCGGGACATTTACTTGAACAGCCATCTATGAATTGATTCCAAGTGATATCTCTTCCTTCTTTCATGAACATTTCATTCCCTGAACGTTCAACCATTACTACTGTTTTTAATGAAGGACAGTCATCTGCAATTTTATCTGCATTTTCTTTCATTGGAATATCAAATTTTAATCCACGCACTCCGTTATCTTGCGTAATAAGCAACTTACATTCTGAATCATTAATTCTATTTTTTAAAGCGTCGCTTGAAAATGCTCCAAATACAACTGAATGCACTGCTCCAATTCGTGCACAAGCAAGCATTGCTACAATAGCTTCAGGAATCATTTGCATATAAATGCATACACGATCACCTTTTTTAATTCCAGCTCGTTTTAATCCGTTGGCAAATAATGAAACTTTTTCCAACAAATCATTATATGAAACATTTTTTGAAATTGTTGGATCGTTTGATTGCCAAATAAGAGCTATTTTTTCTCCTAAGCCATTTTCAATGTGTCTATCTATGCAATTATAAGATGCATTTAACTTTCCATTTGAAAACCACTCGATATGCGCTTTAGAATAATCTGAATTATTGACAGTTGTCCACTTATCAAACCAATCAATACGCTTTGCAACTGACTCCCAGTAGGAATTTGAATCTTGCTTTGCTTTTTCTCTTAAAGATTGATAATTATCAAAAGTATTATATCCAACAGAAGATTGAAAATTTTTTGGAACAGAATATTTTTTCATTTTAAAAAGTTAGCAGCATTAAATATAAAAGTAAATTGAGATGTAATGAAAAGCACTAGCAAGCATAACAAAAATATGCCAAATGAAATGGTTGTATTTTACCTTGGAATCTGCAAGATAAAAAAAGACACCAATAAGATAAGTCAAACATGATGCATAAATCCATACTAATGCATTTTCAGGTATTTCACTTATAAATGCATCAATGAAAAATAACCAAAGACCGCCCATAAACATATATAAAATTGTGGAGACAAGATTGTATTTTCCAACAGTAAAAATTTTCCAAATTATACCAAAAATAGCAATTACCCACACCAAAATAAACAGAGTTAAGCCTCCATTATCTAATAAAACAGTTAAAGTAAATGGAGTATAAGAACCTGCAATCAATAAGTAGATGGATATCATATCAAAAAGCCTCAAACGATATCGGCCTTTCGGAGTTTTTGAGTTATGGTATAATGTTGAAGCAATATACATTATGGATAAACTTAAACCATAAATTAAAAAGCTTGAAAAACGCGTTATATCAAAATCTTGTAGACCTTTTTTTAATAAGAAAACTAATCCTATGATGCTTAAAATGAAACCTATGCCATGCGATAAAACATTTAATCTGTCTTCTTTTTTTGAGTAAAAAAATTGATTAGGTAGATTATTCATACAAAAAAATAGGGATAAATACTTTAATCATAAACATTTAAAAAGGTCTAGTGAATTACCGGCCCTTCTTTTTATCTTTTCAAATGATCAAACCTGATAAATCAAAACAAGATTCAAAAAAAATCCAAATCAGGGACATGTTTAATGATATATCATCGAGATATGATCAAATTAATAAGATGATGACATTGAACATGGATAAGAATTGGAGAAAAATAGTATATAATCTTACTATAGAAGATAAACCAAAAAAAATAATTGATATCGCATCAGGAACTGGAGATATAGCATTATGTTTCGCAAACGACAATGTTGAAGTTGTTGGAATTGATAATGCCTCAATGATGTTAGACTTAGCAAATGAAAAATCGATGAAAATACCTAATGTGAAATTTCAATTAGAGGATGCAGAAAATATGAGTTTTGAAAATAATACTTTTGATGCTGCAACTGTAGGTTTTGGTGTTAGAAATTTTGAAGATTTGAATCAGGGTTTACGTGAAATTAAACGTGTATTAAAACCTGGTAAAAAATTAATTATCCTGGAAACTGCTGTACCTTCCTTTTTGATAGTTCGATTTGGATATTTTTTGTATACAAAACTTATTATTCCTGTTTTAGGAAAAATGATTGCAAAAAATCAACAAGCTTATCAATATTTATCTACTTCAGCTGAACATTTTCCACATGGTATTGAATTTCAGATTATTTTAGAAAAATTAGGTTTTAAAGATATTAAAATAAAATATTTATCCTTAGGTATTGTCAACATATATACTGCCATTAAACCAAAATAACTTTACATCAAATCTTTGATTGAAATTTCAAAATTAAAAAGTAATAAACAATTGGAGCTATAAACCAAATCAGTTGAGGTATAATAGTTAAACCATTACCGTTAATAGTAATAAATACTGGGTTATACCAATTTTCTATGAACAGCCAAAGTTTTCCATTTCCATTTAGGTCTACTAAAAATTCAGAAAAACTTCCCCAAAATATCATAATAAATAATGCTTTTGAATTAAATCGATAAAGGAAGTCGTTAGTTTTTAGAAATTTTTTTGCTAAAAAAACCCCGACAATGAAAATTAAACCATCAATAAATGAGTAAGTAATATTTCTTACTAATGGAAGATCAATTGGCCAATCGATTAAAATTAAGTGGAATGATTTTCCTGCTAAAGCGAAAGGAATTTCCCAGGATAGTCCTACAAACACTCCAAGAAAATATAAATTTAATAATTCTACTGATATTTTTTGTTTCTTATATAGTACAATAAATAATAATGGCGCACTATTTCCAATAATAAAAGCTGCCCACATCAATTCGTTTGCAGAAAATAAATCCATTATCCCTTAATGATAGCAGTTTTTTTCATAAAATTTTTAGAATATATGATATTTTTCTTGCAAAGGCATTGTTTCTGGTTTTAATATCTACGCATGTTAAATCATTCAAAACGAAATTCTTGGAATCTCCGTTGGTGGCCTTCCGGCCAATAATATCTTTTTGTACTTACGTACAATCTTAACATAATTACATATTTAAAAAACTGAAATCACTACTGATTGGTCTATTCCAATCAAACTAATGGAGAAAAAATGATTATAAAAACACAACTTAGTGAAAAAGAAATGCCTACAAGTTTCTATAATATATCGGCAGACTTAAAAGAACCTTTACCTCCTGTGTTACATCCAGGAAGAAAAGATCCTGTTGGACCTGATGATTTATCACCACTGTTTCCAATGGAATTAATTGGGCAAGAAGTATCTCAAGACAGATATATTGAAATTCCAGAAGAAGTTCAAAACATATATAAATTGTACAGACCAAGTCCATTATATAGAGCAAGAAATTTAGAGAAAGTATTAGACACTCCTGCCAAAATTTTTTATAAATATGAAGGCGTTAGCCCCACTGGCAGTCATAAACCAAATACCGCTATTCCTCAAGCCTACTATAATAAACTAGAAGGTGTTAAGAAATTAACCACCGAAACAGGTGCGGGGCAGTGGGGCTCCTCCCTAGCATTTGCTTGTAATAAATTTGGAATTGATCTAGATGTTTATATGGTTAAAGTTAGTTTTGATCAAAAACCATACAGAAGGGCATTAATGGAAACATTTGGTGCTAGATGTATTGCCAGTCCATCAATGGAAACAGAAATTGGTCAAAAAATATTAGCTGAAAATCCTGAATCAACAGGAAGTTTAGGGATTGCAATTTCAGAGGCAGTTGAGCAATGTGTAAAAAGCGAAACAACAAAATATGCTCTTGGTTCAGTACTAAATCATGTTTTGACACACCAATCAATTATTGGACAAGAGGCAATGGTTCAATTAGAAAAAGAAGATGAATATCCTGATATTATTGTTGGATGTACTGGTGGAGGAAGTAATTTCGCTGGCATTGCTCTACCATTTCTGGGAAAATCATTTAGAGATAATGATGATATTGAATTAAGAGCAATTGAACCATCTGCTTGTCCTTCCCTTACAAAAGGAAAATATGCATATGATTTTGGTGATACAGGTAAAATGACTCCTCTTACAAAAATGCATACTTTGGGTTCTGAATTTGTACCACCTGGTTTTCATGCTGGAGGATTGAGATATCATGGTATGGCGCCAATAATTAGTCACCTAACAAATTTAGGTTGTATATCTCCTGAAGCTTACAGTCAATTAGATGTATTTAAAGCTGGGGTAACTTTTGCTAAAGCAGAAGGCATCGTACCGGCACCTGAAGCGAATCATGCAGTTAAAGGTGCAATTGAAGCTGCTCTAAGATGTAAAAAAAGCGGTGAAACTAAAACTATACTATTTAATCTTTGTGGACATGGTCATTTTGATATGCAAGCTTACATTGATTATTTTGATAATAAACTCTTTGATAGTAAATATTCTGAATCTGAAGTAGCAATGGCTCTTTCAGGACTGCCATCAGTTGGATAAATGAAAAATGGATTTCAATATATTAAAAACGTTCCAATAGAACTCCTTTTACCTCATGAGCGAATACAAAGCCATCTAGTTAACTATTGGGATGATATGTACATAAATAAATCCTTTATTCCAGCTGTGGCAGTCTCAGATCAAAAAATGATTATTGACGGTCATCATCGAGTTGAAATGTGTAAAAAAAATGGGATTAAGATAATTAATGTTTGTCAATTTGAATATCTTAATCCCAACCTCATTTTAAAAGGAGATAAAAATATTATCAAAAATGAAATTATATTTAATGCTGAAATAGGAAAACTATATACAAGTAAAACTACAAAGCATTTTGTGAATGATGAGGGTGTATTAAAAGAAATTTTTGAGTATCAAAAAAAATATTCTTTATTTTAATTTCTAGAAAAGAAATTCCACATTAATTCCTCCAGGGAATTTCCATTATAAGACAAGTTAAACCAATAATGATCACCATTCACAATTTTAAAAAGATCAACACTTGTATTATTATCACCATTTAAATAAGTATAGTTTTCAATTTCTCCAACAATATTGGTTTGAGGTGAAGAATCAGTATTATTATACTGAGACCAATAAGCTACTGTTTGATCTACACTCATCATATATCCAGCAATACCATTGTAAGGCCTTGAATAATCAATCGTCCCATTAAATATCATTACTGAGGTTGCATGGCTTGGTTGACATTCACTTGAATCATTCATTGGCATCAAACCTGAAACAGGTGAAATAGCTGTAACTAATGAACTTTGATAGCATGCCATAGAGTAAGAAAAGTCAGCTCCATTTGAATATCCAGTTAAAAATACTTTTGATGCATCAATGTTATAATTACCAGATATCTCGTTAAGTAAGGCAGCAAAAAAACCTATATCATCTTGACTACATTTATTATCGCCTCCTGGAGGATTAGTATTCCATGTAGTTCCATCCCCGCAAATCAGTCCTTGTGGATAAACAGCAACGAAATTAAACTGATCAGCTAAAGATCTAAAATCTGCAGTATTAATAAAATATTGATTATAACCACCAAATCCATGGAATGCGAACAAAATTGGTGTTGCAGAATTTGGATCATATGATGAAGGAATATAGATTAAATATTCTCTGCTTTCATTATCATACGACATGGTTTCACTAAATAATCCAGTTTCAATCGATGTGTCAGGCTCAGTAATTGATATGATGTCACTTTCAGTATGGACATCTTGTCCTCCCGGTCCTATGACTGTTAATGATACATCATATGTACCTGGATTGTCATAAGTATGAGTAAATGTGTAATATGTACTTTCAATTTCACTATTGTCATCTACATTCCATAACCAAGAATTGATCTCTCCAGTTGATGTACTAGTAAATGTAATATCGATAGGAGCTTCTCCGCCGTAAGAGGAAACTGTAAAGCTAGCTACTGGTTCAGGAATTATTCCACCACCATTTCCTCCTGAATTATCACCTGGGGTATCGTCTCCAACATCTTCAACTGACTGTGTTGAACTTCCTCCAGAACAAGAAAATATGATCGAAATAAAAATAAGAATGATAAATCTGTATATGTGCTTCCCCATTAAATTAATTTAATTAAAAAGCTTTTATATGTTCAATCTCTAATGAAAAATTTCCATCTTGTTTATCTGAAATAAGAATTCCTATAGAATTAACTTTTTGCACTTTTAACTTTTGAGCTCTTATGCTTCTACCAAAATAATAAGGCTCAAAGTTTTCAAGTGGGATTTCAATATCAACCCATTGATCTTTAATCGTCTTAAAATTAGCAGAATAATTTGCATAACTACCCTTCATTGTCAAACGAAATTTATAAATATTCCCATCACCTTTTACTCTAAGTAAAAACGTAGAAGTATCTTTTAATTGATTGCCATCAAACCCTTTTCTAATAGATGCAAAGCCACCATTATTTTCTAAGGAAACATTACCAGCAAAAATAATATTATTTTCTTCATTAAGATAAATATTAGACTGTGAGATTCCTCCCATTACGCCATCATTGACAATTCCCCATTTATCAATTCCAATATTATTTGAGGGATCTAGCATCGTTATATTTTGTGAAAATATAATTGATTGCAGTGCTAAGTATATTGAAAGGTAAAATTTATATTTTTTCATGGAAGTGGGCGATGAGAGATTCGAACTCCCGACATCCTGCGTGTAAAGAAGGATGTCTATCCTCTATAAATCACCCAAACTAACGAATTGTAGTCAATTTGTAGTCCTAATTTATGCGTTGAAGGACTCACCTTCCACTAATTTATCCCACGTTAAACGAGTATCTTTGAGATACTTTTCAGTAGTTCATTTTTAAAAACTTACAAAAAATTATTTTAGAATGTGTCTGTGAAATATACTATTACCCTACCCAGTCTTGTTTGGGGTAAAGATTAATTCATAATTTTATAAAGAAAACCATTTGAGCTTAAACTAGTAAAGAGGAATAGTGTTTGACAACTAACTAAGGGTAAGAGTTTTTAAGGTACTAGTTTAAGCTCAACGAAGAATACAAAGATAAAATTTGCAGTATATTTGGTGTTAATTAGTTTTATGTTTGATACAATTTAAAATGACATCTGATTTTTAATACAAAACATTGAGATTAAAAGAACCAACGCGTCTGTCATCATCAACAGCATATAAAAACCAATCTTCGCCTATTTTACCAACAGCGATTCCGTCGGTATTGGTGACACCATTTAAACCAATTGTATCTAAAAGTGTTAAATTCATTCTATCAAAAATATAAAATCTATTATCGTTGTCACTTTGATCAGTGGCAATCCAAATATCAAGCTCAGGTATCAATGCCAATCCTTCAGGTTCATATAAAAATTTGAATGTATCTAAGGGTGTAGATTCTAAGCTACCATCTGTAAGGTTTAAAGATACGATTTTATTCTTTGATGTTTCCTCTTCCGCAACTAACAATCTATTTAATTCTTTATCGCAAGCAATTGTTTCAACTTTTCGAAACATTTGATTACCAAAAATTCCTAAATATTTGATTTGTACAGTTTCATTATAAGTTACCTTCCAATGCTTAATACGATTTTCTTGCGGAATGCCTGCATTTGGATTATCAGTAACAAATATTTTATGGGATTGGTCTGTAGAATCCACATAACCAGTAATACCGTAAGGATATTGTAATTCGTTAAATCCAATGGAACCTTGAAATATCAATTCTGGCAAACTAAATACAGAGACTTTATGATTGTCTCGCTCAACTACATATATTACATCTTGAAGAACCAAAATACCGTTTGGTCTTTGAAACTCGCCTAAACCGATACCATCTTTTTTAACAAAACCAAGGAAATTTCCATTAGCAGCATCATAAATATGAACTGCACCATCTTCCTTGCCAGTAACATAAATATGAGACATAGATTCATCTTTATTTTTCCAAAATGCAATACTATCAATATTTGATTGAGGTGCTTTATATGTATGAAATTCTTGGGGAAGGATTTTAAAACTTTCTTCAGATTTGCTTGTACATGATAAGAATGAAAAAATAGCTCCAATTAATATTGGAGCTATTTTTATCTTGAGATTATTCATCATTATTTAATCTATTTTATAATATTGATTCTTACAAGTCAGCTTTAATTCCTATTGTTATTTTTCTATTGTAGTACTCTTCTTGCATAAGATACTGTGAGCTACCTTGATAGTATCTTAATGGCTGATTTGTTAAATTATTAAAGTCTGCATATAAAGCAATATTATCTCTTAATCTATAACTTGCATTTACGTCAACAAATGTTGCCTCATCATACCATCTATCTTCAGCTGATGAATCATTATACTCTTCCAAGAATTCGCCTTGATGATTCATTGAAAGTCGTACATTTAAAGGCCCTCTGTCCATCGATAGTGATAAATTATATGATAATTCTGATGTTCCTGGCATCGGATCATCTTTAATGTCAGGACGATCTGCCTGTAGCTCTGGATCTAAATTATCTATTTTAGAACTAATGCTTGTTACATTCATGTAAAGACCTAATCCAGGAAAGATTTGTCTTTGAAAAGCAAGCTCATAACCTACTAAAGAGGCGTCTCCTCCATTAACAGCTTTTTCTAATTCAAAACCATTATAAGCTGAAGGCAAATTATCTGCAGAAGTTACATCACCTTTAGTATAAGCAATAAAGTCTGTAATATTCTTAGTAAACATACCTACAGAAAATATTCCGACATCTTCAAAATACCTTTCATAACTTAAATCAATATTTGATGATAATGTTGGTTCTAGTTCTGGATTACCAACTTTAATCTCTTCATCTTCTCTAACGACTTCTTGATAAGGAGCAATATCAAAATAATTTGGTCGAGCAAGCGATTGCGTAAATGCAAATCTTACTTTTGATAATTCATCCATATCATACACCATATGTAATGATGGTAATACATTTGAATAATCATTATCACTTCCTTGAACTACTGTATTTACATCATCATCAGCATCATAACTTCTTGCCTCTAAATCTGTTAATGATGTTTGCTCCATTCTCAAACCGCCAGTAATATTCATACGATCAGATGCCTTATATGATGCCATCATGTAAAATGCTGTTACTGTTTCTGTGGCATCATAATTTCCTGCCAACTCTTCATTATTTACTTCTCTTTCAAAAAGTGATGTATTATTTAAATCGAGATTGCCAAGAAATTCTCTAGTAACAAATCTACCAGATTCATATCTAGATCTACCTTCATCATTTAACCATTCATCTTTGGTTTGACTAGCAGTATTTCTAAAAATATCCTCTAAAAACGCATCTTCATCTACTGGCTCATATTCATAGTACATATTATCTCTGTATTTTTCTCTTACAGTGTTTTTAAAACCAGTTTCAAGTTTTAAAGAACTGCTCAACTCATAATCTGCATCGAATTTAAATGTAGTCGCTTTTTCTTGAGTATCTTGATGTTCTTCAGATATTTCTCTTAAATCCCAGTTAGAATTAAGATCAATAGCATCACTAGGTCTAATGCCTACATGAGGCTTATTGGTATCACCATTATAGGTTGCGGTAACATCTCTGTATCTCATTGAAATATATCTTTCATTTGGTCGTACTTCTGATGCTTCAGACAGTTTTAATGAATAATCTAATTTTAATTTATTCATTAGTGTGGTACCGCCAAATTTATATGAAGCTAGTTTCTGATCTTCTAATCTTCCATATTCATTTCCAGGTAAACCTGCTTTGGTCTGACGTCTAATTTCCTGTTCTCCAAGACCATCGGAAATATCTCTGACTCTTAAACGATATCTATTTTCAAAATCGTCTCTATCATTATAATTTAAATCAGTATATAATTCTGTAGATCCAAGATTGTAATCTAATCTCATTCCAATGCTTTTTCTTTCACGATGTACTAGATATTTACGTATATCCATTTCACCTAGATTACCTTCATCATCCCATTCTGCTTCAACATTATCAGAGCCTAACCAGTTATCGTAATAAGAGAAGTTAAACATATACCCAAGCTTATTATCTAATACCCTGTTTGAATACACAGCTGATATTTGTGAAATTTCACCAGCTTCTTCCAGCTGATTTTGTCCAACACCTAAAGTTAAAGATGTTCTTGGTCCAGTGGCTTTTCTTGTAATTAAATTAATGGAACCACCTATTGCGTCAGCGTCCATATCAGGTGTTAAAGCCTTGATAACTTCAATGGTTTGAATCATATCTGCTGGAATTAAATCTAATTGATTACTTCTGATTTCAGCTTCAGCAGATGGCATTCTTTCGCCATTAATAGTTGCTGAATTAAACTGAGAAGGAGTCCCTCTAACATGCCCAAATCGTGCTTCACCTTGATCGTTGTAAACAACAATTCCAGGAACTCTTTTTAAAGCATCCCCAATATTTGAATCTGGAAATTTACCAATTTGATCAGCAGAGACAATATTACTAACATTTACTTTATTTTTTTGACTATTCAAGGCTCTTGCTTGACTTGATAACGAGTTTCCTAAAACGTTTACATCGCTACCTTCTATTACTCCTGCAGAAAGAGAAGCAAGAAAATTTATTGTACTGTTTTCTTGAACTCTTACAGACTGCTCAAAAGAATCAAAGCCAATGTAAGAAACAATTACTGTGTAATCTCCAACAGGTACATCCAAAATGTATACCTTACCTTCATTATCAGTAATGCCACCTTTATCGGTGCCCTCTAAGAAAACATTAGCACCCCCAAGCGGGAATGATCCGTTAGAATCAACAACCACGCCTGAAATACTACCTGCTTGCGCAAATGCGACTGAAATCATTATTGCTGCGCTTACAAAAAATTTTTTAATATTCATTTTTTAACTCCTTATTTTAATAATTAAAGCAAAAATATATTTTAAATATTAGAAATATGTTTGAATCTTGTTAAGAATGAATTAAAAATTAATTATACGGATAAAAATATAAGTGAGCAGGTTGGTTTGCATCGTCTGCTTCTTCACTTAAAGTAAAATAACCTGAAGTCATTCTATCCCAGCAAATTGCTTCACCTTGAGGTTCAGTAACATATGGAAGTTTTTCACCAGTAGTATTGAGAGCATCAAATATGCTTTGATTTCTTCCTCGAGTAAAATAAAATATATCTGAGTAGGATTTAATTAAGATTTTGCTTCCATCTTTAGATATATCACCAGCAACTATCCATTGGGATGTATTAAAATTAATATTTGGATAAAAATCTTTAGTCATGATTAATTGTGCTGTTAAAATATTTTCTGTATCATGTGGAAATGGAAGTAAATAAAAATGAACAGCAGATTCTTCACGCTTTGATATTATGATTATATCTTTCGTAATAGGATCAACAATTAATGATTCAGCGTCTCTATTTCCGTCTTCATATTGATAAGAGATTGATTCAATATTATCAATATTAATTTCTGAAGATTGGTTATCGGTATAAACTTGAGGCTCTGCAAATCTGTATATATGCTTTATATCATTCTCAGATCTATTATCGCCAATATCCCCTACAAATATATAGTCTACACCTTCAATTGGTCCTGGACCAATGGCAATGTCTTCCCAATCACGATTTTTAACATTATTAAGAAAAAATTCTCCAACGTGATTTCCATTAATATCCATAGCAAAAATTCTATTTTCATCACCTGAATCATTATGAGTCCATAGAATGTTTTGATTGAATCTACTTGAAGCAATACCTGAGGCTTCCAAAATTTCATCATTTTCAATTTCACCTAAATCAATTCTTTGCATATTTTGAATCTCCTGAGATTCATTATGGCTTGAACAGGACAAAATTATTAAAAGAAAAAATATGTAAAAGTATTTCATACCAAAAAATATCTTAAAAATGTTATTATTGTGTTAGGAAAAACAATTATTTGAGAATGTGTGTATGAAATATACTAGCACCCTACCCCGCCTTGTTTTTGATTTAGGTTGTGAAATTTGGTTGAGTTTTATAATTAGTTAAGATTAATAAGAGTTGGCATAATAGTTGGCAGTATTTTTGTCCTCTTATGTACCGATTTAGACATATTAGATACAAGAAAGGGACATTTAAATTATGTCCCTTCTTGTCGTCTATACTCTACGATTTCTAACGATGTGGGCGATGAAGGATTCGAACCTCCGACATCCTGCGTGTAAAGCAGGCGCTCTGACCAGCTGAGCTAATCGCCCGAGACGGAAAGTTAATCTACAATGTAGGAAATTCCAAAAAAATTTGTTTATATTCTAAAAGTTTAAAAATCAAAAAAAGGGGATGAAAATGGAAACAAGTTTAGCATTTACAATTATTGCAGTTGCCTTAACGCTTTTAGGATTATTTAAGTTTATTGCTCCCAAAAAATTTAATGAAAATTCTATGGGTGAACTTCATAAAGAAGCAGTTAATCCTGCTGCAGCAATTCGATCAGCTCTTGGAGGAATGGTCTTAGCAGTTGCTTTGATTGCATTCATGTCTCGAAATTTAGAACCAGCAGCTGCAAGTGTAGTCCTATGTGCAATTGGAATAGGACTTGTAACAACTATTTGCATTGTTGTTCTTAACACTGTAAGAGGATTTACTGATGAAGTACCAGTACCTCCAATGATTTTATTAGGAGTATTGAGTATTATTGCTTTTGTAGCAGCTTGCTAAAAATAAAAAAGGCTACATTTATTGTAGCCTTTTTTTAACAACTTTTTTAATTAATACTATTTTTTAAGATTAGGGATTGCAACGTCAATTACATCCATCACTTCTTTAGCAAAGTGAAAAGATAAATCTTTTTTGATATGATCTGGAATTTCTTCAAGATCTCTTTTATTTGCATGTGGAAGTATAATTGTTTTAATACCAGCTCTATGTGCAGCAGTTACTTTTTCTTTTACTCCGCCGATAGCTAATACATTTCCTCTCAAAGTAATTTCACCAGTCATAGCTACTTTACTTTTAACCGGCTTATTAGTTAATAATGAGACAAGAGAAGTAAACATTCCAACACCAGCTGATGGACCATCCTTAGGAATTGCCCCTGCAGGACAATGAACATGAATATCCATCTTATCAGCAAAATCATCTTTCAAATTCAAAATATCAGTATGTGATTTCACATATGTAAAAGCAGCCGAAGCTGACTCTTTCATTACATCTCCGAGCTGACCAGTCAAGGTCAAAACACCCTTTCCTTTCATCTTACTAGATTCAACAAATAATATATCTCCACCAGCAGCAGTCCATGCCATTCCAGTGACAACTCCAGGTTTTGTAGTTCTTTCTGCTAAATCTGATTGAAATTTTGGAATTCCAAGATATTCATTGACTGATTTTTTAGAAATACTAGCAGTCTTAAGTTTTTTGTTTACTACATCTACAGCTACTTTACGTAGCACATTAGAAATTTCTCTTTCTAAACTTCTAACTCCAGATTCTCTAGTGTATGAAGAAATAATTTCTTTAATTCCAGTGTCATTAAACTTGACTTGTTTCGAAGTAAGTCCATTTTCTTTAACCTGTTTTGGGATCAAATGTTTTTTTGCAATTTGTACTTTTTCATCATCTATATATCCTCTAAAATCAATCATTTCCATACGATCATAAAGTGCTGGAGGAATGTTATCTGGATAATTTGCTGTGGAAATAAACATTACTTTACTTAAATCAAAATCAACTTCGAGGTAATGATCACTAAAGGCATGATTTTGCTCAGGATCTAGCACTTCAAGCATTGCTGAAGAAGGATCTCCTCTAAAATCTGAACCAAGTTTATCAATTTCATCTAACATAAATACAGGATTATTAGTTTTTGCTTTTTTTAATGACTGAATGATTCTTCCCGGAAGTGCTCCAATGTAAGTCCTTCTATGTCCTCGAATTTCTGCTTCATCTCTAACTCCGCCTAGGGATATTCTTACAAACTCTCTACCCATTGATTTTGCTATAGACTTACCTAATGATGTTTTTCCAACACCTGGAGGGCCAGTAAAACAAAGTATAGGACCTCTAACTGTTTCTTCTTTAGTAACTTTTTTCTTTAGTGACCTAACAGCTAAATACTCTAATACTCGTTCTTTTACTTTAGGTAAACCATAATGATCTTGGTCTAATGTTTTTTGAGCTTCTTTAACGTTTAAATTATCCTTACTTGATTTGCTCCAAGGTAGTTCAGTTAACCATTCTAAATATGTTCTTGCTACAGAGTATTCTGGAGACTGAGGTGAAATTCTTCCAAGACGATCAAGCTCCTTATTTGCAACTTTATTTGCTTCATCGCTCATTTTCACGTCTTCAATTTTCTTTTTCAAATCGTCAAGCTCTACAGTTTGGCTATCCTCGCCTAACTCTTTTTGAATAGTTTTCATTTGCTCACGTAAATAATATTCTCTTTGAGTTTTAGAAATTTCGTCCTGAACCTCCGATTGAATTTCTTCTCCAAGTTTTATTCTTTGAATTTCTTTTTGTAAAAGATTAATTGCATTTTCAACTCTCTTGCGCACATCAAGCTCTTCTAAAACTTGCTGTTTCTCAGAATTAGATACAGATAATAATGAAGTAGCTCTATCTGCTAGTCTGGATGGTCGATCTATATTAGATAACATTCCAGCATGCTCTTCGTTTAAATTTGGAGATATTTTTATTAATTCAGTGAATGAGTTCTTTAAATTTTTAGCAAGAGCCTCAATTTGTACATCGGGTGTTGTGATTGATTCTTGTATTCTTTCAATATCAGCCATAAAATATGACTCACCCTTATTAAATTTTAATATCTTTACCCTATCAACTCCTTGAACAATTGCAGATTTACTATTATCTGGCATGTCAAATGTTTTAAGTACTAAAGCCAAAGTTCCATAAGAATATAAATCGTCTTCTTTTGGATCTTCAATTGAACCATCTTGCTGTGCAACAACTACAAGGTACTTATTATCATCAGGAAGATCTTCAATTAGCTTCAGTGATTTTTCTCTTCCAACGTAAATTGGTATTACTTGTTGCGGAAATAAAACCGTATTTTTCAACGGCATAACTGGATATTGTTTTGTTGTTTCCATATCTATGATATTATGGTTGCAAAAACCATGCCTTTCCTATTTGATTAAATTTCTTAAATAAATAACGCTAAATCTATGCCATTATGGCATTAAAGTATGCTATTTTAATGAAATTGAATAAACAAATTCGTTAAAATTAGACTTATTTGCTTTGACTAAATCATTATTTCCAACAGCTTTCACAAAGTAAATGCTATTACTAAATTCAATTACTCCTCCCAGGAGTCCATAATCTTTTTTTATTTCTTTTGAAGCAGTTGGGTTTACCATATTTGGAACCTCATAAGTTCCATAAAGCTCAACAGTACTAATTTTTTTTGAACTCAAAGAATCCTTTATTGTTTCAATATTCGAATTTTCAATTTGAAATTGATTTATCCATCTATCGATATTTTGATCAGCAGTACCTTGAATATTTGCAAATAATACTACATTAAAATCTCCACCATCAACTAAGGATAGTTCTAATAATCTAAATTGTTTATTAGAAATATTCGCCATCCAAGAATCAGGAAGTTTATAAGAAATATTTTGCACTTCGTTTTTGCCATAAATTTCATTGGTTCCATTTATGGCGATAAATGAAATGAATCCACAAAAAAACAAAACTAAAATTAAAGATATTACTCTATTAACCATTATTAAAAACCATCCTTGCTTGTTCGTCAGCATGATATGAACTACGAACTAGAGGGCCCGACTCCACAACTTTAAACCCAATAGAATAGCCATATTCTTTATAAAGCTCAAACTGTTCCTTTGATACATATTCTTGTACTTTTAAGTGATTTTTTGTTGGCTGAAGATATTGTCCAATTGTAAAAATTTGTACACCTAAATCTACTACCTGTCTCATGGTCTTCTTTACTTCTTCAACTTCTTCGCCCAGACCAACCATAATTCCAGTTTTTGTTCTTAAACCGTATTGGATTGATTTTTCAAGAACCCCAAGAGATCTTAGCCAATTTGCTTGAGCTCTTACTGCTTTACTTATACGTTCGACACATTCGACATTATGACTAAAAATATCTGGTTTTGCATCAAAAACTATTTTTAATGCTGGTTCAAAACCCTTGAAGTCTGGAGTTAGCACTTCAACAGTACATTCAGGATTGACTTTTTTAGTTTGCTTAATTGTATCAGCCCAAATTGATGCTCCATAGTCACCTTTCAAGTCATCTCTATCAACAGAAGTAATGACGACATGTCTTAAGCCCATTTTTTCTACTGCGTGCGCAACTCTAATTGGTTCTAAAGGATCATTCCATGTTGGTTTACCTGTTTTGACTGAACAAAATCCACAAGCTCTCGTGCAAGTGTCTCCCAAAATCATTATTGTAGCAGTTTTTCTATTCCAGCATTCATAAATGTTTGGGCATCTAGCCTCTGCGCACACTGTATTTAAATAACTTTCTTGAACCATTTTTTTAACAGTTTTATAATTTTTATCTGTTGAAATATTTATTTTTGGTTTATGTAGTTTAGTATGAATCATAATTTTTAAAAAATTCGGTTAAAATGAGTGATTAAACTCTTTTTAATATCGTTCATTCGTATTTTTTTTCCAAGTTCTTTATCCATAGAAGTCATTTTAACTCCTTTAATTCCACAAGAAATAATATTATCAAAATAACTAAGATCAGTATTTACATTGATAGCTAATCCATGTAATGTAACTCCACGTGTTACATGAATACCAATGCTAGCTATTTTTTGATCTTCTATCCAAACACCAGTGTCTTTAATAGGAATTTGAGGCTCAAGACCATAATCAATCAAAATATTTGATATTAATTTTTCAATCATAGAAATATATTTTTTTACTCCAATTTTCCTCTGTTTAAGATTGATAATTGGGTATGCGACTAATTGTCCAGGTCCATGATATGTCACATCCCCACCCCTTTGAGTTTGAATTATTTCACAAGAATTATTTAATATATTATTGGAATCTGCATTTTTACCAAGTGTGTATACATGATCATGCTCTACAAGAATCAAATAATTATCAGAACGATTTTTTAATACTCGGTTACGCAATCTTTCCTGCATTCGAAGTGTATCTAAAAAATTTTTTCTTTTTAAATCTTGAATTTGGATGAGCATTTATTTTAACTGCATCAAAGTTTCAAAAATAGCTTCGGAAAAAGTTGGATGTGGATAAATTGAATCTAAAATATTTTCTACTGATAAATTATTTCTCATTGCTAGACTAAACTCCGAAATCATTTCTGTCGCATTAGAACCAATAATATGAGCTCCTAAGATTTGATTTTCATTTGATACTAGTATTTTAATAAATCCTTCAGTCGAGCCGCTAGCCACTGCTTTACCATTTGCATTAAAAAATGATTTGGCAACTTTGTAATCTACATCACGTTTATCTAAAACTTTTTGACTTAAACCTATTGATCCAATTTCAGGTTTTGAATAAGTGCATGAAGGCACACAATCATAATCGATTTTTTTTGGACTGAGTTTTGCAATATGCTCAACCACGTAGAGGCCTTCAGTACTTGATACATGAGCTAACCAAGGAGGGCCTATTACATCACCAACAGCATAAATATTTTCTAAATTTGTTTTTCCATTTTCATCAACCTTGATGTGATAATTAGAACCAATTTTAATGCCAATTTTATTTAATCCAAATCCGCTTGAGTTACCTTCAACTCCTATAGAAACTAATATACATTCATCATTGATTTCAGATACCTCAGTATTAGTTTGAATATCTACTTTTTTTCTTTTTAATACTTTATGCATCCATTGAGAAACTTCGATATCTTCGTTTGGTAAAATATTCTCTTTTGCCTCTAAAAGAGTAACTTTTGTTCCCAAAGCATTGAAGAAATAAGCAAACTCAACTCCGATTGCTCCCGCACCAATAATTGTCATACTTTTTGGTAATTTTCTAAGACTAAAAATTTCTTTTGCTGTCATTACATTTTTTTTAGAATGATCTATAGACTGCAAATGTTTTGCTTTAGAACCTGTTGCAATGATAAAGGTATCTCCATGAAGAGTATTACCATTAACTTCAATTGAATTTTGATCTATAAAAGTTGCAAAACCTGGAAAAAAATCTACTCCTAATTTCCTAACTTGAAAATGCAATCCCTTAGATAACCTTTTTCTTGCCTGAACTGTTTTATTAATGATTTTTTCAAAATGAATTTTAGGCTTACCAACTTCAATGCCATATAAATTTGCGTTATTAATTAATTCAAAAACTTCGGCATTTTTTAATAATGATTTAGTTGGGATACATCCCCAGTTCAAGCATACACCGCCAAGATCATTATCATCCACTATTGCGACACTCATTCCGAGTTCTGCAGCTCTAAAAGCTGCTGTATATCCGCCCGGTCCACCGCCAACAACTATTAATTGATATTTTTTCAAAAAAACCTAAATGTTATTCATTTCAATTAGTTTAAGAAATTCGTTTCTTGTTGATTCTTTTTCTCTAAAAATACCCAACATCGAACTACTTGTTGCGATGCTATTTTGTTTTTGAACACCTCGACTAAGCATACAGAAGTGTTTACCCTCTAAAACTACTGCAACACCTCGAGGATTTAATACTTCTTGCAGACATTGTGCAATTTGATTTGTTAAACGTTCTTGAACTTGAAGTCTTTGAGAAAAAAGATCTGTAATTCTTGCGAGCTTTGAAAGTCCAATGATTTTACCATCTGGGATGTATCCAATGTGAGCTTTTCCATAGAAGGGAATCATATGATGTTCGCAAAGACTGTAAAACTCAATATTTTTAACGATGACCATATCCTTAGATTCACCTTCAAAAATTGCGTTATTAATCAAGTCATCAAGATTCTCATTATAGCCCTTTGTTAAAAATTCCCATGCCTTAGCTACTCTTTTTGGTGTATTTAATAATCCTTCTCTTGAGGGATTTTCACCTAAAAGTTCTAACAAATTTTTTGTATTCATTTCTAATTTTTTTCGCTTTTCGTCGTTCATTTTTCCTCCAGATAGCTTGCTGGTCTAATTTTATCTTTTAAGACCCATAATAAAAAATATATGATAGGTGTATCAATTGCTGCCACTATCACCTTAAATAACCAACCCATAAGTAATAAACTTCCAAATCTTTCCCAACCTATAGCTCCAGCGGAACAAAGAATCAACAAGACCATTGAAGTATCTACTAATTGTGAAAACATTGTTGAAGCATTATTCCTTAACCACAAATGCTTACCTTTGGTTAGTTTCTTCCAGAAATGAAAGATACGTACATCAATAAACTGAGCAGTTAAATAAGCCATCATAGATGCTAAAAAAGCAGGTGCAGATAGTCCAAAAACTTTATTGAATGTTGCTGAGTCAACTGGCGACCAATCAGCTGCGGTAGCATTCATTGATATAAAAATTAATAACGTAGTAAAAATACTTGCACAAAAACCTGAAATAACAACTTGATTTGCTCTTTTCTTACCATATAACTCTGAAATAAGATCCGTCACCAAAAAGGTTATTGGGTATGCAATAATACCAACGGATAGTTCAAAAGTTAAACCTAAAAAATTCCATGTAAAGAATTTTTGAAATATCAGATTGCAAGCAACTAGTGAGGCAATAAATATTCCGGTAAAAATTAAATATAGTCGTTCTTGAAAATCATTCATCCACGGGCCCATAGTAATCTGTATAAATTGTTGGTGTTTCTTCTATACGAATTCTATGCAGAGTGCACCCTTCTAGACGTTTTGATATTTCTTCCCATATGAAGGTCACCAAAACTTCTGTTGAAGGTTGTTTTCCTTTAAACCAAGGAATATCTTTATCAAACTGAGAATGATCTAATACATCAACAACATATGTATTTACAATTTTCTTTAAATGTCCAAGATCAACAAGGAATCCTGAATCAGGATTAACTTTTCCAGTCACTGTTACATGCAAAGTATAATTATGTCCATGTACTCTAGTATCTTTTCCAAAAACATCCCAATTTTCCTCGTCTGTCCATTTTTCATTTCCATACTGATGGGCAGCGCAAAATGTGAATACTTTTGTTAAAAAAGTTGTGTTTTTTGAATTCATAGATATAATAATTTATTTAAATAATGACCTTCTTCCAACAATAGTTGTAATTGGACAATTATTAGGATTAAAATTTTTAGCCGGACAATATTCTCTACCATAAAAAATAATTTGTAAATGTAACTTACTCCATCGATTTTTTGGGAATAATCTTTTAGCATCTTTTTCTGTTTGAATAACGCTCTTTCCATTAGAAATCCCCCATCTATACAAACAACGATGAACATGGGTATCAACGGCAAAAGCAGGATATCCAAATGCTTGGGACATTACAACAGAAGCTGTTTTATGACCTACGCCTGGAAGTTTTTCAAGTTCTTCAAAATTTTCAGGTACTCTCCCTTTATGAGATTCTATTATCATTTTTGATAATTTTAGAATATTTGAAGCTTTAGCGGGCCCCAAACCACAAGGTTTAATGATTTGATATAAATCTTCATATGAAAGCTGTAACATTTTTTTTGGAGTATTAGCAATCTTAAATAAATATGGAGTAACCTTATTCACAGACTTATCAGTTGAATTAGCAGAAAGTAAAACAGCTATCAATAAAGTAAAGTTGCTTGAATGGTTTAAAGGAGGTTCTACTGTGGGATAAAGCTCATCAAGTTTTTCTATGATGAATTTTACTTTATCTTTTTTTAACATTAATTAAAGCTCTTTTAATGCCTCATATGTCAAAGACTTTGGTCGAGTCAAAGGCATTCCCATTGCTCTTGATAAAACCATCTGAGATACAATCCCAAGAGATCTTGACATACTAAATAAGACAGTATAGAACTGAAATTCTTTAATACCATAATGGTATAAAAGTGAGCCAGAAGCTGCATCAACATTTGGCCATGGATTTCTTGCCTTACCATGCTCTTTAAGTACATCAGGAACAATATCAAATAATTTAGAAACTACATCAAATACTTCACTTCCTTTAATGTGCTCTTTACCAAAATTCATAAATGCAGTGAATCTTGGATCTGGACATCTTAAAACAGCGTGTCCGTAACCTGGAATGACTTTACCAGAATTTAATCTATCCCATGAAAATTCTTTTAACTGTTCATCAGATGGTACGCCATTGTAATGGTCGATAATATCTAACACGAACTTTAAATTATTTTGATTTGCCAAACCATGTAATGGACCAGCAAGACCGTTTAAACCCGCAGATAGTGAATAATACGGATCTGATAAGGCTGAATTAACTGTCAACGCACTAAAAGTACTTACATTTCCACCTTCGTGATCGCAATGAAGCATCAAGTATAATTGCATCATTTTTAACATATCATTGGAATAGTCTAACCCCATCATTTGTAAAAAATTTTCGGACCAATCAACAGTATCACCTGCATCTAACCTGTCTCCCTTTTCAAATCTTAATCTATAAACAGCAGCACCAATCGCTGGCAACTTTGCAATTATATTTAAACCATCTTCTAAAGTGCTTTCCCAATAATCACCCTTTGAAACAACTAAGTCATAGGCTTCAGCAAATTTGCTTTCTTTTTGCATTGATAAAATTGCTGTGTTAAACATCGCCATTGGATGAGAATCTTTTGGCATTCCAGAAAGAACTTTCCATACATAATCTGGAACAGCGCTTCTATCTTTTAACTCATGTTGTAAATCAAGTAGTTCGTCCTCATTTGGAAGATCACCAATTAATAGTAAGTAAAGAATTTCTTCAGGTTTTAAATCAACTAAATCAAGAATATGTTTTCCTCTAACATGAAGCCCAGCATCAGCAGTAACTGAAGAAGTATCACAAATCATACCTTTAACACCTTTCATACCTGAATAGGCTGTATTAATCGTAACAGTGCTTGTTACTTGATCGCCCTTTTCATCAAGGAGTTGACGATAATTATATCTCCAATCTGGAATTTTTTTAGATAAATGTTCTTTAAGTTTCCCCATTACTTACGATAATTTAAGTTTGAAATTGCATTTTGTGTAATTGTTTATATAGTCCATCAACATTTATCAGATCATCATGTTTTCCTTCTTGAACAATTTGTCCATTTTCTAAAACTAAAATCTTATTAGCATTATGTACTGTTGAAAGTCTATGAGCAATAACAAATACTGTTCTTTCACTCATTAAATTTTCAATAGCTGATTGAACATGCTTTTCAGATTCACTATCTAATGACGAAGTGGCTTCATCTAATATTAGAATAGGAGGATTTTTAACAATTGCTCTTGCAATAGCAATTCTTTGCTTTTGTCCACCCGATAATGATACACCTCTTTCACCTATGATAGTATTATATCCATCGGGTAGCTTTTGAATGAATTCATGTGCATTAGCAGCTTTTGCTGCATCCTTGATTTCATCATCAGAGATATTTTCAACACCATAAGCTATATTTGCTTTGACAGTATCATCAAAAAGAAATGTCTCCTGAGTTACAATTCCCATTAAAGATCTTAATGATTTAAGCTCCAACTCTTTAATGTCCTTTCCATCAATTTTAATTGAACCATTTAAAGTATCATAAAATCTTGGAATTAAATCGACCAATGTCGATTTTCCAGCTCCACTAGGGCCAACTAAAGCAAAAATCTCACCCTTGTTTATTTTAAAATTAATATTGCTTAATACTTTTTTATCTTCATTGCCATAGGAGAAAGAAACATTATTAAAAGATAATGAACTATTTAAGTCTTTAACTTTAACAGCATTATCAACATCCTGAATGTCAGATTTAATATCCATGATTGCAAATACTCGATCTGCAGAAGCGAGTCCATTTTGTAATTCATTTACAACATTAGTTAGATTTTTTAATGGCTGAAATAAACTAAAGAGTAAAAGAATAAATCTTAAAAAATCTTCTGAGCTAATTGATTCAATAACCAATACATCTCTTGCACCTACCCATAGTAATAAAGCCGCAATTGTTGCACCAAAAGTTTCAGAAACTGGTGAAGAAACAAATCTTAGTCTGTCTCTTCTGATCATTAATTTATAGTACTTCTGAGTTTCTTTAGCAAATCTATTTATTTCAAAACCTTTAGTTGCAAAAGCCTTAACAATTCTCATTGAACCAATTGTTTCAGCAATGATAGAAGTCATTCCTGCTAATTGAGCCTGGCTTCTTGCGGACCTTCTTCGAATACTATGAGAAATACCAAAAATTATTATACCACTTACTGGAATAATTAAAAGTGCAATTAAAGCCAGTTTCGTACTTACTATAAATAACAAACTCATCAGAATGATAATATTAATTGGTTCAACAAATAACTTTTGAAACATAATAGATAATGAGTTTCTCATATTGTCAATGTCATTAACCAAAACAGCAGTTAATTCTCCAGACTTATTTTTGTTAAAATAAGATAAAGAAAGATAATGAAAATGACTGTAAAGCTTATTTCTCAAGTCACGTATTAATCGATATTGAACAATTGAAAGAGTGATATTTTTTATATACAGTGATATATTTTTTGCCGAAAAAACTACAATAAGAGCAACACATACTGCTGAAACTGTACTTATGGCTGTATCTTTTAAAAGCAAGCTATTTGAAAATAGCTTAAGTCTATCATTCATCGTTAATTCACTTAAGCTAGCAAGGCGCTGATTTTCAACTAACATTTCATTGAAATCAATTAAAATATTATTAATCATTGTGGCAGTGATCCAAATGGATGCACTATTAAAAATGACGAAGAAAAAAGCTGCTAAAGTTGATAAAAGAAGAAATGGCCAGTGAGCCAAAACAAATTTAAATAATCTTTTTAGTGATGATTCTTTCATAAGATTTACTTATAAACCATTTTTGAATGAGGAATATCTGCTTCTGAGAACTGTTCACCCAACACCTCAAATCCTAGTTTTTCATAAAAATCCACTACTGCTTCCTGTGCATGTAAATATATGGTTTTATTAGAAGAAATTTGAGATAAAATAAAATTGACAATCTGTTTACCGATACCCATACCTCTGAATTCATGCAATACTGCAAATCGTTCTAGCTTTATTCCAAAGCTTGTTTCTCTCCATCTACCTGTTGCAACAGGTATATCATCATTATAGCAAATAACATGATGAGATTCATCTTCATATTCGATTTCAATATCTATTGGAACATTTTGTTCTTCAACAAAAACCAATTTTCTTATATTGAGTATATCTTCGTATTCTTTATTAGTATTTACTAATTGTATTTTTAAATTCATTTTAACAATTTGGACAATATATAATGTTTAAACATACACTAACAACAATTCTCGGAATTATTTGTCTTCTTACATTTTCTTACTCAGAAGATAAATTTTTGTCTTTTAGAGATCTTAAAAAAATATCAAATGGAATGTCCTTAATCCATGAAAGTGATAGTAATGTAGGGATTATAGCGATTCATGGATTTTATCCTGCATATTGGGTTGGAATTCATCATGAATGGGTTAAACCATTTAATTATTTAGTAGAAAATAACATCAATACTTTTTTTTACAAATATAATTGGAATGAATGCCCTAGCAAAGTTGCAATAGATTTTAATAAACAATTAAAAATTACCATGGATAATTACCCTCAGATTGAGCAATGGGAGATAATTGGACACAGCATGGGTGGTACAGTAGTATTATTCTCAATATTAAATTCTGAATTAAACGAAAAAATAATTTTTAATACAGTTGCTACTGCATTACACATGGATATTGACAAAGTTCCAATGACAACAAGACTCTCTATAGAAAAAAGATTTGAAAAATGTCCAAATAATTTGAATAGTTTTGATAAGATATTTTCAATAGGCTTCAAAAATAAATTAGTTCAATGGAGAAATATTAAAGAATTTGATTCTCAATTTAAAAAATATGACTTTGATCCATACGACAGAGAAATTAAAAACTCAATTGTAGTTCAATTCCCTGATAGCTTAGATGGTGAGCGCGTAGGGCATACTTCAAGTCTTTACTTTGCAATTTTAGAAATTATCAACTAATTCAATTGAAACAGGGCAATGATCAGACCCCATTACATCTTCGTGTATATCTGCATCAGCCACTGATTCGATAAAGCCTTCATTTACAAAAAAATAGTCAATTCTCCATCCGATATTTCTTTGACGTGCTCCAAAGCGATAGGTCCACCATGAATATCTTTCAGGTTCATCATGAAATAATCTAAATGTGTCAACATATCCGTTTTCAACATATTCGTCCAACTGAGCTCTTTCAACTGGCATGAAACCAGAATTTTTTTCATTTGCTTTTGGATTAGCAAGATCAATAGGAAAGTGAGCTGTATTCCAATCCCCTGCAACAATTACATTATTACCAGATTGCACTTGCTCATTCAATACCACTAATAATTCATCATAAAAATCCAATTTATATTGAAGTCGATGTTCATCCTTTTGACCATTAGGAAAATAAATGTTATACAATAAGAAGTCTTCAAATTCAGTTATTAGTACTCTGCCTTCTCTATCATATTTCTCAATTCCCAAACCATATTGCACATCGAGAGGTTCATTTTTACAAAAAGTTGCAACTCCACTATACCCTTTTCGCTCTCCCGAATGCCAATAACCGTGGTATCCATGAATATTTTGGAGAGATTCTGGTAGTTGATCAAAATTAGCTTTTGTTTCTTGAATGCAGAGTATATCTGGAGATGTACTATCGACCCAATCAAGGAAACCTTTTTTTTCTATAGCTCTTACTCCATTTACATTCCATGAAAAAAGTCTCATCGGTTTAATAACTCCTTTAATTTTTAAAATATATTAATAAATTTAGTTATGAATTTTAAAGAAGATTTTAAAAAAGTTATTGAAGAAAAGAAGATCGTACTTTTCATGAAGGGAACTAAAGATGCTCCGGTTTGTGGTTTTTCTAAAACTGTAGTAAGTGTTTTAGATCATTATGGAGTGGAATTTCATGACGTAAATATTCTTGGACACGAAGATATGAGACCTGCATTATCTGAATTATCCGGCTGGCCAACTTTTCCACAATTATTTGTTAATGGGAAATTGCTTGGTGGCTGTGATATTACTGTTGAAATGCACGAAAATGGTCAGTTATTAGATGCTTTAGATGTTTAAATAAAGTCTATTGTAATAATTATATCTTAGTTCTATATTTTCATCGTTTTTGGCCCGTTCGTCTAGTGGTTAGGACTCATGGTTTTCATCCATGCAACAGGGGTTCGATCCCCCTACGGGCTGCTTCCTTTTTAAATTAAAATTATTAACAAAAATTATGTAATTAAAAAAAATAAACCGACTGGTCGGTTTTTTCTTGTTTTTTACAAATTCTTGTATTTAAATTGTTATGTCAATATGAGTTAGTTGGGGCGGGGGAAATCCTTGATTGGTTCATACACTATGTATTTATATCTCAATTCTAAACAATACAAAATACCTATACTCTCCCGCTCTAATCCATTATGAACGTAATATTTGTTTCAATCTTACTTAAATTAAATCATAAATTTTAACATGGGCTATGGTCTAATTGGCAAGGCACCGAACTGTTAATTCGGATGATTCTGGTTCGAGTCCAGATAGCCCAGCAGCTATTTACTTGAATTGAGGAGTTCTAGAGCAGCTAATCCTACTTCATAACCCTTATTGGATTCATTATCTCCACTTCTGTCATGAGCTAATATAGCATTTTGACATGTAAGAACACCAAACAGAACTGGAATGGTTGATCGGATAGATGCATTCATGATACCATTAGTAACAGCTTGACATATATAATCATAGTGATCTGTTTCGCCTTTAATAACACATCCTAAAGTAATAATCGCATCGTAATCTTTATTTTCAAGGCATTTATGAACTGCAGCAGGTAATTCAAAAGCACCAGGCACAGTAATGATTTTTATTTTTTTATCTCTAAGAGCTCTTTTACAACCTTCTAAAAGGCCGTCGACTATATCTTTATTAAATTCACTTTTAATAATAACAATCATTAGTCTAATATATGATTAAGTTTTGTTTTTTTGATTGATAAATACTTTTCATTATGTTTTGAAGGTTTAATTTGAACTGGTAACCTTTGTAATATTTTCAAATCGTGCCCTTCCAATCCAATAAGCTTTTTTGGGTTATTAGTCATGATGATTAATTCCTTTGCTCCTAGATCTTTCAAAATCTGAGCTCCCACTCCATAATCTCTTAAATCAGCTTTAAATCCTAAAGCGTTGTTAGCTTCAACAGTATCTAAATTTTTTTCTTGCTGAAGCTTATATGCCTTAATTTTGTTTTCAATTCCAATTCCTCTTCCTTCTTGTCTTAAATAAACAATTATTCCAGAACCTTTTTCAACAATTTTCTTCATTGCAAAGTCAAGTTGACTTCCACAATCACATCGCAGGGAATGAAAAATATCTCCAGTTAGACATTCAGAATGAACTCGTGTAAGTATAGGTTTTTTTGGATTGATTTTTCCATATGTTAATCCAAAGTGTACTTTATTATTATAAATATCATCATACATATGTAAATCAAAATCTCCAAATTTTGTTGGAAGCTTAATTTCTTCTAACTTTTTAACAATACTTTCTTTTTTTCTTCTAAATCTTATTAGTTCTTCTATAGAAATGATTTTTAATTTATGTTTTTTTGCAAATTTCATCAGCTCTAATCCCCTTAGCATTTCACCATCGTCACCAATAATTTCACAAATAACACCACTCCTTGAAAAGCCTGCAAGCTGGGCAAGATCCATACTTGCTTCAGTATGACCAGCTCTTCTTAAAACTCCACCATTTCTACCAATGATCGGAAAAATATGTCCTGGTCTTGCTAAATCTGACGGATTCGTTTTATCGCTTACAATTGTTTTTATAGTTTTACATCTATCTGAGGCAGAAATACCAGTTGTAGTTCCTTTAACTGCATCGACACTTACAGTAAAAGCAGTTTCATGCAAACTCGTATTTTTCTGTTCCATCGGTTCAAGATCTAATTTTTTTGCTCTCGGCTTTGAAACAGAAATACAAATTAAGCCCCGACCTTCTTTGGCCATAAAGTTGATATTAGCAGGAGTAGTAGCATCAGATGCCATTACTAAATCTCCTTCATTCTCTCTATCTTCATTATCAAGAACAACGACCATTCCACCTTTTTTAATTTCTTTAATAGCTGAGGAAATAGAATCAAATTTCATTTTTGCTGTCCCAAAAAGTTTTCGATATATTTTCCTAAAATATCAACTTCAACATTGACATTATCTCCAATAGTTAAGTTTCCAAAAGTAGTTAACTCAATCGTGTGAGGAATCAGTGCTACATCAAACGAATTTTTTCTTTTACTAGCTACCGTTAGACTAACCCCATTGAGCGCGATAGAACCTTTTTCTACTATATATCTTTCAATATGATCATTCATTTCAAAGGTCCATGTAGAAGACTTATCAAAGTATTGTATTTTAGAAATTTTTGTAACACAATCAATATGTCCTTGAACAAAATGACCTCCCATTCTTGTTGAAGGTAATAATGCTCTCTCTAAATTTAATTCGTCTTTTTCTTTCCAAAATTCAGCAGTAGTTCTATTCAACGTTTCATTGACCAATTGAACTTCAAACGAATTTTTATCGGTGCTTACTACTGTTAAACATACTCCATTACATGAAACACTATCATTAATGGACACTTCAAACGAATCATTATGATTTAATCGTAAAATCATTCCATCTTCATTTTTCTTAAATGAATCAACTAACCCTTTTGTCTCTACTAGTCCTGTAAACATTTTTTTTTATAAGTTTTTCTAATATCCTTGCTGAACGAAATTTCGGATACTAACTCTAAAGATGAACGAATTTTTTTAAAATCTCCACCGAAAAAAGGAATACCCTGGTTAAATTTTTTTGGAGAAACATACTCATGAATTTCGTCATAATATCCACTATTAATAAATGACGTGATAGTTTTTTCTCCCCCTTCAACAAGTAAAGATTGTACATTTTCCTTGAATAAATTGTCAAGAACAATTTTGATATTATTTTCTGGAAGTTTTTGATTGAATTTTTGGAAAATTAAAGGATTCTTCTTTGAAACATTCAGAGTTGGTAATAATGGCTTTGAAGAAAGAATTACAATACGCGGATCTCTCCCTAATCCATGTGAATCCAATGATGGATTATCCCTTTCTATAGTATTCCGACCAACCAAAATTGCATCACATCCAGATCTTGTAAGATGAACATCCCTTCTAGCATCTTTTTCAGTAATCCATTTAGAACTACCATCTAGACGAGCTATAAATCCATCTTGAGTTCTTGCATATTTTAAGATTACATACGGTCTTTCCTTTTGAAAAAAAGTAAAAAATCTTTGATTAATTTTTTTAGCTTCTTTTTCTCGATCCCCCAACAAAACTTCAATACCAGCTTTTTTTAATTCTTCGATTCCACCCATAGCCTTTTTATTTGGATCAGCTACAGCAATTACTACTTTTTTAAACATTTTCGATTTGATAATGGCATTAACACATGGAGGATTTTTTCCAAAATGAGCACATGGTTCTAGGGTCACATATAAATCAGCATTTTTAACAGGAGCTTCGAGAGATTTTATTGCATTGACCTCTGCATGATTCGTTGCAAATTTTTTGTGGTATCCTCTTCCAATAATCTTTTCATTTTTAACAATCACACAGCCAACTAAAGGATTTGGATATACTTTATTTGGATCAGCTTTTAAAGCTTCTTCTATAGCTTGCTGCATAAAAAAAGAGTTTTGCATTGATTCAATAATTAATTAATAAACTGAGCTATTAAGCGATGAAAGTGATGTACGCCTTGCTCTCTGGTTGGTGAATATCTTCCTGATTTATAAAATGATGATTTAATACCTTTATTAACATTCTCAACGATAAATTCATCTTCTCTTTCTACTTTATCTATATCATTAGCAGCACCTTTATCGAGCTTTGAATCATCAAAAACGTACGTTAAAAAAGAAACTTTAGTTTTATTAACAGATAAAGGTTTAACAATATTGATTGAAAGCCCCCATGGATAAAAATTGAACATCATATTTGGGAAAACCCAATAATAGTATGCTGCAATATTTTTTCCATAATCAATATGGTCAGTTGGAAAATTAAATACTTCATTTGATTCATCTGAAAAACCTATTTGAAGATTACAATGATCGTAAAGAATTGTTTTATAATTGCTGTAGTCTAAAACCTTATTTAATCCTTCATGAACAAATGGAATATGAAATCCTTCTAAATAATTATCACAATACAAAGCCCAATGACAACTGACTAAATAATCTTTGGATAAATTGGCGTCAAATAAAAATTGATCTAAAGGTAAAAATCCAATTCTTTCATTCATAACATCTAACACACTTTTAAATTCAAATGCAGGATTCAAACCAGCAAATAAAAAAGGTCCCCATTCTTCAATTGGAAAGCTATTCAGGTTATCATTTTCTGATGGAAAATTTTTAGTTTGGTCAAATTCAGGCATTGATTTAAAACTCCCGTCTAAATCAAATGCTCTTCCATGGTAACAACAAGTTAATTTTTTAGATTTTCCAGGTCCAAGTGCAACAATATTTCCTCTATGAGTACAAACATTTGTAAGACAATGCACTTTACTTTTATCATCTCTGGTTATCACAATAGGCTCTGTCAAGAAACCATCAAGTATAATCTGTGGCATAAATGAGTTATTAAGCTTTATTTGTTCGTTATCTCCTATAAACTGCCATGAATTAAGAAAAATATTCTGTTTAACTTTTTCAAAAACATTTGGATCCTTATAAAAAGATGATGGCAATGTCTCAGCAACACAAATATCGGAATGAATCTTAAATGATTGAGCCATATAAAGATAAATTTACGTTAAAATAAAAAACCAAATCTCAAGCCTAAGTGAGTAGTACCATATTTATTGGCTATGCTTGGCTCAATAAAAGGTTGACCTGCAGATGTATTATTTAAAATAAATGGGAGAGCAATTTCAAAGTATGTACTTTGAACCTTGAATGAATCAGTCTCAATAACACCTGTGGAACCATCTACTACAGCATCAGGTGAATTGTAGATATTCTTCTCACTACTGACACTTAGTTTTAATCTCGGAATCATATAAAAACTAGCATTTGTCTCAATTTCTTTATAGGCACCAAATTCGAAAGCATAAAACTTTCCATAAAAATCTTGATTCAAGAAGTCTAAAGCATCATTAGTATAATTTTTTGTTCCATATCTGGCGCCAATGGATAGGTTTAATGGAAGATTTGAACTAGAAAGTGCTTGGCTTTCATTAAGATAATAAGTTAAACCAAAAGAGAATGTTTTATCTCCAACATCAGGGTTTTCTGATCTAAAATTTTCTACAAAATTAAAGTTTTCATCCTCCGAAGCAGAAGCTCCTTCTTCTGTTGTAAAAGCGTAGATATCTTTTTTATCATTTAATGAGTAACCATAACCTAAATCAATTCCAAAAATACCATTATATATATATCCTAAACCAATAGTATTGCTATAACTATCTCTTAAAAACTTACCTTCTCCGAAAAAATCAACATTTTGATCATGTTTAAAAGAAACTGTAAAACCAGAAAACCCTTCCGGAACTATATGAGTTTGGGCATTTAAGAAAGAAAGTGATGCAATTATAATTATTAATAGTTTTTTCATTTTTAAAAATTTACTGAATGAATAAGTTTTTAAGAATTTATTTTTTATTTTTTTCAATTAAGTCTACAAGTTTGCCAAATATTAACTCCGTTTTTCTTGGAGCTCCAATAATAATATCACGAATTATTCCTTCACTATCTATAATAAAATGTCCTGGAGCTACTGGAGTAAAATCATACATAAGAGATCTTGATATTGAGCCATGCTCATATTTGAACTCGGTTTTTTCAAGAAAAGATTTAATATCCTGACTGGAATCAAAACTTAAAGCTAAAAAATTGACATTTTCATTTTGATATTGATTAACTAAATCATTTAAATATGGCATTTCGGCAATACATGGACCACAATTTATGTACCAAAAGTTTATAACCAATAATTTGCCTTTATAATCTGAAAAGGATTTTACACTTCCATCAATCATTTGTAAAAAATTACCACTAGGAAGCGGTTTATCCTTCCACTGGTCATTAATTCTTTTATCTAGAACTGCTCCTTGACCTCCTGATCTTCTTAGCTTATTCTCTTCAATGAGATTTTCTATAGCATTATCAGAAACAAAACCTCTTAAATCTTCATAGTCTTGAAATAAAATATACTCAGTATTATTATTCTCTTGATCATATCTTCTTAATGCTTGGATATTGTCCATATATTGAACAAGACTATCTTTTTGAGCATCAGTAAGCATATTCCCCTGAGCATCTTTAAACACTATGCCATTTGTTATTTTCTGAGGTTGCTGAGTATCCTCTTTTACAGATTCTTGTGATGTATTGCTTTTAAATTGAGCTGGTTTAACGTCTTTATCTGATACTTCACTCTGGCAAGCTATTAAAAATAATATTAATGTGGTTTGTAAAATTCTCATTTCTGTCGATTTAAATATAGTTTTAATATAAACAAAGCTGAAACAACAATGCATATAACACAAAACCATAAAAATATTACTTCAAAATTCTCTTTTAACCAGAGAGCTGTTCCAGATAGTTCTTCTTTTTTAATTAAATACATAGTACTTTCGCAGGCAAATTTAAGCAAAAATATGATAAAAACATTATTTACAAGCAACATAGTATTTTTAGCAATACTAGCAATAGGGATTATTTTCCTATTAGTTGGTTTAACTGCAAAAAAAACAAACGATCCTGTTGAAAAAACTAAATCAATTGCTAACTTTTATGATTTGAAAGCTACATCAATTGAAGGCGAACAAATTAACTTTAGTCAGTTCAAAGGTAAAAAAGTTTTGATTGTTAATACAGCATCAAGTTGTGGTTATACTTACCAATATGAAGGTCTTCAAAAACTCCATGATATTTATGGTGATGATGTTGCAATTCTTGGATTTCCGGCAAATGACTTCTTATATCAGGAAAGAGGCTCTGATGCAGACATTGCTGATTTTTGTGAAAAAAATTACGGTGTTACATTCCAATTATTCTCGAAAATTACCACAAGAGGTAAAAATCAAAGTTCGGTATATAAATGGCTTACTGATAAAAATTTGAATGGGTGGAATGAAAAAAAACCAACGTGGAATTTTTGTAAATATCTAGTTAATGAAGAAGGTGACTTGGTAGCATTTTTTGATAAATCTGTGAAACCTCTTTCAAAAGAAATAACTGGATTATTATAAGGTCAATACTTTATAGTTACCTATCTAATTTTTAAGCATACATCATAATTAAGCTTACAGCCATTATGATCATTCCAATTGTAACACCAATGATTGTATCACTTGGTTCACCATATTCTTTAGCAACAGGTAATAATTCGTTCAAGGCAACATATACCATTATTCCTGCACAAAATGCAAAAGATATACCAAATAAAGCTTCATTAAACACAGTTCTAAAAATTAGAAATCCAATTAATGCTCCCATGGGCTCTGCAAGACCAGAAAGAAATGAGACATAAAAAGCTTTTCGCTTACTTTTTGTAGCATAATATATTGGAACAGAGACTGCAATTCCTTCAGGAATATTATGTACAGCTATTGCAGAAGCAAGTGTAAATCCGATAGCTGGATCATAAACAGTAGCAGTAAAAGTAGCAAATCCTTCAGGAAAATTATGAATAGCCAAAGCAATGGCTGAAAAAACACCTGCTTTAATTAAAACTGATTCATTTTTATCTTCTGATCTAGAAATAAAATCTGCAATTGAATGATGATCAAATAATTGGTCAATAAGAAGCATTAATAGTAACCCAACAACAAATCCTGTTACAGTTATTAACTTACCAAAGTTCATTCCATATATTGTAGTTAAAGATTCAAAGGATAATTGCATTAACTCCACAAAAGATACATAAAGCATTATTCCAGCAGATAAGCCTAATGCAATTGCCAAGAAACGTTTATTAAATGATCTTGTAAAAAGCGCTAAAGCGCTGCCAATCCCTGTACTTAATCCAGCAAAAGTCGCTAAAGCAAACCCTAGATATATATTATTTAATTCCATAATTTTGGTAATGTTCAATATAGCAAAAATATTAATATCTGCACTAATCATATTTGCCGCATCCGAGATTGGAAAAAAAGATTCTCTTTTAGGAGCTATAATTGTATCTCTTCCAATGATTTCTTTGATAACAATTTCATGGATTTATTTTGAAACTAGAGATGTAGATAAAATAATTGATTTTTCGTATGGTGTGTTTGCAATGATTATGCCTTCATTGTCATTTTTTATCACATTGCCTTATTTTTTAAAAAAAATCAATTTTATTCCAAGTATGTTTCTTTCAATTTCAATCATGATAGTATTATATTTTGCATTGAGCATGTTGTATAAAAAAATTGGAGTGGATATTTAAAATGAAAACATTATTAATCTTATTTTTAATTTTTGCAAGTTTTTTAAAAGGAGCTGACACAATGAAAACAGTCGACGCAGTAGATTTAGAAAAATTTATGGGTAAATGGTTCGTAATTGCTTTAGTGCCTAATATGATAGAGAAAGGTGCTACAAATTCTTCAGATACTTACGTTTTAAATGATGATGGTACCATAGATATAACTTATGATGCTATTAAGGACGGTCAAGCAAGACAGATCAAGCAACAAGGTACTGTGATTGATAAAACTTCAAATGCAGAATGGAAAATTCAAATGAGGAAACCTTTCATTCCATTTATGAAATTTCCATTTAAAATCGTCTATGTTGATGATAATTATGAATATATGGCTGTTGGTTATCCTAAAAATACTATGGGTTGGATAATGGGAAGAACATCAAAAATAACAGATGAAGAATACAATAAAATAATGACTTCGCTTGAAAAGTTAGGTTATAAAAAAGATCAATTTGAATTTGTTCAGCATGACTAATCCTTCCTTGGAACTGGGTCATAACCTTTTCCACCCCATGGGTGGCATTTTATAATTCTCTTTATTGATAAATAAAGTCCTTTAAATAAACCCCATGTCTTTAAAGAATCTATGCAATACTCTGAGCATGTAGGTTGGAACCTACAATTTGATCCTAGTAGAGGCGAGATTAGTATTTGATAGAACTTTATTATTATAATAAAAGGGAAAATTAAAATTTTATTCATCTTTTTTAAAGTCTTTATAAAGCATGCTAGTTTGAATATCTTTATTACCTTGATATTTTCCACTCTTATAAGGATCAACATCACCTTCAACAGAGTGATAAAAAATTTGGCAAATTTCAACTGATGGATAAATTTTAATTGGTTGAACACAAAAAATTTCTAGTGTCCAATAGCCTTTAAACCCAACATCACCAAATCCTGCTGTTACATGAACAAAGAGTCCTAATCTACCAACAGATGATCTTCCTTCGAGCATTGGGACTAAATTATGTGTCTCAGTATATTCAATGGTTCTTCCTAAATATAGCTTTCTGCTTTCAAGCAATAATCCATCTTTGGGTATAATAATTTTCTTTGCAGAATTATCTTCTTTCATATCAAGGGGGTTATTTTCATAAATCATCAGCTCATTATGCAATCTTAAGTTGTAACTATTCGGATTAATCTGATTTTCATTGAAAGGTTCAATGATAATATCTTGATCTTTACGTTTTAGAATTTCTTTTCCTGATAAAATCATAATTTGTATTCGAGGTTATATAATTTTTTTTAGGTTACAAAGTATTTTTTGTATCTTTCGATATGGATTTCCTAGCATGGTGGCAGACTTTACCCTCAAAAATGGATCCAGTATTAATTTCAATTGGTCCATTAACGATTTATTGGTATTCAACAATGTATCTTGTTGCTTTTGGAGTAGTATATATCCTTTGCAGCAAGCAAATAAAGCAAAACAGGTTTAAAAAAATTAATCTAGAACAATTTGAAGATTTGCTATCTTGGTGTTTTATTGGACTACTAATTGGAGCAAGATTTGGATATGTTATTTTTTATAATTTTGAATATTACCTTGCTAATCCATTAGAGATTCTTATTCCTTTCAAATATTATAATGGTGATTGGATTTTCACTGGTATTGCAGGTATGTCCTATCATGGAGGTGTTATTGGAGTTGTTGCTGCAATATGGCTTTTTAGTAGAAAAGTGAAATTACATTTTTTTGAATTAGCAGACTTTTTAACTGCTGCTATTCCTTTAGGATACTTTTTTGGTAGAATTGGAAACTTTATTAATGGTGAACTTTACGGTAGAACCACTGAAGCATCTATAGGAATGTATTTTCCTAATTCAGGAAACAATGCATTGCGCCATCCATCTCAATTATATG
>CACGWZ010000003.1 GCA_902576865.1 uncultured Fidelibacterota bacterium
TGAAAGAAAAGCATTAGGTGTTATGCAAAGATTTCCAGTTAAAGAACCTCTACAAACTGGATTAAAATCAATTGATAGCATGATTCCAATTGGTAGAGGTCAAAGAGAGCTGATTATTGGTGATAGGCAAACAGGAAAATCAGCAATTGCAATCGATGCTATCATAAATCAAAAATCCACTCATAATTCAGATAGCCCGGTATATTGTGTTTATGTCGCTGTTGGTCAAAAGGCATCAACAGTTGCTAAGTTAGTCGCTGAACTTGAAGCTAATGGTGCAATGGAGTATACAACTGTGGTTGTAGCAAATGCTTCAGATCCAGCTCCATTACAATACATTGCTCCTTATTCAGGTTGTGCTATGGGAGAATATTATAGAGATAATGGCATGCATGGCTTAATTGTTTATGATGATTTATCAAAACAAGCTACTGCATATAGGCAAATGTCTCTTGTTTTAAGAAGACCCCCTGGAAGAGAAGCATTTCCAGGAGACGTTTTCTACTTACATAGTAGATTATTGGAAAGGGCTTCAAAGCTTTCCGAAGATTTAGGTTCAGGTTCGCTTACTGCACTTCCAGTTATTGAAACTCAAGAAGGTGACGTATCTGCTTATATTCCTACAAATGTAATATCAATTACTGATGGACAGATTTATTTAGATACAAATTTATTTAATGGAGGTGTAAGACCTGCTGTTGACGTTGGGTTATCAGTATCAAGAGTTGGTGGAAGTGCCCAGATAAAAGCCATGAAAAAAATTGCAGGTAAATTAAGGTTAGACTTAGCTCAATTTAGAGAGTTGGAAGCTTTTGCTAAATTTGCTTCAGACTTAGATGAATCAACAGCAGCTCAAATTACAAGAGGAAGGAGAATGGTCGAAATTCTAAAGCAGAATCAATATGTACCAATGACAACTGAAAAGCAGGTTGCAATTATTTATGCTGCCAGTCAAGGTTATTTAGATGATATTGAATTAGAGTCTGTTAAGGAATTTGAAGTTGGTCTTTTAGAGCATTTTGAATCGAAACATCCAAAATGTTTAAAGGAAATAAATAGCTCAGGAGATATTTCAGATGATCTTGGTAAAAAGATGAATAAGGCAATAGAGGAATTTAAGAAGAGTTTCTAGTATGGCTAATTTGAAAAATCTTTCAGAGAGAATTAAATCAGTAACTAGCATTCAGCAAGTTACCAAAGCTATGAAAATGGTAGCAGCCGCCAAAGTAAAGAAAGCTCAAGAAAAAATGGAAATATCTAGACCTTATTCTAAGAGCACTCAAGATTTAATTTGTAGAATTTTACCTCAAATCAGCGTTTCTGATATATCACTTGTTGAAAAAAGAAAAGTTCAAAATACTGGTATTATTGTAATAACGAGTGATCGAGGTTTTGCTGGCTCATTCAATTCAAGTGTTATCAGGCTAGCTGAAAAAGAAATCGAAAAATTAGGTAAGGATTCAGTGAGGCTATTTTGTCTAGGTAAAAAAGCATCAGAATACTTCTCCAAAAGAGATTTTAATGTAAAAGAAACTTATTTTGATTTTTGGAAAGATATGAATTATGATACAGCTTCAAACATTTCTACTTCATTCATTAATGCATTTGAAAATAATGAAATTGATGAAGTTCACGTTATTTACAACAGATTTAAAACTCTTGCATCACAAGATCTAATTATTGAAAAGGTCCTACCTGTAGATTTTACAGCAGACTATAGTGTGACCAATTATAATTACGATTATGAACCTGGTCAAAAAGAAATTGTTTCCACATTAATTCCAAAGCACATTAACGTACAAATGTGGCAGCAACTTCTTGAATCTTACAGTAGTGAGGAGGCAGCAAGAATGATTGCAATGGATAATGCAACAGAGAATGCAAAAGAAATAATTAAAGAATTAAAATTAGAATTTAATAAAGCTCGTCAGGCCGCCATTACAACTGAAATGTTAGAAATTGTCGGTGGGGCAGAAGCATTAGTCGATTAAAGGGGACATAAAATGAATAATGAAGGTAAAATATTACAAATAACTGGTGCGGTAGTTGATGTAAGATTTGATGAAGGTCATCTACCTAAAATCATGAATGCATTAAGTATTAAGAGAGATGATGGTACTGACTTAGTTTTAGAAACTGCCCAGCATTTAGGCCAAGGTGTAGTAAGAACAATCGCTATGGATTCTACAGATGGACTGGTTAGAGGAGCAAAAGTTAGCGATTCTGGAAAACCAATTTCTGTTCCAGTTGGAAAAGAGACTTTAGGAAGAATGTTTGATGTTTTGGGAAATCCAATCGATCAAAAAGGAAATGTTGGTAACAAAGCTACTTCACCAATTCACAGATCAGCACCCGCACAAGAAAGTTTAGCAACTTCTTCAGAAATGTTTGAAACTGGAATTAAAGTGGTTGATTTAATGGAACCATATACTAGAGGTGGAAAAACAGGATTATTTGGTGGTGCTGGTGTAGGAAAGACAGTTCTTATTCAAGAATTAATTAGAAACATTGCAACTGAGCACGGAGGATTTTCTGTATTTGCTGGTGTAGGTGAAAGAACTAGAGAAGGTAATGACTTATATGCAGAAATGACTGAATCCGGAGTTATTGATAAAACTGCTCTAGTATTTGGTCAAATGAATGAACCCCCAGGTGCAAGACTACGTGTTGGTTTAAGTGCTTTAACTATGGCAGAGTATTTTAGAGATGATGAAGGAAGAGATGTATTATTGTTTGTTGATAACATTTTTAGATTTACTCAAGCTGGATCAGAAGTTTCAGCTCTTCTTGGAAGAATGCCATCAGCTGTAGGATATCAACCAACATTGTCAACTGAAATGGGTGATTTACAAGAAAGAATTACTTCAACAAAGAAAGGTTCCATCACATCTGTTCAAGCTATTTATGTACCTGCAGATGATTTAACAGACCCAGCACCTGCAACTGCATTTGCACATTTAGATGCGACTTCTGTTTTAGAAAGAAAAATTGCTGAGCTTGGTATTTATCCAGCTATTGATCCTTTAACTTCTACATCAAGAATATTAGATCCAAGAGTTATAGGTGACAGACATTATAATGTAGCTAGATCAGTTCAGGCAACTCTTCAGCAATACAAAGATCTGCAAGATATCATTGCAATTTTAGGTATGGATGAATTATCTGATGAAGATAAGTTAGTAGTTTCAAGAGCAAGAAAAATGCAGAAATTTATGTCACAACCGTTCTTTGTAGCTGAACAGTTTACTGGAATTGAAGGTAGATATGTTAAACTTGAAGACTCAATTGCTGGTTTTGAAGCAATACTAAATGGTGAAGTTGATGATTTACCCGAAAATGCTTTTTCGTATGTTGGTTCCATAGATGAAGCTATCGAGAAAGGTAAAAAGTGAGCAAGCTTTTCAAATTAGATATTGTTACTCCAGTAAAGACATTTAGTTTTGAAAATGTTTCTTATGTGAAATGTCCTGGAGTAGATGGATACTTTGGAATAATGAAAAATCATACCAATTCAATTATAAATTTAACTGATGGTACTATATCAGTTAAAACTGATAAGAATGAAGTCAAATTTTCATGCTCTTATGGTATTGCCGACATTAATTCTGACTCCTCTGATGATATTGAGGACAAAGTTCTCCTTCTTGTTGAAAATGCAGAAGAATTAGACAAATAATTGTTAGATTATTATAGATGACTATTAGAACACATAATTGTGGTGAATTGAATAATAATCATATTGACAAGACCGTTCAACTTTCAGGATGGGTAAACTCTATAAGGACCCATGGTCAGATTATATTTATAGATATTCGTGATCGCTTTGGGAAAACACAGATTATACTTAGTTCTGAAAAATTAATTGAAATTGGTAAAACCTTGTCAAACGAGGATGTTATTCATGTATCTGGTAAAGTTTCTGCTAGAGCAAAAGATTTAATCAATCCTGATTTATCAACAGGTGAAATCGAAGTTTTAGTCGAAAAAATTAATTTATTAAGTACAGCCGAACCTATACCTTTATCTATACAAGATCGGGAGGCATCTTCGGAAGAGCATAGATTAAAATATAGGTATTTAGAGCTAAGAAATTCTTCTCTTCAAAATAATTTAATTATTAGACATAAAACAGCTCAGGTTGTAAGAAATTTCTTATCAAAAAATCATTTTTTAGAGATTGAAACACCAGTATTGATGAAGTCAACTCCAGAAGGTGCCAGAGACTATTTGGTGCCTAGTAGAGTTCATAATGGTCAATTCTATGCCCTACCACAATCCCCACAAATGTATAAACAACTGTTTATGATTTCAGGCTTAGATCGTTATTTTCAAATTGTTAAATGTTTTAGAGACGAAGATTTAAGATCTGATCGTCAACCTGAGTTTACCCAAATAGATTTAGAAATGAGTTTTGTGGATGAAGATGAAGTCAGGAATTTAGTTCAAAATTTAATCGTCAAAGTGTTTAAAGATATAATTAACGTAGAGATAAATGACTTTCCAGTTCTTCCATATAAAGAAGCTATTGAAAAATACGGTACTGATAAGCCTGACTTAAGATTTGAAATGCATATCAATGATTTTAAGCCTTTTGCAGAAAAATCTGATTTTAAAGCTTTTTCTTCCTGCGAGGCAGTAAGAATGATTCACACTCAAAAAGCAGATAAATTTTCCAGGAAAGTTATAGATGAAATGGATGCTTATGCTCAATCAATTGGTGCTAAAGGATTAGCATGGTTTAAAGTAAATAATGGTGATTTTGAGGGAGGAATTTCTAAATTTTTTGATTCTGAACTCCGTAATGAAATCATTAATAATTTTGGAATTGAAGATAATTCAATATGTTTTATGGTTGGCGATAAACTCAATGATGCATTAAATATACTCGGAAAAGTAAGAAGTAGACTTGGGGATGTATTAAAGCTTAAGGATAATAACTTGTTTACTCCTGTTTGGATTGTAGATTTTCCTTTATTTAATTGGAATGATGAAACTGAAAGATTTGATTCCGTCAATCATCCTTTTACAGCTCCAAAAGATTCCGATATCGAAAATGTTCTATCAAATCCTGGAGATACTATTTCTAAAGGCTATGATATAGTAATTAATGGGTATGAAGTAGCTGGAGGTTCAATAAGAATCCATGACCATAAATTGCAAAAAGATATATTTAAAATAATGAATCTATCTGATAAGGAAATTTCGGAAAAATTTGGATTTTTTATTGATGCGCTTAAATATGGAACTCCTCCCCATGGTGGTATTGCATTTGGATTAGATAGATTAGTCATGTTATTGGCAGGAGTTACAAATATTAGAGACGTTATTGCATTCCCAAAGACAACATCAGCATCTGCTTTGATGGAAGAAGCACCAAACCTTGTTTCGGAAGAACAATTAAATGAACTCGGAATAAAGATTTTAGATGATGAAAAAAACGTTTGAAATAAAAGGCGTAGATTTAACAAGTCTGTATGGAGTTGGCGATAAAAATATTATTTTTTTAGAAAAACAACTTCCTCTTCAATTAAATATTAGAGGAAACAATATTTTTTGTCAGGGCCTTAAAAAAGATATTAATCATTTTGATTCAGTTTTAAATCAAATGATCGATTCCATTAAAAAAGGTAATACTTTATCTCAAAAAGATATATCACAATTAGTTGCTTTAAATTCTTCTGAACAATCGTCTAAATCCAATGGTTCTATTGAAAACGTGTTATTTTACGGTAAAAAAGGTCCAGTTTTTCCCAGAACTGATGGTCAAAAAGAATTAGTACAATCTTTTCTTATGAACGATATTATTATTTCAGTAGGTCCAGCAGGAACAGGAAAAACATTCCTTGCTGTAGCATATGCATTATCATTACTTGAAAAACATGAAATTGAAAAAATTATTTTCTGTAGACCTGCAGTTGAAGCTGGAGAAAATTTAGGATTTCTTCCAGGAGATCTTAAGGATAAAATTGATCCATATCTGGCTCCATTATACGATGCACTCCATGAATTATTACCAAAAAATAAAATTCAAAATTTTTTAGATAGAGGTATTATTGAGATAATTCCATTGGCATACATGAGAGGTAGAACTATCAATCGTTCAGCAATGATTCTTGACGAAGCTCAAAATGCTTCATCAATTCAAATGAAAATGTTTTTAACAAGATTAGGAATTGAATCAAGAGCGATAATAACTGGCGATGAATCACAAATTGATTTACCAACAAAGTCTAATTCAGGACTAATAGATGTTTTAAAAATATTAAAAAATATCAACGATATAGGAATTGTAAAATTGAATGAACATGATATAGCAAGACATCACCTTGTTAAAGATATAATCGATGCTTATTCAAAATCAAAAAAGAAATAGGAAAGAATAATGACTAAAATTTTTGAAAAAATTTCAGATAAAAATCATGAACAGGTTGTTTATTGTAATGATCCATCATCAGGCTTAAAGGCAATTATTGCAATTCATAATACTGTGCTTGGGCCAGCTTTAGGTGGGTGCAGAATGTATCCTTATAAGAGCGAAGAAGAAGCACTTTTAGATGTATTAAGATTATCAAGAGGCATGACATATAAAGCTTCAATTTCAAACCTTAATATAGGAGGAGGTAAAGCAGTAATTATAGGAGATCCCAATAAAGACAAATCTGAAGTGCTTTTAAGATCATTTGGAAAGTTTGTGCATAGCCTAGGAGGAAAATATATAACTGCTGAAGATGTAGGAATGTCAGTACATGACATGGAGTTTATTAGAATGGAAACTAATAGTGTTACGGGGATTACAAGAGCAATGGGTGGAAGTGGAGACCCTTCAATATTTACAGCACTTGGGGTTTTTGTTGGGATGAAAGCTGCATTGAAAAAAAAATTAAATATACAATCACTTAAGGGTTTAAAAATTGGTGTACAGGGTTTTGGAAAGGTAGGCTATTATTTATGTTCACACTTAAAAAGTGAAGGTGCAAAAATTTATGGTTACGATATTAATCAAGAGTCATTAGAAAGGGTTATTAAAGAGTTTGGTGTGATTCCAGTTGACAATGATGAACTTATATCAATGAATTTAGATGTTTTTTCTCCTTGCGCAATGGGAGCTATTATCAATCCTTCTTCGATTAAAAATTTAAAGTGTAGTGTAATAGCTGGCGCAGCAAATAATCAGCTTGAGAAAGAAGATAGAGATTCAAAGCTTTTAAGTGAGAAAGAAATAATGTATGTACCTGATTATGTTATTAATGCTGGTGGACTCATGAATGTTGCAAACGAATTGAAGGGATATAATAAAGAAAAAGCGAAATATCAAGTTGAGGGCATTTACTATATTCTAATGAGAATATTTGATTATGCTGCAAATAATAATATGTCCACTCTTCAAGCTGCAAATCTTTTAGCTGAAAGAAGAATTCAAGATTACATAAAATGGAATCATCAACAATGATATCAAATGTCTAAAAATAATAAACAGCAAAGAAAGTTAGCTAGAGAGGCTGTATTACAAGCACTTTATGCAAAACATGTTTCAAGTGAAGATGATAGAAAAGTCTTACATGATATCTTTATTAGATATGAATTTGATAAAATGACAAAAAAGTTTGTTGAAGAATTATTTAATCTAACAATCAAATTTTCTGAAGAATTGGATAAAAAAATTGAATCAAACTTGAATAATTGGACTATTGATCGTTTAAATGTTGTTGACAAATTAATAATGAAAATGTCTCTTTGTGAGATGATGTATTTAAAATCATATGATATTTCACATAAAGTTACTATTAGTTCAGCAATTGAAAATGCTAAAAAATTTAGTTCTGAAGAAAGTATTTCGTTTGTTAATGGAGTATTAGATTCAATTTATAAGGAATTATAAATGAGTATTCTAACAAAAATATTTGGAACAAAGTCCGATAGAGAAATAAAAAAGATTTTGCCGATTGTAAATGAAGTAAATGAGTTTTATGATACTCTCAAAGGAAAAGATATAGCTTATCTTCAAAGTCGAACCAAAGAATTACAAAAAATTATTCAACAATCTATTTCAACTGCAGAAAGTGAAAAATTATCTAATATTAACGACTCTAAAGAATTAAAAAAAATCAGAGCTCAAATTACTGAAAAAGTTTTAGGCAAACATTTGGTAGAATCTTTTGCTCTTGTAAAGCATGCATGTAGACTTCTATATGACGAGGAGTGGGATGTAGTAGGACAAAAAATTAAATGGGAAATGATTCCTTATGATGAGCAAATTATTGGCGGTATCGTATTACATCAAGGAAAAATTTCAGAAATGAAAACTGGAGAAGGTAAAACCTTGGTTGCTACATTTCCTATTTACTTGAATTCACTTTCTGGCCGTGGAGTTCATGTTATAACTGTCAATGACTACTTAGCTCAAAGAGATGCAGAGTGGATGGGTAGGGTATTTGAGACTCTTGGATTATCAGTTGGATTTATATTAAATAGCATGAATCCTGAACAGAGAAAATCTTCTTATAATTGTGATATTACATATGGAACTAATAATGAATTTGGTTTTGATTATCTTAGAGATAATATGACCATTGATAGAGAGTTTTTAGTTCAAAGAAAACATAATTATGCTATTGTTGATGAGGTAGACAGTGTTTTGATTGATGAAGCAAGAACTCCATTAATTATTTCAGGGCCTGTTGAGACAAAAATTAATCAATCCTATATCGATTTAAAACGCCCAGTACAATCTCTTGTTACAAAACAGACTCAATTAGTTAGCTCTTTGGTTACAGAAGCCCAAACATTATTAAAAAATGAAGAAATTTCTGATGAAGAAAAACAAAAAGCAGGATTATTATTGCTTAAAGCCAAAAAAGGTCTTCCAAAATTTCAAAAATTACAAGATATATTTCAAGAACAAGGTACTATAAAAATGATGAATGCCGTTGAATCTGAATATATTGCAGAGAAGAAAACATATCTTCTTGATGAAGATTTATTATTTTCTATTGATGAGCAATCAAATAGTGTTGATTTGTCTGACAAAGGAAGAGAAGCTTTATCACCCGATAACAAGGATGCTTTTACAATTCCAGATTTAGGTGATTTATTATCTGATATTGATGATCAAAATCTTAGTGATAAGCAAAAACAATTAGAAAAAGAAAAAGTATATAAGTTGCATTCAGAAAGAAGTAGCAAGATTCACTATCTCAGTCAACTTTTAAAAGCTTACACATTATTTGATAAAGATGTTGAATATGTTGTTCAAAATGGACAAGTATTGATAGTAGATGAATTTACTGGAAGAGTTCTTCCTGGACGAAGATTTAGTGGAGGCCTTCATCAAGCTTTAGAGGCTAAAGAAAATGTCAAAATTGAAAAAGAAACTCAGACATTAGCTTCTATTACAATCCAAAATTATTTTAGAATGTATGATAAATTATCAGGAATGACTGGAACAGCAAATACAGAAGCAGCTGAATTTGAAAAGATATATAATTTAGGAGTAACTGTTATTCCAACTCATAGACCTATTAAGAGAAATGATTTCAACGATGTTATTTATAAGTCAATGCAAGCAAAATATAAGGCAGTAATAAATGAAGTTGGTGAATATTATTCTAAAGGTCAGCCTGTACTAATTGGAACTATTTCGGTTGAAGTATCTGAATTATTGTCAAAGATGTTAAAACAAAAAGGTATACCTCATAATGTTTTAAATGCTAAGCAACACCAAAGCGAAGCACAAATTGTTTCTCAAGCAGGTTTGAAAAAATCAATTACAATTGCAACAAATATGGCTGGGAGAGGAACTGACATCAAATTAGGTCCAGGTGTAGAAGAACTAGGAGGTTTACACATCATAGGAACAGCCAGACATGAATCTAGAAGGATTGATTTACAATTAATGGGCCGTTCTGGTAGGCAGGGAGATAATGGTTCTTCGCGATTTTATATTTCTCTTGAAGATGACCTTATGAGATTATTTAATATGGATAGACTTGCAACTTATATGGATAGACTATCAATGGATGATGATCAAGAATTAAGCGCAGGAATGCTTAATAGAGGAGTAAGTAGTGCGCAAAAGAAAGTAGAAGAAAGAAATTTTGCAATGAGAAAACATCTTTTAGAGTATGATGATGTTCTTAATCAACAAAGAGAAATAATTTACGATTTAAGAAATAAGGCTTTATTATCCGATTCTATTAAGGATACTGTTCATGATTTCATTGAAGATTTTATTTACGATATTATTGGTGATTTGGATTTTAAGCAATTAAAAGAATGGGACTGGCAAAGTATAAATCAACAATTAAATAGTAACATACTTGTTAATATTGATATAAAAGAACTTGACTCTCTTAATTCTATAGATGAGTTAATTGATTTTATAAATGATAAAGCATTAAAGTATTATCAATTAAAAGAAGATATTATACCAGAAGAATTATTAAGAAAAGTTGAAAAATTTATTGTGCTCAAAACAATTGATGAAAAATGGAGAAATCACTTACTTGGAATGGACCAATTAAGAGAGGGAATAGGTTTAAGAGCATATGGACAAAAAAATCCGTTGATTGAATATAAATCCGAATCATATAACTTTTTTCAAGAACTTCTTATAAACCTACGAAGTACAGTTATTCAAAGAGTTTTTCATGCTCAAATGAGTGACCAATCACAATCCCAACAAAATCCATTGCAAAAAAATATACAACTTCAGCATGATGAGGTTGATTCAAATTCGGATACAATTCGGCCTGAAAAAACCTCTTCAAAGATAAAATCAAATACTGATTTAAAGATTGGAAGAAATGATAAGATAGAACTGATTTCACCGTCTGGAGAAAAAGTTAAAATAAAATTTAAAAAAATTGATCAATATCTTATGAAAGGGTTCTCCCGTGTCGAAAACTAAAAATAATACGAAGTTTTCCACAAAAACTATTCATGTTGGAAATAAAATTGATGAAACTGGAGCAGCTGTCACCCCGTTACACTTAACTTCTACTTTTAGGCAACCAACATTTAGCAGTAGTGAAAAGTTTGTTTATTCAAGAACTGGGGGACCTACAATCGATGCACTAGAAGAAAACTTTGCAATGCTTGAAGATGCTAAATATTCATTTGCATTTGCGTCGGGTATGGCTGCAATGTCCGCAATATTTTTAATGTTTAAACCAGGAGACCATGTATTGATATCAAAAAATGTTTATGGAGGTGTTTTTCGATTGGTTACAAAAGTTTTAAATAATAATGGTGTTGATTTTGATTTTATCGATACAACCGATTTAAATGTAATTAAAAAAACAATCAGGGAAAGTACTAAATTAATTCATTTAGAAACTCCAAGTAATCCACTTCTAGAAATTACAGATATTTTAGCTGTATCAAAGATATGTAAATCAAATAAAATTTTATTAAGTGTTGATAATACATTTATGAGTCCATATGGTCAAAAACCTCTAAATCTTGGAGCAGATATAGTTATGCACAGTACAACAAAATATATTGGAGGACATTCTGATGTTTTAAGTGGTGCATTAATGGTAAATGATAAAAAATCTGCAGAAAAAATTACTTTAATTCAAAATACATCAGGAGCGCTACCTAGTCCTTTTGATGCATGGTTATTACTACGATCTATTAAGACTTTATCTTTGAGAGTCGAAAAACATTTTAGCAATACAATGAAAATTGCAATTTGGTTAAAAAAACAGAAGAAGGTTACGAGAGTAATTTACCCAGGTCTTAAAGAGCATCCGCAGCATTCTATTGCTAAAAAACAGCAAAAAAATCCGAATGGGAATACGGTCTTTGGTGGAATTATTTCATTTGAATTAGAAAAATCTATAAACATAAATAAATTTGCAAAGAAATTAAATTTTATCACTTTAGCTGAAAGTTTGGGAGGAGTAAAAACATTAATTTCTTGTCCTTATTCAATGACACATGCTTCTGTTCCAAAGAAAGAAAAAGAAACACTAGGTATTACTAAAAATCTCCTAAGACTTTCTGTAGGCATTGAAAATGTAGATGATCTAATTTCAGAGCTAGATTTAGCAATAAATCATTAAATAAACTTTTTTTACTAATTATATTTATATTTCGATAATTATGCCGTGGTGGCGGAATTGGTAGACGCGCTGGTCTTAGGAACCAGTATCGTAAGATGTGAAGGTTCGAGTCCTTTCCACGGTACTTATGGAAATCTTATTTCTTGGCGGAATAATACTGGCGGCATTAATACTTTTTATTACTGAATTATTTCCTATTGATGTCACAGCTCTATTAGTTTTAGGCCTATTACTTATTTTAGGTTTAGTTAGCCCTACGGAAAGTCTGGAAGGATTTTCTAACCCTGCTGTAATTACTATTGCATGTTTATTTATACTAAGTCATGCCCTGCAAAAATCCCATATTCTCGAATATTTAATAATCAATATAAATTCTTTGATTGATAGATCAAGAGTATTAGGTATGATTGCATACTTATTTGCTATTGGAGTTGCTTCAGCAGTTGTAAACAATACTGCAATTGTTGCTATTTTTATGCCGGTTACAATTAGGTTAGCAGATAAGTATAACATAAGTCCATCTAAAGTATTAATTCCATTAAGTTATGCTGCCATTTTGGGAGGTACTTTAACTCTTGTAGGAACATCTACAAATTTAATTGTTAATTCCATTTTAGTTGATTCTTCAAATGGACTTGTATCACTAGGAATGCTTGAATTTGCAAAGTTTGGTATTATAAAATTTGTTGTTGGATTAATATACATATTTACTATTGGATACAAACTTCTACCAATTAGAGTAGCCAAATCATCAAGTATTGAAGACTATCGTCTTGATGGTTATTTAACAGAATTTAAAGTATCTAAAAATTCTCCATTAGCAAATAAAACTCTTCTTGATAGAAAAATTAATGAAAACTATGATGTAATTGTCCTTGATGTTCTAAGAGGGGGTGAAATAATAAATTCCAACCTACGTAATCTTACTATTCAAAAAGATGACATTCTTTTTGTTAAAGGTTCATTTGATAATTTTCAAAGATTAAAAGAAATTGAAAATTTGGTTATGTTAGCAGATGAAAAACTCACACAAGAAGAACTTGAACAAGAAGATAATATCTTAGCAGAGTGTCTTGTTACCGATAATTCTGAATTAATTGGTCTTTCCTTGCAAGAAGCAAATTTTAGAAGGTCTTTTGGAAGCTTTGTATTAGCGATTAGAAGAGAAGGCGAGATTATTCGTAGAAAGTTAGCTCATTTCATTCTTAAGCCTTTTGATACATTATTAGTTTATGGACCAAAAGATAGAATAAATCAACTTGCAAATAAGGAAGGATTTATTGTTTTAGGAAAGGTTGATGGATCATTGGATGGACATCCATTCTGGTGGCTCAGTTTAGCTTCAATATTATTGGCTGTAACATTAGCTATATTTGATATCATTCCAATTGTAGTTGGTGTTATTTTAGGTGTAATAGCGTTATTGCTTTCAAAAGTGATTACACCAAATGAGGCATATAGCTCTATTCATTGGCAAGTTATTATCGTTATTGCTGCATTTCTTCCAATGGGGGCTGCAATTCAACGTACAGGGCTAGATGTAATTATAAGTGATTCAATTTCAACCTTTGTTAATCTTTTTCCTGCTGATATTTTACCATATTTATTATTAGCACTTATTTATTTTATTACAATGATTTTAACCGAAATAGCATCAAACGCTGCTACAGCTATTATTATGACGCCTATTACATTATCGTTAGCAGCAAACTTTGGATTTGATCCTAAACCATTTATTTTTGCAGTCTGTTACGCTGCTTCAGCTTCATTTATTACTCCAGTAGGTTATCAAACAAACTTAATGGTGTTTGGTCCTGGTGGATATAGATATTCTGATTATATTAAGGTTGGTCTTCCATTAGGATTGATACTTTGGGTTGTTTCAGTTATAATGATTCCAATGATATGGCCATTTTAATATGCAGTGGAACGAAATAAATAAGACGATTACTAAAACATTTGAATTTAATTCTTATTTAGATGGAATTGATTTTGTAAATGAAGTTGCTAATTTAGCTGAACAAGAAAATCATCATCCTGATATTGAAATATTATATTGTAAAGTTACCATTTCTTTGACAACTCATGATGTAGGTGGGCTTACTGATAAAGATTACAAGCTTGCAAAACTTATTGACGATTTAAATATTTAAATGTCATATCTGATAATAGTTTCTATACTTTGGTCTTTTTCTTTTGGTATAATTAAATATGGACTAAGTGGGGTAGACTCTTCATACATTAGTTTTATTAGAAGTCTTATTGCATTCCTATTTTTTTCATCGATTTCAATCTACAATATCAAAAAATTTAGTTTTGATATAAAATTGGTAATGATTGGAGCAATACAATTTGGTTTAATGTATGTTTTTTATATACAGTCCTATGCGTATTTACCAGCATATTTGATAGCCACATTTACTATTACCACACCAATTTTTGTAGGTCTTGCATCGAGCTATATCTCGAAAGAAACAATATCAAAAAATGGCATTTATGCGATTATTTTAGTATTAATTGGATCATTTCTAATGAGATTTAATGTTGTTAATCCTTTCAATTATTGGATTGGATTTATTTTAATTCAATTTGCTAATTTTTTCTTTGCAACTGGACAGATACTCTTTAAACAATGGAATATCAAAAATGGTACCAAAGATATAGTTCATAATTTTTCTCAATTATTTTTAGGAGCTACATTAATCACTTCTATATTTTACTTTTTGAGTATTAATAATAGTCTGGAGCTTACTTCAGTAAACTTATTTACATTAATATTTCTTGGATTGATTTCAACAGGATTAGGTTTCTTATTTTGGAATATTGGTTTATTGAAAGTATCTAATGAAAAGCTCGCTGTTATGAATAACCTAATTATTCCAATAGCAATTCTTAACTCTTACTTTATTTTTGGAGAACAAATTAATCCTCTTACATTTTTTCCAGGGATTGTTTGCTTTTATTTTGCGTTAAAAGCCTTATAATTTATTTCTATTCTTTTTGTGATTATTTCTAAATGGCATTGACATAAAGAATGATATTGGTCCTTCAAGCGCAATAACCAATTTCCAAATAAACGGAAAAATGAACATTTTTTTCTTTTTGTCTAAAGCTTTTACAATACGATTAACACCATCTTCTGTACCAATCATAAACGGTGTCATAGTACCCATGGAGTCAGTCATTTCACTTTTAACAAATCCTGGACAAATTAAAGTAACGTCGACATTTTTTGGTAAAGTTCTTCTCCAGCTTTTACTAAGTGCTTTAACAGCATGCTTTGAAGCAGCATAAGCACCAGCTCCGGGCCAAGCAAAATGGCTTGCAACTGATCCAATGATAGCGATGTGACCTTTATCATTTTTTATCATTGAAGGCATAAAAGGAACAACAGTATTGATTACACCATTGACATTGATATCAATAACTTTATTTAGTTCAGTTGGATCACCTTTGTGAATCCTGTCAACAAAACCGTACCCTGCATTTGCAATAACTAAGTCAATACTTACTACTTTTGATAGAAAGTCTTGAATTGACTCTTTGGTAGCATGTTGATCGGTTACATCTAAGCAGTATGTAACAACTTTTCCACCAAGTTCTTCACATTTCTTAGCAACATCAGTTAATTTTTCTTTTCTTCTACCGCTTAATGCTAAAAAAGCACCTCTTTTAGCATACTTGTATGCAAGGTATTCTCCTAAACCACTTGTTGCCCCTGTTAGATAAATATTCATGAGGAATACTACAAATTTATCAGTCACAATTCCATAAAAACTATTTATATTATCATTTGTATGAAGAAAAAAGAAATAAACGGATTATCTCAATCAATTTTAGAGAGTTACTCTTCACAACTTTTAGAAGTATCTCAAAATATTGATCAGGATGTTCAACAAGCTGCAGATCTAATTATCAATAGCTCTGGTAAGGTTGTAATTAGTGGATTAGGTAAATCAGGACTCATTGGGCAAAAGATTGTTGCAACTTTATGCAGTACTGGTACGCAAAGTGTTTATATGCATGCTGCAGAAGCTATTCATGGAGACTTGGGTATTTATAATCCAGGTGATCCAACTATTTTAATTTCAAAAAGTGGAAATACTGAAGAACTGGTAAGATTAATTCCCATTTTAAAAGAGTTCAAATCACCATTAATTGCAATAGTAGGTAATGTAGATTCTTTTATTGCTAAAAATGCTGATATTGTTCTTAATGGTACAGTTGAAAAGGAAATAGATCCACTAGGAGTTGTTCCTACTACTAGTTCACTTGTTGCACTAGCAATTGGAGATGCTTTAGCTTCTGTTCTTATGGCTCAAAGAGGTTTTGACAAAAGAGATTTTGCAAGAAATCATCCAGGTGGGGAATTAGGGAAGCAATTAGCATTGAAAGTTGAAAGTGTTATGCATCCTTTAAATGAAGTTGCGCAAATTGATGAAAATGATTCAATAAGTTCATGTGCCTCGAAAATGACCAATATGCCATTAGGTGCAGCCCTTCATCTGGAAAAAGATATATTAAAAGGCATAGTCACAGAAGGGGATCTAAGAAAATCGATTGCTTCTACTAATGACTTATCAAACTCCATTTTGAATTTTGTTAATTGCGATCCTATTTCGATCAATCCTTCAATATCAATTCTAGATGCAATGAAATTGATGGAAGACAGACACTCTCAAATTTCTTGTTTACCTGTGATAGACAGTGAAGGGAAATGTATAGGTCTTGTAACACTTCACGATTTGTATCAAACTAAGCTAGTATAAAAAAGAATTATCTTACAATAACCATTTTCTTGGTTTTATTGTAGTCACTTTGACCATCTACTTTAGCTCTAAGTTGATAGAAATATACTCCACTACTTACTTTCTCACCATCATCATTTCTACCATCCCATAGTGTTGTATGTTGTCCAGCACCTTTATCACCTTCATCTAAGGTTCTAACAAGTGTACCCACAGTGTTGTAGATAAGTATTTCTACATCAACAATATTTACCATTAATGATGGTATGTCATACATGATAGTAGTTTGATTATTAAATGGATTTGGATAATTCTGATACAAATGGAACTCGTCAGGATTTCTTAACTGCATCATGCCATTTCCAATTATACCATCTTTAGAGTACAACTGATAATTGAATTCAATGTTACTTGAAAGCGCCTCAGCGTCAATATTAATAACAAATTTTCTGTCGTTAGAAGATAAATTACCAAATTCTAATTCATAGTATTGATTTAGTTCATCATTATTTTCTAAAATGATGTATCCTTCTTTTTGCTCAGTATTAAAGTTGTAAGCATTATTAGAATTTCCAACCTGGAATCTTCCAGCGGTGACTCCTTCCGGAAGCTCAATAATAATTTGATTGCTTAAAATCTCTGCTTCAAATTCAATTGGCATAATTTCAATATCTAGAGGCGTTCTACTTTGAGATTTTGTCCATAACCACATACGGGAGAAAGTACTTATATCATAAATATTATTTATTTGATCTAATGTTGGAATAAGATAAGGAGCTGTTCCAGAAGCTGGACCAAGATCTACAGAAGCATCAAATCCTGAATTTGGCCATGCATTTGTAAATGCATTTAGATCTTCGACATCAACATCATTATCGCTATCATAATCACCAAGTAAAGAAACATATGTTGTTACTTCTTGAGTAACAGGATCAGAAGCATTTCCAGAACCATCCAGAGCATTAACAACTGCAGTTAAAACTGTTTTATCAGGTAAAGATAATCCTGTCAAAGTGAGATTATCACCTACATCAAAAAATCCTTGACCAAACACTTGCGTACCATCTCCAATAGCAAAATAATATTGGGATATGCCTATATCATCACTAAATCCATCAACACTTACATTTATTTCTGTTAAAGATTTCAAATAACCATCAACAAGATTATTAACTGTTAAGGTACCAGCAGTAGGGGCTTGGGTGTCAATTATATATGATACCTGTTCACTTAAAGTCTCATTTCCGTCATTATCAACGGCACCGACTCTATAGTACCATCTTTCTCCTTGAGCCAGACCGTCATGTAATAACGAATCAATCCCAACAGTATTTGGATATAAGAATGTTGAATCTTCCCAAACATTAGTAATTCCATCTGCAGAAAAAGCGGGAGAGAATTGGGCAAAAAGAGTATCTCCTAATGTTCCAACTCCTAATAATGTATTATCATTAGGATCAAAATTATCAGTTTGACTTGCATAAACATTATATGAAGCTAAATCAGGTTCGCCATTTCTATTCCAAAAGATTGCAAGTCCATCATCTGTTGGAGACCATGTACCGCTAGCATCATCATAAACTAATTCTCTTTCAACTTCTAAGCCTTGTGGAGGTAATGGTGCTCCATCTGCCGATAATACACCAGCAGTTAAACGGAAACTATCCCAGAAAACGTAACTTGGTCCAGTAGCAGTATTAGAATGAATAGCAACTCTTACCTTAGTTCCAGCCCATTGACTTAAATCATATGAACTTTGTTCCCAAAGTGCTTGAGCAGACGAAATAGATCCTAATGTTTCTGTAAAATCTGAAACATCACTTCCTCCAGATGGCGAAAGAACAACGTCGAAAGTTTCAGTTTGTCCACCTACTACTTGATGATAAAAACTTAAAGTATTATCTGTTCCTGGTCTTAGCCATAATTCAGGTGTTATTAACCAATCGTCCCTGGCTGTTTCAGTAGCGTAATCACCTTGACCTGCCATTCTACGACTATTCTCTGCAGCATTTTGACCATTATTGTAATACCACCAACCAAAAGTAAACTCACCCGAAGAATCAGAGTCACCATTCGCATTTATGAAAGAAAAACTTCTGGTATCTCTTGCACCGTTAGTCTCTCCATAAGGCCAAACTTCAAAACCTTCTCCCCATAAATTATCTTGTTGAGAAGTTGCCCAAATCAAATTAGTTTTTGTTGTAACGCTACTATTGGTGCCATCTCCAACTGTTAAAGATACAGTATATCTTCCAGCTTCAGTGAAAGTGTGTGTAGGGCTTTGTAATGTACTCGTATTACCATCACCAAAATCCCAAGACCATGAGGAGGCATTACCAGTTGATCTATCAATAAAATTAACTTCAAGAGGAAAAGCACCAGAAGTTTTGCTTGGAGAAAATGCAGCATTTAATGGTGCCGTTGAAGTAAATCCAGGTGAAGTAAATTGACCTCGACCAAATGTACCTGCTGACATTTCTCCTTCAGAATTCATTGCTAACATATCGACTCTAACGTTTGCAAGTCCATCATTAGAAGGATTCCATGTTATTGATGAGCTTGTTACGTCATCAGAAACCCAAACACCAACTTCAGTAGCAATAGCTACTTGATTAAAATTACTTCTATTGTAAAGTCCCCATCTTACCGGGATATCAGGTAAGTCACCTTCGATATTTACCCAAGCATTAGAACCGCCGCCAGAAATAGTTTCATAAATTGAATTTATTCCATAATTCGATAATGTGATTAAAATTTGGTCATCATTTGCACCCACATCAATTGATGAAATATATCCAGTAGTATTTGATGGACTAATTTCTGTAACAGCATAATTATCAGTATGAGCATCAGTAATCTTAAATACTCTACCGCTAGCCGTACCTACAAATAGCAATCCGCTAGTATGCGGGGAAACTTTATAGGCTGTTGCACCAGAACCTAAATTAATATTAATAAAGTCATGATCAGAAATTAAAGTATAATTTTTTTGTCTTAAAATGCTTGCAGTATCAAATGTTACGTACATTGCTTTATTAACGCCATCAATCACACTCGGATTAATAAAAAATCCAGCATCGGTACCATCAGCATTTGTTACATTTGAATATAAACCAAATGTTCGACCGCCATTAACACTCCTAACAATGTTGCCATAGGTAGTAGCGCTAAATTGATAATCAGGATTTACTTGATCAATGTGAACAAATGCACCATCTCCTCCATAAACCTCAACACCAGCATCTTTACCAGCTGTATTTAGTTTCCAAGTACCATTATCTTGAGCACCACCAAGGACGTAGTCAGAATCTGTTGGATGAATTGCAGTTGAATAAAATTGTGTAGTTACCATGTTATCATTTTTCATAGTAAATGTACTTCCACCATCTGTAGTCAAAAATACACCACCGTCATTAGAAACAATTATTTTATCACTATCAATAAATACTATGTTATGATGATCAGCATGGACATAAGGTAAAGAAAAACCAGTACCACGCCATTCTGAAATTTCAGTCCAGGTTTCTCCAGAATCGGTAGATTTATGTATTGATTGTGCCCCAGCAGCGAAAATAGTATTAGGATTATTTGGATCGATTCCTAAGAATCCCCAATAATCCATTGAGCCTTGGTAATCACCAAAGGGATTTCCATTTTCATCCACTCCAATATTCTTTTGAGTCCAACTAACTCCTCCATCTTCAGATTTTCCAAGCCAAGTAATAAAACCTGTACTTGCATTCTCAAACATTGCGTATAGAACATTTGGATCACTTAGTGAAACATCAACAAATGTCCTATCAAATGTTCCTAATGCGCCAGTGTTAATTTGATTAAAAACAACACCGTCATCACTATAAAAAATTTGTCCGCCACCTTCTCCAAAAGTATTTGTTCTGGTACCAACAATTAATCTGTTATTTGAATCTAATTCTAAGTCAGTTACATGATGACTTGAACCTGCTGTTATTTCTCCGAGAACTTCAGTCCAAGTAGCACCACCATCTGTGGATTTTTGTAATCCATTTACTCCAGTAAATTCTCCTTCAGATAAAGATCTTCCTCCGCCAGCATAAACAACTCCAACACCACCTTCTTCTCTTACAATTATAGTATCAATCCATTTAAAATCAGTTGATGAAGTAAGTTGATTCCATGTGGAACCCCCATCTGAAGTTTTCCAAATACCAAATCCTTTGAGGCCATGTCCTCTTTTTTCTCCTGTTCCAAGATAAATTACGTTAGCATCTGTTGGATCTGTAGCTACACAGGTAATATTTAAGGTGTCCCAAAAATCAGAAACCTTTGTCCACTCAGAACTTGCATTTGAGATATTTGTGGTTGTCCACAATCCACCACTAACTCCTGCAGCCCACACCTTAGTATTAGAGCTAAAATTTCCATCAAGCATTAATGCCCTAGTTCTTCCAGCCTGTTTACTTGGACCTCTTTCTGTCCAATTAATTTCTGATTTTCTATCTAAATATGAGCGAGAGTTTAGTTTTGCATCTCTAAATTTTATTGCATCTAAAACTCTTTCAGAAGGGACAGTGTTAGTATTTGGATCTCTTGTCATCAAAAAATCATGATAATTTTTTAAATCCGGTCTAAGTCTTTTAGGAAGACTTTTTACATAACTTCTTTTAAATGATTTGTCACTTAAATATTCTTGTAAATAAATCTCGTTTTGGACTCTTTTGTTTTCAAAATAAATATTTTTTGCTGGCTGATAAAGAATTGCAACCAGTAGCAAAAAAAGTGTAATTGTATAGTGTATTTTTTTCATAATCTTATTCTACAAAAATATATGCATTATCTTTCCCATTAAATGTAATAGCTTGACCGTTAACATCAAGCATGTAATTACCAGCACCTCCAGCTCCAGCTCCAGGATTGTCTTCGCCCCAACCAAGGGTTGAATTAGAATCCACTGTAAAAGTAACTGTAGCAATTACACCATCTCCATCTGCACTTGGTTTGTCACTTGATAAAGAAGCAGTATAAACAACTAATCTACTTATACCTGGATTATGAGAGGTTGTTAATAAAGGGGCGTTGTTCCCTTCTAAAAAATCACCAGCTGTTGTGCTTACATAAGTTAAACCACCATAAGAAAGTGTCGCTTGTGCTGCAGATAAGCCAGTTACTCCAATAACTTTTATATCAATAGAAACATCTGTTCCAGCTGATGTTGTAGTATATTTTGGATCTAAAACAAATGCAGGCGTTTGTAAATCGTCAACTGTAATGAAAGCTGTTTTTACTTCAGAGGTTGATCCTCCGTCTCCTGTAACAGTAAGAGATACGTCAAAATTTCCAGAACTTTCATAAATGTGTGAAGGATTTTCTTCAGTACTAGTATTACCATCTCCAAAATCCCATAATGTAGAATTGTAAAGTGTTGATAAATTATTAAAGTTTACCATATGAGGAACTATACCAGCAACCTCATCCTCTGAGGCTGTTGAAAAATTAGCAGTTGGTGCCGTAGGTTCTACAGTAATATAATCTGTTTTAGTATTTACATTTGATCCACCAGGACCTGTAGCTGTTAGCGAAACAGAATATGTACCTGCATTTTGATATGTAAAACCAACTACTTGGCCAGATGCATCCAAACTACCATCATTTTCAAAATCCCATTGGTGTAATGTAGTATTTGATGATGAAGATGCAAATGTAACTGTTAATGGAGCAGGACCAGAGGTTGGTGATCCAGTAAAAATTGCAACAGGAGGATCGTTTGATGGTCCAGTACCTCCTCCAGAATCGTCATCGGTACCACCGCCACCGCCACCACCGCAGTTAATTAAAAATAAAACTAATGATAAAGATAGTAGTTTTTTGAACATTAGAAAATGTACGATAAAGCTTATTTGGTATCAATACTTAATTGAATCGTAGAAAAAAATTTTATTCTCTGGAAATTTTGATATTTCTTAATGCCAAATATCTCAAAATAAAGTTTATGCAATCGTCATTGCCTCCAACAATTTCAGGCGGAGAAACTCCTTTTTTATTCCAAACATCATTTAAAAGCATATTTACTGTAGCTGTTGCTGTATATCCCGTAGTTCTTGCCATTGAAGAAGATTTTGAAAACATATCCATTTCATCATATAGATGATAATGAATATGTTGTTCATCCCCATATATATTAATATCTAATACTGTGAATTCGGGTTCATCATCTTTAAGCTTCCATTCAGTAAATAATTTTTCAACAGTATGATCAAAATTATTTTTATCAAATAAATGTTTATCAATCATTGATTGCATCAGTGAAGCATGCCCAGGATATCTTAGAGTTTTTTCTTTCATATTTGGTATATGTGACATTGTAATTAATAAGGAACGAAGACCGTCCGTATTGAATGCTTCTAATTTTCCAACATTATCAATATTTAACTCTTCAATCTCTGATAGCGCAGGCTTTATTTCCACTTTAGAATTAATCATCATTCTTGCTGGTCGGATATATTCTTCAATGACATCTATAGGAGAAAATGGTGCTTTATAATTGTATGGTGGAGATGGATTTTTTGGTAAGCCACCTACCATATAATCAAAGGAATTTACTTTAATCTTTTTGTTCCAATATCCAAGTAAAAAATTTGGAATACCTGGAGCTAAGCCTGCATCGACAACCGCGCAAACATTATTTTTTATTGCCAAATCGTTAAGTGATAGCACATTTTCTGGAGAAAAAGATATATCAACAACATTTTTTTTAGCCTCTATTATTAAACGTAGCGCTTCAAATCCTAAAAATCCTGGAACGGCTAAAAGTACAATATCAGCGTCGGCTATCCATGAACAAAAATTATCTTTATCTTGAACATCTATTTTTTGAATCTGAATCGATTGGTCTTCTTTTTTGATTTCATTCAAAAGATCTACATTAATATCACCAAGATGAAGTTCATAATATTTAGATAAATCAAGTGCCATTGTTTTCCCTACAAGACCAGCACCTACTTGGAAAATTTTTTTCATTGAAAGTTGCGGGATAGACGGGACTCGAACCCGCGACCTCCGGCTTGACAGGCCGGCGTTCTAACCAACTGAACTACTACCCCAAATTATTTTATACTTAACAAAGCCATTGGAATAATAACCAAATAGCCAGCTAATAAAAGTAGTGGAGAAATAACTAAGCTCTGAAAACTGTCTACTTCTCCAAAATACATTACCAAATAACCCACAATTATAACGAAAACTCCAACACCAAACAAAAGATAATTTTTTCTTTTGTATGGCCAAGAAAACTGTAAAGTTTTTTTATTTTTGTTATCCATAATTAGAAAGTTAATTGCGATTATCGTTGATTGCAAAAATATTATTACATCCATTGATTTGAAATAAGAAATAAGGTAATTTCTAGCCCTCAGATGAAAGAAATAAATACTATTAAATCTATAGCAATAACAATACTTATCATTTTTGCCACAGGCATATTATCAATAAATAATCGTGAAATAAATCCAAGCATCATCACGATTGAAAAAGGAATGTCATTAAATTCAGTTTCTAATTTAATGTTAGAGAATAATGTTATTGTAAATCAAAATATATTTAAGCTAAAAGTTGTTTCAAGAGGACTCGCATCAAAGATCCCAACTGGTAAATTTTTGATTGAAGGAAAAATATCTGATGCTATTTTAATTGATCTAATTTTTAACAAAGGTCCAATAAAATTAAAACTAACAATTCCTGAAGGTTTACAATCAAAAAATCTTTTTCAAAATATTAATATGTTGCTAAATACAGATTATGATTTTAATAAATATTTCAATTCCACTGAGATTTTAGAAGAATATGGATTGAACGCTTCATCACTTGAAGGTTATCTTTTTCCAGACACATACTATTTATATCATGATTCGCTTCCAAATGAAATTATCGATATTTTGTTAACAGAATTTTGGAAACAATTTGATGAAAACTTACAAAATAGAGCGAATCAATTAGGATTTTCGGTACATGAAGTTGTAACTTTGGCGTCGATTATTGAAGGAGAAGCAATGCTTGATAGCGAACGAAGAACAATTTCTTCAGTATATCACAATAGATTAAAAATTAATATGAAATTACAAGCCGACCCAACAATACAATATATTATACCAGGTCCACCGAAAACATTATCTAATAGAGATTTAAGAATTAAGTCTGATTATAATACTTATCAGAATTACGGTTTGCCTCCTGGACCAATTAATAATCCAGGTATCGAATCAATTAAAGCAGCATTATATCCTGAAGATACAAATTTCCTTTTTTTTGTTGCACAAGGTGATGGTTCGCATGCATTTACAACAAATGAAAAAGATCATGAAGAGGCAAAGAGGATTTATAAAATTAATAAAAGAATGAACAGATGAAGTTACAAGATTTAAATTCACAGCAATTAAAAGCAGTTCAAACAGTAAATAAGCCTGTCCTAGTTTTTGCTGGAGCAGGAAGTGGGAAAACAAGAGTACTGACTTATAAAGTTTGGCATTTAATTAAAGAAAAACTTTTTAAGCCTGAAGAAATATTAGCCTTAACCTTTACAAATAAAGCAGCAGCAGAAATGAAATTAAGAATTCAAGAAAGCATTGCTTGTGATGGAGTAAATGTAGGAACATTTCATTCAATAGGTGCTCGTATGTTACGAATGCACATATCTTCATTGAATGAAGGATATAATTCTAGTTTTACTATTTACGATACTTCTGATCAAAAATCTGTTATTAAGGAAGTTATTGAAAATTTAAATCTTTCTGAATTTAAAGAGCTCAATGTAAGTTTCTTGAAAGTTCAAATTGATAAGTTTAAAAATGATAATCTTTCAATTAAAGATATTCAATCTAAAGCCCAAACATTTGAAGATGAAAAAATTATAGAAGTTTTTAAGGCATATTGTGAGAAATTAAAGTCTAATAATGCTTTAGACTTTAATGATTTAATTTTGCTTCCAATTCGATTGTTAAAAGAAAATGCTAAAATCTTAAATTTTTACCAAAGCACATGGAAATATGTATTAGTTGATGAATTCCAAGATACCAATTCACCACAATTTGAGATTGTATCTTTATTAGCTGGAAAACATCAGAATATTACTGTAGTTGGTGATGATGACCAATCCATTTACGGCTGGAGAGGAGCTAATATTGATAACATTCTTATAAATTTTCAGGATACTTTTTCAAAAAACATTGAGATTAAACTTGAAAAAAATTATAGATCAACTCAACGTATCCTTGATGGAGCTTGGTCCGTTGTTTCAAATAATAAAAATAGAGCTGAAAAGAAATTAGAAGCAACTCGAGGAAAAGGTGAAAAGATTTCTCTTATTTCAACTGGCAGCGATGAAGAAGAATCAAATGCTATTTGTGATGCAATTAAGTCTGAAATAAAACTTAATAAAAGCACTTTTAAAGATTTTGCAGTTTTGTATAGAACCAATGCACAGTCTAGATCAATTGAGCAAGCGATGGTAAAAGAAGGAATTCCATATAATATTGTAGGTGGAACAAAATTCTATGATAGAAAAGAAATCAAAGATGTGTTAGCGTATTTAACTTTGGTAGCAAATAGTAGCGATGATATTGCTCTTAAGCGAATCATTAATTTCCCTGTAAGAGGTATTGGAGAAAAATCAATTAATATGTTTGAAGATTTAGCATCCAAAAAGAAAATTTCACTTTTTAATAGTTTAGAATTTTGTAGAGATCTAAAATTGAGAGGAAAACAACAAGATTCAATTGAGAGATTTCATGCCTCAATAAAAAAATTCTCTAGTCTACTTGAAACTCTTGATCCTAAAGAGTTATTAAGAACTTTGTTAGAAGAGTTTAATATAGAAAATTATTATAAAAACAATCCTGTTGAACAAGATCGATATGATAATATTCAAGAGCTAAAAGCATCAGTTGATAAATTCTCTGATCAAGTCGGTGGAAATTTAAGAGATTTTCTTCAAGAAATTTCGCTTTTTACCGATATTGACGAATGGGATGATAAGGATAATTCTATTACTCTAATGACTGTACATGCTGCAAAAGGTCTTGAATTCCCAACTGTATTTATAGCTGGACTTGAACATGGACTTTTTCCACTAGTTAGAATTGATGATGGACCCGATCAAATGGAAGAAGAAAGAAGATTATTTTATGTTGCGGTAACAAGAGCTATGGATCAGGTATATCTTTTAAATGCAAAATATAGAAGAAGATTTGGAGCTATGAATACCACATCATTTGTTCAATCAGACTTTTTAAATGAAATTGATGAAGATGTTGTAAAAGTTAAATCTTACAAATCAGTTTATACAAGAAGAATTGTTGGTACGGGAAAACAAAAGAAAATTCAAATTTCAAGAACAGTTACGGAGTTTGATGACTTTAAAATTGGAGATCAAGTTCAACATAATCTTTTTGGGATTGGTACCATTCTTGTCTTGAGCGGTTCAGGTGAAAATCAAAAAGTTGGCGTTGAATTTGATGGTGGTTTAAGAAAAAAATTAATTGTGAAGTACGCTCGTTTAAAAAAAATAGATTAAAAAATCTATTTAATGTAATTTGATATATGCAGAATTTAATACCATGTAGATTTCATATTGAAGTTGAGGCTGTACTCAAAAGTGAAGGTTTGCGAGCTACCAAACAAAGGTTGGACATATGGGATGAGCTTTGTTCTACAGATAGTCATCGTGATATTGAATCCATTCTTAGCGATCTCAAAAAAAAGAAAATTAATGTTTCAAGAGCAACATTATATAGAACAATTGATGTATTTGTAAAACATAATCTTTTAAAAAAAATAACACTAAATAGTGGAAAATTTCTTTATGAACACAATAAAAAAACGATTACTCCAAATCATGATCATATTGTCTGTGAAGATTGTGGAGAAATATTTGAATTTTTCGATAATAAAATTTCCTCAATAGAGGAGAAAATTGCTGACGACTTAAATATGAGTCTTACAAAACGTGTACATCAATTATCTGCTACTTGTAAAGATAACAATTGTGCACATTCAAAAAATTAATTAGATGAAATCCATTCTTATTTCAAACATGGTAGCTGATATGAAGCTCCAAGGATTTTATTTATGTTTAGAAAAAAAATCTTTGAAAAAAAAAGATGGTTCAACCTATTTAAACTTACTTTTGCAAGACAAGTCTGGTTTAATTCGAGCGCGAATTTGGGATAATGTTCAAAAACTTTCTAAAAAGTTTAATAATGGGGACCCTGTAGCTATTAAAGGTGTAACATATCAATATGGAGAAAATGTTTTAATAAAAATTGATAATATTTCTCGCGCCAATGAGCAAAAATATAAAAAATACGGATTCGAATCTTCTGATTTAATTCCTCTCTCTAAAAAAAATCCAAATGAACTATGGAAAGAATTAGTTAAAGAAGTAAACTTAATTTCAAAGAGTCATTTAAAAAAAGTCACTAAAAATATCTTAAGAGATCATAAAGAAAAATTTAAAGTTTATCCTGCTAGTATCTCTTATCATTATAACTACCAGAATGGATTAATTGAGCAAACAGTATCACTTTTAAAAGTTGCAAAGCAAGTGGGCTCGCATTATGATATTGATATAGATTTATTAATATCAGGAGTATGCCTTCATCAAATTGGAAAGCTTTATTCCATAAACCTTGGTTCATCAATATCCAAATCAAATCATAAATCTTTAGTTGGAAATGCTATACTTTCAAGAGATATTGTTAATAAATATATTTCTGAAGTAAAAAATTTTCCAGATAATGATAAGCTAAGTTTAGAACATTTAATTTTATCTTATCAAGGAAGAAAAGAGTGGCAAAGTCCTGTAGAACCTCAAACGCTTGAAGCAATATTATTACATTCCATAAATTTTATAGATTCTAAAATCAATTTTATGAGAAGAGATGTACCATAAAAAAATTTATGTTTCACTGTTTCTACTAACTTCCATTGTTCTTGCTCAAGGAAGTATTCCCTTTGAAATATCCAAACAATTTGCAGTTCCTTTGGAAAACAATCAGCTTATTTGGAATTCTGACAAAACATTAAATAATTTATTAATTGATAGATCTTCCAGAAACTTTAAGAACAAATTTGAGAAATTAAGCTATGAAGTACTTCCAGAAGATTCATCTTATGTTAAAAGTAAATTCATTTATGAATTTGGTGATTATGGATTTGATAAGTTGCGCGTTGGAGTAAAAAAGAATTCCTTAAATGAAACATTCGAATTTACTGGATCAAAGAAAAGTTATTTTGGTCAATATTCAGAATTTTCAAACGCTGAAAACCCTCCATTAAGTTTGTTTTATCAGTTTAATTATTCAAAAAAATTTCAAAAAAATAATCTGTATTCTTCTGCTGGATACTTTAGGGAAGAATCACAATTTAATTTTAACTCTACTGAATTTGATTCATCTTTAAATAGTGAATTTTCTGATTTTTTGTCTTTAACTATTGGAAATAACTTTATTGTAAAAGACCATAATTTTGATGTACAATGGAATCACGTAAGCAAATTTGAATCGTTACTTCTTAATGAATATGCAATTAATAACAAATTCGATTTAGAAAGAAATAGATTAAAAGCTTCAATTCAAAAAAATAATTCTTTTGCTCTAAATGTTATACTCAACAATAGTTATTATTTTGATGAAAGATCTTCAAATGGTTTGTCTTTAAATGCTTTAACTGTCACTGGTAAATATCTTCCTTTTCCAGTTGGTGAATTTGTTTACGGAATCGATTTAATAGAAAATAGCGTTAAGCCAAATATATACTACAAAAATATGTTTGGAGATCTTGATATAGTTTTTAAATCAAGGAATCAGCATTCAATGGTTCTTTTTGATGTATATGATTTTGATGGGCAGGGTAGATTTAGAGGAAATGAAGTTGAAGAATGGAAAAACTTATCGCTTACATATTATTTTAATACCAAAATAGATTTCTCAGCTTCTTTAAAGTATGTTAAAGCGAATAATTTTATTGTACCGATTGAATTGGGAGAGGTAATCATTCCAGAATCTGATAGATATGAGTTTATTGATGACGATATGATGTCTCTTCAATCAAACTTTAAAATTCCATTAAAATATGGATTGTTAAATTTTAATCATTCTTATAATTTTTATGATAGCCTAATAAGTTCAAATAGAAAGCATATCCTCAAACTTGATTATCTATATAACTTATCATTAGTTAAAAATAATTTGGGAATAAGTGGAAAACTGAGCTTAGAATATGTGTCAAAAAATAGTTCAGACATGAGTTTTAATTATTTTAAAAATATGCCAGAAAGAATAAACAATATTGAATCTGATGACTATGTTAATATTTCTTTAAATGCTGATATTTCAATATCTGATGTCATTCTTACTCTTAAACTTCAAAATGCATTAAATAAGTTCAGTACGAATGAGGACTACTTATTTAAAAATCATGAATTTTTTAATCCAATAAGTAGTCTATTAACATTTGGTATTATCTGGGAATTTGATGATTAAAGACTATATTCTAACGTAAATTTTATACTTCTACCAGGTTCAGGATAACCAATAGTAGAAATGTATTCTTCATCTAAAAGATTATCTACCGTCATATTCAGTATTACAGAATCTTCACCCATCCAATTAAAAATATTTGATACTCCCAAACTTAATAAACCATATGATTTATCATTTACTTGTTCAGCAAAAGAAGATTCATATTGTAAAATCCTTTCACCAACTAACTTATAGTTTAATGAGAAGTGAGTTAAATTATTTAGTTTGTAAACTAAAAGTAAGCTAGCAGAGCTATCCGGTACATATAACAGTTTTTCATCTATATCTTCGTCGAGTGAATCATAGACATTATATGTTAATTGCATATACAAGTCAGAAAAATCTTTCTGGTATTGAAAATTATAAGAGGTTCTTTCAGCTGATGAAACATTAATCGGCACGTATTTAAATGATTCATCGGGTTGCCATAAGATTAAATTTTCATAATCTTTAAAAGATGCGGTTACTTTTACTTTCCCAATCAAGGATTCATTAGAAATGGATAATGCAAGGTATTCACTTTCTTCGGGTTTTAAATCGGGATTACCTCCACTATATAAACCATCTGGCCAAAATAAATCATTCATTGTAGGAAATTGAAATGACGAACCTACATCAAGATTAAAGTCATACGAACTTCCAGAATCTATAAATTGATTAATTGCTTCAAATCCTAAATTGTAAGTTGTTTTTTTATTTTCATCTCTTGAATCATAACGTAATGAAGGAGAAACTTTAAAGTCGTACTCAGAATTGATATAGTTTCCAACAAACGAAAATGATGTTGTTTCTAATTCTTCTCTTTGGAGCTCGCTACTATCAACTCGTTCAGATTTTACATTGAAAACTGCTTCATAATTTAAGGAAGAATTTATTGTTTGGTTTCCTTTAAACCCAAAAACTGAATAGTCAAGTTCATGTTCGCTATAAACAGGAAATGATCCTTCTGAATCATCAAATTCTTGGTAATTATTTGACCTATTCATGTATAAATCAAGTGAACCGCTATCAAAAAACTTATTAAAAGATAAAGCAAATAGTTCAAAGTCGTCTTTTCTTGTAGCATTATCTGATGGAAAACTTGTACTTCCTGCTGCTCCTCTAACATTTTCGGTTCTTAATGTAAATATATTGACTAAGAAATCTTCTCTAACAATAAATTGCCTATCTACGGAAAGAAAAAATTGATCTAAATAATTATTTAGGCGCTTCATTTTATTTCCCGTGGAATCAGTATATTTATAATCACCATCATATGATGTTTTACCAAATGATATATTTCTTTTTGAAGTTTTTCTATTAATTGAATAATTAGCTCCGTACTGTGAAAATCCAAAATCCCCAACACTGTAAAAAACATTATTATTTAAAACATCATTGTTGATATTAATTGAACCATCAATGGAGCCAGAGCCAAATCTTGTTCCTGAATTTAATCTATAATTGATGGAGCCAAGAGCAAAGGAGGGAAGAGTAGAAAGATCAACTTGTCCATTCATCGCATCAGTTAAATCTACTCCATTATAGAGAACTTTTGTATGCCTTGCGTATCCACCATCAAAAGATGCAGATGTTACCCCAGCATATCCACCATATGTCCTCAATTCTAGAGAAGGGATTTGATTTAAAGAACCTCCTTTGGAATAAATTCCTAAATTGTTAAGTGAAGTCTTATTTTTGAGGTATTCTTCCTTTTTACTACCATATACGTCAACCTCATCAAGTGATATATTTTCTTTTACCATGATAATAGATTTGTTTAATCTATCTTTTGGTTTAACAATAACATCTTTATATCCAATCCTTTGAAATAAAACACTTGATTCTTTCATGACGATTATTGAAAAGCCACCATTTTCATCAGATGTTGTCCAATTTCTTTCTTCTGATTTTGAACTTAATTCTTCAATAACGACATAAGAAATTTCAGTTCCAGACACATCCTTAACAATACCAGTGTAGGTTTGTCCAAAGAGATTTGATATAAGAACTATTAGTAACAGATGTATTTTTTTCATTTTACTTTCCTCCGAAGATTATTTTTAATATTTGCAAATAAGGTCTCCTGGCTTTTACCTAAAATGGTTTAATTCCTTCTCCAACAAAGTTGAATGGATTTTATTAAACCTCAGTAATTACAGTAGCGGGGACTGCTAAAGTATTTCACTTTATTCCCTACATTTGCTTTAAAAACATTAAACTTTATTTTGTACAATGTAAATGATTATTTATAAATTGTTGAATGTCTAAACATAATATCAGTCACCTCAATAACTTAACTCTAATATTAAATGCAAGTTATTTACCTTTGGGAGTATGTAATTCTAAGCGTGCAATTTGCTTGTATTTTTTAGATAAAGTAGACATCATAATGAATTATGATCACCATATTCATTCCCCCTCAATACAAATGAAAGTTCCTAGTGTAATTAAATTAAAAAAATATGTTTCTTTTAATAATCTGGATGTAGTGTTAAACCGAAAAAATTTGCTAATGAGAGATCATTCTTCATGTCAATATTGTGGATCTAAATCAAATTTAACTATTGACCATATTATTCCTAAACAAAAAGGTGGAAAAGACTCTTGGGAAAATTTAATTATTGCTTGTTCACCATGTAATTCAAAGAAAGGAAATAGAACTCTTCTAGAAGCAAATATGAAACTGATGAAAGTTCCAAAAAAACCGAATAGATTTATGTATTTTAATCAATATATTAATCAAAAGAATAAGGGATGGAAAGAATACCTTTTTCAAAATAAAAACTAGTTTATGAAAAAAAGAATTTTAAGCGGTGTACAACCTTCTGGGCAACTTCATATTGGAAATTATTTTGGAATGATAGAAAGAATGATTCAATTTCAAAATGAAACAGATTTACTCTGCTTTGTAGCAAATTATCATTCAATGACTTCAATAAATGACAAAGTCAAACTTGAGGAAAATACTAGAGAAGCATTTATTGACCTCTTAGCCCTAGGAATTGATCCAGATAAATCAACATTTTGGGTTCAATCTCATGTTTCAGAAGTAACTGAGCTAGCTTGGATTCTGTCAAATTTTGCATCTGTAGGCTTGATGCAAAGATCAACTTCCTATAAAGACAAAATAGCCAATGGTTTGAAACCTAACATGGGACTTTTTTCTTACCCAATTCTTATGGCATCAGATATTTTATTATTTCAATCCGAAATTGTACCTGTTGGTAAAGATCAAAAGCAGCATTTAGAAATGACTAGAGATATTGCTATGAAGTTCAATAACTCTTTCGGGGAAATTTTCACTATTCCTGAAATAGAAATAGATAAAAGTAATGATGTTGTAATTGGAATAGACAATCAAAAAATGAGTAAATCATATAATAATACTATTCCTATTTTTGCTGATAATGACACTATAAAAGATCAAGTAATGAATATTGTTACCGATTCTGCTGGATTGAATGAGCCCAAAGATAAAGATACACCTTTATTCAAGATTTGTTCACTATTTCTAAATGATGAATCTAAGAAAGAGCTTGCAGATAGGTACGATACTCCTGGTTTAAAATATATGGACATAAAAAATGAACTAATCGAAACTATCATCACCTTTTTTGAGTTACAAAGATCAAAAAGAGAGCAACTGCTTGCAAACCCTCATGAAGTAAATCAAAAAATGATTTTGGGTCAAAATAAAGCAAAGAAAATTGCTCAAAAGACACTTCAAGAAGTTAAAAGTGCAACTGGTTTACTGTAAATGTTTGATATAAAGCTAGAAAACTTCGAAGGACCTTTAGATTTACTTTTATACTTTATTAAAAGAGACAAAATTGATATATACGACATTCCAATAACACAAATTACTAATGAATATATAGCAGTTATTGATAAAGTAAAAAAACTAGATGTTTCAATTGCTGGAGAGTTCTTATTTATGGCTTCTATGCTATTAAGAATCAAAACCCAAATGCTTTTACCAAGACAGATAGATGAAGAATCTCTGGAAATAGATGATCCAAGAATTGACCTTGTAACTCAACTACTTGAATATAAGAAATACAAAAATATAGCTCATAAGCTTAAAAATTTACATTTTGAAAATAAAGATTCATTTTTTAGGTCTGCATCTAAAGTAGTCTACGATCAATCTCCTGATGTATCTGATTTTTTAAATGAAGTAACTTTATTTGATATATCAAAAATTTTTAAAGATGCAGTTGATAATGCTCCAACTAAAGACACATTTGAAATTTATCGAGAAATTGTTTCTTTAAAGGAGCAGAAAAATTTTATTTTACAACAATTCAAAACTAATAAAATAATTTCTTTAAAAAAAATTGTAAAAAAACTTGAATCAAAAATTGAAATTATCGTTACATTTCTTGCATTATTAGAGATGGTTAAACAATTAGAAATTATTTGTTCACAGAAAGAAAACTTTAAAGACATTGAAATAAAACTAGTTATTGCTGAAGCATGACCGAAAATCAAAAAATTATAGAATCCCTTTTTTTTGTATCTAATGTTCCATTAGTTCAAAAAGATATAATCAAAGTTTTTGGGAAAGAGAACGCACCAGATTTAGAAAAAGAAGTTTCTAATCTTAACAATTTATATAAGCAAAGCTCATTTTATATAAAGACAGTCGGTGATGGATTTATGATGGTTAGTAAAAAAGATTTTGAACCATACATATCCAAGCTTATTCCCTCAAAAAAATTAATGCTTTCTAATGCAGCGCTAGAGGTTTTAGCAATTATTGCTTACAAGCAACCAATATCAAGAATTGAAATTGAGACAATTAGAGGCGTTGACTGCAAAGGGGTTTTAAAAAATTTATTGTCAAAAAACTTGATAAAGATTCAAGGCAGGGATGATTCAATTGGTAAAGCCCTGCTTTACAAAACAACAGATGATTATTTAAAGCATTTTGGAATAAATAATCTTGATGAAATGCCTAAGCTAGATGAAGTTTCTGAACTGATTGAATCTGAAGATTTATCATAATGAAACTTTTCAAGGTTATATCCTCATCCGGAGAACTTTCAAGAAGAAAATCAATTCAAGCAATTCAAGAAGCAATGGTCACTGTTAATGGGCAACTCATTCTCGACCCATTCATTGATGTTGAAGCTAAGGATGATATTAGGCTTGATGATAAAAAAATAAATCATAATATTGATTTAACTACCATATTACTTAATAAGCCTGAAGGTTATATATCAACAAAGTCAGATGAAAAAGGTAGGAAAACTATTTTTGAATTAGTTCCAAAAAATCCTCCATTAAATCATGTTGGAAGATTAGATAAAAATACTACTGGAGCTATTTTACTTACCAATGACGGTAATCTTTCTCAATATTTAATGCATCCAAAGAACAAAATTGAAAAAGAGTATATTGCTATCACTGACCAATATGTCAGTGAAAAAAATATTAATAAACTTTTTAAGGGAATATTCATTGGATCAAATGAAAAAGGTAGAGCCAAAATCGTTTCTCAAGAATCAAAAAAAGGACATATTGAAGTTACAATGATTTTAAAGCAGGGAAAGAAGAATGAAATTAGAAGAATTTTTAAATTTCTTGACCTAAACCTTTTATCTTTAAAAAGAGTTCGAATAGGAGAAATTAAACTTTCAAAACTTCCTATTGGTTGTTGGAGACCTCTAACAAAAAAAGAATTAAGTTTTTTAGTAAAAATTCAATCATAAGTCGTAAAAACTAAACATCTTGGTATTTCTACAAAGAAAAACTAACTTTCGTGGCATTTATGGTAATAACAATTGATGGTGCTGCAGGAGTTGGTAAAACATCTACTGCTAAAGAGTTAGCTAAAAGGCTAGGATACCAGTACTTTGACACAGGTGCTATGTATCGAGCAGTTACATTCTTTTTTATTAATCAGAATGTTGATTTATCATCAATAAGTGAGGTGAATAATTCACTTAGATCCATTAAATTGCATATAGATTTTTCGTCTGAAAGCGATATGAGAATTTTTTTAGATGAAGATGATGTTAGTTTGAAAATTCGTAGTCAAAAAGTTACTAGAATGGTAAGTGCAGTAAGTGCAATCAAGGAAGTAAGAGAAATGATGGTTCAAATTCAAAGATCTTTTACTAGTGAAGGTAACTTTGTTGTTGAAGGTAGAGATATTGGTACAGTTGTATTTCCAGATTCAAAATATAAATTTTATCTTCAAGCCGATTATGATATTAGAGCTAAAAGAAGGTTGGCAGATTTTGAGAAAATCAATGAAGCCAAGAATATTAACGAAATAAAAAAGGATTTGGAAACAAGAGATAAGTATGATAAAACACGTAAACTATCTCCATTAAAAAAGCCAGAAGATGCGATTATAATTGATACCACCCTTTGTTCTTTTGAAGAACAGGTTAACCAAATCTTAAAACATATTGAGAAATAAAATGAACGATAAATTGAACAAAGAAGTTAAAGAAAAAGATATAAAATTAACTGCTGTTGAACCAGATGATGAAAAAGTTGTAGTTGAAGAAGCTGTTGAAGCATCCGTAGAAAAAAATGAGGAAAGAAAATCTTCAACAGAAAATAAAAAAAGTATTAAGGATTATTTAAGTAAAGATTTATTTGCAGATATAAAAAGAATATCATTTACAGACGAAAAACCATCAGAAGATGATAACCAAGAAACTTTATCTGAAGAATATAAAGGAACATTTAATGACATATCTGAAAATCAAATTATATCTGCTAAAGTTATTGGTATTAGTGATAGTGACGTGATGGTTGACATTGGTTTTAAATCTGAAGGGTTAATTAACCGCTCAGAATTTGATAATAAAGACTTACCTGAAATAGGTTCAAATATTGATATATTTTTAGAAAAATTTGAAGATACCGATGGTAATATTACCTTATCTAAATATAAAGCTGATTTTATTAAGAGATGGGATGAACTTAAACATTTCTGTGAAAGCCGCGAACCCGTTAATGGTAAAATTGTTAAAAGAGTTAAAGGTGGGTTAGTTGTTGATCTTGGGGTAATTCAGGCTTTTTTACCTGGTTCACAAGCTGATGTACAACCAATTAAAAATTTTGACGATTTGGTTGGAAAAGAATTTGATTTTCAAATCGTAAAAGTTGACGAAATGAGGAAAAATCTAGTTGTTTCAAGAAAAGCTATTCTTGAAGAATCATTGAATGAGAAAAGACAGGAATTGATGAAACAGATTGAGATAGGTGCAGAGCTTGAAGGGGTTGTTAAAAATATAACTGATTTTGGTGCTTTTGTTGATCTTGGAGGAATAGATGGATTAATTCACATTACTGATTTTTCATGGGGAAGAATCAATCATCCATCTGAAATCGTAGAAATTGGTCAAGAAATTACGGTTCAAGTTATAGACTTTAATAAAGAAACTTCAAGAATTTCTCTTGGGTTAAAACAATTAGTTGATAACCCTTGGGAAACCATTCCTGAAAAATATAAGGTTGGAGATGTTGTTAAAGGTAAAATTGTTAGTATTATGAATTATGGTATTTTTATTGAATTAGAAAAAGGTATTGAAGGTTTAATACATATATCAGAAGTATCATGGACAAAAAACGTTCAAAATCTTCAAGAAACTTTTAAGACTGGAGAAACTATAGATTCAAAAGTTTTATTTGTTGATTCAAATGAGCAGAAAATTAGTTTAGGTATAAAACAACTTTCTGATGACCCTTGGGAAAAAATTGCTGATCTTGTTAAAGTCGGCGACAAAAACTCTGGTACTGTAAATAAAGTTACAAAGTTTGGAGCTTTTGTATCTTTAACAGATGAATTAGAAGGATTTGTTAGAACAACTGATTTTCATTGGACTAAAAATACTTCACATCCAAAAGAGTTTATTAATGAGGGAGATAAAATAGATTATATTGTCTTAGAAATACTTGAGAAAGAAAGAAAAGTTCTATTAAGTATAAAAGATTTAATTGAAAATCCTTGGAAAGATATAGATGCTAAATTTAATTCTGGTGATAAAATAAAAGGTTCATTTGAAAAGATGAATGATTCAGGCATTATTATTAAATTGGATGATGAAATTGAAGGTTTAATACCAATGAACAAGATATCTAAAGATCAAAAAAAGAATGTTTTTAGTTCTCTGAATGAAGGTGATGATTTAGATTTACTTGTAGTTGAAGTTAAGTCGGATGATAAAAATATTATCTTAATGCTTGATGAATCAAATGTTGACGATTAATACAACTAAATTTAAAAGAATCTCTTATTCTTTTATAATTGCTTTTGTTTTTTGGTTTTTTATTGAAAGCGAGGATACATATACTGTTAATTTAGATATACCATTGGTAGCTAGAAATCTTCAAGAAAAAAAAACATACAATGAAGAGGTTCCTGAAAGTATTTTTGTAACCTTAAAAGGCACAGGTAGATCTTTTATGTGGCTAAGGATATTAAATAACTTTTATGAAGATAATTTCAAGGCAGTAATTGATTTAAGCAGCATCACCGATGAATATAATTTTGAACTTGATTCATATTTCAAAGAAAATCCTGAAAAAATAGTTTTACCATCTTCGCTAGATTTGCAATTTATAGAAGTTTTAAATCCTAGAAATATTCAAATAAAATTGCAAAGATATATGATTAAAAAAGTTCCTATAGAATCGCAAATTTTAGTTTCTGCAGAACCCGGATATATTGCTCTTGAAGGACAATTTTTTCCTGATTCAATTAGTATTGGAGGACCTGAAGAATCTGTAAATAATATAGATTTTCTTTTTACAGAAAAAGATACTTTATTGGATTTAGTAGCTTCAGTAAATGGAAAATGGTCAATATTAAACCCTAACAAATTAGTTAGTTTTGATCCAAAAAAAATAGATGTTTTAATTGACGTTCAGCCAATAAGTGAAACAATTATTACTGGAATTCCCGTGGAGTTAATTAATAAGCCTAATGATGTAAATGTTTTTGTTAATCCTGCAACTGTATCATTGACTATTGTTGGAGGTCTGAAGCAAATTACTAGTATTCTTCCTCAAGATATCGATGTAATAATTGATTTTGACTATTGGAATTCGGATAAACAATTTTATTCGCCTACAATTAAATTACCTGATTACTTAATTGAATGGAAGGATTTATCTCCAAATAATTTAGAAATTTTAGTCATTAAAGAAATTAATTGATTATACTTGGCATAGAAACGTCATGTGATGAAACTGGAGTTGCTATTTGTAGTGATTACAAAATTTTATCTAGTTATACTAAAACCCAGTCTATTCACAAGCAATTCGGTGGGGTTGTTCCCGAAATTGCATCAAGAGAACATGAAAAATATTTACCAAGTATTACAAAAAAAGTTCTAGAGGACTCAAATAAATCTTTTTCAGATATAGATGTGATTGCTGTTACGAATGGTCCTGGTTTGATAGGTTCTCTTTTATCAGGCATTAGTTTTGCAAAAGGAATTGCTCATGCACTCAACATTCCAATTGTTCCAATAAATCATTTAGAAGCACACTTAAATTCTGTATTTATTGAACACTCGGAGCTTGAAGCACCATTTATAAATCTTTTGGTTTCAGGGGGACATACTCAATTATGGTTAGTCAAAAGTATGTTTGAATATGAACTTCTTGGCGAGACTTTGGATGATGCGTGCGGTGAAGCGTTTGATAAAGGTGCAAAGAAGATGAATTTAAATTATCCAGGTGGCCCTGAAATTGAAAAACTTGCAACAAATGGTAATAGAAATCTAATAAATTTTCCAAGACCAATGATTAAAGATAATTCATTTAATTTTAGTTTTAGCGGATTAAAAACTGCACTAATTAATTGTGTTAATGAAAGAAAATATAGTTATCAAGATATTGCTGCAAGCTATCAAGAAGCTATCGTAGATACCCTAATTAATAAATTTGAAAAAGCAATGAATCAATACTCCGCAAACTCTGGTATTATTTGTGGGGGCGTTGCTGCAAACAAGAGATTGAGAGATAAATTAGATAAGCTAGATCAGAAAATTATTTATCCATCCATGAGGTATTGTACTGATAACGCAGATATGATTGCATTTTTAGCATTACATAAAGTCACTAATAATAAAATAGATTTTCATAAAGATTTTAGTGCTTATTCAAGAGGAATGATTGTTTAATGAAATATTTCAATTTATTTATTCTCAATTTTGTTTTTTTAATCACTTTATTATCCTGTATCAAAATTGAAGAAAGCACTATTAAAAAAAATAATTTATCTGAAAAAATAAGCGAATCGATTATTGATGAACCCATAGATTTATTTATTAAAAATATCATTATTTATCCAAGTCAATTTGATAAAAACTCAATTTATATTGATGTTGAAATTTCAAGCATAAATGGAGGAAGTGGCGAGGTTCAAATAGCATTATTGAATGATAAAAAGTTAGTTGCTTCAAACCCTATTAAGGTCTTTTCAAATAGACAAAATTATTTTCAATCATTTCTTATTGATGGAGAAGTTGATTACAAAAAAAATTTTGAAATTGGCATTTCAGCTTTAAATGGCGAAACTAACATTTCAAATAATAAACATATTTTTAAAAGTAGTTTAAAGATTGAAAGACCTAAAATTGCTATTTTATCTGGTAAATTAAATTTTAATACTCCTCATATTTTAAATAATTTAAATGCCGATTTTGACCATTTTTATCCAAGTCCAATTGATGGAAGTTTTGATGTAACAGATTTTTGGTTTACTAACTATGACATTATTTTGCTTGATAATTTTCCACAAAAACCAGTTTCTGATAAATGGCTTAAATTATTTTTAAAGAAAATTATTTCTGAGAAAAGTTCATTAGTTATGAATTCTAGATCAGATCAGGATATTGAAGTATTAAAAGATTTTTTCCCTATTTTTGATATTAAATATAATGAAGGTATGGATTTAAATAACTTTAATGAATTTTCTAGAAACCAAAATGGCACATTCAAATCATCATTTATTGTTATAAATGATATATTTAACATTTCAAAAAATTATATTTCAGAATTAAATGAAATAATTGATTGGATTTTACTTGACAATGATATTCAATACTCATTTTATATTGCAAATAAAGATAATAAACTTAGTGAACCGATATTTGTTTATGGTTACTCTAATTTTATAGATTCTGAAATTAAAAATCTTCAAGCTGAAATTCTAATAAAAGAAGAAGTTGTAAAAACAATCAAGCTATTATATAATCCTAAATCTGGATATTATTTTAGTCAGTTTGAGCCTTACATTTTAGGTAGTTATGTTGTTAATATTCTGGAAAATAAAAAATTAATTGATACTATAAATGTAAATATATATGATTAAATGAGTAAATTATCTCATGCTTGATGTAAAAAAAATTAGAAACAATTCAGATGAAATTTTAAAACTTTTATCAAAAAAAGATAAGAAAGTTTCCTTAGATAATATTTTAAAACTAGATGAAAGTCTTAAAAACCTAACTACAAAGCTTAATGAATTACAAGCAGATCAAAATAGCAAATCAAAAGAAGTAGGTATATTAAAGTCTAAAGGAGAATCTTCTGATGATATTTTTGCTGATTTAAAAATTCTTTCTGATAAAATTAAAGAGCTTGAAAAACAGCAAAGAGAATTATCATTATCTTTAAAAGATGCATTATTAGAAATACCTAATGTACCTCATTCATCATGTCCCCAAGGTTCTTCTGAAAAAGATAATGTGGTTATCAAACAAAAAAAGACAAACAAAGATTTTAATTTCAGTCCAAAAAATCACATAGAGATTGGAAAGCAATTGGATATTCTTAATTTTGAAGTAGCTGCAAAAATGTCAGGTAGTGGATTTCCTCTTTATAAAGGAAAGGGTGCATTGCTTGAAAGAGCATTAATCAATTTTATGATCGATTATCATCTTAAAAACTTTAACTATACAGAGTTTTTTACTCCTTTCTTAGTAAAGCCAGATTCAGCTTTAACTACTGGTCAACTTCCAAAGTTTTCGGAAGATATGTATCATATTGAAAAAGATAATCTGTATTTGATTCCAACCGCAGAAGTTTCATTAACAAATATTCATAAAGATGATATTATATCTATTGACGATTTGCCTAAATATTACCTTGGATATTCTGCATGCTTTAGAAGAGAAGCTGGATCTTATGGAAAAGATACCAGAGGGCTATTAAGAGTTCATCAATTTAATAAAGTTGAATTAGTAAAATTTGTAGAACCAGAAAAATCTTATGCTGAACTTGATTCTTTAGTAGAGCAAGCATCAGATATTCTTGATCTATTGGAGCTTCAATACAGAGTGATTGAATTATGCACTGGCGATCTTAGCTTTGCTGCTGCAAAATGTTTTGATCTTGAAGTATGGGCTCCAGGAGAAGAAAAATGGTTAGAGGTATCTTCATGTAGCAATTTTGAAGATTTTCAATCAAGGAGAGGAAATATTAGGTTTAAAAATACCGACGGAAGTACTGATTTTATACACACGTTAAATGGATCAGGATTAGCAACTCCCAGAATTTTTGCTGCTTTCATAGAAACTCATCAAAATAAAGATGGAAGTATCCGTATCCCACCAAGTCTCCAGCCTTATATGGAAATTTCGGAGATAAAATAATTGCGAATCGTATGGATTTATTTAAATCTTATTTTTTGGACGTTATTTTTTGGTCTTAGTTCTTTCTTTACAATTTTATTAACAGGCAGGAAAGAAAATTTTAAGTTTTTTTCGGAAATATGGGGAAAAACTTTATCATTTATATTTAATGTAAAATTAGTAGTAAAAGGAAAGCATAATCTTAATAAAGAGAATTATATTTTTGCGTTAAATCACGCTTCTTTAATTGATATTCCTCTTTTATTTATTGCTGTAAAAAGATATACAGTATTTATTGCTAAAAGTGAGCTCAGTAATATTCCTATTTTTAAATCAATTTTAGATAGAGCAGGTTTTATTTTTGTTGATAGAAAAAATAACGATAGTGCCATTAAATCAATGAATAATTTAATTGATGATATTGAAAAGACACCAAGATCTGTTGCTATTTTTCCAGAAGGAACAAGAACTAAAGACGGAGAGCTCTTACCATTCAAGAAGGGTGCAGCCATTTTTGGAATAAATACAAAAATTCCCATAATTCCTGTTGCAATATCAGGAACTTATCATTGGTCGAAAAAAAAATTATTTGATATATCACAAAGTGTGATAACTTTTGAGTTTGGAGAACCTATTATTACTAAAAATTGCTCTTTTAAAGATAGAGACCATTTAACTAAAAAAATTAAATTAGATATTGAAAAAATGAAGGTTAATTGAAATGCAATTTTCACTTAAAGATAATATTAGTATTATAAAAAAAGTTAAGGCCGAAAGAAAAAAAATAGTTTTTACAAATGGCTGCTTTGACTTATTACATGTTGGTCATATTAGATACTTAGCTCAAGCAAAAAAACTTGGTGATTTTTTAATCATCGGTCTTAATTCAGACAGTTCGGTAAAAGCACTTAAAGGTAAAGACAGGCCAATAAATTCTTTCGAAGATCGAGCTATTTTATTATCAGCACTTACTTCAGTCGATTTAGTTGTAATATTTGAGGAACAAACCCCTGCAAATTTAATAAAAGACATAGTACCTGATATTCTTGTCAAAGGAGGAGATTATAATATTGAAGATATAGTAGGTTACCATACAGTAATTCAAAATGGAGGCAAAGTGAAAACCCTAAGTTTTCATAATGGCTATAGTAGTACAAATTATATTAATAAAATAAATAAACGCTAACTTGCTTATCCAAACAAATTCAAATAATTTCACAACTTTATGATAGACAATAGAATAATATTTGCCATAATTTTGTCCTCAGTAATTTTTGGACAAACTCTTACTGAAAAGTCCAAAAAACCTTTCATGAACACAAATGATATTTCTTTTTTAGGCACCTCAAATAGAATTACTTCAATTTTAGATGAAGCAAAGCAATTTTTATCAGATGCAATTATCGCCGATGTCAATTCAGACACTGTGGAGGTAGTTTATAATATTAAGAAGGTTTTTGATCTCATGTCAGATGTTGAACAGATTGGCGTTAGGGAAGAGCTAGATAAAATTGAATTTGAAAAATTTCAAGATGATTTTGTAAAAATTTATACAACTAGATTAAGTACTATTGATAGTTCCACTCAAATATTAACAGCTGATCTTATAAGAAGAGATATTGCTGAAATTACATCAGAGAATGAATCTATTGAGATGGGATTAACAAAATTTACTATAATTGATGACAGAGAAGGACATATTCCTTTAGTTACAAATTCACAAGTTGAAAGCTATATAAGATATTTTCAAGGTAAAGGTCGTAAAGGATTTAATATTTGGCTCAGAAGATACGTCCAATACAAAGATCTAATGTTACCGATCCTAGAACAATATGATTTACCTGAAGATTTAATTGTTGTTTCAATGATTGAATCTGGCTTTGATCCCAAAGCTATTTCAAAAGCTAAAGCTGTTGGCTTATGGCAATTTATGTATTCAACAGGAAAGCAATATGGATTAAATAGAAATTGGTATATTGACGAAAGACAAGATCCTATCAAATCGACTCATGCTGCAGCAAAATATTTTAAAGACTTATATGAAGAGTTTGAAGATTGGTATTTAGTTCTTGCAGCATATAATACTGGACCTGGAAGAGTAAATAGAGCTTTAAAGCTTCATGAAACCTCTGATTATTGGCAATTATATTCCCTACCTAAAGATACAAAAAATTATATCCCATACTATCTTTCATCGGCTATAATTTTACAAAATCCTGAAAAATATGGTTTTAAAATTCCTAAAAATAATCCTCTGAAATATGATGAAGTCAAAATTGAAAAGAGTTCTGATTTAAATGTAATTGCGAATGCAGCAGATACAAAAGTTAGTACTATAAAAAAATTAAATCCCGAGTTAAGGCAACCTGCTACTCCTAATAATGGACCTTACTTTCTAAACATCCCAAACGGTAAAAAAGAATCTTTTTATAAGAAATTCAATGCTATTCCAGATGACGAAAAGTTTGCAGTTCAAAAAGTGGAACATAGAGTTCAAAAAGGTGAAAATTTAATATCTATAGCTTCAAAATATAGAGTTCTAGTAGCAGATTTACAGACAATAAATAATATTTCAAATATTAATAAATTATCGATCGGTCAAAGACTTAAAATTCCTGTCAAAGGTGGTTTATATTCAAACTATCCAGAAAAGAAAATTTATACTATTAAAAGTGGCGATACCCTTGGACACATTGCTGAAGATTATAATACAAGAGCCAGTGAAATAAGAAAATGGAATAATATGGGATCTAGTTCTAAAATTTATCCTGGTCAAAAATTAACTTTATTTGTTAAAGGTCAACCAGTTAAGGACACTCCAAAGAAAAATGTTTATATTGTTAGAGTTGGTGATAATTTGAGCATGATAGCTAAAAATAATAATACTACCATTACTAAAATAAAGAGTTGGAATAGTATGAAATCTTCTACAATTTATCCTGGTCAAAAACTGACAATTTATTTTGAATAATTAAATTATGATAAAGCAAGATATAGTAGATAATGTAGCAAATGCAACTGGACTTACTAAAGTTGAAGTAGAAGCAGTGCTAAATGAATCATTTAATGAAATAATTAGAGCATTAAGCAATAATGAAAAAATTGAATTAAGAGGATTTGGAACATTCAGTGTAAAACATAGGCTACCAAAAAAAGCAAGAAATCCAAAAACTGGTGATCCTATTTTTCTACCTGAAAGATATGTACCTGTTTTCAAACCGTCAAAACTGATGAAAAAAACAGTTAATGAAAAATTAATTGAATATTAAGGAGCAATAAATGCCTTGCGGTAAAAAAAGAAAAAAAAGAAAAATGAATACTCATAAACGTAAAAAGCGTTTAAGAGCAGATAGACACAAGAAAAAAAATAGATAAATAAAATGCAAGTCAAAAGTTTTGCCATATGGGCTAATGCTGAAAAAAAACAAGTTCTAGCATTAGTACAAAGTACTATAAAGTGGGCGAATGATAATAATCTTGAAGTTCATTTGGCCGATCGATTAAAAAGTATAGATATCAACTCAGATGTCTCATACTTTTCAACCAATAATCCGCCAGAAGTTGATTTTTTACTTTGTTTTGGTGGAGATGGAACACTTATTTCTGGAGTAAGAATTTTTTCAAATCTTTCTGTTCCGGTTCTTGGTGTCCATTTAGGTGGACTAGGATTTTTAGCCCAAATAACACCTGAAGTATTAGTAAATAAACTTGAATGTGTTAAAAATAACGAATTCAAAATTCAAGATAGGTTAGTGTTATCAGCAAAAATTACTGGAAATGAAAATTCACATTATGCAATTAATGATTTTGTAGTTCAAAATGAAACCTCATTTAGAGTGACTTCCTTATCTTTATTTATAGATAATCAACATGTAAGTGATTATAAGTCTGACGGTATAATTATAAGCACTCCAACAGGATCAACCGCATATTCTTTATCATCAGGTGGTCCAATTATTCAACCAGATGTTTTTTCAATAGTAATTACTCCCATTGCTCCTCATTCACTAACATCAAGACCACTAGTCTTACCATCCAATGTTGAAGTAGAATTTAGATTTAGCAATGAATCCGAAAATGACTTAAAGTTGATAGTTGATGGACAAAAAATCATAAATTTTACTAAAGACTCTACTGTAAAATTATCAAAAGCCAAACATCATTTAAAATTTATTACTTTTGAAGATTATAATTATTATGAAACACTTAAAAATAAAATGATTTGGGGTAAGCGAGGTTCATAAAAAAGGAAATCCAATGTCAAAAAAAATATCACAAAACCAAATTGATCTATTAAGAGAAAAATATTCCTCTGACAAGCATGTAAGAGTAGTTAGAAATGCAATGATCAAAACTAATTCAAATGAACTTTCTATGGATTGGGAAAAATATCGTAAAATCGATCATTCATTTTCTAATGTAATTTCTGGAGAAATGCCAGCAACCAATCAAAAATCCTCTGGAAGGTGTTGGGGTTTTGCTGGTCTTAATCTTTTTAGAGTTTATTTAGGTAGGAAACATAATCTCAAAGATTTTCAGTTTTCGCAAAGCTATTTTATGTTTTGGGATAAGCTTGAAAAATCTAATTATTTTTTAGAATCAATTTTATCAACTGCCAAAGAAAATTTTGATAGTAGAATTGTTATGCACTTACTTCAAACTCCTACAGAAGACGGTGGACAATGGGACATGTGGAAAAACCTGATTAAAAAATATGGTGTTATTCCTCAAACTGAAATGTCTGAGTCCTTCTCTTCTAGCCAATCAGCTGAAATGAATAAAATGCTTGCAAGAAAGTTAAGGGAGAATGCACACGACCTTCGTAAAGAGTTTTCAAAAGGTGCTTCTACTAAAACATTAAATGATTTAAAAAATTCTATGATTGAAGAAATTTTTAAAATGTTATCAATGCATCTAGGTACTCCTCCAAAAAGTTTCAATTGGCAGATTAGAAATAAAGATAAAAAATTTAGTAAATATGATAACTTAACTCCCCAATCTTTTTATGAAGATCATGTTGGTTTGAATCTCGACGATTATGTCTGTTTAATTAATTGTCCAATGAGCAATAAAGAGTATAATAAAGTTTATACTGTAGAGCATTTGGGAAATGTTGTTGAAGGAAGTCCTATAAGATATTTAAATGTTGAAAGTGACGTTATGAAAGATGCGAGTATAAAATCAATTGTAGATGATAATCCTGTGTGGTTTGGTTGTGATGTTGGTAAACATTTTCATAGAGATTTGGGTGTTATGGATACCGATTTATTTGATTACGAGATATTTTATAATACTGACTTTAAAATGAATAAAGCAAAAAGATTGGAATATGGCCAAAGCCAAATGACTCATGCTATGCTTTTTACTGGTGTTGATTTAGATAATAATGGTAAATCAATTAAATGGAGAGTTGAAAATAGTTGGGGAGTTAAAGGTGGTAATAAAGGATACCATATCATGTCTGATGATTGGTTTGATAAATACAATTATGAAGTTGTTGTTCATAAAGATTACTTAACAGATGAATTAAATGATATCTTCCAAAATGCTGAATCTATACCCCTTAAGCCTTGGGATCCCATGGGTGCGTTAGCAAAATAAATGGATACTTTAAGTCATGCTTTGTGGGGTAAGGGCCTGTTTGGTTATACAGGATATTCAAAATTGGCTATTTTTTTTGGAGCAATGCCAGATTTATTTTCGTTCGGATTATTAATTATCATACAATTATTTCAGGGTGGTTATAATTATAATGGACCTCCAAGCATTGACTCGATTCCTGGATGGTTATTTTTTAATTATGATTTATTTCACAGTTTCGTTCCGGCTTTTTTAGTTATAGGTTTTGTTTATTATTTCAATAGACCCCTAGCATTTCCAATGCTTGCATGGCCGTTTCATATAATCCTAGATTTTCCATTTCATTCAAAAGAATATTTTCCTACAAAAATTATTTGGCCTATGTCTGATTTTTCTTTTGATGGGATTCCTTGGTCGAATCCAGAAGTTTGGTTTCCAAATCTTGCTGGGATAATACTACTTTTCATGTACAGATTTAGAGAATCATTTAATTCTAAAAATTGACAAGAATAAATTTTTAATTATATATCCTGCCATTTTAGGGTTTTCTTTTAATCTTCTAACTGAATAATCGTACCAATTATCACCAAAAGGAAGATATACTCTCACTGTATTTCCCTCATTCATTAATTTTTTCAGCTTTTTTTTCATTGGTACACCATGTAATACTTGAAATTCAAATTGATCTTTTGGAATGTTATTTTGTAAAAGCCATGCATACAAATTATCAATCAAAAACTCATCGTGAGTAGCAATCCCTACATATGAACCATTGTTGATTGCTTCTTTTACAAGTTGAATAAAGTTCTGTCGAATATCATTATAATCATTAAAAACTAATTCAGGATCTTCTACATAAATACCTTTACATATTCGAACGTTAAATTTTTCATTACTTAAAGATTTAATATCATCTAAAGATCTATGGAGATAAGCCTGAATCACAATACCTATTTGGTCATAATCCTCAAACATTTCCTTGTAAAGTTTAATTGTTTCTGATGTATATGGAACATTTTCCATATCTAATCTTAAAAAATTATTATTTTTCTCAGCCGCTTGAATAAGTCTAGTCAAATTATTTCTTACAATATGTATTCCTAAATCTTGTCCAATATGAGTTAATTTTATTGATATGTTTGCAGATAAATTTCTCTTAGTTATTTCATCATAAATTGAAATATATCTATTTGTTACCTCACTTGCCTCATTTTCAGTTTCAACATGTTCACCTAGAATATCAATCGCAACCTTATAACCTTTATCATTAAGCTTTTGAACATTTTTAAGCATTTCATTATTTGAAATGCCAGCTATATATGGTGACGCTACAATTCTTACGAAAAACTTTGGTAAAAAAGGAATGATTTGAATTATTAAATTATTTATTAACTTCATGCTTTATAAATTTAATAAATAAACAAAATAATGAAAGTAGTATTAATAATTGGTGGTGCAGTTTCGGGTTCAACTGCTGTAAAAAAACTTACAGACGAAGGAATTCGATGTGTTGTTGTTGAACAAAATAGAATGCCATATGGAAAAATTGAAGACGGTCTTCCAAGATGGCATGAAAAACAACGAATAAACGAATATTTTAAGATTGATGATATTATATCAAATGATTTGGTTGACTTTGTTCCGTTAACAAGAATAGGTAGAGATGTTTCATTTGAAGAAATTTACAATATGGGATGGAGTTGCATCTATTTTGCCAATGGGGCATGGAAAGATAGATCTTTCCCATTAAAAGAAATTGAGCAGTTTGATAATTTTTATTATCAAAATCCTTTTGTTTACTGGTTTAATCATTATCATGAGTCATCTTACAATGGCCCTGAAGTAAATATTAATGATGATGCTATAGTAATTGGAGGTGGATTAGCCTCAATTGATGTTTGTAAGATAACTCAATTAGAACTCGTAAGGCAGAAAGTCGAATCCAAAATTGATAATTTTGATATTATCGAAATGGAGCATAAAGGGATTCCAAAATATTTAGAGCAATTTGATATGAAGTATGATGACTTAGGTATTAAAGGAACAACTTTAGTTTACAGAAGAAATATTGAAAATATGCCTTTAACTACTATTCCGAAAGACGCTACTCCAGAAATCATTGAGAAAAGAAAGCTTGCTAGAAGAAAAATTTTAAATAATACCTTAGATAAATTTTTATTCAAAGTTGCCGAGTGCGTTCAACCTGTTGGGTTATCATTTACGGATAATAGGTTGAATGGAATTGAAGTTATCGAAAATGATATTATAGATGGTAAATTAATTGCTAAAGAAAATTCTAATAAAATTCTTAAAGGAAATACATTTATAAGCTCGATAGGTAGTTTACCAGAACCAATTCAAGGAATACCTATGGATGGATCAACCTATAATATTATAGATGAAGATTCTGGAAAATTTGATGAATTAGATAAAGTTCATGGAATGGGTAATGCAATCACTGGTAAAGGTAATATTAAAGCATCAAGAGTTAGTGCTAAAAATGTTGGAGATTTAACCATAGATTTAATTCATCATATTGATCAAAAAATAATTGACAATATTGACTTAAAAGTTAAAGAATGGCAGTCCAAATCATCTTATGATGGAAATTATTTTGAATGGAAAGCGAAAAAATAATTTTTTTGCAATAATTTTATAGAACTCAACAATCTTTTTTAGTACCTTCACTTGTCAAATTAAAGCATTTAATTTAATTCTAAGAGTTGATGCAAAAAATAACGATAAAAAAGGGGCACAATATTAACATATCTGGTATTGCTTCCAGAGAATTCTCCAACGCGCCTGCTCAAAAATTTGTTTCAATATCTCCGCAAGACTTTAATTATGTTAAGCCAAAATTATTAGTTAAAGAAGGTGATCAAGTTACTATAGGTGATGCATTATTTTTTGATAAAAATAATCCAGATGTTAAATGGCCATCCATTGCTTCCGGGACAATTTCAAACATTGTCTATGGTGAAAGAAGAGCTGTATTAGATATAGTTATCAAAATAGATCATGACAAAGAAAAAAATATTGAGTCAAGCAATCAAGTCAATCTTTCATCAAAAGATGATGTAAAAAACTTAATTCAGAAGAATAATTTATGGCCTTTCATTACGCAGAGACCATTCAATAAAGTTGTTAACCCAAGCGATAATCCTAAATGTATTGTAGTAAGTCTTGCTGATTCTTCACCATTAGCTAATGATTTATCTTTTTCATTATCAGAAAAAAAAGATTATATAATTTCTGCATTGTCAAATCTCAGAAAATTAACAGATGGACAACTTTATGTCGCTATTAGAGGCGATAATTTTTCATTTTTATCTGATTATAATTTTATCAACTTGATTCAAGTTGAAGGGCCGCACCCATCTGGGAATGTTGGTGTCATTCTAAATAAAGTAAACCCTCTGAATCAAAATGATATTGTTTGGACTGTTCAAGGATGTCACTTACCAGTTTTAGGAAAGCTTTTTTCAAAAGGCATTCTTGATTTTTCTTTAAATATTTGTATTGGAGGACCTGCTGTAGAGCCCTCTTATTTTAAATCTAGAATTGGTGCAAGATTTGATTTACACAAAGATTCTTTATTAAAAGAAAATGTTAGAATTATAACAGGAAATGTCTTAACAGGAAAACAGATTGATATTGATGGTTTCTTAGGCTTTTATCACTCATCTTTTTCTGTAATTGAAGAGTCGTTTAATAGACCTTTTATTGGGTGGCTGCATCCTGGTGGAAAAACTAAGTATAGTGTTTTCAATGCTTACTTAGGTTCAAATAAAAAGAGTTTTGACTTTACAACATTGCAAAATGGAAGTAATAGAGCATTTGTTCCTGTAGATGCATGGGAGAGGGTTTTTCCAATGGACATTTATATTAACGCCTTAGCAAGGAGTGTTGAAGCAAATGATATTGATGAAATGGAGCAATTAGGTATTTACGAATGTGATGAAGAAGACGTTGCACTTTGTTCGTTTGTCTGTCCAAGCAAGTCCGATGTTGGAGCAATAATTAGAAAAGGATTAGATACAATTTATCTTGATAAATAATTATGAATTTTTTGAGAAAAATATTTGAAGAAACTGGAAAGTTAGTTGAGGAAGGAAAGCCTTTATCTTGGGCATACCCTGTTTGGGAAGCTGCTGACACTATTTTCTTTTCAACAAATAAACAAACAACCAAAGGTCCTCATATAAGAGATAACATGGATATTAAAAGAACAATGTTTTTTGTCGTTATAGCACTTATACCTTGCTACATATTTGGAGCTTATAATATTGGTTATTTAAACGCTTCAGCTATGGAGATTGATAGAGGACTCATAGGAAACACTATTTTTGGACTTACTTATGTTATTCCAATATTAATTGCAACATTTGTTGCAGGTGCAATATGTGAGCTAACATTTGCAATAATTAGAAAGCACGAAGTTAATGAGGGTTTCCTAGTGAGTTGTGCGCTCATACCTTTAACTATGCCTCCTGATGTACCTCTTTGGCAAGTAATTATTGGTACAAGTTTTGGAATAATTATTGGTAAAGAAATTTTTGGTGGAGTAGGTACAAATATATTCAATCCTGCTTTAACCTCAAGAGCATTTATGTATTTTGCTTTCCCTACAAAAATATCTGGAGATAAAGTTTGGGCTATAGGTCCAGATGGTTATAGTGGTGCTACTGCACTTGCAATACCTGCTAACCCATCACAATACGATACTGCTTCAAATCTTTTTGCAGCTAATACACAATTTGATTTTTCAATGATGAACATGTTTTGGGGTTTAATTCCAGGATCTATAGGAGAAACAAACAAGTTATTAATATTGTTAGGAGCTTTTTTCCTCATATATTGTGGTATAGCATCATGGAGAATTATGGTTTCTTCTGTTTTAGGTTTAGTATTTACTGCTTTGCTTTTAAATCTATTAAATTATTTTACCATTGATGGCATTCTGCAAGCTGGAGGTTCCCCAAATGCGATGTTAACCATTTCTCCTTTACAGCATATTTTAATAGGTAGTTTTTTATTCGGTACTGTATTTATGGCTACGGAGCCTGTTACTTCCTCACATACAAATACTGGGAGATGGATTTATGGTTTTTTAATTGGTGTTTTGACCGTTATAATTCGTTCAATAAATCCTGCTTACCCAGAGGGAGTATTTTTAGCAATATTAATTATGAATATGTTTGCTCCATTAATAGATTATTATGTAGTTCAAGCAAATATTAAAATGAGGTTAGCAAGAAATGTATAGTAATAATTACACTCTATTCTTTGTATTTGTTGTCACTGTTGTTCTGGGAACAATGCTTTCATTTACTAAGGATAGTGTTAAAGATTTGCAGGATCAAAATCTTAAAGCCGATGTTCAAAAAACAATTTTAAGATCCTTAAACTTTGACGAAGGTCTGCTTGTCTCTAATGAAAGTATTGAACAGACTTTTAAAAACTATATTGATGCAAAGTGCGTAAATATTGATGGTGAAATTGTTAATTGTAATATTGAAGAAGTAGATATTGAAAAAAATGAAGAAGTTCTTCCGATTTACATTAGAATGAATGATGATAAGGTACAGGGCATTGCTTTACCAGTTGCAGGTAAAGGTTTGTGGTCAACAATTTTTGGATATATTGCCTTGAATCCAGATACAGATTCAGTTTTGGGTATTCAATTTTATAAACATGGTGAAACACCTGGTTTGGGTGGTGAGGTTGAAAAACAATGGTTTACCGATAATTTTGTTAATCACCCTGTAAAGCAACAAAGTGGTGAAATTCAATATATACCAAAAAGAATTCGTGACAATTCAGGAAAAATTGTAAGCATCAAAGTTGTAAAAGGTGGAGTTGATTATTCTGAATCTAACAATGCTTCAATTCATCAAGTTGATGGAATTTCTGGAGCAACAGTTACCGCTGATGGTGTTACAGACTTTTTGCTAGAAGATTTATTAAGATATGAAAAAACATTAGATAAAATAAGAGATTATGGAACTATTTAATTCTGAATCAAAAAAAATTATTAGCGATCCTATAAACGTTAATAATCCAATTTCATTACAGGTATTGGGAATTTGTTCTGCTTTAGCTGTCACAATTAGGTTAGATCAAGCCATAATTATGACGCTTGCGGTTGTTTTTGTTTTATGTTCGTCAAATGTTATTCTTTCTTTAATTAGAAATTACATACCTACTCGAGTTAGAATAGTTATAATGCTTTCTGTTATTGCATCTTTAGTTTCAGTTGTTGATGAACTTTTAAAAGCATATTTATATGATATGAGCAAACAACTTTCAGTTTTTGTTGGATTAATAATTACAAATTGTATTATCATGGGTCGTGCTGAAGCTTTTGCTTTAAAACATGGACCATCTAAAGCATTTCTAGATGGCCTAGGAAATAGTATGGGTTATGGATTAATAATTATTGTTGTTTCTTTTTTTAGAGAGCTTTTCGGGGCTGGAACTATTACCCTACCTGATGGTGGAGCAGGTTATGTTTTGTGGAGAATTCCTGATTCATGGTATGCAGCGGGATATGAAAATATTGGTTTGTTAGTTTTATCTCCTGGAGCATTTATTATTCTAGGCTTAGTGATTTGGATTCAAAGGGAGTTTGCTGGCGTTGAGGAGGATGCATAATGACTGGTATCGAACATTATCTTAGTATCTTCACAAAAGCAGTATTTATTGAAAATATCGTTTTAGCTTATTTCTTAGGTTTATGTTCATTTTTAGCCATTTCGAAGAAGATTGATGCATCTGTTGGAATTGGCTTAGCGGTGATTGTTGTGCTAACAATTACAGCACCTATAAATTGGTTTCTTTGGGAGTTTCTTCTAGACAAAGGCGCTCTAACATGGATTAGTCAAGATTTTAAAGATACTGATTTAGGTTTTTTAAAATTAATAGTTTTTATATCAGTTATAGCTGCAATGGTTCAATTGGTTGAAATGTTTATGGAAAGATTTTCGCAATCTTTGTATAATAGTCTTGGAATTTTTCTTCCATTAATTGCTGTTAATTGTTCAATTTTAGGTGGATCATTATTTATGGTAGAAAGAGAATATACTATTTCAGAAACAGTAGTTTATGGTTTCGGTTCGGGTGTTGGCTTCTTTTTAGCAATTGTAGCTTTAGCATCAATTAGATATAGAATAAGGTATTCTAATATCCCTCCTAGATTAAGAGGAGTTGGAATGGCGATGTTATTAACTGGATTATTATCAATGGCCTTTATGGCATTTTCGGGGATCGATTTGTAATGAGTGATATTTTATTAGGAGTAATTGTTTTTTCATCTGTAATACTTTTATTAGTTATAATTCTAAATGTTTTAGGAGATGTTCTTCTTCCACAAGGGGAAGTCACATTACTGATAAATAATGATATAGATAAATCTATTAATGTTCAAACTGGCGGTACAGTTCTTTCGGCTTTAGCAGCACAAAACGTTTATCTACCATCCGCATGCGGAGGACAAGGAACTTGTGCGCAATGTAAGTGCCAAGTTACTGAAGGTGGAGGGGATATTTTACCTACGGAGGAAGCATATATTTCACGTTCAGACCAAAAAGATAATTGGAGATTAGGTTGTCAAGTTAAGATTAGAAATGATATGAAAATAAAAGTACCTGATGAAATCTTTAGTATCAGAAAATGGGATGCTGTCGTTAAATCAAATGACAATGTAGCTACTTTTATTAAAGAGTTAATCTTAGAACTACCAGAAGACGACCCTATCCAATTTGAATCTGGTGGTTACATTCAAATTGATGTTCCTGAATATAAAGGATTGGAGTATAAAAATTTCGAAGTTGAAGATCTATATACTAGCGACTGGGATAAATTTGATATCTGGCAATATGTTGCAGAAAATAAAGAGCCAGTTTTTAGGGCATATTCTATGGCGAATCATCCCGCAGAAGGTAATATGATTATGTTGAATATCAGAATTGCTAGCCCGCCACCAGATAACCCATCTGCACCTCCAGGAATTGCTTCTTCATATGTTTTTGATCTCAAAGAGGGAGATAAGGTGACAGTATCAGGCCCATATGGTGAATTTTTTATTAAAGATACTGATCGTGAAATGGTTTACATTGGAGGTGGTGCTGGAATGGCTCCTTTAAGATCCCATATTTTCCATTTACTTAAAACTGAAAAATCTAAACGAAAAATTTCATTTTGGTATGGTGCTAGATCAGAAAAAGAAATGTTTTATGATGATGAATTCAAAGCCTTAGCAGAAGAATTTGACAATTTCAGTTATCATGTTGCTTTATCTGATCCCTTACCAGAAGACAATTGGGAAGGTCCAACTGGATTCATTCATCAGGTCGCTTATGATATGTTATTGAAAGATCATGAAGATCCCTCTGAATGTGAATATTATTTATGTGGACCTCCAATGATGATTAGTGCCGTTCAAAAAATGCTCTGGGACTTAGGCGTTGAAGAAGATATGATCGCTTATGATGACTTTGGCTAATAGATTAGCTTTATCATTAATTTTTTTATTATTTAGTTGTAGTTCACCTGAAAAAGATATTGTTTCCATTAAAGGTAATACAATGGGAACAACATATGCTGTAAAGTTTTTTCCAAAAACAAATAATCCAGTTGAAATCGAAGAGAATTATATACTCGTTGAAAAAATATTAAAAGATATTAATCAACAAATGTCTACTTACATACCTACAAGTGAAATTTCAACTTTCAATCAATCTGAATCAACTGATTGGTTTTTAGTTTCTGAAGATTTTAGTAAGGTTTTAGAACGTTCATTTAAATATTATGATTTATCTAATGGTCAATATGATATAACTGTTATGCCTTTAGTAAACTTATGGGGATTTGGTCCTGATATTTTTGAATCTCCACCTTCGGAGACGATGATTGATAGTGTTAAAGCTTTCATTGGTCAAGATTTAATAGAAGTTGAAAATCAAAAAATACGCAAGAAAGATTCAAGAGTTCAAATTGACTTGAGTTCAATTGCAAAAGGTTATGCAGTTGATAAAATTTTTAATGCTTTAAATAAATATGAAGATCTTTTTATTGAAATAGGAGGTGAAATAAGAACCAAATCAAAAAATAAAGATTGGAAAATAGGAATTAATACTCCATCAATTACAAATTACAATAATGACATTGAGCTGGTTATTTCCCTTAATAATCTTTCAATTGCAACTTCAGGTAATTATCGAAATTTTTATATTATTGAGGACAAATTTTATCATCATGAAATAAATCCAAAAACTGGATATCCAATTTCTTCTAACTTGGGTTCAGTTTCGATTATTTCTAATCAATCATGCTTAGACGCAGATGCATTATCTACTATGTTTTATACCATTGACAATTCTGAAGTTGTAGAAAATTTAAAGGGAGTTGAATCTTTATCAATACTTTTAAATGAGGATAAATCTTTTACAAAAGTTTTTTCGAGCGGATTTCCAAAGAATTAAGCGTTACTATTACATTTATCTTGATCACCACCACAAATTTCGCATCCGTCAGGAGAATCTCCACAAGCTTTTCTTAACGGTTTATTTTTAAAAATAAGTCCTAGGTTCATAGCTAACATTGATAGACCAATAATGAGTAAAACTGGTAATAAATTCTCCATTTTTGAATATAAAGCAATTAATACGATTTTAATAATTTTTTCATTTCTTTTTATTTAAATTACCGCCTATGGATTTACTAAATCATCCAGTTGGAATTACATCAGTTGTATTATTTATCATTGCATACGCATTTGTGATGACAGAGGAGGTTACGCACTTAAGGAAATCTAAGCCTGTGCTTTTTGTTGCAGGAATTATTTGGGCAATGATTGCTTGGGTTGGAGTACAAACAGGAGATTCTTACTCTGTTAAAAAAGAATTAATGCATGCCTTTGATGAGTTTAATCAGTTGATGCTTTTTCTTTTAGTAGCAATGACTTACATAAACTCAATGACGGAGAGAAATGTTTTTGAAAAATTACGTTCTATTCTTTTAAATCAAAATTTCAGCTACAAAAAGTTATTTTGGATTACTGGGTTTATTTCATTTTTCTTATCGCCTATTGCGGACAATTTAACAACTGCTCTTACAATGTGTGCAGTAGTATTAGCCGTTGGTAAAGGTAATAAAAATTTTACGAGTATAAGTTGTGTCAATATTGTTGTGGCTGCCAATGCTGGTGGCGCGTTTAGTCCTTTTGGAGATATAACAACACTAATGGTTTGGCAAGCTGGTTATGTTGAATTTGTGCAATTTTTTAAACTCTTCTTACCTTCATTAGTAAATTTCATCATTCCAGCATTTATAATGAGCTTTTTCATTAATGGTTCTGCAGACGAAGTAGAAAATCCACCTGTGTTGTTAAAAAGTGGTGCTATAGTTATAAGTTGTTTATTTCTTGTTACAATTATGATGGCAATTTCTTTTAAACAATTCCTTAAACTCCCTCCTGTGTTTGGTATGATGTTTGGACTAAGTTTATTACAGCTATTTGGTTATTATTTAAAAAGAACCTATTCTGCTAAAAGTGACATATCTCGTGATGGCTCAGATCAACCATTCGGTGTGTTTAAGCAAATTGCTCAAGCTGAGTGGGATACTTTATTATTTTTCTATGGAGTAATACTTTGTGTAGCTGGACTTTCAAAAATTGGTTACTTGGCACTAATTAATACTACACTTTATGATGGTCTTGGTTTTACAGTTGCAAATTCTTTAATGGGAATTATCTCTGCTTTGATTGATAACATACCAGTTATGTTTTCTGTTATTCAAATGCATGACACTACTACCATGGACTTAAATCAGTGGCTCTTAATAACTCTTACTGCAGGAGTTGGTGGTAGTTTACTTTCAATTGGTTCTGCGCCAGGAGTTGCTTTGATGGGTCAAGCAAAGGGAATTTATACATTTTCAAGCCATCTTAGATGGACTGGAGTAATTTTCATTGGATACGTGTTTAGCATTCTAACCCATCTATGGCTGTCAGGTATGATGTAATGAGAATTACAAAAGTTACTACTAGAAATGGTGACGGGGGTAAAACAAACCTAGCAAAAGGAGAATCAGTCCTCAAGTCCGATAATATTATTCATTGTCTTGGAGAGGTAGATGAATTAAGTAGTGTAATTGGAGTTTGTTTATCCTTTAGTCAGAACTCAGATATCTCAGAGTTCTTAAAAAAAATCCAAAACAATTTATTTGATATAGGTGGACATATTTCAATGAATCTTGATGAAAATTCAATTGTTAATGAAAACATGATTTTTGATTTAGATGATCAAATAAATTATCTGAACCAAGAGTTAGAACCTTTAAAAGAATTTATTTTACCTAGTGGAGATCATTTTTCATCAAATTTACATGTTGCTAGAGCAATTACAAGAAGGGCTGAAAGATCAGCTGTTTCATTATACAACGATTCTTTGGATAATAATCCTGTGATAATGTATTTGAATCGTTTATCAGATTATTTCTTTGTTCTTTCAAGATATTATAATAGAAAAAATAATATTCCTGAAAATACTTGGCAGAGGTAATATATGGATTTTCATAAAATAAAATCTATTATCGATAAGCACGATAAAATCTTCATTTCATCTCATATTAATCCAGATGGTGATAGCCTTGGTTCTGCTTATGCTATGTACAAATATTTAGATTCAATTGGCAAAGATTGTATTATCGTAAATCATTCCCCTATTCCGGAAGTATATAATTTTTTGAACAAGGATAACATTTTTCAAGAGCTTGACGGAGATTCAGCATCATTTATTAAAAAAGCAGATTTAGGATTGATATTAGATATTGGAGATTTTTATAGATTAGGAGATGTAGCATTTTTGGTTGAAGAAAATGATATTGAAACGTTAAGCATTGATCATCATATAAAATCTGATAATGATTTATTTAAAAATGAATATATTGATGTCAAAGCATCATCAGTAGGTGAAATTTTATATTCTTTATTTAAACAGATTGACCATAAAATTTCAGAAGAAATGATGCTAGGTATTTACGTAGCCGTTCTTACGGATACTGGTTCATTTAGACACAGTAACACCACTGATCTTTGTCATCAAATTGCTGTTGATGCCATTCAAATGGGATTAGATATTTCTAAAGTGTATCAAAATATTTATGAAAACTCCTCAATAAGCAGAATGAAGCTTTTGGGAAATGTAATTCAAAAATTAAATTATGATTGCGATGGTGAGCTTGTTTGGTTTTCTTTGAACCATGATATGATTAAAGAGGTCAACGGTTCAAATCAAGATTTTGACGGATTTACTGATTTTTTTAGAGGAATTAAAGGAGTTGAAGTTTCCTTAATGCTTTATGACCTTGGTGGAAAAGTTAGATTAAGCTTTAGATCAAAGGGAAAGTATAAAGTTAGTGAAATTGCTAAGAAGATGGGTGGAGGCGGACATCCATTTGCAGCAGCAGCACTAGTAGAAGGCGAATTTTCCGACGTCAAATCAACAGTATTAAATTTAATGTCAACATATATAAGCAAATTCAATGAAAATAATCTTAGCTAAAGATGCAGGGTATTGTTTTGGAGTAAGAGATGCTGTTAACAGCGCTTACGAAATGAGCAAAAAATATGGAGAAGTCTATATGTTGGGAGATATTGTTCATAATGAAAGTGTCGTTAGCGACTTAGAAAAAGAAGGTGTAAAAGTTGTTGAGAAGCTTGATCAGATTCCAAAAGACAAACCTGTTCTTTTTAGAGCTCACGGTACTGCGAAAGAGGTTTGGAAAAAAGCTGAAGATAAAAAAATGAATATTATCGATGCTACATGCCCCTTAGTTCATGAAATACATCACGAAGTAAAAGCATTACATAAAGAAGGTAGAAAAATTATTATTATTGGAGATCATGGCCATGATGAAGTAATTGGAATTGCTAGTCAAATACCAGATCCAGTAATTGTTGCTTCTGTAGAAGAAGCTAAGGCGCTAAGAAAAACAAAGAAAGCTGGAGTTGTGACCCAGTCAACACAAACAATTGAAAATGTTCAAGATATTATAAACATTTTAATGACTAAAGTATTTGATTTAAGGTTTGTTAATACGATTTGCTTTCCAACAAAAAGAAATCAAGAACAAATTAAAGAGCTGTCTGAAGTAACTGACTTAATGATTATTATAGGATCGTTCACAAGTGCTAATTCAAAACGTTTAGCTGAATTAAGCTCAGAAAGGAATGAAAATACATTTCAGGTGACTTGCGCTGCAGAAATTGATTCATCTTGGTTTAAAGATGATGTAAATTCCGTAGGAATATCCGCCGGAGCTTCAACTCCAGACTGGATAATCGAATCGGTAATTAAAAAAGTCAAAGAAATAACAAATACACAAGAAAAGGAAATAATTCATGAGTAAAGAGTCTTTCAAAGTTAAAGTCGGTTTAGCAGAAATGCTTAAGGGTGGGGTAATTATGGACGTTACTAATTTAGAACAAGCCAAAATTGCAGAAGATGCAGGAGCAGTTTCTGTTATGGCCTTAGAGAGAATTCCATCTGATATTAGAAAAGATGGTGGAGTTGCAAGAATGAGCAACCCTCACATGATCAAAGAAATACAGGATAATGTTTCAATACCAGTAATGGCAAAATGTAGAATTGGCCATTTTGCTGAAGCACAAATTTTAGAAGCCTTAGAAGTTGACTTCATTGATGAAAGTGAAGTGCTTACAACGGCTGATGAACATGCCCATGTAGATAAACATCCTTTTAAGGTTCCTTTTGTATGTGGAGCAAGAAACCTTGGTGAAGCCCTAAGAAGAATAAATGAAGGCGCTGCATTGATTAGAACCAAAGGTGAAGCTGGTAGTGGAAATATTGTTGAAGCTGTAAGACATATGAAAATGATTACTTCACAAATTATCGAGCTTCAAGATGCTGATCTATTGGAAAAAGCAGAAGAATTCAGAGTTCCTTTAGCTTTAGTAAAAGAGGTAGCTAAAAATCAAAAACTAACGGTCCCTAATTTTGCTGCTGGAGGAATTGCTACTCCTGCAGATGCTTCTTTAATGATGCAACTCGGTGCTGAAACAGTTTTTGTTGGCTCTGGTATTTTTAAAAGCCAAGATCCATCTGAAAGAGCTCATGCAGTTGTTAAGGCAGTAACACATTTTAAGAGCGCAAAAGATGTTTTAACTGCTTCATACGATTTAAAAGATGCCATGAAGGGAATTTTAATGACTGATATCCCTGAAGATGAAAAATTTTCAAATAGAGGTGACTAGTTGTGATTGGTGTCCTTGCACTTCAAGGAAATTTTGATTCTCATATTAAAATTCTTAAAAAAATTAACTTAAAACATAAGTTAGTGAAAACCAGCGATGATCTAAGTTATGTTGATGGTCTCATTATTCCAGGTGGAGAGTCTACAACAATAACTAATCTTTTGAGAAAGAATCATAGTTTGGTTGATGGCATTAATAAGCTTTCAAAGAAAAAGCCAATATTAGGTTCATGTGCTGGACTAATTTTAATGTCCAAAGAATCAAACGATTTAAGAGTTCATAACTTTGCTTTTTTGGATGTAACAACAAGTAGAAATGCATATGGAAGACAAGTACATTCTTTTGAAGCCAAAATTAATGTTAAAGATGGCTCAATAAGTTCTGATATTGATGTCTTATTTATTAGAGCTCCAAAAATAGATAAAATAAATAACGGTGTTGAAGTTTTAGCAACTTTTCAAGAAGAAGTAGTTGCGGTTAGGCAAGGAATACATATAGGAATTTCTTGTCATCCAGAATTATTGAACGAAACTTTATTACATGAAATTTGTTTTAAAGGAAAACATGAAATATCTTGATAAGATTAATTCCCCAAAAGATTTAAAAAATATTCCGAAACAGGAATTAGGAGAGGTATGTAATGAACTTCGAACTTATATTACTGATACAATTAATCAAATTGGGGGACATCTAGCCCCAACCCTTGGTGCAATTGAAATAACAACTGCTGTTCATTATGTATTTGATGCACCAAAAGATAAAATTGTATGGGATACCGGTCATCAGGCATATGCTCATAAGGTATTGACTGGTAGATATAATCAATTTCCAACTATTAGAAGATATAAAGGATTAAGTGGTTTTTTAAAAAGATCTGAAAGTGAATATGATGTTTTTGGAGCTGGTCATGCATCAACAGCAATTTCTGCTGGCTTAGGAATGGCTGTAAGTAGAAATTTAGAGAATGAAGATTTTAAAGTAGTGAGTATTATTGGTGATGGAGCTTTATCTGGTGGCCTTGCATTTGAAGCGCTTAATAATGCTGGAAATATAAGAAAGCAAATGCTCGTTATTGTAAATGATAATGACATGTCTATTAGTCCTAATGTAGGGGCATTTAGAAACTATCTTGTTAAAATAGCTACAAATAAGCAATATAATAGATTGAGAAGATGGATTTATAAAACTATAAAGAAGCTTCCAAAGAGTTTAAAAATTGTAGAATCTATTTTAAGAAAAGCTGAATCCAGTGCTAAAAAATTCTTTCTACCTACAACGGTTTTTGAAGATTTAGGTTTTAGATATTTTGGACCGGTTGATGGTCATAATATTGAAGAAATGGTAGAAATTTTAGAGAATATAAAAGATTATGATAGTCCTGTTGTTTTACATACAATTACAAAAAAAGGAAAGGGCCTTGATTATGCTGAAGATGATCCAATCAAATATCACGGTGTTAAAGAGAAGAAAAAAGATAGTGCTGTTTCTAAAGTTCAAGCTCCAATATATCAGAGTGTATTTGGAGAAGTGTTATGCGATTTAGCTGAAAAAAATAAAAATATAGTTGCAATAACTGCTGCAATGAGAGAAGGAACAGGTTTAGTTGAGTACTCTTCAAGATTTCCTGAAAGATTTTATGATGTAGGTATCGCGGAAGGCCATGCAGTAACTTTTAGTGGTGGGCTATCGACAGAAGGAAAAATACCTGTTGTTGCAATTTATTCAACTTTTCTTCAAAGAGCCTTTGATCATATAATACATGATATTGCTTTGCAAAATTTACCTGTCATTTTTTGTATGGATCGTTCTGGATTAGTTGGTGAGGATGGTGCAACCCATCATGGTGTTCTAGATATTTCATACTTAAGATGTATACAAAACATTATTATTTCAGCTCCAAAAGATGGAAATGAGTTGAGAGATTTACTCTATACCGCAACTTTAAATACATCCAAACCATTTACCATAAGATACCCCAAAGAACAATCGGTCAAATTTGAAAATAAGTCTCCAAAAAAGATTGAAATAGGTTCATGGGAGGTATTAAATGAAGGAAGTGACGTTTTAATTTTAGCAGTTGGATCCATGGTTTGTAAGAGTTTAGAGATACATAGTATGCTTTTGGAGAAAGGCATTTCTTCGGAGGTGGTCAATTGTAGATTCATTAAACCTATGGATGAAAATTATTTAAATGAATCTTTAGCAAAATATAAATTAGTTGTTACTATTGAAGAAGGTGTAACAGACGGTGGATTCGGTGAAGGAATAGTCAATTGGTCAAATAAAAAGAATATTAAAAATTCTATTTTAACATTAGGTGTTCCAAATAGGTTTGTAGATCATGGACCAAGAAATATTTTATTAGAAGAAATAGGACTAGATTCAATGACTTTATTCGAAAAGATTTATAATTTTTCAAGGAAGTAAAATGAGTAAAAATATTGAAAGAAAAAGTAGTTTTAAAAGCATAAGTGGTGATGATTTAAAGGACTTTTATTCATCATCAAGTAATGAAAAAAACTACAATATAAATCCAGGAAGTTTTCCATATACTAGAGGTATTCATAAAAATATGTATAGGGGAAAATTGTGGACAATGAGACAATTTTCAGGATTTAGTACTCCTGAAGAAACTAATGAAAGGTATAAATATTTACTTAAAAATGGTCAAACTGGTTTATCTGTTGCTTATGATATGCCAACTTTGATGGGGTATGATCCAGATCACGAGCTATCATCGGGAGAAGTTGGTGTTTGTGGCGTAAATGTAGCTTCTTTGAAGGATATGGAAATTCTTTTTGATGGAATAGATCTTGAAAAAATTTCGGTTTCACAGACAATAAATGGACCCGCAATCATTCTTTTTGCATTTTATGTAGCGCTTGCTAAAAAAAATGGAATTGATATTAGTAAATTGCGAGGAACTTTACAAAATGATGCATTAAAAGAGTATATGGCTCAAAAGGAGTGGATTTTTCCTCCTGAACCATCAGTAAAGCTTGTCGTTGATATTATCGAATATTGTTCTGAAAATATGCCTTTTTATAATCCTGTGTCTGTCAGTGGATATCATATAAGAGAAGCAGGATCTACTGCTGCGCAAGAGCTTGCTTTTACTCTAAATAATGGATTTACATATATTGAAGAGTGTTTAGAAAGAGGATTAAAAATAGATGATTTTGCTCATAGATTATCTTTTTTCTTTAATGCTCACATGGATTTTTTTGAAGAAATTGCTAAATATAGGGCTGCAAGAAGAATTTGGGCAAATCGATTAAAAAATCAATATGGTGCAAAAAATGAAAGTTCACTAAAACTTAAATTTCATACTCAAACAGCAGGATGCTCATTAACTGCTCAACAGCCAGAAAATAATATTGTGAGAACTGCCTTTGAAGCAATGTCAGCAGTTTTGGGCGGAACAAATTCACTTCATACTAATTCATTGGATGAAACATTAGCATTACCTTCAGAAAAAGCTGCAAAAATAGCGCTCAGAACACAGCAAATTTTAGCTTTTGAAACTGGCGTCCCAAATGTAGCGGATCCTCTTGGTGGTTCATGGTATATAGAAGAGTTAACAGATAAGCTTGAAAAACAGGCATTAAAGTACTTTGGCGAAATAAAAGATATGGGTGGAACGGTGCAAGCTATTGAGGATGGTTATTTTCAAAAAAAAATATCTGAATCAGCATCTATTTATCAAGAATCAGTTGATTCTAAAGAAAGAATTATTGTAGGAGTAAATGATTTTGTTGAAGAGGATGAAGAGTTAGATATAGAGATTCTCAAAATTTCAAAAGATGCACAAGATACGCAAGAAAACAAAATAAAAACTCTTAGAAAAAGTAGAGACAAAAAAACTTTGCAAGAAAAGATGAAAAAACTAAGCGATGCTTGTAAAAAAGATTTAAATTTAGTTCCTTTTTTAATAGAAGTAGCAGAGCGGGGCGGAACTGTAGGTGAAATCGTAGAAGTAATGAAAAAAGTTTATGGTGAATGGGAAGAATCTTTTGGATTATAAATTATGAATAAAGTTACTACATCAACTCTTATTATTTTTGTGTTAATTGCTGGTTGGGTCTTTTATCTAACAAATATCAAGAAAGATGATTCATTGACTGTGAGATATTATTCTATTTCAGAATTAGCTAAAGAATCAAATGATATTCGAAAAATAAAAGTTGGCGGCTACATAAAACCAAATTCGATAAACGTCTCAGAAGAAGATCAACTTGAAGTATCTTTTTTTGTGTATCAAAATAGTGATAGTGTGAAAGTTACTTATTATGGAATTAGACCAGACCTTTTTAAAGATGACGCTGAGGTTGTAGTCTCTGGTTCATATGCTAATAATCTTATTTCAGCTACAGAGTTGCAAACTAAATGTGCTTCAAGATATGAAGGCGATCTTAAAAACATTGAGAAAATATAATGATTTCTCAAATTGGTAGCATTGCAATCAGCTTAGCTGGAGGATTAATTTCCTCTTCTTTTATATTTTTAGGTTTATTCAAAAAATTTAATAATCAAACATATTTACAGGTTGCTGAAAGGTCAATTCTAGCTACTTCATATTGTATTTTTTTATCATTTTTTTGTCTATTGAATGAGTTATTAATAAGTAATTTCAATTTACAGTATGTTGCTCAGTATACAAGCTATGAAACTCCAGTTTTTTTTAAAGTTACTGCACTTTGGGCAGGACAAGCTGGTTCGTTATTATTTTGGTCTTTTATAACCGCTCTCTTTGCAGTTTCATATATTTTCACAACTTTAAAAAAATTGAAAGCATTAAAATTCCACTCCTATGTAATTTTATCTTTTATCTTCTCTTTTTTTATTGTCCTTTCAAATTTTATTGCAAATCCATTTGAACCCGTTTCTTCTGATATTGTTGTTCAAAATGGAAATGGACTGAATCCATTATTACAAAATTTCTTTATGGCAATTCATCCGCCGATACTATATGTTGGTTTTACTGGTTCAGCTATTATTTTCATTATGGCTCTTGCAGCATCTATTTCTAAAGATATTTCTTTTGAATGGGTTCAATCAATTAGAAGATGGTCTTTATTTGTATGGACATTTTTATCTGCTGGAATTATTCTCGGAGGATATTGGGCATATAATGAATTAGGTTGGGGAGGATATTGGGCATGGGATCCTGTTGAAAATTCATCATTAATGCCATGGCTTACTTTAACAGCTTTTATTCATTCATCGATGATTCAAGAAAAGAGGGGTATGTTGAAAAAGTGGAACTTTTTACTTGCTACCTCAACTTATATTCTGGTCATACTTGGAACATTTATTACAAGAAGTGGAGTAATTTCATCTGTCCATTCCTTCACAGCTGAAAATCTTGGTCCCATGTTTTTTACATTTTTAGCTATACTAATACTTTATACTATTTTCTGGTTTTTTAAAAGAAAATCTTATTTAGATACTCCGGACAAAATTGATTCTTTTACATCAAGAGAAGGTGGATTCTTATATAATAATTTGGTTCTAATTCTAATGTGTTTCACAATTATGTGGGGAACTCTATTTCCAATTTTATCTGAGGCATGGGATGGTAACAAAATTTACGTGGGAGCTTCTTATTTTAACCAATTAAATATTCCGATAGGACTTGTATTATTATTTTTAATGGGGATTGGGCCTTTACTATCATGGAATTATACTTCTCAAAGTATTTTGCTTAATAGATTCAAATTACCATTTAGTGTAAGTTTTTTATCTGGAATAGGATATTTAATATTTTCAAACTCATTTCAAATTTATGTTTTCGTTGCTATAATAGGTGTTTCTTTTACTTTAAGCTCAATTTTAGGTGAATTTTATAAGTCTTATAAAAAACAAAAGAACTCATCAAATTTTTTACATTCAATCGTTAAAATGTTATTAAGTAATAGACATAAAAATGGAGGTTATATAGTTCATATTGGAATTGTATTATTATTTATTGGTTTTATTGGTAGAGCTTTTGAGGTTGAAAAAGAATTTAGCTTATCACCAGGTGAACAAATTTATTTTTCTAACTATGTTTTCAAGTTAAATAGTATTAAAAGTGAAGCACGAGATAATCATTATGCTTTTTTAAGTGAAATTGACGTTGTAGACAGTAGTACAAATCAATTACTTGTTAATTTAAAACCTGAAAAAAGAATCTATTTTTATTGGAATTCAGATCCAGAAAAAAGACAGCCTCATAGTGAGTTAGATATTTATAGCACCATTCAAAAAGATATATATTCCATTTTTTCTGGATATGATGCACAGAAAAATATCGGTTACTTTAAGATAATGATTAATCCTTTAGTAAATTGGGTGTGGATTGGTGGAGTATTAATGGTAATTGGCTCCCTATTTGCTTTTTGGCCTTCAAGGAGAAACAGTTAAATGGAAATTTTTAATCAATCATTTATATTCTTCTTTCTTTTGGTCATAATTTTTTATGTTTTTTGGCCAATAATTAAGCAAATGAAATAATGTTACAAGTAAAAAATCTTTCAAAGTCTTTTTCTAATATACCAATATTACACAATGTAAATTTTTCTTTAAAATTAGGAGAAATTTGTGCCATTGTTGGAAATAATGGTTCTGGAAAAACTACCTTTCTCAAATGCCTATCAGGACTAATGAACTTTGAGACTGGATCAATTGTGTTTAATTCTACCAACGGACATCTTTTTTTAAGCGACAAGCTAAATATTTTTGGTGATTTAACTATTGAAGAAAATTTAAAGGTAATTTCTACTTATCATAATCAAAATTTCGAAAAGATTTTTTTTAACGATTCTCTTGCAATGCTTAATATTGATCAATTCAAAGATATGCCATTGAAATTCTTATCAAGAGGAAATGTTCAACGTAATAAGCTTTGTATTGCAATGAATTTAAACTGGGACTATTTGTTGATTGATGAGCCATTTAGTAATTTGGACACAGAAGGCGTTAAAATTTTTATAGATATTTTTAATAATTTTAAATCAAAAAAAAAATCTATCATTTATTCTACTCACCAAACTAATCAAGAGTTAGTTTATGATAAAATGATTTCAGTAGAAGATTTTAAGGTTAATAGATGATTTTAAAACTAATCAAAAATGAGTTTTATTTAGAAAGAAAGTCATCATTTAATTTCCTATATATTTCATTCTTTGCAATTTCATGCTTAATGTTTTTGCTTTTTTCTTTTCCTTTATCCAAAATTTTTGATTCGACCGTGTTTTCTGGATTTTTTTGGATTATTATTTCGCTTTCAACAATCAAGCTAATTGAAAATTCTTTTGCTAGAGAAAAAGATTATAATATTTATGATCTTATTTATTCATCGTCAATTGATTTATCAAAGATTTATTTTGCTAAAATATTTTCACTGAACTTAATTCTTTTGGGAGTTCAACTTGTAATATTTTTTAGTTACATGATTTTATCTGATTTAAGGTTTGAAATTATATCAAATCTTATTTTACTAAGTATTGTTACAAACTTTGGATTATTATCTTTTGGTATATTGATTTTTTTATTAACAAATACTAACACCTCAAAAAGTTTTTTATTTCCAGTTATATTTTTTCCTTTAATAATTCCTATACTGATAAATGCATCAAATATTCTTTTTGGAATTATTATTGGAGAAATATCATCTTTATATATTCAATCTTGGTTGATATTATTAACTTTTGCCTTAATTGGAATCCTTCTGGGAATAAATTTATTTGAAAGACTAATAAAACAATAATGAGCTTAACTTTTTTTATAATTACCATTTTATTGATGATCTCAAATTTAGTTTGGATGATTTTTTTTACTCCAATGGTTCCTAATCAAGAATGGGCACAAAAAATATTTTATCTCCATGTTCCAATAGCATGGTCTGGATTTTTAGCTTATTTCATTGTTATGGTAAGTGGAATTTGTTATCTCTACACAAAAAATCTTAAATATGACAGAATTGGTCTGGCATCAGCGGAGATAGGAACAATATTTACTTCCTTGGTCTTAATTACCGGACCTATTTGGGCAACACCAATTTGGGGCCAGCCTTGGGTATGGGAACCAAGATTGATTACTACTCTAGTGCTCTTTCTGATTTATACAGGATATTTTATTATGAGAAATATTGGTTTTTATCGCCAAAGAACGGCACTAGTTTGTGCCATTATTGGAATTATTGCATTTCTTGACATACCAATCATTTTTGCATCTGTGAACTTCTGGGCAGCTGAAATTCAATCTCATCCTCAACTTGGTATGAATAAACAACCATCCGGGATTTTGAATCCATTTTTATTTTCTTTGTTATCATTTACTGCTTTAATGGTTTTTATGTTATTGTTAAAAATTGAAGTTTTAAAAAAGAAAGATATTGAGAATAGGTATGTATAATTATTTATCATACTTTTTGTCAGCACTTTTTGTTGTATTTATCACTATTTTAACTTGGTTTATTATTAACGTAAAAAAATATAGAGATTAGTTCGGGGGAATTAAGATTATGGAAAGAAAAATTGTACATGTTGTTGGAACTGGAACAATCGGTGAACCGTTAATAGGTATTTTGTGTGAACAGAGAAGTAGTTTAGGAATAGATGAGGTTACATTTCATAAACAATCTCCATTAACCAAAGATGCACCTAAAATTAAAAATTTAATAGCTAAAGGTGCCAGACTTGCAGTTCATGAAGATAGGGTTGAGAGTTTTAAAGAAATTGGTTTAGAGCCTGAATTTACAATGGAAGAAGCCGTTTCTCGATGTTCTGTAGTAATTGATTGTACTCCTAAAGGTTTTGGCCATCAAAATAAAATAGATTTCTATGAAAAATATGCTGACAAAGTTAAAGGTTTCCTTGCACAAGGAAGTGAAGATGGTTTTGGAAAGAAGTATGCTAGAGGAATTAATGATCACGTGATTAATTCAGAAGACCAGTTCTTACAAGTTGTTTCTTGTAATACACACAATATTGCGTGTCTAGTTAATACCATAGCATTAAGCATTTCTCCTGATAATTTGATTGATGGAAAATTTGTATGTGTTAGAAGAAGTAATGATATCAGTCAAACCGGTAGTTTTGTTCCTGCCCCAACAGTTAATGATCATGCGCATCCAGTTTATGGAACGCATCATGCAGAAGATGCTGCGGGATTATTTAAAACAATGAATCTTGACTTAGACCTGTTTTCTTCAGCAATGAAGGTTAATTCTCAATATATGCATACAGTATGGTTCAATTTGAAGCTCAAAGAGCCTACTTCAAAACAAAAAGTAATAGATTTACTTACAAGTAATGATAGAATCTCTTTAACAGAGCATCACTCCACAAATGAAGTATTTTCATTTGGAAGAGACCAAGGATTGTACGGTAGAATTTTAAATCAAACAGTCATAGTTGAAGATTCAATAAACGTTCGTAATGATCACGAGGTTTCTGGATTTTGTTTTACACCACAAGATGGAAATTCAATACTTTCAAGCATTGCTGCGACTGTTAGATTTTTAAATCCACATTCATATCAAGATAAAATTAATTCCTTGGGTGGATTCTTCTTTGATAGAGTATAATGTTAAATTATAAAAGAATTATTTCAGAACTTCTTGATCAAAATATTTACATTTTATCAAACGAAAACAAAGAAGCAATTATTATTGATCCAGGTTTAGGCTTTGATTTAATTAATAATTACTTAAAGTCTCATAATTTAACACCAATAGCTGTTTTGGCTACTCATGCACACATTGATCATATTGCTTCTGCGAGCGATTGCATAAAAAATTATAATATTCCATTTTATATTTGCAGAGGGAATAGTATGATGCTTAATTATTACGATGTCATGAAAGGTTATATGAATGTTGTTTCAGAAAAACCAGAAGTAAGTCATTGGATTGAAGAGTCAGATAAAGAGTTAACTATTGGTTCATTTAAATTTAACGTTAATTATAATCCTGGACATTCTCCTGGATGTATGAGTTTTGAAATAGACTCACTTATCTTTTGTGGAGATTTAATTTTTAAGGGATCTATTGGCAGAACCGATCTTCAAACATCAAATCCAGCTCATATGGAAAAATCATTAGAAATGTTTGTAAATTCATTTGATGTAAATTCTACCTTGCTCCCTGGGCATCGTGAAATAACAACATTAGACTATGAATTAAAAACAAATCCATTTTTAGTGAAATATGCAAAATAAAATTATATCTAATCTTAAGTCATTTTCAGACTACAAAAAGCCTCATTTTCTATTAGCAGTATCGGGTGGTATAGATTCAATGGTTCTCTTAAAATTTTTTCAAAAAAACCACGAAACTTTTAGGTTTTCTGTAGCTCATATTAATCATAATTATCACTCAGATGCTAAAAAGATGGAAAATTTAGTAAAAGATCAATGTGAACAAAACGGTAATGATTTAATAATTGAGAATATTTTTTTAAATGAAGTTAATTCTAATATTGAATCAAATTTTAGAAAAATGAGGTATAGTAAATTAGAAGAAATAAGAAAAGAAATTAAAGCTGATTTTATTCTCACTGCACATCATGCAGATGATCAAGTAGAAACTATTTTGATTAAGATTCTAAATTCTTCCGGTTTGGATGGACTTCAAGGATTGAGAAAATTAAATCAAAATATTTTCAGACCTATGCACAATATTTCTAAAAGTGAAATTATTGATTATGCCAATATAAATAATGTTAAATATTTTGATGATCCTACAAATTCTGATGATATTTTTACTAGAAACTTTTTAAGAATGAACGTGATACCTGAATTAAAAAAAATTAAAGAAAATATTCATATTCCCTTCAATAATTTTACTGATCGAATTCATGAGGTACATGATTTAATTGAATTTAATACTCTGAATTTTTGTAATTCAGACAGCTTCATCGTAAATGATAATGCTATTGAAATAAATAAATCGAATTTTTATAACCTACCTTTTCTCGTTCAATTTAGAATAATCTCAAATCTATGTTTTGATACTCAAAATTCATTTTCAAAAACAGATATAAGAGAAATAAAAGATTTTTTGAGAAAAAATCTTACAGGTAGTTCAAAAAAAGTAAACAAAAAGACAATTTTAATTGATAGAAATTCACTATTCATTTATAAAAAAATGAAAAATGATATTTTTGGTAATGTTGAAGCTGGAAAAGAATTCAAAGGAACAAATTTTACTTTTTCTTGGGATTTTAATAAAGCACCCAAAAATTTTAGCAATGATAATGAGGTCGAATACATTGATGCATCAATGATAGCTGATAATTTAGTTATCAGATCAGTTAGAGATAATGATAGTTTTTTACCTTTAGGAATGAATGGAAAAAAGAAAGTTATAAAATTTTTAAAAGACAAAAATTTATCCTTCTTCAATAGAAAAGAATCATTAGTAGTATGTAACCAAGATGAAATTATTTGGGTTGCAGGTTATCAATTAAGTGAAAAATATAAAATTCACAAGAATTCGGTTAAAATTGCGAAATTAAATTTCTCTAGGAATTAGTTTTTTTATTATACATTTTTATTAAATTCTTCTCCTATGAAAAATCAGAAAAATAAGAAACCAAACCCCAAAAAAGCTCAATCAGGGCCTAGTTCATTACTAATTTGGGCATCAATAATTTTATTTATAATAGCTTCTTTTGCTTTTCTTCCAGATGAATCAGCAAATGAAGTTGAAGTGTCCTACAACACTTATAAAGAATTATTGGCTGAAAACAAAATTAAAGAAGCATCTATTGAGAATGATAATTCTTTTCATGGTGAACTCCTTAATCCTGAAACTTTAGTTAATAAGCATGGTGCATCATTTGAAGAGAGAACTCTATTTGTTGTTTATTTACCATCAGATTATTCTGATCAAATTGCTCTATGGGATGAAAAGAATATTGAATACAATTTTGAAGGTGAAAAAATTGATTGGACTAGTTGGCTACTTGGTTTTGCTCCCTGGTTATTGCTAATTGCTTTTTGGTTATTCTTAATTAGAAGAATGCAGGGTTCCGGTAATGGAATGAATAATGTATTTAGTTTTGGTAAAAGCAAAGCTAAGATTTTCTCTGGCAATCAGAAGAAAGTTAAGTTTAAGGATGTTGCTGGTTGTGTTGAGGCAAAAGAAGAGCTTGAAGAAGTTATAGCATATTTAAAAAGTCCCAAAAAATTTGAAAAACTTGGGGGTAAAATTCCAAGAGGTGTCTTATTGGTTGGTCCTCCGGGAACTGGAAAGACATTATTAGCCAGAGCTGTAGCTGGTGAATCTAATGTTCCTTTTTTTAGTATTAGTGGAGCAGATTTTGTCGAAATGTTTGTTGGGGTTGGAGCATCTCGAGTTAGAGACTTATTTGAGCAGGCAAATAAAAATGCACCTGCAATTGTTTTCATTGATGAGCTTGATGCAGTAGGTCGCCAACGAGGGGCTGGATTAGGTGGTGGCCATGATGAAAGAGAACAAACTCTAAATCAATTGTTAGTTGAACTTGATGGATTTGAAAATACAAGCAGTGTCATTGTTATGGGAGCAACTAATAGACCAGATGTTTTGGACTCTGCTTTATTAAGACCAGGCAGATTTGACCGTCAAGTTGTAGTTGATGTACCTGACTTAAATGGTAGGCATGATATTTTAAAGATTCACACAAAAAAAATTAAAATTAAACCTAAATCAGTGAACTTGCTGGATATTGCTAAAGGTACTCCTGGAATGGTTGGGGCTGATTTGGCAAACCTTGTAAATGAAGCTGCATTGCTTGCTTCTAGAAAAAGAAAAGCAACAGTTGATAATTCAGATTTTCAAGAAGCACAAGATAAAGTTCTGATGGGTGTTCAAAGAAAAAGTATGGTTCTTTCAGATCATGAAAAGAAAGTAACAGCATATCATGAAGCCGGTCATGCAGTTGTAGCATTATTTTCTCCAGAAGCAGATCCTGTCCACAAAGTAACAATTATTCCGAGAGGAAGAGCACTAGGAGTAACAATGCAACTCCCAATTGATGAAAAACACGGCTATTCAAAAACTTATATTTTAAGCAGATTAGCTGTCATGATGGGAGGAAGAGCTGCTGAAGACTTAATATTGAAAGAAATTACAACTGGTGCATCAAACGATATTGAAAGAGCAACAAGTATTGCTAGAAGAATGGTATGTGAGTGGGGAATGAGTGACAAGTTGGGACCCATGGCTTTTGGAAAAAAGAATGAAGAAATTTTCTTAGGCAGAGAAATACAATCTCATAGAGACTTCAGTGAAGAAACCGCTCAGATGATCGACCATGAAGTTGTATCAATTATTAAAAATGCACAAGATACTGCCAAAAAAATTCTTGAAGGAAATATTGACTTACTACATTTAATGGCTGAAGAATTGCTTGAACATGAAACAATTGATGAATCAGATATTAAAGTAATGTTATCAGGTAAAAAAATCTCAAAAAAATAATACATGAATATCAAACAATTCAATGATTGGCTTTTGAGAGACGATAAGCAATCATTAATCATGGGAATTTTAAACGTTACTCCCGATTCTTTTTCTGACGGTGGACAATACCTCGAAAAAAATACTGCTATTGATCATGCATTAGAGATGGTTGAAAATGGAGCAGATATAATTGATATTGGCGGCGAATCTACTAGACCATTTTCAAATCCAGTTGGTCTAGATGAAGAACTTTCAAGAGTTATACCTGTCATTGAAGGTATAAGAAAAAAATCTGATGTTTGCATTTCGATTGATACTACTAAATCAATTGTAGCCAGTCAGGCTCTTAATGTTGGTGCTTCAATAATAAATGATGTTAGTGCTATGGAGATGGATCCGCTAATGGCTGATATCGCAATTCGATGTGATTGTCCATTAATTATAATGCATATGAAAGGAACTCCAAAGAATATGCAAGATAATCCTAAGTATAAATCCCTAATATCAGATATTAAAGATTATCTTCTTGAGAGAATAGATTTTGCTGTTTCCAAAGGAATAAATCGCAAAAAAATTATTATTGATCCAGGTATAGGCTTCGGAAAAACTGTAGAAAATAACTTTGAAATCATAAATAATTTAAATCATTTTGTTAAATTAAATTATCCAGTTTTACTTGGTGCATCAAGAAAATCCTTTATTGGAATATCTTTGAATCTTCCTGAAAATGATAGATTAGAAGGTTCATTAGCGGCCAACATTATTGGATTACAGCACGGAGTAAAGATTTTTAGAGTTCATGATGTTGCTGAAACTCATAATGCACTTTTTATAGCAAATAAAATTTTTAATTCAAACCATTTAATTAACTAAATTAATATATGAACCTTTTTGAGATAAGTTTTTTAAAGTTTACTCTTACTGATTTGTTTGATTTGATTTTGGTTACATTCATTTTTTCTTATGCCTACTCTTACTTCAGAGGTACTAGAGGAGGACAAATGCTTATTGGGTTGTTAATTATATTTTTTGCTGGATTTATTATTAATATACTTGGATTCAAAGCTACATCTTGGCTCTTGAATCTTTTTCAAACTGTTTGGGTTGTAGTTTTTGTTATTCTATTTCAACCTGAAATCAGAAGACTTTTAACTTCCGTTGGACAGAATCGTATTTTAAGAAAGCTTTTTCAAATTGAAAAAACGGCTATTCAAGAAGATATTTTATCTAGTATTGAAGAAATAAAAAAAAACAAGTGGGGTGCTTTACTTGTTTTTGAAAGAGAAAATTCTTTAAAAAATGTAGTTTCAGATGCTGTGCCAATGCATGCTTCATTCAGTCCTGAGCTTTTAGTATCAATTTTTAATCCATCTTCTCCTTTACATGATGGTGCAGTAGTAATTCATAATAATTTAATTGAAGCAGCAGCATGTATTCTTCCACTTACCGAGAGCAAGACTTTAAATCCTGAAATGGGAACTAGGCATCGAGCAGCGCTTGGCATTTCAGAAGAAAGTGATGCTTTGGCAGTTGTTATTTCAGAAGAAAGTGGAAAAATTTCTGTTGCAGAGAATGGATATTTTATAAGTTCAGCTCTCTCTTTAGATGAACTAGGAAAGATTCTAAAAGAAAAGATGAACGAATTTATTGAGGAAAATTAAAAATGCTTAAAGATAAGATCTTAGATTTATTAAAACGATCAGATTTTATGACTTTATCTACAAGTGTTGCTGGCAATTCTTCTGCAGCAAATGTTTATTTTGCAAACGATGGATTAGATATATACTTTTTCACTTTCAATCCATCTAGAAAAGCTGTACAAATTTCTATGAATCCTAAAGTTCAATGTGTTATTAGACCAGATGGTGAAGATGGTATAAAAGAGTTACAAATTGATGCATATGCTTCAAAAGTAACAGATAAAGATGAAGTTGAAAAAGCCAAAAAAGCAATTCTTGATGTCACTGAAGCTTTTTCAGAATATATGCATGACGATTTTTTGATTGCTAATGATGTAATAGGCTACTATAAGATTCAGCCAACAACAATAAAATATGTTGATTTTTATGCTGAAAAACAATTTGAATGGATGGAAGTTCCTGAAAATAGAATTGGATTATTTAAAGAAGTAAAAAACAATATACTGAATACTTTAAAATATTGGATTACTGTTGTGAGAGCACCTTTTTTAACAGCTACCATTGCTCCAATCATGCTTGGTTCTGCTATTGCATATAAACAGTTTGGGGTCTTTGATTGGTCGATATTTTGGATGGTATTATTAGGTGCAGTTTGTGCTCAAATTGGTACAAATAATATTAATGATTATTTTGATCATAAATCTAGAAATGATGAAATGAATAAGTTGGCTAGTCCTTTTAACGGCGGTTCAAGAGCTATTCAATCTGGATTAATTACCCCTACAAATATGCTGCTGCTTTCAATTTTCTTTTTTTCATGTACAATCCTAGTTGGTCTTAATCTAAACAACCTATTTTTTGACGGAAGAGTGGATTCAGTTTTGATGTATCTCGGATATTTGGGTGTATTTTTGGGAGTGATGTACACTGGATTTTTTAAACTTGCATACAATGGTCTCGGCGATTTAGCAGTATTTATTGGTTTTGGTCCTCTTATGGTGTATGGTGCAGCTTTGATGCAAAACTTAGCAGTGGCACCAACTCAATCAATTGATCCAATAGTTACATTATTTTACTCAGTTCCTGTTGGAATATTTATTGCCTTAGTCCTTTTTATAAATTGTTTCCAAGATTATAATGCTGATAAGGCTGCAAATAAAAATAGCTGGGTTGTTAAATTGGCTGGCCCAGGTGAAAAGGCTAATTATAGAAAACCATTTTCAGTTTGGAAAAGTTTAATGGTTATATCATTTCTTTTGATTGTTGGAGCATCCGTTTATGCACAAAATTATTTTACATTAATTGCATTGATTCCATTGCTTATTTTCAATTTTGCATCTAAGAAAGGTTCTGATTGGTTAGTTGAGTGGGAAAAAGAAGATGCTAATCTTCAGCAATTACCGTATGAACTATTAATTGTTAATGTATCAACTATTGGAATTCACTTTTTAACTGGAGTACTATTAACAATTGGAGTATTACTAAGTGTATGGATTTAAAAGAAGCATATTCATTATCCTTAGAAAAATATAATCAAATTAGGAGGCATCTTTGACCTTGAATCAAAGACCTCTGAGCTCCAAAAATTAAAAGAGCAAATTTCTGATCCCACAATGTGGGAAAATAACTCTGAATCTACCACAGTAATGAAAAAAATATCTTTTCTTGAAAAAGATATTACCTTAAGAAAAAATCTTGTTCAAAAAGCTGATGATGTAGAAGTATTGTTTGAATTTTTAAATGAAAATCAAGTTGAAGAAGAGGAAGTTAAAAAAGAGCTAAAAATCTTTTCTAATCTTCTTCAGGAGTTTGAATTAAAACTTATATTAAATGGTGATAATGATATTAACGATGCCATAATTACAATTCATCCAGGTGCAGGAGGTACAGAAAGTCAAGATTGGGCTGAAATGCTTTATCGCATGTATTCCATGTGGGCTGAATCTAAAGGTTTTAAATTTAATGTTATTGACTTACAAAACGGTGACGAGGCCGGATTAAAAGATTGTACAGTGGAAATTTCTGGTGATTATGCTTATGGTTTATTACAAGCTGAGATTGGTATTCATAGACTAGTTAGGATTTCTCCATTTGACTCTAACAGCAGAAGACATACATCATTCGCTTCAGTGTCAGTTTCTCCAGCAGTTAATGAGGATATTGATATTGAAATTAATCAAAAAGATTTAAGGATAGATACATTTAGGTCAAGCGGTGCTGGCGGTCAGCATGTTAATAAAACAGATTCAGCAATAAGAATAACTCATATACCATCAGGTATTGTTACTCAATGTCAAACGCAAAGATCTCAGCACAAAAATAAAGAACAAGCTTTAAAAGTATTAAAATCAAAACTTTTTCAATTAGAAGTGGAGAAGCAGCTTCTTAATAAAAAAGAGCTTGAAGGAGAAAAAAAAGATATTGGTTGGGGTAGTCAAATTAGATCCTATGTTTTTCATCCTTATAACATGATTAAAGATCATAGAACCAAACATGAAGTAGGAAATATAAAATCAGTTATGGACGGTAATATTGATGATTTTATATATAGTTATTTGTTAGATAAAATGGAAAAAAATAAATAAGTTTTCAAAATGGAAAATAAAAGTTTAAAACAAATTATAGACAATCGACTTGAAAAGTTAAAAAAAATCCGTGAATTAGGAATAGAGCCTTACGCATATGACTATGATAGCTCTCATCATACATCAGAAATAAATGAAAAGTTAATTGATTCTAAAGTTTCTTTAGCAGGCAGAGTCATGTCTCTTAGGAAAATGGGCAAAGCATCATTTGCTAATATTCAGGACCAAGAAGGACGCATCCAATTTTATATTGCAAGAGACGACGTTGGTGAAGATAATTATAATTTATTTAAGCTAACGGATATAGGTGATTTTGTTGGGATTGAGGGCAAGGTTTTTAAAACTAAAACAGATGCATTAACTATTAAAGTTTCCCACCTAACAATCTTATCTAAAAACATAAAGCCAATACCTGATGTTAAAGAAAAAGATGGTGAGAAATATAATTTAGTTTCAGATAAAGAATTCAGATATAGAAGAAGGTTTCTTGATTTAATTATTAATCCTGAAACAAAAAACAATTACGTAAAAAGATTTAAAATAATTAACTCTATAAGATCGTTTTTAAATGATCATGGATATATTGAGGTAGAAACACCTGTATTGCAACCAATATACGGAGGGGCAAATGCCAAGCCATTTACCACACACCATAACGCATTAGATCAGGATTTTTACCTTCGTATTGCAACTGAGTTATATTTAAAGCAATTGATTGTAGGTGGATTTGAAAAGGTTTATGAACTTTCTAAAGATTTTAGAAACGAGGGCATAGATAGGAGCCATAATCCTGAATTCACCATGCTAGAATTTTATCAAGCTTATTCTGATTATAATTTTATGATGGATTTTGTTGAACAAATGTTTAAAAAAGTTGTTAAGGACCTTGATATGAAAAAAATATCATGGAACGGCCATAAAATTGATTTTAGCAAAAAGTTTGCACGAAAAACTATGGGAGAACTAATTAAGGATCATACTGGAAATGATGTTGATATCTCTGATCATTCAGCCGTTTATAAAGTTTGTAAAGATTTAAAGCTTGAGGTTAGTAAAAAGGATAGCTTAGCTACTTTAATAGATGAAATCATGAGAAGAAAAGTTGAACCAAATCTAATTCAACCAACATATGTAATCAATCATCCTGTCGAAATTTCACCGTTAGCGAAAGTGAATAGGGATGGAGATAAAGATTTTACAGAAAGATTTGAATTATTTATTGCAGGAATGGAGTTTGCAAATGGTTTTTCAGAGTTGAATGATCCAATTGATCAAAGAAAAAGATTTGAAGATCAATCAAGAAAGAAAGATAGTGGAGATGAAGAAGCATTTCCAATTGATGAAAACTTTCTTGAAGCGATTGAGACTGGAATGCCTCCAACAGCAGGGGTAGGTATTGGAATTGATAGATTAGTTATGCTATTAATTGATACTCGATGGATAAGAGATGCCATAATTTTCCCTACATTAAAATCCCTTAAATGAAACTCGTATTATTTTTAATTAAAAAATTATTTATTTCAAAAAATAGTAGTTTAGTTTTTCGCCTTACAAACCTTGTTACCATAATTAGTCTTTCATTGGGAGTTGCATCATTAAACATTGTTATGAGTTCTATTGATGGTTTCGAATCTGAAATTTCAAAAAAATTATCAAATTTGAATGGTTATAGTTCAATTAATCATTTATTTGAAGATGAAATCATCGAAAACGAATTTGATCAACCATTCACATCAGATAAAGTACCTTATTTAGAAAAGATAGCATTATTAAAATCAAAAATGATTCCCAGAGCATTATTATAAATGCATATCCAATTGACGACTTTAAAAAAATTAGACTATTCAGTTCATTTGATACTAATAAAATAAAAAATGAATCAATTATTGTTGGAAAAAGATTAGCAGAAAATCTTAACCTTGAACTTGGAGATCAAGTAGTAATTTTCAATCCAAAAAAGCTTGAAAATTTTTCTAACCAAAATAGATACGACTTCTTTACTGTCGCACATATTTATAATTCTGGTATACCTGAATTTGAAGAGAGAAATATTTTTACTTCTTTAGAAAATCTTCAAAAGTATTATGGTATTGAAAATTATATTTCGGGATGGGTAAGTATTGATCCAAATGATGACATTATAGATTATCCATTTTATCAAATGACTATATATGATAAGTATTCGAGTCTTTTTGAATGGATAAATACTCAAAAATGGCCAATTTTATTTATTTTTAGTTTAATTGCAGTGGTTTCATTTTTTGGGCTTTTGAGTTCTTTAAGTATTTTATTTGATGAAAAGAAAATGGATTTCACAATACTTAAGATATATGGATTATCTCACAAATCAATTTCAAAGATATTTATTTTTCAATCAATGATTCTTTCATCGATTGGATCAATAATTGGTATATTATTTTCCTATGTTCTTATTCTATTACAGAATGAATTTAAATTAATAAGCATTGAACAGAATATTTATTTTGTTGATTACCTTCCTATGAAATTTAATTTTAGTAACTCACTTTTAATTATCATCATAAGTGTAATATTAAGTTTTATTATATCCGCTACATCTGTAAAAAGATTTGCTTACTTTAGTCCAATGAATGTGATGAGGAGTAAATGAAAATTTATTTATTAATTGCTAAAAGATTTTTATTTCCAAGAAATGATTTTCGTTATAATACAATTAATTTTATATCATTTATAGGTCTTTTCATTGGCGCTGCTGCAATAGTGTTATCTGTTTCTGTACTTAATGGTTTTCAAGGAATTTTACAAACCGAAGCTAAAAAAATTTATGGTGATTATTTGGTTGAAGATATAAGCAATACTAGCTTTCTTAGAGATTTAAATATGGATGATGAAAATTATTCAATTTTCCAGGAAAATGAATTTTTAATTGTATCTAATCAAAAACAGAACCTAATAAAATTTAAATCTGTATCGAACGAATCTTTGAATGATTTTTACGAACTTGATTTGCAAAATAATTTCAAGGCATTATCCAACGAAGATGTGATAATTGGTAATTTGCTTGCAAATCGACTGAATGTTGACATTGGAGATAGCATTCAGATAATATCTAAAGATTTTAAACTTAATTCCTATAGTCTTCCTGATATTTATGAGTTTAGAGTTGCAAATATTTTTTCAAATAGAATTTTAAGAGCTAATGATTTCCTAGTATTTGGAGTGAATAAAGAAATCTTCAAAAATGCAAACTTTTCTGCAGAGATAAATGGATATATTGGAAGCATTAAAGA
>CACGWZ010000004.1 GCA_902576865.1 uncultured Fidelibacterota bacterium
TGGCTCAAGAGCAATAGCTAAAGCTTGCAAGTCTGCTAATCCAGTTTTGATGGAGCCTATTATGGCTGTAGAAGCAACTACGCCAGATGATTATTTAGGCGATGTTATTGGTGATATTAATTCTAGAAGAGGAAAAGTCGAGTCAATGGAGCAGCAAGGCACTAATCAGCAAATTAAAGCTGCAGTTCCTTTAAGTGAAATGTTTGGATATGCAACAGATTTAAGATCTCTTTCACAGGGTAGAGCAAATTTCCATATGGACTTTAGTGAATACTCTAAAGTACCTGCTTCAATTACAGAAAAATTGATGAAAACAGAAGTAAAGGATGGAGTGTAATCAATTATGGCTAAAGATTTAATTAGAATTTCATTAAAAGCTTACGACCATAAGTTGCTCGATAAGTCCACCGAAAAAATTATTAGAACAGCAAAGTCAACTGGAGCTATTATTTCAGGACCAATTCCTTTGCCAACTAAAAGAACTGTATATACTGTTTTGAGATCACCATTTATTGACAAAAAATCTAGAGAACAGTTTCAAACAAAAGTTCATAAAAGAGTAGTAGATATAGTTAATTCAACACCTAAGACTGTCGAGTCTTTGATGAAATTAGATCTTCCATCAGGTGTAGATATTGAGATTAGAGGATAAGTATATAAGATGTATGGCTTAATTGGTAAAAAAGTTAAAATGACCCAAATTTTTAATGAAAATGGTCATGTTGTACCAGTCACGCTTGTTGAAGCTGGTCCTTGTACTGTTTCTCAAATTAAAGAAGAGAAAGATAATGGTTATAACGCTGTTCAGTTAGCATATGGTCAAAAATCAAAAAATAATACTAATAAACCAACAACAGGTCACTTATCAAAATCCGGATTAAAAACAGCTAAGGTTTTAGCAGAGTTCAAGTCAATAGAAGATTTTAAATATAAGCTTGGACAACAATTTGATGCATCAATTTTTAATATTGGTGAAATAATTGATGTAAGAGCAAAATCAAAAGGTAAAGGTTTTGCAGGAACCATTAAAAGACACAACTTTGCAAGACAAGATGCTACTCATGGTAATAAACACACAGAAAGAGCTCCAGGATCTATTGGTCAAGCTTCATGGCCTTCGAGAGTTTTTAAGGGTATGAGAATGGCTGGAAGAATGGGCTCAGATAATATTACGGTTAAAAATTTAGAAATAGTAGATATAGACAATAAAAATAATTTATTATTTATTAAGGGAGCAATTCCTGGTGCAAATAATTCACCAGTATTTTTGTTTAAAAAATGAAGATTAAATCACTAGATACAAGCAAAGATTTTACTTTGAAAGATAATATTTTTAAAGTAGCAATGAACTCACAAGCAGTTTATCAGTCTGTTGTTGCAGAAATGAATAACGCTAGACAAGGAACAAGTGCAACAAAAAATAGATCTTTAGTTTCTGGTGGAGGTAAAAAACCTTTCAGACAGAAAGGTACTGGTAACGCTAGACAAGGTACTAGTAGATCTCCATTGAATAGAGGTGGAGGAGTTATTTTTGGTCCAAGTCCAAAATACTATTTCAAAAAGGTTAACGCTAAAACTAAGCAGCTTGCTTATAAATGCATATTATCTGATAAAGTTAAAAATGATTCATTTAAAGTGGTTGAATCACTTCCTAATCAGCCAAAAACCAAAGAATTTATATCTTTTTTAAGAAAAAACAATCTTGATGGTAGAAAGCTAACAATTGTTTCTTCGGAAATTGATGATAATTTGTCCCTAGCATCAAGAAATGTACCTTATGTTTCATTAGTTAAAGCTAATTCTTGTTCAGTTAAAGATTTGTTTGATAATGAGTTAATACTTGCTGATGTATCTGCACTTGAGGATCTTTCAAACAGATTTGGAGGTAAAAACTAATGAAGCATTTTTCAAAGATTTTAATAAGACCTATTGTTACTGAAAAGATGACATCACTACAAGAAACAGAGAATAAATACGCTTTTGAGATACCTTCTAATATAAATAAGCTTGATGTTAAAAAAGCTGTTGAAGAAAAATTCAATGTCAAAGTTTCTAAGGTTGCAATTTCTAACAGAAAAGGTAAGGCAAGGCAAATGACAGTTAAAAGTAATGGTCGAACAATAAGAACTGATGGGTTTGCTAGGAGTAAAAAAAGAGCCATTGTTACATTAATAGATGGTTATAATATAGATTTATTTAGCGTATAGGTATATTAAATGGCTATAAGACAACTCAAACCAGTAACTCCAGCATCTAGATTTACTTCAAGACCAGATTTTTCAGAGATTACAACTGATAAGCCAGAAAAATCTTTAGTAAGAAAACTTAAGAAAACTGGCGGTAGAAATAACAAGGGTAGAATCACTTCTCGAAGAAGAGGTGGTGGACATAAGAGAAGCTATAGAATTATCGATTTCAAAAGAAATAAATTTGATGTTGAGGGTAAGGTAGCAACAATTGAATATGATCCAAATAGAAGTGCGTTTATTGCCTTGATTCATTATATCGATGGTGAAAAAAGATATATTATCCAGCCTGATGGATTAAAAGTTGGCGATAAAATTATTTCAAGTGAAAAAGCTGAGCTAAAAACAGGAAATGCTATGCAATTAAAAAACATTCCATCAGGACAGTTTGTTCATAATATAGAAATGATTCCTGGTAAAGGAGCTCAAATGGCTAGAAGTGCAGGTGCATTTGTTCAAGTTATGGCTCATGACAACAATTATGTTACTCTTAAAATGCCATCAGGAGAAGTTAGAATGGTTCCTGATAAATGTTTAGCAACTGTAGGTGTTGTTGGAAATAAACAACATGAGTTGGTTCGTTCAGGAAAAGCTGGAAGATCAAGATGGCTTGGAAGACGTCCAAAGGTTAGAGGTGTGGCGATGAATCCAGTTGACCATCCAATGGGTGGGGGTGAAGGTAAAAGTTCTGGAGGTAGACATCCTGTTTCACCTTGGGGTAAGCAGACAAAAGGTTTAAAAACCCGTAATAAAAATAAAAAATCAAATGCTTTAATTATTAAAAGGAGAAATGATTAATGGCTAGATCCATTAGAAAAGGCCCTCATATTGATATGAAGCTTTTAAAAAAGGTTCATAAAATGGAAGAAGCTTCAAGCAAGTCTGTCATAAAAACTTGGGCAAGAAATTCAATTATTCTTCCAGACTTTGTAGGTCATACGTTTGCCGTACATAATGGTAATAAGTTTATACCTGTTTTTATCACGGAAAATATGGTTGGTCATAAACTAGGTGAATTTTCTCCTACAAGAACATTTAGAATGCATTCTGGAGATAGAAAGAAAAAATAATGATGGAAATTGTATCAAAAGCAAATAGTGTTAGAATTTCTCCAAAAAAATTAAGAAAGGTAGCTGATTTAGTAAGAGGATTAAATGTAAATAAAGCTCTTAACTCTTTGAGTCATATGGATGAAAAAGGTGCTGCTATTATTTTAAAGACATTATCTTCAGCCATTGCTAACGCTGATAATAATGAAGATTTTAATCTTGACATGAATTCAGTTAATGTAAAAATAATTACTGTGGATGAAGGCCCAGCATTAAAAAGATTTAGAGCAAGAGCACAAGGGCGAGCAAACAGAATTAAGAAAAGAACTAGTCATTTAAAAATTGTTATAGGGTAAATAAATGGGACAAAAGACACATCCAAAAGGACTTAGATTAGAAGTTAATAAAAATTGGACATCCAATTGGTTTCCAAAGAAGAATGCATATGCTACTGATTTAGCTCAAGATATAAAGCTAAGAAAGTATTTAAAGAAAAGATTGCAAGATGCTTCAGTTGCTTCAGTAAATATTGAAAGAACTTCTCAAGCAATAACTGTTACTATTCATACCGCTAGACCAGGTATTGTTATTGGTAGAGGCGGTGAAGAAGTTGCTAGGCTGAAAAAAGAAGTTGCTAAGCTATGTAATACTGAAGACATACATTTAAATATAAACGAAGTAAAGCGTCCAGAGTTAAATGCAGAATTGGTAGGCCAAAATATTGCTTCTCAGTTAGTTAAAAAAATGCCTTATAGAAGAGTTTTAAATAAGACAATGCAATCAACTATGAGAATGGGTGCTGAAGGAATAAGAATTAACGTTTCTGGTAGATTAGGTGGTGTTGAAATTGCAAGATCTGAAAGATTTATGGAGGGAAGAGTTCCTCTTCATACTTTGAGAGCAGATATTGATTATGCACTTGTTGAGGCTCATACTACTTATGGTATTATTGGAATCAAAGTTTGGATTTGTAATGGATTTTCAAAGGCTAAGAAATAATGTTAGAACCAAAAAAGATTAAATTTAGAAAAGTCCACAGAGGAAACCGTAAAGGAATGGCTAAAGGTGGTACTGAAGTAAACTTCGGTAGCTATGGCATGAAAGCAATGGAGCCAGGATGGATTACTGCTAGACAGATAGAAGCAACAAGAATCTCCATATCTAGAAGAGTAAGAAAAGTAGGAAAGATGTGGATTAGAATTTTTCCAGATAAACCTATCACTAAGAAACCTCTTGAAACAAGAATGGGTAAAGGTAAAGGTTCACCTGAATATTGGGTAGCTAATGTTAGACCGGGAAGAATTTTATTTGAAGTTGAAGGAATATCAAAAGAGTTGGCTCAAGAAGCTTTTAGAATTGCTGGAAATAAGCTAGCAATCAAAACAAAATTAGTATCTAGGAGAGGTTTAGATGAAAATTGAAGATCTTAGAAAATTATCTGAAAATGACTTGAAATTAAGATTGATTGATAATTTGGAAAGTTTACAAAAGTATCGTTTCCAAAAATCTATTCAACAATTGGAAGATTACAAGCTTATTTCAGAAATGAAAAAAGAGAATGCTAAAATTAATACTATTTTAAAAGAATTATCTTTAAATGGAGAAAATAATTAATGGATAGAAATGCTCAAAGAATGGTAGGAAAAGTTATTTCAAATGTAATGGATAAAACTGTTATAGTGAGTGTTGAAAGACTTGTGAAACACAAACTTTATAAGAAATATATGAAAAGATATAAAAAATACTATGCTCATGATGAAAATAATGCATTTAATGTCGGAGATACCGTGCAAATAGTTGCTTCTAAACCATTGAGTAAGACAAAAAGATGGAGAGCTTCTAAGCTTATTAGCGGCACAAAAAAATAATGATTCAACAGGAAACAAGATTAAAAGTAGCAGATAATTCTGGAGCTAAAGTTGTTCAATGCTTTAAAGTATTGGGCGGTTCAAAGAAAAGATATGCGAGCATTGGAGATATTATCGTTGTGTCTGTCAAATCATCGACTCCTGGCGGTATGGTTAAAAAGGGTGAAGTTGCTAGAGCTGTTGTTGTTCGAGTGAAAAAAGAAATTAGAAGAAGAGATGGTTCCTATATTAGATTTGATGATAATGCTGCAGTGATATTAAATGCTCAGAATGAGCCAAAAGGAACAAGAATTTTTGGTCCTGTAGCAAGAGAATTAAGAGAAGGTGGGTATATGAAAATTATTTCAATGGCTCCAGAGGTATTATAATGAAAATTAAAAAAAATATGATGGTTAAAGTTGTTTCTGGAAACTTCAAAGGTATGACTGGAAAAGTGTTAAAAGTAATTCCTCATTCTCAACGTGCAATTGTTGAAGGTGTTGCATTAACAAAAAGAGCAGTACGTCCAACTCAAGAGAACCCTCAAGGAGGTTTTTCAGAAAGAGAAAGATCACTACATATTTCTAACTTGATGGCTCTTGAAGGTGATGATGTTTCAAGAATTGGCTATAAGATTCTAGATGATAAATCTAAAGTAAGAGTTTCAAAGAGAAGTGGTAAAGAATTAGGATAAAAGATGAGTGTTCCAAATTATAAGAAAAAATATTTAGACGAAGTAAGACCTCATTTAATGAAGAAGTTTGAGTTTACTAGTATAATGCAAGTTCCAAAAATTGAAAAAATTACTTTAAATATTGGAATTGGTGATGCTAAAAACAACAAAAAGGCATTGCAGTCTGCTTTAGAAGAACTCATGCTGATAACTGGTCAAAAGCCTATTGTTACTACGGCTAAAAAGGATATTTCTAATTTTAAAGTTAGAAGAGGTTTTCCAGTTGGTTGTAAAGTTACTCTTAGAAAAGATTTTATGTACGAATTTTTAGAAAGATTGTGTGCAGTTGCATTACCTAGAACTAGAGATTTTAGAGGTTTATCTTTTAAATCTTTTGATGGAATGGGTAATTATAGTTTTGGAATTAAAGAACAGGTTGTTTTTGCTGAAATAGATTATGATAAAGTTGATTCTATTAGAGGTATGGATGTAATTATTACAACTTCATCTTCAAATGATGATATTTGTTATGAACTATTGAGAGCTATGGGCTTACCTATTAGAGAAAAAAATGTTTTAAACAATGTTGAGGAGCAAGATGGCTAAAAAATCAAAGATTGTTAGAGAGTTTCATTTACAAAAAAAAGTTCAAAGACATTTTGAATTAAGAAAAGAATTAAGAGCGATAATTAAAAATCCAAATGTGTCTGATGAAGAGAAAGAAAAAGCAATTATTAAAATGCAAAAACTTCCAAGGTCTTCCAGTGCTTCGAGATTAACAAATCGTTGTGCTGTATCAGGAAGGCCAAAAGGATACATGAGAAAATTTGGATTATCAAGAATAACATTTAGAGAGCTTGCACTCAAAGGTGAATTACCGGGTGTAACAAAGGCAAGTTGGTAGGAGAAATATATGTCAATGACAGATCCAATAGCAGACTTTTGTACTAGAATCAGGAATGGTTATGCTGCAAATAAGAGATGGGTTGATGTACCATCGTCCAATCTAAAAAAGAGATTATCTCTTGTTCTTAAAGAAGAAGGGTATATAGATAATTTTGTCTTTGTAGACAAAGATGATAGCAAAGAAGATATTAGATTATACCTCAGATATAATGAAAATTCTCCTGCTATTACAACAATCGAAAAAATTAGTAAACCTGGAAAAAGAGTGTATGTTGCATGTTCTGAAATTCCAAGAGTATTAAATGGTTTGGGAATCAGCGTTTTGTCAACTCCTAAAGGAGTATTAAGTAATAAAGTAGCGAGAGAATTAAAAGTTGGAGGAGAGTTGCTCTGCAACGTTTGGTAGTATGTCCAGAGTTGGAAATAGATTAATTAATATTCCTGATGGCGTTTCTTTGGAAAATAAAGAAAGCAAGTTGATGGTTAAAGGTCCTAATGGAAGTCTTATGGTAAGCTTGTGCGACGAAGTTTCAATCAATATTGATAATAAAGTTATGAATCTTTCAAGAAATTCAGAAGATAAAGCTGCAAAATCTATGCATGGCACTACAAGACAGTTGATTTTTAATGCTATCGAAGGTGTTACAAATGGTTTTTCCAAGCACCTTGAAATTATTGGAGTTGGTTTTAATGTCAAATCTCAAAGTAATAGGTTGATTTTTCAGTTAGGTTTTTCACATGACATTGCATTTGATTTACCAGAAGGTATTGAAGCAGTTGCTAGTAAAACCTCCCTTGAAATTAAAGGTGCTGATAAGCAATTAGTTGGTCAAGTAGCAGCTAAAATTAGATCTTTGAAAAAACCTGAGCCATATAAAGGAAAAGGTATTAGATATAAGGATGAATATGTTCGTTCAAAACAAGGTAAAACAGTTGGAGGGGGCGAATAATGAGAGCTTTAAGGCTTAAAAAAGAACAATATTTAAGAAGAAGAAAAAGATCAAAAAAATCTTTTGCTATTAAAGACGAAATGAGATTATGTATTTTCAAAAGTACAAATCACATTGAGGCACAAATCATTGATGATTTTAATCAAAAGACTATTGTTTCTGCTTCTTCCAAAGAGAAAGAGTTTTCAAAGAAAAAGTTAAATAAAACTGAAATTGCAGCACTTGTTGGAACTTCTCTTTCTAAAAGAGTAAAAGGAAAAAAGATTAATAAAATTTATTTCGATAGAAATGGATTTAGATACCACGGAAGAGTCAAGTCTTTAGCTGATGCAGCAAGAGAAGGTGGTATTAAATTTTAAATGGAGCATAAATGAGCATGATAAACTTTTCTGAACTTGATTTAAAAGAAGAATCAGTTATTAGAATTAATAGAGTTGCTAAAGTTAATTCGCGTGGAAAAAGATTTAGTTTTTCTACTCTCGTAGCTATTGGTGACGGCAAATCATATGTTGGTATTGGCTCTGGAAAAGCTAATGAAGTGATTGTATCTATAAATAAAGCTAAAGAAAACGCTAGACAAAACTTGGTTAAAGTTCCAGTTATAAACTATACTATTCCTCACGAAATAATTGGAAAGCATGGTGTTAGTAGAGTTTTATTAAAGCCTGCTCCATATGGTACAGGTATTATTGCCGGTTCTGCAGTAAGATTAATAATGGAGCAAGTTGGGATTAATAATATTTATTCAAAAGTATTAGGATCTAACAATGCTATGAATGTTGCAAAAGCTGTTATGAATGCGTTAAGCAGCTTACAAGATGTAAGAGTTGTAGCTAAGAAGAGAGGAAAAACACCCAAAACACTTTTTGAGATTTAAAATGGCTAAAAAACAATTAAAAATAACACAAATTAAAAGCAGAATTGGATATTCAAGAAAAGCTAAAGCTACTCTTGATGCTTTAGGGCTTACTAAAATGAATAAATCAGTTATTTTAGAAGCAAATGATGCTATTGTGGGCATGATTAAGAAAATTGATTATTTATTAAAGGTAGAAGAAGTATGAAATTAGTTAAACCGACAGGCGCACTCAAAAAATCTAAAAGAGTTGGAAGAGGTCATGGTTCTGGTTTAGGAACTACTGCTGGTAGGGGTCATAAGGGCGCCGGTCAGAGGAGTGGTCACAAATACCGTTTTTGGTTTGAAGGTGGCCAAATGCCTTTACATAGAAGAGTACCAATGAGAGGATTTAATAATTCTATATTTGCAAAAACATTTGAAATAGTGAACCTTTCACAAATTTCCAAACTTAAAGTGAAGAATGTTGATGCTGAAGTAATGTCAAAAAATGGACTTATTTCTTCTAGTTTTGCACCAGTTAAAGTATTAGGAAATGGATCCATTGATAAAGCAGTTAATGTTACCGCATCTTCATTCAGCAATTCTGCAGCAAAAAAAATTGAGGATGCTGGAGGAAAGGCTACTACTCTGTGATTGAAAAAATAAGAAATATTTTTGCAATACCAGAGCTAAGGAGAAAAATTTTATTTACCTTAGGTATTCTAGTAATTGTAAGACTTGGTTCTCAGGTCCCAATTCCAGGTATTAATCCTGACGCATTAAGACAAACAATGGAATCTTTAAATGATACATTCTTTGGTTTATTCAACTTGTTTACTGGTGGAGCATTTGGTCAAGCTGCAATTTTTGGTTTAGGAATTATGCCTTACATTTCTGTTTCTATTGTTATTCAAATTTTACAAACTACACTTCCTTATTTTCAAAGACTAGCTATGGAAGGTGAGAGTGGAAGAGCAAAAATTACTCAAATAACTAGATATGGAACTGTAGTTTTAGCGTTTGTTCAATCTATTTTTATAGCTTTATTGCTCGAAAGTTATGGTATTGTTTTAGACCCAGGTTTTCTATTTAGATTTACTGCTGTAGTAAGTATTACTACTGGTACTATGCTTTTGTTATGGCTTGGTGAAAAAATTACGGAACATGGAATTGGAAATGGTATTTCTTTAATAATTATGGTTGGTATTATTGCAGGATTTCCAAACGTGATAATTTCTGAAATTTCATATTTTCAACAAGGTGTGAGAGGAATTCTTTCTGAATTATTTTTAATGCTTCTTTTCTTCTTTTTAGTCATGATGATTATTTTAGTTCAACAAGGTGTCAGAAAAGTTCCAGTTCAATACGCAAGAAGAATTGTAGGTCGTAAAGTATATGGAGGTCAGAATACTTACTTACCTTTAAAAATTAATACCGCTGGTGTAATTCCAATTATTTTTGCTCAATCAATAATTTTAATTCCAGGTACCATTGCAACTTTTTTTGGACAGGATGCAACTCAGTCAAATTTTATTTCGTTATTTGCTATGGATCACTGGTTTTCCAATACAATGTTTGCATTGTTGATTATATTTTTCACTTATTTTTATACTGCATTACAATTTGATCCAAATCAGGTATCTTCCACTTTAAAGCAGCAGGGAGGTTTTATACCTGGAGTTAAACCAGGCAAAAAAACAGCAGAGTTTATTGAAAATATTTTAACTAGAGTTACTCTTCCAGGTGCTTGTTTCTTGGGTTTTATAGCTTTAATGCCATATTTCCTTCAGCAATTTGCAGGATTAGATTATGCTTATGCATCATTTTTTGGTGGAACAAGCTTGCTTATTGTTGTTGGAGTTGGATTAGATACTTTAAGCCAGATTGAGTCTCATTTATTATCAAGACATTATGATGGTTTTCTAACTAAAGGTAAGGTGCGAAGTAGACGTGGTTGATATTAATAATCATATCGAAGTTAATGCTATATCTGAAAGCTGTCAGATCCTTTCAGACACCCTTGATTTGGTAGAAAAAAACATTTATCCAGGTCAGTCAGTTTTGGAGTTAGATAAAATAGCAGAAAATTACATTATTTCATGTAATGCCAAACCTGCATTTAAAGGATATGATGGATTCCCCGCTACTTTAACTGTTTCTATTGATGATGAGATCGTTCATGGAATTCCAAAAGATGTAGTACTTGTTGAAGGACAAATTGTAAGTATTGATTGTGGAGTAATTAAAAATGATTTTTATAGTGATTCCGCAAGAACAATAGCTGTAGGTAAAATTTCAGATGAAAAGCAAAGGTTATTAGATGTAACAAAAAAAGCATTAGAAATTGGGATTGAAAATGCTGTTATTGGAAATAAAATATTTGATATAAGTAATTCAATACAAAAATATGTTGAATCTGAAGGTTTTTCAATTGTTAGAGAGTTGGTTGGTCACGGTATTGGAAGGCAATTACATATAAAGCCTCAAGTTCCAAACTTTTCTAACCCTGTAACCGCAGATTTAAATGTTGAGTTGAAAGAAGGGATGTGTTTAGCTATTGAACCTATGGTAAATGTAGGAACTAGACATATTAAAACTGATAACGATGGTTGGACAATTAGGACGAAAGATGGCAGTGCAAGTGCACACTTTGAACATTCAATTCTTATCACTAAGTTCCAACCCAGAATTTTAACTTAAAAAAAAATGGCAAAACAAGAATCTATAGAAGTAGAAGGAATAATTAAAGAAGCTTTACCTGGAGCAAGATTTAGAGTAACAATAAATCTTGGAGGAAAAGAGCATGAAGTTTTAGCTCATGTAAGTGGTAAAATGAGAATGCACTTTATAAAAATGCTTCCTGGAGATAAAGTTGATTTACAACTATCTCCTTATGACTTAAGTAGAGGAAGAATAACATTTAGGCAATAATTATGAAAGTAAAAGCCTCAGTAAAAAAAAGAACTAGAGATTGCATTATTGTAAGACGAAAAGGACGTATTTACGTAATAAATAAAAGAAATCCTAGATTTAAACAAAGGCAAGGATAATGGCTAGAATAGCAGGTGTAGATATACCAAAAGATAAAAAAGTAGCATATTCTTTAAGATATGTGCACGGAATAGGGTTAAAGACAGCTCTTGATATTTGCGATCAAGCTAAAGTTGATCCTAATACTCGCGTAACTGATTTATCATCAAAACAAGAAGATGAAATCAGAAAAGTCATTGTAGACCTAAAGCTTCTTATAGAGGGTGAGCTTAGAAGTGAAAATTTAAAAAATGTTAAAAGATTACAAGATATTGGTAGTTACAGAGGTGTTAGACATAGAAAATCTCTGCCAGTTAGAGGCCAAAGAACTAAAACCAATTCTCGTACGAGAAGAAGTAAGAAAAGACAAACAATTTCATTAGGTAAGAAGGCAGTATAATATGGCAACGGTTAGATCTAATAAGAAAAAGAAAAAAATTAATCCAAACGGTATTGTACATATTAAAGCAACATTCAATAACACGAATATCACTGTTTCAGATGAATTTGGAAATGTTGTTGCTTGGGCAACAGCTGGAAAGGCAGGTTTTAAGGGTTCTCGAAAAAATACTGCTTATGCAGCAACAGTTGCTTCAGAGAAAGTCGCTAGCGAAGTAGTAAGCATGGGTATGACTACAGTAGCCGTAAGAGTTAAGGGTCCCGGGGCAGGAAGAGAATCGGCTATAAGAGCTTTATCTGCTGCTGGCTTGCAAGTTACATCAATTTCTGATGTTACTCCATTACCTCATAACGGATGCAGACCTAAAAAACAAAGAAGAGTTTAAAGAATGGCAAAATCAAATACACCCAAAGGAAAATTAGTTAGGAAACTAGGAGTAAATATTTTTGGAAATCCTAAGTTTGATAGATTGTTATCAAAAAAAGGTTACGGTCCAGGACAGCATGGTAAGTCTGGCAAAAGATTCTCCACATATTCTGTTCAGTTGCAAGAAAAACAAAAAATTAAGTTTACTTATGGAATGCTTGAAAAACAGTTTAGAAACTATTTTGAAAAAGCTTCTCAAATGAAAGGTGAAACCGGACTAAATCTTCTTGTTATGCTTGAGTCTAGATTAGATAATGTTATATATAAGTTAGGTTTCGCTCCAACTAGGCCAGCTGCAAGACAATTAGTTAGTCATGGTCATTTTTTAGTCAACAATAAGAAAGTTAATATTGCTTCTTACAGATTAAAACCTGGCGATTCGATTTCTGTGAGAGATAAGAGTAAAAAATTAGATATTATTTTAAATGCAATTAAAATGGTTAAAGGTGATTTAAACATTTCATGGTTATCAATTGATAAGGCAAAAATGGAAGGAAAATTTGTTAGTTTTCCGGAAAGAGATGAAATTGATTTAACTATGAACGAACAATTAGTTGTTGAATACTATTCAAGATAAAGGAAGAAACATGAGCAATGATTTAAAATTTAAAATTTCACATAAAGTTACTAAAGATAATTCAAGTAATTTTACTATTAAACCTTTAGACAGAGGTTACGGAATCACTATTGGTAATTCTTTAAGAAGAGCTCTTCTTACTGCTGTACCTGGTGCTGCAATTACGAATCTCAAAATTGAAGGCGCTCATCATGAATTCTCCACCATTGATGGAGTAAAAGAGGATGTTGCTGACATTGTAATGAATTTAAAAGGCGTTCGCTTTCATTTGTTTGAGAGTAAAGTTGAGCCAATATTCTTAAAGATTAAAGGTCCTAAGCCTTTTACAGCTGCTGATATTCAGGCAGTTAGCGATGATTTCACTATTTTAAATCCAGATCATCACATTACAGACATTGCTAAAGGTACAACACTTGAAGTTGAATTGAGACTTGGAATTGGAAAGGGTTATAAATCAAGCGAAGAAAATAAATTAAATAACTCACCAGTTGGAATGATACCAATTGACAGTATTTTTAATCCAGTAACAAAAGTATCATTTAATGTTTCTCCGCTTCCAGGAGCAAAAGAAGACACAGAAATGCTTTCATTAAATGTAAAAACAGATGGATCAATTACTCCAATTGATGCAGTAAGTTATTGTTCTTCTGTTTTATCAGAGCATTATAATATTATCAATTCAATAAGTAATCCATCAATTCTTGAAATAGATAAACCTGTAAGTGAAGAAATTTTACAAATTCGTAAACTTCTTGAATCATCTATTGATGAAATGGAGCTTTCAGTAAGAAGTCATAATTGTCTTGAAGCAGCAGGTATTACTTTAATTGGTGAACTTGTAGACAAAGATGAAGCTGAAATGCTTGAATATAAAAATTTCGGAAGAAAGTCATTAAATGAGCTTATTGAAAAACTTGAAACTATGGGATTAAAATTTGGAATGGATACTAGTCCTTACACAGAAGACGAAGTGTAATGAAAAAAAGAATATCATCAAGAAAGTTTGGTAAATTATCAGCACACAGAAAAGCCATGATGTCTAATTTGGCTAGTTCATTAATAGAACATAAACGAATTAAGACGACACACCAAAAAGCTTTAGAGTTGAAAAAGTTTATTGAACCAATGATTACAAAAGCTAAAAATCATACTCTTCATAATAGACGAGAAGTTTTGAAAAAAATCCATAATGATGATGCAGTAAAGACTCTTTTTGATGTAATTGCTCCGATTTATTCGGATAGACCTGGAGGTTATACTAGAATTATCAAGCTTGGTTCAAGAGTAAATGATGCAGCTAAAATATCCTTTATTGAGTTCGTAGACAAATCTAACTTTGAATATAAAGAAGTAGTAGATGCTGCGCAAGACTCACCTGTTGAAGAAGAAACAAAAGAATAATTAGATTTCTTTAATTATTTTAACTAAATATTTTTCGTCAATTTTACAAAAAGCATTATAAATATCTGAATCCACATCTAATACATATTTAATACCATTAATTTCAAATGGAACACAAAGTTCTGATTTACTATTTTCGTCACATACAATATGTCCTTGAAAAGTATTTATATCAGCAACATTAATAATTTGATTATTTAAAATGGCATTACCACAAACTCCACCCAATTGAATAGGATTACATGGTATTTTGTTTGAACTATATTCTGATAAAAGAAGTTTATCATTATCTTGAAAATAAAAACCACAAAAAATCCAACTATCAAAGGAATCAAAAAGTAACTTGGAGATAAATTTAAGGTTACTACTTTGAGAAGAACTTCTAATACTTTCGATACATTTTATGTATATTTTTTCTTTATTTTTAGTTGGTAACATTATTTAAAAAATATGAAAAATATCAAAAAACCAATAATCATTTCTGGTATACCCAGATCTGGAACAACTCCCTTAGGTAAAGTACTATCATCCATTGAGGGTTTTTCGATGATTTATGAGCCATTTAACGTCAATCAGGGTATTATTGATGTTAAATTCAATTATCCTTATCCTGGCAAGAATATATCTGTTCAAGAATTCCAATCAATTTTTAATAGTTTAGTACAATTTAAATCTAGTTTTAAAAAAGGATATTTAAAGCATGATAGTTTTATAAAAAGAATTTTTAAGACTTTTTTTGGTAATGAAAGTTCTTTATCATATTTCAAATCTAAAAAAAGCTCAAGCTTAAAACAGTTAATAATAAAAGACCCATTTTTATTATTTAGTTCAAAAGAGCTCTGCTTAAATCATAAAGTGATAATTTGTTATAGACCTTTATTGCCACTAGCTGCTAGTTTTAAACGAATGAAATGGGACTTTAAAGAGTTTGAAGACTTAGTAAATTTTTTTCCATTAAATAGTATAAAATCTTTTAGTTTACAATGTAGTGATAAAATATCAAGTAATGTTATAGGGGCAATACGCTTTTACGAATTATTTCATAATTATATCAATAGCATAAATCCTAATAAAAATTTATATTTTTTTTCTCAACATAAATTTTCTACCAATCCAGTTGAAGAAATAACAAATTTATTAAACTATCTTGAATTAGAAATTTCCAACGAAATAATCCAAATCTCAGAATCTTTAAATAAAGGAAGAAATTCACAAATACATCTTCCCGGCAAAAAAATACAACACGATGAAAATTATAATAAAAGATATAGCAATGAATACTACAAGTTGGTACTTACAAAAGAGGAGATAGATTTAATAAATTTATTTGTAGCGGAGGAGAGATTTGAACTCCCGACCTTCGGATTATGATTCCGCTGCTCTAACCAACTGAGCTACTCCGCCATAAACGGCTAAAGTTATATCACACAGAATTAAATGTCTAAATTATTTTATTTTTAAATTTTTTTAAAAAACTCTTTGCTTTTTTTTAATGTTTTGTAATTTCACTCATTGACGAAATATATAGGAGATTACTAACTCAATGAAATACAAATCAAAACAAGAATTTTTAGATTCTGTTGTGAATAAATATTCAGATCAAAAAGAATTTCATCAAGCTGTAGAAGAGGTAATACATTCAATTTGGGATAATGCTTCTAATAATGAAGAGTATTGTAAGTTCAATATTTTAGATAGAATAGTTGTTCCAGACAGAACTATTATTTTTAGAGTTCCATGGATGGACGATAAAAATAATGTTCATGTCAATTTGGGATACAGAATACAATTTAATTCAGCTATTGGTCCTTACAAAGGTGGTTTGAGATTTCATCCTAACGTAAATCTAGGAATACTAAAATTTTTAGCCTTTGAGCAAGTCTTTAAAAATAGTTTAACTGGATTAAACCTTGGCGGAGGTAAAGGAGGATCAAATTTTGATCCTAAGGGAAAATCAGATAAAGAGATAATGAGTTTTTGTTATGCATTTATGAATGAACTTCATAGACATATTGGAAGAAGGACTGATATTCCTGCAGGAGATATTGGTGTTGGAGCTAAAGAAATTGGATATATGTTTGGTCAATACAAAAAAATTAGAAATGCATTTACTGGAGTATTAACTGGGAAAGGGACTAAATGGGGAGGAAGTTTAATTCGTCCAGAAGCAACTGGATATGGTTTAGTTTATTTTGTTTTAGAAATGATGAAAACTAGAAAAGATTCCTTAAAAGGTAAAACAGTTACGTTATCCGGTTCAGGAAATGTTGCTCAGTTTGCTTGTGAAAAATTAATTGAACTTGGTGCTAAACCAGTCACACTTTCAGATTCAAGTGGTTTCATTCATGATCCTAATGGTTTAACTCAAGAAAAAATTGAGTATGTTAAGAAGTTAAAAAGTGTTAGATCAGCTAGAATTTCGGAGTATGCTAAAAAATATAATGTTGAATATTATAAGGGTAAGCGTCCGTGGTCGATTCAATGCGATATCGCTTTGCCTTGTGCAACAGAAAATGAATTAAATCTTGACGAAGCAAAACAATTAACTGACAACGGTTGTTATGTAGTAGCAGAAGGCGCAAATATGCCCTCTACTACAAACGCTGTACATCATTTCATTAATCAGAAAATATTATATGGTCCAGGTAAAGCAGCAAATGCTGGAGGAGTAGCAATATCAGGTATAGAAATGAGTCAAAATAGTACAAGAATTCCATTATCAAGAGATAAAGTTGATAATTTGCTTAAAGAAATTATGCAACGTGTTCATTCTACATGCGTTCAATATGGTGATAAAGGAGACTTTATTAATTATGTTGATGGTGCTAATATCGGTGGTTTTGTAAGAGTTGCTGACTCAATGATTGACCAAGGAATTGTTTAAATTAATTTGTACCTTATGCAGTCATGTTGCGTAAGATTTCTACAATAGATTTTAAGTCGTCAAATACGACATCTGGAAAAACAGTACTTATTCGAGTTGACTATAATGTTCCAGTTGAAAATGAATTAGTTACTGATGAGTATAGAATTCTCAAATCAATTCCAACTATAAAGTATTGTTTAGACCAAGGAGCTAAGATAGTTTTGATGTCTCATATGGGAAGACCCAAAGGAAAATTTGATAGTAAATATTCACTTATTCCTGCAGGAGAAAAGCTAGCTGAATTATTAGAAATGCCAATAAAATTTTCTGAAGACTGTATATCTGAAGATGCCATAGATGTTTCAAAAAATCTTAAAGATGGTGAAATTCATTTGCTTGAAAATTTAAGATTTTATAATGAAGAAACTGAAAATAATTCAGATTTTGCTTCTCAACTGGCAAAACATGGGTCTATTTATATAAATGATGCTTTTGGAACTGCTCATAGAGATCACGCTTCAAACTGCGGAATTACAAAACATTTTGCTACAAAGGGAATGGGTCTATTGATGGAGCAAGAAATGAAATTTCTTTCTGAAAAGCTCTCAAACCCTTTAAAACCGCTTTCATTAATCATTGCAGGGTCAAAAATAGATACAAAAATTTCAGTAATTGAAAATTTCTTAAATATTGCAGATAACATTATTATTGGTGGTGCTATGGCAAATACATTTTTACTTGCAATGAATTATAAAATAGGTATTTCTTTAGCTGAAAAGGATAAGGTTAATGTTGCAAAAAAATTATTAATAGAATCCTCAAAAAGAGGAGCCAATATTATACTTCCAATAGATTTTTTAGGAGAAATAAATTCATTTGGTTCTGGTAACATTATCGCAGCAGATGCTAAAGATATTCCAGATAATATGATTTGTGAAGATATTGGAGAAAAATCAATAAGTATGTTTTCTGATATTATATCTTCATCACAAACTTTATTATGGAATGGTACTTTAGGAGTAGCTGAAAATCCTAATTTCGCAGTTGGAACAAATAGAATTGTTGATGCTATCATTGAAAACCAATTAACTTCAATTGTTGGTGGTGGAGATACTGTAGCAGCTATAAGAAATTATAATGATAGTTTAATTGAAGAGTTTTCTCACGTTTCTACTGGAGGAGGTTCGTGTTTAGAAATGCTTTCTGGTAAAAAACTACCAGCATTGGAGATGTTGAAAAATGAATAAAAAAATATTTGCTGCAAACTGGAAAATGTATCTTAATAGCAATGAATCCAGAGAATTCATGTTAAAAATAAATGCTAATAAAGACCTTTTTTCGAAGTTTGATATTTTGATTTTTCCAAGCCATATTGCTATTAGTATTGTTCAAGATCTATCCAAAGACTTGCATAATATTAAAATTGGAATGCAAGATTGTGATGCACTTACTTATGGTGCCGTTACTGGTTCAAACTCTATTACATCTCATAAAATAGATTCATGTATTGTTGGTCACTCTGAAAGAAGAACAATTTTTAACGAAAGTGATGAATTAATTAAAAAGAAACTTAATAATTGTCTAGATCAAATAGGTTCAGCTATTTTATGTGTTGGTGAAAAACTTAATGAAAAAGAAGATAATAAAACTTTTGAAGTAATTAAAAGACAGTTATCTATTTTACCTCATCAAATACAAGGAAAAAATCTTGATATAGCCTATGAGCCTGTCTGGGCAATTGGAACGGGATTAGTTGCTTCTAAGCAATATATAGAAGATGTTCTTTCATATATAAATAATTTAATAAAAGAGTTATATTCCGATGAAGAAAGACCTAACATTCGTTTGTTTTATGGAGGGTCAGTAGACGAAAATTCTGTTGAAGAGCTATCATCAATTTCATTATTAGATGGGTTTTTAATTGGTAGCGCTAGTGCAGATTTTGAAAAATTCAAAAATATGTTAAAAAAAATGAGGTAATATGGTTCAATTTTTAATAACGATACATACAATTATTAGTATTCTTTTGATTGTAGTTGTTTTAATGCAATCTGGTCAAGGAGGATTAAACTCAATGATGAGTGGCACAGCAAATTCCATGCTAGGATCATCTGGAGCTAATGATTTTATTACAAAATTAACAACAGGGTTAGGTATTGCTTTTATTGGCTTGGCAATGCTTATTGGTGCTTTAAGTGGAGAGTCTAACCCATCATCTGAATCGATTTTGCAAAAAGATGCTGAATCAAGGCAGGTTGATGAAGTGATTCCACAAGAATTTTCTCTTCCGTCTGCGGGAGAGTTGATTCCTGAAGAAGATTCCTCAAACTAATTATTGCCGAAGTGGTGGAATTGGTAGACACGCTAGCTTGAGGGGCTAGTGGAGGAAACTCTGTGTGGGTTCAAGTCCCGCCTTCGGCACAAATATTTTATATAACATTATTTTTAAAAGAATTATTAGATTAAGAAAAATTTGAAATAAACATAAGGTGACAAAATGAAAAATTTCATTATAGTACTTTTAACTTATTCAGCTTTATATGCTCAAACTTCTGCAGTTGCATTATATGAAGAATCTCAAAATGCTCTTTCAGCTGGAAATATTGAGCTTGCTGGAGAAAAGATTAGAGCTGCAATTGAAGCAGATAAATCTAATGAGAAGTTCAGATCAGAGTTTGATAGGCTTAATAGCTTAAGAAATAAGAGAAATAACGCTAATAGAGCTGTTCAGGATGGAAGATTTGATGACGCTATCCAAGGTTTTGGCGATGTTCTTCAAAGTGTTCCAAATTCCGCAGAATCATTATATGGAACTGGTAAAGCCTATGAAGGAAAGAAGGAGTTTATGACAGCAGTTGATTTTTATAAAAAATCCCTTCGAGTAGATTCAGGGTACGATAAATCAAAGAAATCAATCTCAAATGTTGCTAAAAAACTTTATAACAGTGCAAATCAAGATTATAAAAATGGAAATCTTGAATCAGCACTAACAAAATATAATCAAGTACTTATGATAAATTCCAAAATATACCAAGCTCATTTTCAGATTGGAGTACTTCAAAGAAAAATGGGAAATTTATCGATGGCAATTGAAAATTACTTGAAAGCATTAGATATCAAAAAGACATATGATAAAGGTTGGTATAGTTTAGGCCTTGCTTATAAAGAGAATGGTGATATTGAAAATGCCATGAATTCATTTAAAGAAACAGTTCGCTTAAATAGTAAATATTACAAAGCTCATAAAAGTTTAGGGGATATTTATATTGACACTGAAGAATTTGATAAAGCTATTTCCAGTTTTCAAAAGGCTATTGATGTAAGGCCAAATTATTCATTTGCTTACCATTCGCTTGGAATTACTTATGCGAAAATTGAAAATTATGAAAAATCTGTAGAAGCATTAAAAAAAGCTGTAGAAATTGCACCTAAAGAACACTTATCATGGTTTCATTTAGCCGAGGCTCATAATAAACTTGGTGATTGTAAAGCGGCCAAAGAAGCAGCTCTAGAATCTACAGATCTGAAAAAAAACTTCGGAGGGGGTTGGTTTGAACTTGGTATTGCTGAATATTGCAGTGGTTTAGGAAATAAGAATGCATCCATTAATCATTTTGAAAGAGCTCGAAATGATCGTGACTGGAGAAAAATGGCTGAATATGAAATTGATCGTGTAAGAAATCCTGAAAAATATGAGCAATGATCAAAGCTGTAATATTTGATTTAGATAACACACTTTTAGATTTTATAAAAATGAAAAGAGAGGCGGTAATGAACGCTCTCTTATCAATGAAGGAAGCTGGTCTTGAAATTGATATTGAAGATTCATACAAGAAAGTTATGTCAATATATGAATCTGAAGGATGGGAGCATCAGCAAGTTTTCGATAAATTTTTAAATGATCAAATTGGGTATGTCGATAATAAATTCCTTGCTGCAGCCATTGTAGCTTACAGAAGAGGTAAAGAGGCAAATTTAAAAGCATATCCAAACGTGCACCGAACACTGAATCACCTGATGAAATCTGGAATTAGGCTTGCTATTGTATCTGATGCACCTAGCAGAGAAGCATGGATGAGGATATATTATTTAAATCTACACCATATGTTTGATGCTGTTATTACTTTTGACGACTCAAATGAAAGAAAACCTTCTCCAAAACCATTCAATCTTGTTTTAGAAAAATTAGGTTTGAATAAGGAAGAAGTAGTTATGATTGGAGATTGGCCTGAAAGAGATGTTGTTGGGGCAAATAGTTTAGGAATTAAAACAATTTTTGCAAGATATGGTGATACTTTTGGAGTAAAAGATTCTGGAGCAAATTGGGATATTGATGATATTTCAGAACTAATAAATATAGTAGAAGTTGAAAATGAAAAATAATTTTTCTACTGGGATTGATATCGTATCAATTAATAGAATTAAAGAAATTTTATCTTCTTCAAAGAGAGAACGTTTTTTAAAAAAGATTTTTTCTTCAAATGAGATAAAAGAAGCAAAATTAAGACAGAATGAAGCTCAGTTCTTTTCTGGTAGATTTGCTGCGAAGGAAGCTATAAGAAAAGCTACTTCAACTCCTAAAAATTCTTCCAAATTAACCTTTAAATCGATTGAGATTTTTAATTATGATAGTGGTAAGCCAGGAGCTGACCTAAAAAACGACTCTGTCGTTGATATTTCAATTTCACACGACGGGAACTATGCTATAGCTTTTTGCGTAGTGCAATAATGGATTATTTTGAAATTAACGGATTAAAAACACTTAACGGTATTGTTGAGGTTAGTGGAGCAAAAAATGCTGTACTTCCACTCTTGGCTGCAGCCATTTTAAATAAGCGTAAATTAAAAATATCTAATGTTCCCACACTATCAGACTCGATAACAATGTCTAAATTATTAGAAGAAATGGGAGCAAAAGTAAATTTTGAATCTGATAATTCAATTTTTGTTGATTCATCAAAGCTTAATACACCATTTGCATCATACGATTTAGTCAAAACAATGAGAGCATCTTTTTATGTTCTTGGACCCTTATTAGCAAGGTTTGGGAAGGCAAAAGTATCTCTTCCTGGGGGCTGTGCGTGGGGTCCTAGACCTGTAGATTTTCATTTAGAAGGTTTTAAGGCATTAGGAGTAAAAATCTCAATTGAAAACGGATATGTTGTTGCTGATGGAAGTAATTTAACTGGAAATAAAATTCATTTTCCTAAAATATCAGTTGGAGCTACTGGAAATGTTGTTATGGCTGCGATAATTGCCAAAGGTAAAACAACAATAACTAACGCTGCGTCAGAGCCTGAAATTCAACAGTTGTGTGAAATGTTAAATAAAATGGGGGCAAATATCTCAGGAATTGGATCTAATACCCTTACAATTAAAGGAGTCAGCTCTTTAAATTCTATTTCAAATATTTCCGTTATTCCAGATAGAATTGAAGCAGGAACATTCTTAATTGCTGCTGCAGCTGTTGGCGGGAAAGTTGAAGTAACAAATATCATTCCTGAGCACTTAGACAGTGTGATAAAATGTCTACGAAAAGCTAATATACAATTAGAAGTAAAAGATAGCTCAATAGTTGTTAAGTCAAATACAAATGATATATTATCCACACACATTGAGACCAATGAATATCCTGGTTTTCCAACTGACTTACAAGCTCAATGGATGATGTTAATGTGCTTAGCAAAAGGTAATTCGACAATAAAAGAAAATATTTATTACGATAGATTTACACATATAATGGAGTTAAATCGTCTTGGGTGCAATATTAAGCTTGAAGATTCTGTAGCTTTTATTGAAGGAGATAGGCATCTAATTGGAGCAGATGTAATGTCAACAGATATTAGAGCATCTGCAGCTTTAATTCTCGCCGCTTTATGCGCAGCAGGTACTACTAAAATAAGCAGAGTATATCACATCGATAGAGGTTATGATAAGATCGAAAAAAAATTAACCAACATTGGTGCTGAAATTATTAGAAAAAAATAATCGAATTTGTATTGTTTTTGAATTAATTCTTTATAGATTTACTCTCAGACATGAAAATTGTTATTATAGGAGCTGGTGAAGTTGGGTTTCACGTAGCAAAATCACTAAGTGAGTTAGACTACGATATATCAGTAATCGATATTGATCATGCCAAATGTTCAAGAGCAAATGAACATCTAGATGTTATTGTAAATCAAGGTAATGGCTCTGATGAAAAGCTCCTGAAAAATATTAATGTTACGGATGCAGATTATGTATTTTGTTTAACAAATTCAGACGAAACAAATCTAATTTCTTCATTACAGTGTCATAATCTTGGAGCAAAGAAAATAATAGCCCGATTAAGAGATTTAGACTACTCTAGAAATGGAAATGCCATTCCCCCGGAAAAATTTGGGGTAGATATGGTAATTCATCCTGAAAAAGAGGTTGCAAAAGAAATAATTAGACTTGTCAAGCATCCTTATGCAGATAAGTTTTATGAGTTTGAGGGCGGTAAAGCTGTTTTGTTTTCAAAAAAAATAAACCATCGATCAAAGCTTGCCGGTATGACTGTAGAGGAATTTCACAAATCTAACGAAGATTTTAAAAGTTTAATTGTTGCTGTGATTAGAGGAGAAAAAATGACAATTCCTTCAACAACTTTTAAATTTGAACCAGAAGATTATGTTTTCTTCTTTGTTAAATCAAAGAATCTTAATTCATTGCTTGATACGCTCGGGGTTAAAAACTCTGATTCCAAAAGAGTTATGATAGCTGGTGCAAGCAAAATTGGAAGGTTAGTTTCTTCAATGCTTGAGGATGATGTGTCTGTCAGACTAATTGAGAAATCAAAAGAAAAAGCAACACAAATTGCTAATGATTTAGATAAAACAATAGTTTTAAATTCAGATGCTACAGATATTGAATTTTTAAGAGGAGAAAATATCTCTGAAGCTGATTCGTTTGTGGCTGTAACAGATGATCAGCAATTAAATTTATTAGCTGGAATATTAGCTAAACAATTAAAAGTAAAACACTCAATTATCCATGTAACGAACCCAGATTATGTTAGAAATATGTCTGATCTTGGAATAGGTTCAATTGTAAGTAAAAATAATGTAAGCGTAAACGCAGTTATCAAATCTATTAGAATTGATCAAAAAGAGCATGTTATCCAGCTTTTTAGTTCATTGGATATGGAAGCAATTGAACTTGTTGCAGAAAAAGATTCTAAAGCTTCAAGGTTACCAGTCTCTAATCTAAATCTTCCTCATGGATGTATTTTGGCTTTAGTAAATCACAATGGCCATATCAAGATTCCATCTGGAGATTTCCAAATTACTGAAAATGATACTGTTCTAATATTTTGCATTAATTCAAAGATAAGGGAAGTAAGTAAAATCTTTAAATCTGAATAATGAGTCTTAGACCAACATTTAGACTTTTATCTATTTTAATTGCAGTGTTATCTGTATTTCTTTTAATTCCTGCAACAATAGAATACTTTGATTCTTCCAGCTTATATCTTTTCCGAATATCTACAATTTCAATTTTTTTCGCTTTGCCAGTTTGGTATTTATCAAGAAGAGCTAAATCTTTTTCAAATAAAGATGTTTTCTTGGTTATTGTCTTGTGTTGGATTTCAGCTGCAATTTTTGGTTCAATTCCATTTTATTTGTCTGGGGCATTTGCTGGATATTCAAATGCATTATTTGAAGCTGTTTCAGGTGTTACAACAACCGGTGCAACGATCTTAAATGATATTGAAAGTATGCCAAGAAGTATACTATTTTGGCGTTCATTCTTGCAGTGGTTTGGCGGCCTTGGAATTGTTATTTTTACAATAGCATTATTACCATTGCTTGGAGTTTCAGGAGAGAAAATCTTTAATTTGGAATACCCAGGTCCTTCCTCCGAAAAAATAACTCCAAGAATTAAAGATACTGCTAGATTATTGCTTAAATTTTATATAGGATTCACATTAGTACTATTTCTTTTATTGTCATACAGCATGTCTTTTTTTGATGCTATTTGTCATGCAATGACAACAATGCCATCCGGAGGTTTTTCAACGTTTAGTGATAGTATAAATGGACAAACCGATTATGTAAAATCAGTTATATTAATATTTATGTTGATCACTGGAACTAATTTTGCCTTACACTTTAGAGCAGTTAATCTTGGGTTAAAGTCTTATCAAAGAGATAGAGAATTCCAATACTATATTTTTTCATGTTTATTATTTATAGGTTTAATTTTCTCTTTTGGTTTTTTTAATGATAGTAATACTTCTCCTTTAGATGTTGCTTTTCAAACTGTTTCAATAATAACTACAACTGGTTATACTGCTACTGACTATAGTAGTTGGACACCTTTTATTTCACAGTACTTACTATATATTTTGATGTTTACAGGAGCAATGGGTGGTTCAACCAGTGGTGGTATAAAAATTATTAGAATTGTTGCTTTATATAAATATGTTCGAGTTGAATTAAAGAGAGCTCTTCACGAAAAAGCAATCATTCCTGTTCGAATTGGAAAAAAAGTTTTATCAGATGAGCTTATAAGAAAAACTTTAGCATTTTTCTTATTTTATGTTTTATTCTTCTTTTTAGCATCTATCATTTTTGTAATGCTAGGAGATAATTTAGAGTCTTCAATTGGAGCAGCCGCTTCAGCTATGGGTAATATTGGACCGTCAATAGGAAATTATGGAGCCATGGATAATTATGACAGCATGCATATAGTCGGTAAGTATCTTATGATGTTTGGAATGATTTTAGGAAGATTAGAAATTTTTGCAGTTTTAGTTCTTTTTACTAGAACATTTTGGAGATCATAAAATTAGTATACAGTCCAAAATTTTAGGCCTTCCTAAACAACCCGGTATTTATCAATTCAAAGATAAAAATGGCAAAATTATTTACATTGGTAAGGCGAAAAACCTAAAAAATAGGGTAAAGTCCTATTTTCAAAAAAAGTCTTACAGAACGCCAAAAGAACAATCTTTATTGAAAAGAATTGAAGATTTCGAGTGGATTGTTTGTCAAGATGAAGCTGATGCTTTTATTACTGAAGCAACTTTAATCAAAAAGTTTAAACCAAGGTATAATGTTCAATTAAAAGATGATAAGTCATTTCCATATTTAAAAATAACCAATGAAAAGTTTCCAAAGGTGTTTATTACAAGAAGAATATTTAATGATAAATCAAAATACTTTGGACCCTATACGGATGTCAAGTCAATGAGAAGGTTGGTAGATGTATTATACAAGGCATTTCCAATAAGAAATTGTTATATAGAGCTAAATGACATTGATGAGGAAACGAAGCAACCTTTGGTTTTAAAAAATGGATTAGGTATTAGAACAATAACAGAGAATGAGTATCAAGATATGGTAGCTGATATGATTTCGTTTTTGAAGGGAGAAACTAAGAGTGTTGAAGAAAAACTTTCAAAGCAAATGGATTATTATACTTCAAAAATGATGTACGAAGATTCTGCTAGAGTAAGAGATCAAATAAAGGCAATTAATTCATTTAAAGTTGGTCAAAGAAAATTGGAGGCTGACTTTTCTAATAGAGATGTTATTGGTTATCAAAATAAAGATAAACACTTTGTAGTTGTCATTTTACGAATTAGAGAGGGAAGAATTCTAAGCAGAGAAAAGATTTCTTTAGATTCTGATGAATCACTAGACAATATTTTAAGATCTATTGTAATTAATTTTTATATGAATGCAGCATATATCCCTAATAAAATTTATTTTCCTGAATTACCTGATGAATCCAACGAACTTGAATCTTGGTTATCAGAAAAAGCTGAAAGAAAAGTAGTATTTCATGTCCCGAAACGGGCAGTGAAGCTTCAGGAATTAAAACTTGCTAATCGAAATGCAAAATTATTACTGAATGAGTGGTTGTTAAATATTGATAAGCGCAAAGATTACATTCCAAAATTATTAAATGAATTAAAAGATATTTTAAATCTTAAAAAACCACCAAGACTGATTGAAGCGTTTGATATATCGCATTTAGGAGGAACAGATACTGTAGCTTCTATGGTAGTATTTAAAGATGGAAGACCATTTAAGAGTTTATATAGAAAATATAATATTAATGTTGATAAAGTAGATGATTTTGAATCAATGAGAGAGGTAGTTTTAAGACGATACAAACGTCAATTAAAAGAAAGAAATACTTTACCTGACCTTGTATTGATTGATGGTGGAAAAGGACAATTATCTGCTGCTTTAGAATCACTTAAAGAATTAAAACTTGATTTACCAATAGTAGCTCTCGCTAAACGTTTAGAAGAGTTATTTTTACCAGAACAAAAAGAATCCTTACGAATTGCAAAAAATTCACCTGCCTTAAATATTTTAAAACAGTTAAGAGATGAAGCACATAGGTTTGCTATCACATTCCAAAGACAAAAAAGAACTAAAGGTATTGCTAAATCAAAATTTGAAGATATTCCTGGAGTAGGAAAGAAAACTGTTGAAAAGATTTACAAGCGATTTCAAAATAATAGCGATATGAAAGATTTATCAGATAAAGCATTATCTTATAAGCTTGGTATTAGTCAAAAGATTGCAAAAGAAATCAAAAAAATAATTTAAATAAGTTCATTTTCTTTCATCCAATCGTCTGAAAGAAACTTTCTCATATAATTTCTTATACTATCAGGTAGTATTACTAAGCAATTTTGCCCTTTTTTGAGCGATTTTGCTGCTTTTAAGGCTGCAAACATGGCTGATCCACATGAACCTCCAATTAATAGTCCTTCTTCGCGAATAAGAGCTCTTGCAGTATTAAATGCTTCTTTGTCATTGACTTTGACAAAATCATCCACATAATCTTTTACAAATGTTTTTGGAATAAAATCATATCCAATACCTTCAACTTTGTAAGATTGACCTTTATATTCATCTTCACCACCAAGAATGGAGCCATATGGGTCTGCACCAATAATTTTAATATTTGGAATTTCTTCTTTAAGTCTTTTGCCAATTCCTGTAGCAGTACCACCTGTACCAACACCCATAACCACCATGTCTAAATCTGTACCAAAATCATCAATAATCTCCTGAGCAGTTTCATGATAATGAGCATCTGGATTACAATCATTATTCCATTGATCTAAGATGTGGCTGTTAGGAATTTCCTTATTTAAGCGTGCAGCAACTCCAAAATTACTTTTAGGGTCATCATGGGACGCTTCAGTTGGTGTGCGAACTATTTTTGCACCTAATCCATTAATCGTTAATTCTTTTTCCATACTCATTTTTTCTGGCATACAAATAATTAGTTTATATCCTCTTACAGCTGCAGCTAATGCTAGTCCAATTCCAGTATTGCCAGAAGTAGCTTCAATCAATGTATCTCCACGTTTAATACGACCTTCTTTTTCTGCTCGATCAATCATTCGGAAAGCAGTCCTGTCTTTTACAGAACCTCCAGGATTAAACATTTCGATTTTAGCATAAAGATTGCATTCAAGATCTTTTCCAATAGAATTCAGTTTGATAATAGGAGTAGAACCTATTGTTTCGAGAATGTCATTATAAATCATGCATAGATATTAAAAAAAAAGGGGCGAAAAGCCCCTCTTTTTTTTCAAACGGTAAGAATTATTTTATAGAAATTTTTCTACCGAGTGATGATTTTGCTTTTGGAAGCAGAACTTTTAATACTCCATTATCAATTTTTGCAGATATTTTATCTGTTTCAACATTGTTTGGAACACTAAAGGTTCTTTCCATTTTACCATATTCATATGAATCGTATTTACCAGACTTTCTTTGTCCTGAAATTTTTAAACGATTGCTATCGAATGTTACTTCAATATCGTCTTTGGACATTCCAGGAACATCCATAGTCAAATAATATTCTTTTTCATTTTCATTGTAATAGTTTGAAACATTATTCGTATTCATCAATGAAAATCTTGGATCAAATGATAAATCATTGAAAAATTGATCAATAATATTGTCAAAAGTATCTATTTCATTGTTTAATGGTTTCCATTTTATTAAACTCATTTTATTCTCCGTTCAATAGTTAATATTTACAGTATTATACTTGCAAACGGAGTGCCAATTTGAAAGGATATGCAACTTTGGCATAAATTAATTTTAAGCATTGCCATTTTTTCAAATTGTAGTAAAATTGTATGAATTTTTGACATAAAAATGAATTTTAAGAAAATATTATCTCAAGCAAATAGTAAAGCTGAATGGGTAGGACTTCGATATGTAGAAGAAAAACAAAACATTCTTTCTACTAAAAAGTTTTCTTTAGATAATGTGCAGCGTAATGCAACAAAGGGAGTGATGATTGATGTGATGGTCAATGGACAATTTTCTTATTATGCCACACCATTCCTGGATGAAAAACATATTCTTGAATGTATTAATATTGCTGTCAAAAATGCTCAGTTAGCATCTAAATTTTCCGTTTTTAAGTTTGATCATGACGAAGTTAGAAAAGGTTATGAAGGTACATACAAAACTAATTTGAAGTCCCCTCTAAGTAATTTGTCAGTTAATGACATTAAAGATTTAGCATTTTTAGGCTCAAAAAACATGATGAATTTTGATAAAAGAATTGTTCATGCAGCTACCACTGTGGAGCTAATAGAGCGAAATACTAGAATTGTAAGCACAAATGGTGCCGATATTGACCAGAAGATGGATATTGTTTTGGTGGAATTATCCTCAACAGCTCAAGACAAAAATGATTCACAAACTCGTAGTAATCATGGGATGAGAGGACATTGTTTTCAAGGAGGTGCTGAATTTGTTGAAGATTATGATATTGAAACAGAAGCAAAGCAAATTTCTCATCAAGCTATTGAGTTATTAGAGGCAGATCAGTGTCCAACAGAAGTATGTGATTTGGTATTAGCTCCAGATCAAATGATGTTGCAAATTCACGAGAGCGTAGGGCACCCACTAGAGCTTGATAGAATTTTAGGAGATGAAAGAAATTTTGCTGGATCAAGTTTTGTAAATCTTGAAGATTTCGGAACATTGCAATATGGTTCTGAATTAATGAATATTGTTTTTGATCCTACAGTTGATAATCAGTTGGCATCATATAATTATGATGACGGAGGAATGCCTGCCACAAAAGAACATTTAATTAAAGATGGTATTCTTTTAAGAGGGTTAGGCGGTATTGAGAGTCAAATACGTTCTGGAATTGATGGTGTATCAAATCTAAGAGCATCATCCTGGAATAGAATTCCAATTGATCGAATGGCAAATATTAACTTAGAGCATGGAGTTTCTACTAAAGAAGAAATTATTGGAAGTATTGAGCGAGGAGTTTATATGGAAAGTAATCGTTCATGGTCAATTGATGACTACAGAAATAAATTCCAATTTGGGTGTGAATATGCAAAATTGATTGAAAATGGGGAATTAACCAAGGTTGTAAAAAATCCAAATTATAGAGGAATCACTAATCAATTTTGGAGAAGTCTTTCTATGACAGGCAACAAGGATACCTACGAAGTATTTGGCACTCCAAATTGTGGTAAAGGTGAGCCTAATCAGGTAGAGAGAGTTGGACATGCTTCTCCGTTGTGTAAATTTGATAAAGTTCAAGTTTTTGGAGGGGCATAATGAAAAAAGAAATTTTTCAAGAAATTTGCTCTAAAGTATTTAGTATTTTAGAAAATAACGAACAATTAACTATTTATTTAGAGGGGGAAAATTCACAATATTTTCGTTTCAATGATTCAAAGTTACGTCAAAGTGGAATTATTGAAGATTATGCAGTGACTATTTCACTTTTTTCAGGAAAAAAATCACTTCAAGCTGCTACAACAGTATCCTCCGATATTGAAAGTTCTGTAACTAATTTAAAAAATGAAATTCACGCCTTAAGAAACCCTTTATCTCTTATCCCAGAAAATGAGCTTACAATCTTTCCTGATAGATTCGAATCCGTAGAAATGATTAAGTCTGGACAATTACCTGACAGAAATGAAATATTGGAAGCTTTAATGGATGTTATAACTAAAGATTACTTGACTGGAGTTTGGACTTCTGGTAAGATTTTTAGAGCGTGTTCTACTTCAAAGGGTACAAATCATTGGTTTGAAAAAGATTCATTTATCTTTGACTTTTCTTTAATAGATGAAAAAGAAAATATGGTCAAAGTTCTATTTCCTGGAAGTTCTTGGGATAAAGATAATTTCGATACAGCATTTGAGGAAGCATCTAATAAGTTGAGACTCATGAATAAGCCAAAAATGGAGCTTAAACCAGGAAAATACAGAGTATGGTTTGAACCAAATGCTGTAGCAGATTTTGTTGATATGTTTAGCTGGAACGGAGTAAGTGAATCTTCATTTAGAAATGGATCAAGCTGTCTATTAAAAATGAGAAAATCAGATCAAAAATTATCACCTTTATTTTCATTGAATGAATCTTTTTCATCTAAAGCTACGGCCCCTTTCAATTCCAGAGGAGAGGTTTCAAAGGATGTAAATATTATCAATAAAGGTGAGCTTAATAATACCTTAGTTAACTCTAAAACGGCTTTAGAGTATGGAATATCATCGAACTTTGCTGAAGAAGCAAATTCATGGGGAATGGGTGAATACATGAGATCACCTCATATGGAGGCAGGAAATCTTGATAAAAATGATTGCTTAGAAAAATTAGGAACAGGTATTTTTATATCGAACATTCATTATCTTAATTGGAGTGATTCCCTCGGAGGAAGAATTACTGGTTTGACGAGATATGCCTGTTATTGGGTTGAGAATGGAAAAATGATTGCCCCAATTAAAACAATGAGATTTGATGATTCGTTTTATAATTTTTTTGGAAGTAATTTAGAAGGCGTTGGAAAAGAGATTGTAGCACGACCAGTTACAGCAACCTATGACGGTAGAAATCCTGGAGAAACCACTTGTCCTGGTATACTGGTTAATGATTTTGAATTAACTCTCTAAATCTCTATATTTCGACGCTATTTTAAAATTGGCGTCGTACCCAAGTGGTTTAAGGGACCGGTTTGCAAAACCGTTATTCGTCGGTTCGAATCCGACCGACGCCTCAATGTGTCGCCCGGGTGGTGAAATTGGTAGACACAAGGGACTTAAAATCCCTCGGAGATAATACTCCGTGCCGGTTCGAGTCCGGCCCCGGGCACAAATCTTATGAATCACTTTATTTTCTTTCACGGAGTAGGCATTCGCTCTCATTTCTGGGATATAATAGTACCAAAGCTTAAAGAAAGATCTATTGAGTATTCTCTCGTAGATTTAGATTTTTCTTCATTGAATAATGCATTTGAATCTTCCATACAGTCTGTCAAAGAAATTATGAAAAAGCATCCTGAAAGAAACTTTGTACTTGTCGGACATAGTTTAGGAGGATTATTTGCAATTTATGTTGCTCAACATCTTGGAGATGTTATACACAAGTTAATTTTTGTTAACACAGGTCTTGCGCCAAAAAGGGTGGCTTTGAAAGCTATGCAGCAGATGCAAATCAATCGTTTATCAAAATTTATCAAGAAAATAGGTATGAGATTGCTTTTTAGTGGGAAATTACCTAAATGGTTGTCAAGTTCGCTTTATTTTACTGATGATACGCCTTTAGATGTAAAAATAGAATTATCAAAACATAATGTGCGCGAAAATCGAGAATTTTTAATGGAGCAATTTAATTCAAAAAGCATATGGAATTCACATTTAGAACGTGTTCATTTTAGTGGTCCTGATAATGTACTTTCGGTGTTTGGAAGCAAGGATAAAACCACCCCAAAAAGGGCATTTATGTATCTAGTTGAAAAACTGAATGCATCGTACACTATTTATCAAGGAAGTGGACACAATGATATTATTACAGCTCCTAAATACAATGAGAAATTTGTTGAAGAGATAATTTTATTTGCTGATAATGTTTAGTTTAAGAAAAAACATTAAAGTGTTACTTTATATAAAAATTTAAACAATGTTTTAATGATATAATGCTTGGATTGATATGACCAATTTACTAATATTATTGTAATGAGACCTTTCCATTTAGCCTTTCCGGTAACAGATTTAAAATCGACAAAATCCTTTTATATAGATATATTAAAATGCGAAATTGGAAGATCTTCTGATGCATGGATTGACTTTAATATGTTTGGTCATCAAGTAGTAGCTCATTTGGTGGATGAAAACGATCATCCCGCTTCAAATAGCGTTGATGGAGATGACGTACCTGCCTCTCATTTTGGGGTAGTATTGACGATGCCTCAATGGGAAGAATTAAAAAATCATTTATTAGAACAAAAAATTAAGTTTATTATTGAGCCTAAAATTCGTTTTAAAGGCGAAGCAGGTGAACAGGCTACAATGTTTTTCCTAGATCCATCTGGAAATGCACTTGAATTTAAAGCTTTTAATGACGACAATCAGATTTTTGCAAAGTAAGGAAAATATTTTTAATGGATAAAACTGCAATCGAGCATTGGTCTCCTGTCATTGGAGGACAGTTTTGGTGGACAGGTCTGATATTTGTTCTGATTTTTGTACCCTTAATGATTCTCTTAGGTAGTAAAATATCTTCAAAACAAAGAGATATGGTTTTTTATGGAATGGGTATTTATCAACTTGGTAACAAAATATTTACTCAGATTGGCTACATTTTTTCAGATAACTACATTTTGGCATCAAATTTACCGCTTCATTTATGTGGTTTATCTGGTATTTTAGCAGGTATAGTTGTCTTTTATCGCAAGCAAATGCTTTTTGAGTTTTTATATTTTTTTGGATTAGTGGGTTTTATTCATTCAGTTTTAACCCCAGAATTTACTGGAGGTGTTTCCAGTTGGAAAATTTTTGATTATTACGTTGGCCACTCTATGTTAATTATAATTCCAGTATGGTTAATGAAATATTACGAATTTAGGTTAAGACCTAATTCTTGGTGGATAAGCTTTTTGTACCTACAATTAGTTGTTGTGATAGTAATGCAAATAAATACCATTATTGGAAATGGAGCCAATTATATGTATTTGGCAAAAGCTCCTATAGCAAATAATCCCCTTGTTTTGCAAGATCCTTATCACATAATTGGTTTTGAAATTTTTGCAATTATTCATTTTTATTTGCTTGATGTAATAGCAAGGCGTATTTTCGATAAATGACTCTTTTATTAGCATACTTCTTTCTAGCATTATTTTTATCTTTTTTATGCTCTTTACTTGAGGCAGTATTATTATCAACACCTGCCTCATATTCATCAATTTTATCTAAGAAAAATCCCTCAGAAGGAGAACGATTAGAACGTTTTAAGGAAAATATTAATCGTCCTCTTGCTGCTATTTTAACGGTAAATACTTTTGCTCATACTTTAGGAGCTGCAGGTGTAGGAGCACAAACCTTGTATCTTTATGGTGAAAATTCAGTCGCCATTGCATCAGGTATTTTAACGTTGTTGATACTAATTTTTTCAGAAATTATTCCTAAAACAATAGGAAGCGTTTATTGGAGAGGGTTAATTGGAAAAACTACCATCATTGTTGAAATATTAATCTTTTTTACTTACCCATTAGTTTTATTAGCAGAATATATTTCCAATTTTGGAGAAGATGAAGCAACTGTAACACGAGAAGAAGTGATAGCTATGGCAGAAATGGGTGAAGACGAAGGTGTTCTGGAGGAGCAAGAAACAGATATTATAGAAAATACTTTAAAGCTCAAAGATGTAAAGGTTAAAGAAATTATGACACCTAGATCAGTTATATTTGCGTTAAAAAGCGATTTTACGGTAGGACAAGTGCTTGAAGAGCATGAGACATTAGATTTTACAAGAATTCCTATTTATGATGGTAATTTGGATCATATTAAGGGTATGGTAAATAGATATGAAATCATAAATCGTAAAGCCGAAGACCAATTTAGCACTAGAATGCATGAAATTAGTCAGGAAGTTCCATTTGTTAATGAAAATGATCCAATTGATAAAGTCTTGGAATTATTTATAAAAAATCGTGATCATATGGCTTTAGTGAGTGATAATAATCAAGCTTTAACGGGTTTAATTACTTTGGAGGATGCAATTGAAACTATTCTTGGCCAAGAAATTGTTGATGAGCATGACTCGGTGGTCGATATGAGAGATTTAGCTGAATCCAAAGAGCAAGAATAAATTATTAATAAAATATTTGAGTTTTTAAAATCCTACATTAACTTCACCATCAGTTATGGCAAAAAAACAAACATTTACATCAAAGCTTAGTAAGCAAGAAAGTAATTTTAAACATATTAAGCATATTAAGTCTACTGTTTCTGAAGACTCTGGGCACATTAAATTTTTAGAAAATATGGTCAGGTTAGAAGAAAATGAAAATCTTGATCAAGCTTTAAAACGAATGGAAGAAGAGTCAAAACAAGTTTTATCTTTTGGTGAATCGTCAGCTGAAGAGCCTAAACAAGAAGCTCCTGCTGAAGAAGTAAAAGCGGAAGAAGCACCAGCTGAAGAGCCTAAACAAGAAGCTTCTGCTGAAGAAGCTGAAACGGCAACTGAAGAAGAATCAGCTGAAGAAGCTGAAGAGTCCTCCGATAAATAACTTTTGGAGAGGTGGCCGAGTGGCTTAAGGCGCACGCTTGGAAAGCGTGTAGAACGCAAGTTCACGCAGGTTCGAATCCTGTCCTCTCCGCAAAAAATAATAAAAATGAATAATTATAACTTTTCAATAAAACACAGAGAAGAATTTGATATATCTTCGAAAAGAATATGGGATATTATATCTGAACCATCTAACCTTAATCACTACCATCCGTTTTGCAAAAATAATGATATTATTTCATGGGATAGCAAAAATCATCATGATAGACTTGAGTATTTAAATGGAGTTGTTATTGAAAGGAAATTTATTTACTGGGATAAAAAAAATGGATATGATCTTTTTATCGGAAGAAAAAATGGAAGACAGTCCCATGTTTCTTGGAGAATAGAAGATATATCTGAAAATAAATCAGCTTTAACAATAAAAGTTCATCCTTGGATGATAAATCAAGGTAGTAAAGTATTACAGTTTATACCTTTTCAGCTATTTGTTAAGCCTCAACTGAAATTATATCTTAAATCTGTTTTACGAGGTTTAAAATGGTATACTGAGCATAATAAACCAACACCTAGAAATCATTTTGGAAAACTAGCTTGGTTTTCTTGATATTAATTGATTGTTTGTTGTAATATTTTATAGTGAATCCCATTAAAAAAATCAAAACAATAGATAATCTAGAATTTTTTACCGTTTCTGTAGAATCAAAAAAAGAGACACCTTTTATAGATACTATGGTTTCTGCAGGATTTCCTTCACCAGCAGATGATTATTTAGATTTACCTATTGATTTAAACGAATATTTAGTAGAAAATAGTGCTGCAACATTTTATATCAGAGTCTCGGGTAATTCTATGCAAGATGAAGGAATTGATGATGGAGACTTGCTGGTAGTTGATCGATCAAAAACTCCTAAGAATAATGATATTGTCATTGGTGTATTAAACGGAGAATTCACTGTGAAAAAAATTCAAAAAACAAAAACCAAATTATTTATGGTTGCAGCAAATAAAGAGTATAAGAAAATTGAAATTACCGAAGAGATGGATTTCTCTGTTTGGGGAGTTGTAACCTATGTCATCCACAAAACAAGATAGCTACATAGCTATTGTTGATTGCAACAACTTTTACGCTTCATGTGAGAGAGTTTTTAATCCAGCGCTAAACAACAAACCTGTTATTGTGTTATCCAACAATGATGGATGTGTTATTGCACGCTCACAAGAAGTAAAAGATTTAGGAATCCCCATGGGGATTCCAGTCTTTAAAATTAAACATCTTGTTGAGATTCATGACATTCAGATTTTTTCATCAAATTTTGCATTATATGGAGATATATCTAATAGAATTATGAATATCATTCGCTCGGGTAATTCTGAGATGGAGGTATATTCTATTGATGAAGCATTTGTCACTATTAATCCTCGCTATACAGATCCTATAGATTATGCTACAAAACTTAGAAACAAGATCTATCAATGGACCGGAATACCAGTATCAATTGGAATAGGAAAAACCAAGACCTTAGCTAAAGTAGCCAATCATTTATCCAAGAGAGGTATAGGGAAGGATAATGTTTGCTTAATTGATAGCAATAATGATCAGAACTTGCTACAGAAAGTCAAAGTGCATGATATTTGGGGAATTGGAAGGAGAAAGCAAAAATTTTTGAAGATTAATGGCATTTATAATGCTTATGATTTAAAACAGGCTAATCCAGAGTGGATTCGAAAACATATGACGATTATTAGTAGGCACACCGTAGATGAGTTGAATGGTAGAAAAAAAATAGAGTTAGAGCGTGAATTTGCCACTAAAAAGAGTATTTCAACTTCTAGGTCGTTTTCTAGAATGATTTCTGATCTTAATACCTTAAGAAATGCTATTTCTTCACATGCTTCTAGATCCGCTGAAAAGCTACGATCACAAAATAGTTTTGTAAACTCGATCGGGGTATATTTATGTACTAATCGTTTCCGCGCTGATTTGCCCCAATATCGTCGCTACATCAACGTTCAGCTACCTGTTGCTTTAAATGATACCAGTGGCATCATTAACGCTGCTTTAGAAGGATTATATGCGATTTATAAAAGTGGATATGAGTATAAGAAATGTGGAGTGATATTAAACGACTTAGTACAGGCAAATGAGGTACAGCAATCCTTGTTTTATCATCGAAGAGATAAGGATGAGCGTATTAGCGCATCTATTGATCAAATCAATCAAGCTTTTGGGTCAGATACGATTAGATATGCAGTGCAAGGAGAGAATGAATCCTGGTCCATTAAAAGAGAAAAACTCTCCCCAAGCTATACCACAAATTGGAATGAATTTTTAACATTGAAGGTTTAGTGAGCATATATTAAAATTTATTAAATGAAAAAATATATAATAATTTTAATAGCTTTAAATACTTTTCTATTAACTCAAGAATCATCAACAGGGAACATTTTCGAAGATCATGATAAAGCGGTTAAAGGAATTTTATCGGATGAGATTAAAAGGCAAACAGAAATTGTTAATAAGTCGCTAGCAAAACAAAGTAATGATGTACTCTTTTCCCAAGCAGCTTATTCTTTCTTGGGCATAATTGGAACTATCATTTTTGAAGCAAATAATGAAGGTAATGCTGCAAACTTTATACCAATGGTTTTAGGACATGCAATAGTTCCATTTTTAGAAATGAGGGACATTGATAATAGCAATGAGCCTGAATCACTAAAAAAAATGCGCAAAAGTAGGGTAAGAGTAAATAGTATGTTAGGTTCAGTTCCCTTTGCAAAATGGATTTTTGTTTCCCTTAGGATGCCAAAAGCGCTGCTAGACAGAATTTTCAAATGAAAAAAGTAATTATAGCATCTAAAAATCCAGTAAAAATTAATGCGACAAAAAAGGCTTTTGAAGAAGTCTTTACAGATCGTTTTGAATTTGAGGGGGTTTCTGCTGATTCTTTGGTTTCAGATCAACCTATGTCAAATGATGAAACCTTAACAGGAGCAACTAATCGATTACAAAGTATTCAACATCTTAAAGCTGATTATTTCGTTTCTATTGAGGGTGGAGTAGACTTACTTGATAATAATTACGAAGCATTTGCATGGATTATTATTTCAGATAAAAATAAAATTGGAAAAGCTAAAACAGCAACATTTCCATTACCATTAAAAATTTCAAATCTTATTAAAGAAGGTTATGAGCTTGGAGATGCCGATGATATGGTGTTTAAACGCTCTAATTCAAAACAAAAAAATGGAGCAGTGGGAATCCTCACTGATAACTTGATTAATAGAACTGATTATTATTCACATGCAATTATTTTAGCATTAATTCCTTTTACAAATACAAATCTTTATTAAAAGGTATTATATTCACACATGTTTAAAGCCCTTCACGAATTACGCAAGAATACCAGAGAGTCTGGTTTAAGAGAAGCAATCAGAATCATGTTCAAGAAATATGGTTGGAAATTGGGTGTTGCCATTTTTATGTATTATCTCATTCGTGATGTCACGCTTTATATCATAATCCCATATCTTATTTATAAAGGATTCATGAGCTAATATGAAAGTTCCTACAATGCTTAGAAAGTGGCTTGTATTCCACTTTTATTTTGATTATGCAGTTGCTATACCCATATTTTTTGGTGCCGAGCAGATCGCTTTATATTTTCCCGATTATCCATTAGATACAGTTGCTTTAAGAATTGTAGCTGCAGCACTATTTGGTATCGGATTTAGTTCTCTTCAAGCTTCGAGTCTAGATTATGACAATATGGTCAAAAAATTACGCTGGGCAGTGATTTGGTCTGGAACTGCATGGATAGGCGTTTTAATTTCTCTTGTAAATGGTGGACATCCACTAAATTGGCCAGTTTTTTTCACCTTTGTTTTATTCAATTTTCTATGGACTTACTATGCTGTAAAATTAAATTCATTTAACAATTTCTTTGGTAGTGTTAAGAAGTTGTTATTTTGTAACTTTAATTAAGTTTTACCTCATTCGAGATTTAATCCTGTAAATGGTTAATCCTTTTTTGTGATCTATTGTGGTTTAATAAATTAGCTTACTTAGACAGCATGCCTGGAAGCGAGACCACATTGAAATTGATTTCAATCATATCTCTAATCACTTTGTCTTTTGCTGCATCTCTTGAGGTTTGAACCTTATTCCAAAAAGAATTTGGATTATCTAAATGCATTTCGGATCGATATTCTACACCAAAATCACTTCTATCAAATAATAGCTTTCCTTGCGCAGTTTTAATATCTGAATCAAGGTCTACAATAGCTTCAAAGTTGATAGCATTAGTTTTGTCTTTTATAGTCATATCTCCATTGATCAACATTTTGTATTTACCACTTTCAAGCTTTTCAAGTACTTTGCTAGATTTAATATTTAGCATTGCTTTTGGAAATTTTTTAACATGAAAAAAATCAGGACTTTTTAAGTGACCAATCAATCTTTCTTTTGAGCCAGCAGATAGGTCATTATTAGTCATAGAACTCATATCAATTACAACACTTCCCGATATAACATTATTTTTTAATAAAATATTTCCACTCAACATTTTTAATTCACCATCATGATTTGAAACAGCAAACTTTAACCCTCCTAGCCAGGAAATTTTACTTCTAGTAGAATCAAGAATAATTCTTGGATCTATATTTGTTTCATCCATTTTTTGGGCAAAAATAGTCATCGGTTTATTTAAAGGTTTTAATTCAGGATCTTGATTATTTAACAACTGTCCAAACATTAAATTGTTTAATGCTATAATAATTAAAATTTTTTTCATGAGTGCTTTATTTCCTTTTTAATATTTTTGAAGATTTATTTCGTTGCAAAAATTAATATATTTAATTTTTAACAACAAGTAAGTATAAAATTTTACTGAGTTATTATCTTTTATTTTAATATATAATTGATAAATTACATTGTTTTTTTGGAGGCATGGCAGAGCGGTTGAATGCACTGGTCTTGAAAACCAGCAAGGGTGTAAGCCCTTCAGAGGTTCGAATCCTCTTGCCTCCGCAATGAAGAATCCTCGTGTAAGATTCGCACCAAGTCCTACAGGCTATTTGCATATTGGCGGTGCAAGAACAGCTCTATTTAATTGGCTTTTTGCGAAGCAGAATAAGGGTCAGTTTTTGTTACGAATTGAGGATACTGATCTTGAACGATCTAAAACCGAATACATTGATCAAATTACCGATGCTCTTTCTTGGCTAGGTCTTAATTGGGATGAAGACATCGTGCTTCAATCTAAAAACAAATCCAGACATCAAGAAATGGTAGCAAAAATGCTTGATAATGGTACAGCCTATCGTTGTTTTCTTCAAAAAGAGGAGCTTGATAATTTGCGGTTAGCATCTGAACAAAAAAAAGAAGTATTTCGTGTTCCGCAAACGTATAGAGATTTATCAGAAAACAAAGTGCAAGAATTGCTTAATCAAGGCAAATCATTTACCGTAAGATTAAAAGTTCCAAAAGGTGAAACAGAATTTACTGATTTAGTATATGGTACAATCAAGGTTCAAAATAAAGATTTAGATGACTTTATCATTGCAAGATCTGATGGATCACCCACCTATAATTTTGTAGTAGCAGTTGACGACTCAGATATGAATATTTCTCATGTTGTTAGAGGAGATGACCATTTAGCAAACACGCCAAAGCAAATTCTTGTTTATAGAGCCTTAGGTTTAAATGAGCCTATTTTTGCTCACTTACCAATGATTCTAGGTTCAGATAAAAAAAGATTAAGTAAAAGACATGCCGCTACCAATGTGCAAGAGTATAAGGATAAAGGATTTACTGCAACCGTAATTTTAAATTATTTATCGTTATTAGGCTGGAATCCTGATTCCGATAAGGAAATATTTTCTAATAATGAATTAATTGAAAGTTTTCAATTTGATCAAGTTCAAAAAAAATCAGCAGTTTTTGATGAAAAAAAATTATTATGGATATCTCAACAGCATTTAACCGAAATGAGTGTTAGAGATGCAATGAATGAAATTTATAAGCTGAATCCAGATTGGGGTGACGGATTAGATTGGAATTATTTAAAGGAAATTGTCAAACTTATTAAAGACAGATCCAAAACTATTTCTGAGATAGCTGAGATGTCAGAATTATTTTTTCAAGAAAAATTGGAGTATGATCAAGAATTAATATCAAAAACTTTTACTCAAGAATCTGTTTCCATAACAGAAGATTTTAAAAATGCATTAGAAGCATGCCAAGAATGGAATAGGAAAGAGATTGAAACTATTTTTGACAATCTAATGTCCCAACATGATGTTCAAATTGGAAAAGTAATGAAACCGATAAGGATTGCTTTGACAGGTATTCCATATGGGCCTGGAATCTTTGATTTAATACTTTTATTAGGTAAAGAGATGTGTTTAAAGCGTCTAAGAAAGCTATTATCGTTATTTGATTAAAAAGGTTTATCAGGTTGAAGCTCTGATATTTGATTAATAACTTCAAAGTAAATTTACATATGCGCCCGTAGCTCAATTGGATAGAGCGTCTGGCTACGGACCAGAAGGTTGTGGGTTCAAGTCCTTCCGGGCGTACTAATGTCTGAAAACAGTCTAACTCAAACCTCCCATGAAGATTGGATGAGAAAATGCTTGAGGTTAGCAACTAAAGCTATGCTTGAAGATGAAGTTCCAGTTGGCGCCATTGTGGTGCATAAAGGGAGAATTATTGGCCAGGGCTATAATCAATGTAATTCACTAAATGATGCAACAGCCCATGCTGAAATGTTAGCTATCACAGCAGCTTCAAACACTATTGGAGACTGGAGATTAAACAATTGCACGATGTATGTTACAAAAGAGCCATGCCCTATGTGTGCTGGAGCGATAGTTAATAGTAGGATTGAATTTTTATATTTTGGCTGTTATGATGAAGATTATGGAGCTTGTGGATCTAAGTTTGAAATATGTGGAAATGTTAGTTTGAATACGCCAGCAGTAGTAAGAGGTAATTTGCTTGCAGGAGAATCCCTTGCTTTACTTCAAGAATATTTTTTTAAAAAAAGACAAAAGAAAAAAGAATTTTAAATAATAAATGGAAAAATTGCTTTTCTATCTTTTGGATAGGATTCAAACTTGCTATGATACCATTGATGTCCTTTAATCGCTCTTGGAACAAGATTGGCCATTGTCCAAATCATAAAAGATAATCCAGCAAGAGACCAAGTCATTACTGCAAAGGCCATCCATTCAAGTATCTCACCTAAATAGTTTGGAAATGAAACATATCTAAACATAAAGCCTTCAGGAATTTTATATTCTCCAGATTTTGATCGAAGTGATAATAAAATATTATCTGATTTAATATTTATATATGCACCTACAATAAATAAACAGACACCTAAAATGAAATTCCAATTAGACATATATTCTATAGAATATCCTTGAATACTGCCTAAATGAGTACCATTAATATATCCATTAACAATATTAAACAAGAAAGCAAGTATTGCAATTAATAAAGGCATTTTAGCAGGATTATTTTGTCGTAAAGGGTAAATAACACTTCTATTTAAATAATGCAAAGACCACAAAGCAACAAAAGTAATATTTGTTGGAGTTTTTTCTATAGTTCCATTAAGGAAAAAATAAAGCAATGCTAAAGGTGAAATAATTTCCATAACAAACCATCCAAGCTTGCTAGGAATCATTGGACCCCAGTCAGTTTTTGAAAATTTTCCATATGGTGCTGGAATTTTAAGAAGTGTAACAAAGGTAAAAAACCCTAAGGTAAGCCAAATAAGAACTAATGATTCAAAATTTTGTAACATCGATAACAATTTATGAGTAATATTTAAATCTTCAAATATCAGAAATATGCAGCACAAAAATATTATTATTACAGGAGCGACAGATGGTATAGGTTTAGCAGCTGCCAAATCTATTGCATCTAAAGGTTATCATGTCGGTTTAGTTGGAAGAAATCCAAATAAAGGAAAAAAAGCCATTGATGAGATTATTGAACATTCTGGAAATAAAAATTTAGATTTTTTTGAGTATGATCTTAGCCTGGTAAAAAATGTTAAAACTTTAGCAGATCAGATTAAACAAAAGTATAATAAAATTGATGTTCTGCTTAATAATGCTGGCGGAGCAAATAAGAATAAAAATATTACTTCGGAAGGGCTCGAAAAAACATTTGCAACCAATCAAATGAATTATTTTGTTCTTACTACAGAACTATTAAATATTATTTCTGAGTCTAATGATGGTAGAATTGTCAATGTAGCTTCAAATGCTCATATTGGAGCAGAAGTAGACTATGCAAATATCAATTGTGAAAAGAGTTTTTCTGCTTGGACATCCTATTGTGTATCTAAATTGATGAATATCATGTTTACGTATCGATTAGCTTCTATGCAGGACAAAGTGTCCGTAAATGTATTACATCCTGGATTTGTAGATACTAATATTGCAGGTAATGAAGGAAATTTAATAAAATATATTGTAAAATTTGGTGCAAAAATGTTTGCTAGAACTGTGGATGATGGTGCTGATTCAAGTATTTACTTATCTACCTCTGATGAAGTTAAAGGAGTTTCAGGTAAATATTTTTTTAAATGCAAAGAAATCCGTTCTTCAAGAGCTTCTTATGATAAGGAAGATTGGCAAAAAGTATGGGATTTGTGCGAAAACTATAAAGATGAAATTTTATCAATAAAATGATACTTGAAAGAAAAGATTATGATTTCTTTAATTCTGCAAAAACAAGGTGGAGGGATATGGATACATTGGGACATATCAATCATACGATATATTTAAGTTTGTTAGAAACAAAACATAAAGATTTTCTGGAGTATATTTATGGTAAACCTATAGAAAAACTTGGAGCGAATAATTCATCAAGAGGTCTTTTAGCATCAATTAATTCAAGATATATAAAACAAGTTAGACATCCAGTAAATTTGGATATTGGATATAGAGTAACAAGAGTTGGAAAAAAAAGTTATGATGTTCATCAGGGCATATTTGTTGAAGGGGAAAATGACCCTTCTTTTCAAACTATTCATACATTTGTGATGTTTAATTTCAAAGATCAAAAATCTATAGATGTTAGCGAAGAAATAAAAAATAAATTAAGGGAGTTGTAATGATTACGTTATTATCACCTTCAAAAAAGTTAAATTTTAAACATCAAGATGCTGTTTCAGCTTTTACGCAATGCGATTTTATTGAAAGCGCTCAAGAGCTTGTTAACAAGGCTAAAAATTTAACATCACAAGATTTAAAAGATTTAATGAAAATTAGCGATTCACTCGCAGATTTAAATAAAGAACGTTTTAATAATTGGTCATTGCCTTTTAATCAAGATAATGCCAAACAAGCTATCTTAGCTTTTGATGGAGGGGTTTACTCAGGATTGCAAGCAGAAACATTTAACCAGAATGATCTAGAGTTTGCTCAAGATCATTTGCGAATTCTTTCTGGGTTATATGGAGTATTAAAACCTTTAGATTTGATTCAACCATATCGACTTGAAATGGGTACAAAGTTTGAAAATGCTAAAGGAAAGAATTTATATGATTTCTGGAGCAATGAAGTGACTAATAATCTTAATAAAAACATAAAAAAACATGAAAATAAGACCATTATTAATTGCTCTTCAAATGAATATTTTAATGTCATTGATCAAAGGAATCTTGATGGAAACATTTTGAATACAGTATTTAAAGAAAATCGTGATGGTGAGCTTAAATTTATTTCGTTTAATGCTAAGAAAGCTCGCGGTTTGCTTGCAAAGTTTGTAATTAATAATAAAATAACAAGTAATAATGATTTGAAAGATTTTAACTTAGAAAATTACAAATTTGATAAGTCATTATCAGATGAATCAACATTTGTATTTACGAGATAAAGGGAGGAAATAATGAAAAGAATATTAATATTACTTTCATTTTTAGCAATTAGTTGTCAGTCAAATTCTGGTGAAATGTCCAGACAAGCCGGCCAAGCTTCAAATGAATTAATGAATGGATTAGAGGCGATGCATCATGTACGTTTTGCTGAAGCAAGAGCATTGTTTTTAGAGGGAATCGAAAAAGATCCAAATTGTGCGTCATGTTACCTGAATTTAGGAAATGCAGAGCAAGATAGAGTTTTAAGAAGAGATTACCTTGAAACAGCTTTGAGTATGGCAAAAAAAGGCCATCCAGAAACAAAAATCATGGAAGCAGCAGTCAATTGGATAAATGGTGAAGGTGGAAGATTTGATGCTCACCCTGAATTATATAAAAAATATAAAGGCGACAAATTTTTAGCTTCAGGGGCTTATAGATATCTGCAGTTCAATGATCGTATTGTTGAAGGTAGAGAGTTGTTATTAGAAGCAGGAGAAAGATTAAACGCTGGTCATTTATATAATCTTTTAGCGTATTCTTACTTTTGGAATGCAGAAAGCAATGAAGACTATGACAAAGGATTACCGTTTATCGAAAAATATATAGAGTTAAATCCAAATGAAGCGAATGCATATGATTCATTAGCAGAATTTCATCTCAATAAGGGTGAGTTTGATAAAGCAATTGAAACATATCAGCTTGCATTTGAAGTTGATCCAGAATTTGAATGGGCAACTAGAAATTTAGCATTGGCTAAATATCAAGAAAAGATGGCTAGTGAAGATGCTAAAGTAATTAAATGGACAAGCGAATCAGATGAAGCTAAATCTGCTTTTAATATGGGAATGTGGCAGCTTTATAATCTTGAGTGGGAGCAAGCAAACGAATCTTTTTCAAGTGCAATTGAGCAAGATGAAAGTTTTGCTTTGGCCTACGCCATGAGAGCAAGAACACATTTTCTTATGCAAAACCAAAGCTCTGGTGCTGAAGACTTAGATATAGCAGTAAGTATGTCCATTAATGCTTCTGCAGAAGAGAAAAAAATGATCCTAACACTGTATAATGATAATCAGCTTGGAACCAACTCTTTTAATCAAGTAGTTGAAAGATTGGTTGTTAGATATCCGAATGATTCATTTTTAAGAATGGAATCAATTTTTGCTACAATGAGTGATATTGGACCGGATATGATTATACGTAGAGGAAAGGAATTATATACAATGAATCCTAACTTCACTCCAGCATTAAATATTATGGGTTATGCATATATGCAAAAAGATGAAATGGATTTGGCTAAAAAGACTCTTCAAGAGCAGGTCAGAAGGCAAGCTGGCAAAGCTAATCCCTATGATTCTTTAGGAGATTATTATTTAGAAGTCAATAATAACGCTACGGCATTAAAATACTTTGAACAATCATCAAAGATGGGATTAAAAGCTAGTGAGTCAAAAGTTGATAGCTTAAAATCTCTATTAAGCGACTAATAAATAAATCTGAAATAAGTTTAAAATCACATTTGATTTGAAAAAGGAGCGTAGAGTTATTATAATTCTACGCTCTTTTAATATGTTTGATTAAATTCTGCAAAATAAAGGAAATAAATTGTCAGAAAATTACCAAGTTTTAGCTCTTAAATGGCGTCCAAAACAATTCAAAGATGTTGTTGGCCAAGAACACATTACTGCTATACTTCAAAAGGCGTTTGAAAAAAATCGTATTGCCCAAGCATATTTATTTGCTGGACCAAGAGGAGTAGGTAAAACAACAACAGCTCGTCTAATAGCTATTTCTTTAAATGGTGCCGATACACCAACTACAGACTATGATTTAAAATCTGAGTCTGTTTTAGATATTATTGAGGGAAAATCTATGGATGTGATTGAGATAGATGGGGCTTCTAACAGAGGTATTGACGAAATAAGAGAGTTGCGTGAAAATATTAAATTTATGCCTGTTTCTGGAAAGTTTAAGGTAATTATCATTGATGAGGTTCATATGCTTACTGTGCAAGCATTTAATGCTTTATTGAAGACATTAGAAGAACCTCCTCAACATGTAAAATTTATTCTTGCAACTACAGATGTTCATAAAGTTCCACAAACAATTATCTCAAGATGTCAAAGATTTGATTTTTTACCACTTTCAAATAGTACAATAAGTGAAAGATTAAAATATATAACTGAAAGTGAAAATCAACCAATTGATGAGAAGTCACTATCAATGATTGCTTCAAAATCTGAAGGAAGTATGCGAGATGCATTAAGTTACTTAGATCAAGTCCTTGTCTTAGGAGATGACATCAGTTATGACATTGTACAGGATTTGCTTGGAGTAGTTCCTCATGAAATTTTGTTTAGTATTTCAGATTCTTTACATGACAGAGATGGAGATAAACTTGTGGCTGATTTAGAAGTTATTAGAAACAAAGGTTATGTAGTTGAAGATTTATTAAAAGATTTAATTCTACATTTCAGGAATCTTTCCGTATTGAATTTTAAAAATGGATTAAAGCTTGTTGGCGTAGATTCGGAACTTTCTAAAAAGTATAATCAATTAAGTTACGATTGGAGTCACAAAGACATAATTAGATTATCTAATAATCTATCAAAACTTTACGCTTCAATACGACAATACTCTGACCAATATTTATTATTAGAAATGAATTTAATCAAGCTCTTAGAATTTGATTCAAGTGTTGATATTGAAGAATTTTTAAAAAAAGAAATTTCACAGCAACAGCCGGTAAAATCTCCAAAACCAGAAACAGTAAAAAAAACTCTAAACGTAAAATCAAAAAAAAAAGAGAAAAAAATAGATTTGAGTGAAGAACTATTAAACAATGATTGGGATCAAATCGTTAAGGAAGTTTCAAAAAAAAGGGGATCAATAGGAGCGCAGTTATCTGGATGTATACTTGGAGAGTTAAAAGATAACAATCTCCAAGTAATTTCTTATGATAACTCTGAATTTAATCAAAAGCTTTTAAAGGAAGGCTTGGATCTTGTAAAGTTAATTATCGATGAAAAGTATGGATCCAACGTTAATGTCAGTTTAGTGGTTGATACAGAGGTAGAGAAAATTGAAGATAAAAAAGATGAAAAAGTCAATGAAGATGAAATTTTATCACTATTTGATGGAAAGGAAATGTTATAATGTTTGGTAATATGAAAGAAATGCTGAAACAAGCTCAAAATATGAAATCTCAAATGAAAAAAATTAAGAAAGAGTTAGAAAGCATTGAGGTTGAGGGAATATCTGCTAATGGTGCATGTAAGGTTACTATGACAGCAGATATGAAAACTCAAAATGTTGAAATTAATGAAACGCTTTTAAGTAGCGAAGCTTATGTTATTGAAAATGCTATAAAGGTTGCTGTAAATAACGCTCTTGAAGAAGCTAAGGATACATCGGCTAAGAAATTAAAAGCTGTTACTGGTGGCTTAACAGATGGATTACCAGGATTTTAATGGCAAATGCTACTAAATATATTGAAGTATTAATTGATGCTTTAACCAAATTCCCTGGAATTGGAAGAAAAGGAGCAGAAAGAATAGCATATTTCATTGTAAAGTCTGAAAAGTCTTTGGGTAAGAACTTGATTAACGCATTAAAAGAGGTTGATGAAAATCTTGATATTTGTCCTAATACCGGCATGGTATTATTAAAAGGAGAAGAATCTCCATTAAATAGTGATAGAAGAAATTCAGAAATTTTATGTGTAGTTGAAAATATGGAAGATGTTATTAAGATTGAGAACACCAACAGTTTTGATGGATTGTATCATGTACTTGGTGGAGCAATTTCTCCATTAGACGGTATTGGTCCATCAGATCTATCTTTTGATAAACTTTTAAAAAGAATCAATTCAGGTTTAAAAGAAGTTATTATTGCAACTAATCCTAGTACGACCGGCAATGCTACTGCTCTTTATTTAGAAAAGATTTTAAAAGATCAAAATGTTGAAATATCAAGGTTGGCTGTTGGTTTACCTGTTGGCAGTAATTTGGAATATATTGATGATAAAACTATTTCTTCAGCAATTACAGCAAGGGTTAAATTAAGTTGAAGTTTTTTCTAAATTTCCTTACTTATTCTAGAATTTTACTGACTCCATTAATTATTTATTTAATTGTAAGCGATAATTTTCTTTTCGCAGGTTTGATCTTTGCATATTGTAGTTTTAGCGATCTTGCTGATGGTAAAATTGCAAGAAAGTATGATTTAGTTTCTGGTCATGGAAACTATATGGATCCATTGGCTGATAAGGTTTTAATGATAGGAGCATTATCAGCGTTACTAGCATTAGATACAATACAATTATGGCCTTACATAATTATAATTGGTAGAGATATAATTATAACAATTTATAGAAATTATCTAATTGCGAAAAATAAACCTCTTCAAACATCTAAATTTGGAAAATTAAAAACAGTTTTTCAACATGGTATGGTTTTAATAATACTGCTTTTAAATCCAAGTCAGTTTAGTGTCAATCTCATAGTTTATATAAATGCAATCTATGCCGCTGCAACTGGAGTTCATTATTTTGTCAAAAATGGGTTTTAATAAAGGGTTTAATGTTCAATTAGCAACATTATTTGGCATTGGAAGAATTCCAGGAGGAGGGACTTGGGCTTCTCTTATTGTTTTACTTATTGCATTATATGAACAAAATGCAGAGACAGCCTCATTTTTAGCTTTTTTTACGTTAATAATTGGTTCACATGTCTATAGAAAGTTAATCGCTGTTGTTGATTCAGAAGATCCCAAAGAATATGTTTTAGATGAGGTCATAGGTATGGGTATTGCTATTTCTGGAGTTTATATTTTTTCAAGTATCTTTAATCAATTTTCTTTTGATTTAATAAAAAATCTTTCTGCAATTGATGAGCTTTTTATAATTACTTTTATTGTTTTTAGATTTTTTGATATTTCAAAGATTGGTCCAGTTGGATGGATTGAAAGAAATTGGAAGGAAAAATCATATTATAGGGTTATAGGTGATGATATAATGGCTGCATTTTTATCCATAATTGTTGTAATAATTTTTTTAAGTGTTAACTTATGGATACTGTAATGAAAGTTGGAATTATAACAATTGGAAATGAATTATTAAGTGGATTTACCATAGATCGTAATGCTGCTTGGATAGGACAAAAATTACTCTCTTCAGGAATTAAAGTTAACGTTCATCATACTATACCAGATGATATAGGTGTTATTTACGATACTTTAGAATACCAATTAAAAGAATGGGAGTGTGATCAAATTATCGTAACCGGAGGTTTGGGGCCAACAGTTGATGATATTACAGTATCTGCTTTCCTTGAATACTTTGATGATACGCATGAATTTGATAAAGAGTATTGGAAAATCTTATCAGATAGATTTAAAAGGTTAAATTTTAAAATGCCAAATCTTAACAAGAATCAAGCATATAAATCTAAAAAAGGGAAGATGATCCCCAATTTGGTTGGTACTGCAAGAGGATTACATTATACTTCAAAACATGATTCAGTATTTAAGAGCGTTAAAGGCTTAATATCGGGCGATAAAAACAAAGTCAACTTTTTTGCACTTCCAGGTGTACCCAAAGAAATGAAATCGATGTTCTCGAATTACGTTTTGCCAGAAATTGAAAAATCTTTAAAAAATAAAGTAGTGTGTAGAAGCATAAGAACTACAGGAGTTCCTGAATCAATTCTTCAAGAAAAGATTACAGATATTATAGATGCTAATAAAGAAAAATGTGATATTGCATTTTTACCTCATAGGATGTTGGGAGTGGATATACGTTTAACATCATCAGATAAGCATTTAGTCGAAGATTTAATTAATGCTATAGTTTTAAGAATTAAAAAATATGTATATGGTTACGACGATGATAAGTTAGAGCAAGTAATAGCTGATTTGATGATAAAAAATAAGCTGACAATAAGTACTGCCGAATCTTGTACATCAGGTTTATTGGCATCAAGATTAACAGATGTTCCTGGAAGTTCTCAATATTATAAAGGTGGAAGTGTCTGTTATAGTAATGAGTTAAAAATTAACGACATTGGTGTTGACAGTGATTTGATTGAAAGATATGGCGCTGTAAGCGAGGAAGTTGTAGAATCTTTAGCAAAAAACATTGCTCAAAAAAATAATACTGATATAGGAGTTGGAATAACTGGAATAGCTGGTCCAGATGGTGGAACAGAAAAAAAACCAGTTGGATTAGTATTTGTTGGAATATTTTATAAAAATAATTTATATATTAAGAGGTATAATTTAACACCTGACAGGATCACAAATCGTGAATTAACTGTTACCTTGTGTCTTAATGAAATACGAAAAATTTTAAGAAATTCATAAATAATTAGAGGAAAGTCATAATGGCAAAAAATGTAGAAAAAGCGTTGGAAGCGGTTCAATTAGATATTAATAAAGAGTATGGAGATGGATCCATTATGAGATTGGGTGGAACTGCCAATCTTGATGTAGAAGCAATTTCAACTGGCTGTCTTTCATTAGATATGGCTTTGGGAGTTGGTGGTGTACCAAAAGGAAGAATTGTCGAAGTATTTGGACCTGAATCTTCCGGAAAAACCACCTTAGCTTTACATATTGTTGCTGAATGTCAGAAAAATGGCGGAAAAGCAGCATTTATAGATGCTGAAAATGCATTAGATCCTGAATATGCAAAAAACCTTGGATGTAACGCTGATGACTTATTGGTTTCTCAGCCAGATTCAGGAGAGCAAGCACTAGATATTCTTCAAAAGTTGCTAGAAACGGCTGCTTTAGATGTTATTGTTATTGACTCTGTAGCAGCATTGGTGCCTAAAGCTGAGCTTGATGGACAAATTGGTGATGTTACCGTTGGTTTGCAGGCAAGATTGATGTCACAAGCTTTGAGAAAACTTTCTGGTCCAATTAATAAATCAAGAACATGCGTAGTTTTCATTAATCAAATCAGAGAAAAAATTGGTGTCATGTTTGGTAGTCCAGAAACTACTCCAGGCGGTAGAGCATTAAAATTCTATTCATCAGTAAGATTGGATATTAGAAGAATAGCTGCTATTAAAGAAGGAACTGACATGACTGGAAATAGAACCAGAGTAAAAGTTGTAAAGAATAAAGTAGCTCCACCTTTTAAAATGACTGAATTTGATATCATGTATGGTAAAGGAATCTCATATGCTGGAGATTTACTTGATTTAGCTTTACAGGGAGGAGTTGTTGAAAAAATGGGCTCTTGGTTCTCATACAAAGGTGATAAAATTGCTCAAGGGCGTGAAAAAGTTAAAACTCTTCTAGAAACTGATGACAAGCTTATGAAGAGCGTATTATCTGATGTTAAAGATTATTTAGAATTGAATTAAGATTCTTTAATAATTTTTAAAAAATCCTGATGCACTTTTTTGTTCGATGCGACAATACATTTATCAAAATTGTATTGATCCCCATTTTCATTTGAAACAAATCCACCTGCCTCCGAAACGATGATATTACCGGCTGCTGTATCCCATGGTTGTAAATTGTATTCCCAAAATCCTTCAACGATACCTTTTGCTACATGACACATATCTAAGGAAGCTGCTCCTAATCTTCTAACACCATGTGAATTAAGATTTATATTCTTTACAACTTGCAAATTTTTATCAATATAATTTTCATCGTATGGTATAAAACCAGTAACGTATAAACCTTCATTAAAATGATCTTTATTTGAAACGGATATTGGAGAATCATTACTAAAAGAACCACCACCTTTTAAGGCAAAAAATTTTTCGTTGTTCGGAATGTCATAGACGACGCCAACCAGTGGTTTATTTTTAAAGAAAACTCCTAAGGAAACAGCAAAGGAAGGATAATTATGCACAAAATTGTTGGTACCATCAATTGGATCTATATACCATGTATAATCTGAGCTTAAATTATTTGATCCTAATTCTTCTGAAACAATATTATGCTCAGGAAAAGATTCTTTAATTTTACTAGTAATTAATTTATCAGTTTCAATATCGGTTTGAGTTACAAGATTTGAAACTTCTCCTTTAGATTTAAAAGATTTAATTTTTTGAGAAGATGAACGAATTAGTTCAGCAGCTTGATCTGAAATTTCTAATGCAGTATCAAGAATGTGATTAGTACTTTTCAAAGTATTTAGAAGAAATATCTTTTAATTTGGTACTTAGAAGAATGATCGCAATAAGGTTAGGAAAAGTCATAAAAGCAAGGGCAGCATCACCAAGATTCCAAACTTGTTTTAAAGTCAATAGTGAGCCAAAGAAAACCATCATGACATAAATATATCTATAATATGTAATATAATTAGAACCGAATAAATACTCTGTAGCTCTGTCTCCATAAAATGACCAACTTATAGCAGTTGAGAGAGCAAAAAGAACAACAGCAATTGTAACCATTTCACTACCAAATGGAATTCCTTGAGAAAAAGCATAGCTTGTAAGTAATACACCTTCTTTTAATTCAACAATTGATGAATCAATTCTAAGGGAATAGAACTCAGTAAATTTCCATGAACCAGTAACCATAATTACCAAACCAGTTAAAGTACAAATTATTATAGTATCAATATATGGCTCTAATAAAGCAACAACACCTTCTCTAGTTGAATAAGGTGTTTTTGCTGTTGAATGAGCAATAGCAGCTGAACCTTGACCAGATTCACTTGAAAATAGACCTCTTTTAACTCCCATTAACATTGTATTTAAAAATGCTATAAATGCCCCAGAAGCAACACCTGTAGCAGGAACTAGTAAGGATGGAGGATTAAAAGCCATGGTAAAAATGGTATTGAAAGCATTACCGACTTGATCAAAATTTGTGATCACAATGAATAAAGCACAAAAAACATAAATAGCAGCCATAATAGGAACGAGAAAACTTGTAAAATTACCTATTCTTTTAATACCACCTAAAATAACTGAACCTACAATAGATGCACAAATTAAACCAATGGCTACATGCATAATAGATATACTTGAAACGTCGCCTAATAAAGCAACTTCTCTTGTAGACATCAAAAAATTATCTGTTCCAAAAATTGAAGCCAATTGACTATAAAGTTGTTGTGTAAGCGTATTTGATTGAATAGCATTTCCTGTAAAGAAGGAACAAATAATCGTAAAACATGCAAAAAATACTGCTAGCCATCTCCAATTTGGACCTAAACCATTTTCTATGGTATACATTGGTCCTCCTGCAGTATTTCCTTGAGAGTCTGTTTCTCTGTATTCAACAGCAAGAGTGCATTCAGCATACTTTAAAGCAGTTCCAAAAAAAGCTGTAATCCACATCCAGAATAATGCACCAGGACCGCCAATTTGAATTGCAATAGCGACTCCAGCAATATTTCCAATACCCACAGTAGCTGCTAAGGCAGTTGAAAGTGCTTTAAAATGATTTAAATCTCCTTCATCTTCAGTGCTATCGTAGTCACCTCGAGTTACTTTAATACCGTGCCAAATGCGAGTTAATTGTGGAAATCCTAGCTTAAAAGTCATATACATACCAGTTCCCAAAAGAGAAATAACCATTAATGGTATGGTAGCTAAGGGAAAAGATTCTTTAAAATCATCTGAAAAAAGATTTCCTGGAAAACTCCAAATTTGTTCAAAAAAATGAACCCCATATCCTGGGATTAATAATAAAATTCCTATAATTGAAAAAACAATAAGCGTATACTGATTTTTAGACATGGACACATATTAATTATTTTTTTAAAAGATGTACATTGATTTTTTATTATTAATTTAAAAAATGATTATTGCAGGTGTAGATGAGGTAGGCAGAGGGTGTTTAGCTGGTCCAGTTTTAGCTGCAGCAGTAATTCTAAATGATTCTATCGACTCACTAAATGATTCAAAAAAATTATCTAAAAAGAAAAGAGAGATTTTGTATGATGAGATTTTAGAAAAAGCTACTTCAGTTGCAGTTGGAGTTAAATGGAATGATTATATTGATGAGTATAATATTAAAATTGCATCCGAGGATGCTATGAAAGATGCAATAAACTCATTAAATGTGACACCAGATAAAGTTTTGGTTGATGGATTTTCGTTAGATATTCAAATTCAAAATGAGGGTATTATAAAAGGCGATCAAAAATATCAGCAAATTATGGCTGCTTCAATTATAGCAAAAGTAACAAGAGATGAAATAATGCGATCATTTCATTATATTTATCCACAATATGATTTTATATCAAATAGCGGATATGGAACAAAAAAACACTTGGAAGCATTAGAACAATACTCATACACACCAATACATAGACTAACCTTTAAGCCAATATCAACTAATATTAAAAAATGCAAAACTTTATTAAAGAAATAAAATCGCTTACTATTTTAATCTTAGCCATACTTTTTTTAAAAGAAACAGTTGTAGAGCTATATATCGTACCAACAAGTAGTATGGAAAAAAATATATTACGGGGTGATATGCTTGTTGGAAGTAGATATATCTATGGTATGAAAGTTCCTCAAAAAATTTGGGTTCCATTTACAGCTATTAGCATTCCCACATTCCTTCCTGATTATAGATTTCCTTCATTCAAAGACGTAGAAAGAGGAGACGTAGTAGTTTTCGAATACCCAAGAGATAATGTCTATAAATATGTAAAAAGATGTATCGGTTTACCTGGTGATAAGGTTAGAATCGAAAATAGAAAAGTTTTTATTAATAACGAACAGTATCTTTTACCTGAAGGTGGTCAATTTTTATCGCAAGAGCCATCTCCAGAATCATATTTTGATGATAGCATTTTTATGAATCTTGGAAATAAAGATAATTTGAAGGAGCTTACAATTCCTAAAAAAGGTGATACTTATACGATTGATGAAGATATGAATTGGGAGTTAATTATCCCTTTATTGTTGTTTGAAGGAAATAAAGTTGAATTAGTTGTTAATAATCAAAAGCTGATATTTACCAACGAAGATCCGTATGATTTGTTTAGAAGAACAGGTGATAGAACAGTATTTGATAATTATGTTCCCCAACCAAATGCATCGTTAATTAATCCTTGGATGACAGTAATGAAAAAAGAATATTTAAAATATTTAAAGATAAATGATTTAGAAATTAGCCAAATTGATACATATTCTTTAAAGCAAGATTATTATTGGATGATGGGAGATAATAGAGACAATAGTGAAGATTCTAGATTTTGGGGTTTTGTGCCTAAAAGTCATATTCTTGGACAACCAGTGATAACTTGGTTTTCGTTAGACCTTGAAAATTATTTACCTAGACTTTCAAGAATTGGAAATATTCCTAAATAAAAAAAATGTTTTCATATTGAATTTTCATTCATTAGTTTCTGTGGACTAAAAAAATAATTGAGGTATTTATTATGTTATCTAGTACAGAAAAAATTTTAAGTGTTGTTGTTCTTGCTCTAACTTTAGCAGTTGGTTTTTCATTAATACAGTATGGTTCAGCTATGGATGAAATGGCTCAATTACGAAGCGAACAAGCAGAGCATGTAGATATGGTTAACAAAGAATTTAAACAAAGAGTTAAAGCTGTTGAGTTAGAAAATATTGGCCAAGGTAAAGAGATTAAAAGAGGTCAAGATATGATTCTAGCAAATACAAAATTAATTTATGCTAAGGCTGACTCTTTAGGAAATTTAATCGATGACTTAGCTTACGAAATCAAAAGAGTTGACAGAGACTTAACAAAAAGAATTAAAAATGTTCAACGTGATCTTGAGGGATTAGAAGATAACTTTGATTCAGAAAAACGTAGAACTAGAAGAGACTTATCAGACATTAAGAAACAGTTAAAGGCACTTAATAATGAAGTCTTCCCTCCAGAAGAAGAGTAATAAATTTAATAAGTAAAAAAAGGGCTTTTTTAAGCCCTTTTTTTTGTACCGAGGGTCGGGCTCGAACCGACATGAGATTGCTCTCACTGGTGTTTGAGACCAGCGCGTCTACCAATTCCGCCACCCCGGCAAAGATGTTGACAAATTTCAGTTAAAGTATGTAGTTTGTCAATAATTAACATTAATTATTGATTATTGACACAAGGAGATTATAATGTCATTTAAAACAGTACCACAAATGTTTCAACATGTAGTGAGTGAAAGACCAACCTTAAAAACTTTTTATACAAAAACTGAAAATGGTTGGGAAGGTATAGATTTAGCTGAACTTCAAGTAATGGTTGAAGATTTTGCAAATGGGTTAAAAAATTTAGGAATCAATGATAATGATAAGGTTGCTATTATTGGTGCAAATTCCCGTAAATGGTCAATATCTGATTATGCAATTGCTCATATTAGAGCTGTATCTGTTCCAGTTTATCCTACTCTAATTCCAGCTCAATCTCAATATGTTGTAGAACACTCAGAGAGTAAGATCGCTATTGTTCAAGATGAGGTTCAGTTAGACAAAGTTTATCCACTTATTAATGATGCAAATTCCAATTTACACACAATTATAATTATGGATAACAGTTATAATGGTGGAAAAGAGAATATTGTCAAATTTGCTGATGTTTTTAATATGAAAGATCAATTACATGATATTCGTGCAATATCTGCAACGGTTGAAGAAAATGATTTATTAACTCTTATTTATACCAGTGGAACAACAGGGAATCCAAAAGGAGTTATGCTTAGCCATTCTAATATTTGTAATAATCTCCTTTCTATTAATGGCAACATGGAAGCTGCAATGGAGCTTAACCCTGAATTAAAACCAGCTGATGGAATAGAAAGATTTGTTTCGTTCCTACCGATAAGTCATAGTTTCGAAAGAGTTGGCGGTCACTATTATATATTTAGCATAGGAACATCTATTTATTACGCTGAAATGAATTTTACTCCTGAAATACTTTTTGAAAATATTAGGGAGGTTCGACCAACTTTTTTAACAGCGGTACCTAGAATTTTCGAAAAAATTCATGCTAAAATTTTAGATTCTGTAGCATCAATGACTGGTGTTAAAAGGAAGCTTGCTGATTGGTCGATTGCTGTTGGCTTACAAACAGTTCCTTATCGTCAAAAAAGTCAAGATTTACCATTTATGCTTGGACTAAAATATAAAATTGCTGATAAGTTAGTACTTAACAAATTTAGGGCTGCCTTAGGTGGAAAAGTCAGAGCCTGTTCTTCTGGAGGATCTGCATTATCAAAAGAAGTGGGATCATTTTTCTGTGGAATTGGTATTACAATAATTGAAGGATATGGGTTAACTGAAACTAGTCCTGTAATGACAGTTGGACATTCAGACTTCTTTAAATTTGGAACTGTTGGAAAACCAATACCTGGAGTTGAAGTTAAAATCCAACCTGATGGCGAAATTGTTTGTAGAGGTCATAATGTTATGATGGGTTACTACAAAAATGAAGAAGCTACTAATGAAGCAATTATTGATGGATGGTTTCATTCAGGAGATATTGGTGAATTTGATGAAGATGGCTTATTACGAATTACCGATCGAAAAAAGAGCTTAATTGTCACATCTGGAGGTAAAAATGTTGCTCCTCAACCTATGGAGGTTTCACTTACATCAAATAAATATATTGAGCAATGTAATATTGTCGGTGATGATAGAAATTTTATCTCAGCTTTAATAGTTCCAAGTAAAGAAAATCTTTTGGCTTGGGCTGAAGAACAAGGCTTAGCAAGTTTAGATTATAATGCACTTTGTGCACATGACCAAACATACGATCACTACGATGCGATTGTAAAGACAGTCATGACCAATTTCTCAAGATATGAATCAGTTAGAAAGTTTGTCTTAATCGCTGATGAATGGACTGTTGATAAAGGAGAATTGACTCCAAAAATGTCAATTAAACGAAAAGTCGTTATAGAAAAACATAAAGCAGAAATTGAAGCTATGTATAATTCTAAAGATTTACCAAAAGTTGCTACGGATGACGAAGGTCAACTATTTGGCTAGAATAGTATTTATATACTTTTTAGCAATTTGTCTTACTAGTTTTTCAGATTATGAAAAATCTCCTTATGTAATCATTCTAGGAACCGCTCAGGATGGATTTAATATCACAGAGTTTGGTCAAGTATTAAAATTATAATTATCTAACGCAATTCTAATAAAAAATAATTAATATAATATGTTATTAACAAAATGGAGGGAAAAATGAAAAATATCTTACTAATGATAGTTTTTTCAACTTTAGCTTTTAGTCAAACCTATAATATGCAGATTCAAATTGGTGTTAAAGATGGCGTAAAAGTTACTGATTATGAAAAAGCTATGATTCAACATAATAAAGCACATGCGACAGATCTTGGCGCTGCGACAACTTACCAAATTATCAATGGTCCTGATGCAGGTGATTATGTTAGAATGCCAAAATCTATATTTACATCAGCAGATATGATTGATGCAGTCTTTAATGAATGGCAAAATCATGAACCTGTTCCTTACGATAAATTCGATGGAAAAATGGTTGAAGGACGTAATGGAACTGTGTTTTATACTTTAAGACCTGATTTAAGTTACAATCCACAAGTAAAAACTTGGAAATATATTAGACAAAGTAAATGGAATGTAAGACAAGGCGGTCAATCTAGCGCAGAATCAATCTTTAGATTAGCAAATGAAATTAGAGATGAATTAGGGTCAGATGAGCATTTTGTATGTATGGTTTCAAATACTGGTCAACCATTCAACGAATATGTATTTGTTTCAGGACATGATACTCTTTCGGAAGCATTAGATCAATCAGCTTTTCTTGCTTTGCTAGAAGAGCTTAATAACAGAATGCCTGATTGGGAATCTGTGTGGGGTCAAAGTGCTTGGAACGGTGAAAGTCAAGTATCTGTTCATAGACCAGACTTAAGTAATTAATTTTTAAAAAGTTTTTCTTAAAAACTTTAAAAGGGAGGAAAAAATGAAAAAAATAATAACAACTTTAGTTTTAATGCTTTCATTTACTTTTGCACAAGAAGCATTGTATCATATGCAATCACTGATTGGGCCAAAAGATGGAGTTACAGGAAAGCAATTTGAAACTGCATTAAAAAAACATAATAAAGTTCATACTAGCGATTTAAATGCGCTAAATACATGGCAAATTGTTGCAGGACCAAGTTCTGGAGACTTTTATAGAGTTCCAGCAAATTGGCCAGTTCCTCATTCAAAAGTGGAAGATGTTCTTGACGCACTGAACAATCATGCGACTTTGCCAGGAGACAAACTCAATGATTTGACAAATCTTTATGGTGGAATGGAGTTTTGGATTCTAGATGAAGATTTAAGTATTAATTTAGATAAACTTAATTCTGAGGAACCATTTGATTTTGTTTCTGTTTTCTACTACGGAATGCCAACAGGAGATAGATCCAAAGCTTTAGAAATATTTAAAGACTTCAAAGTTGCATCAGAACAAATAGAATACGATAGAGTTTGGTGGGTAATGACCAAAGCTTCAGGTGGTAATATGAACGTTGTTATGTACGCAACTCCTCATAAAACCAGATCTGAGATGTTAGCACCAGATTTTGCTTTAAGAGCAAAAGTTGTAAATAAGATGACCGAAAATAAGCCTGAAATGTCTTTAAGCGGTGCATGGACTTGGACACAAAATCAAGTATTAAAACTAAGAAGAGATTTAAGTACATCATCAAATTAATACTTCATTTTAATTTAAATAAAGAGCCTATTATTTTTTGTTAATAGGCTCTTTATCCATTAACATCCTAATATGTATAATAAAAAGTCCAAAATTGAGCTTAAAAATATTTTAGAAAAAGAACAATTTGATCGAATTACTTGTTCTTTTTATAAATATTGTTTGATAGAAAATCCTGACAATTTACGTAATAAATTATATTTAGATCTTAAAGATTTAAAAATTCTTGGAAGAATCTATGTTTCAAAAGAAGGAATTAATGCACAAATAAGTATACCAGAGCATAGTTTAAAAGATTTTAGATCCTACATCCATTCGATTAACGCTTTCAAAGAAATAAAATTTAAACATGCAATTGAGGAGGGTACATCTTTCTTGAAGCTAAAAATCTTAGTTCGTGATGAGATAGTTGCTTATAAATTACCTCAAGATTCTTATGATATGAATAAGATTGGACTCCATTTAAAACCAATTGATTTTAACCGTTCTATTAAAGAAAAAGATTCAATCGTAGTTGATATGAGAAATTATTATGAATGTGAAGTGGGTAGATTTAAAGATGCTGTTATACCAGATGCACATTTTTCAAAAGAATTATTACCAAAGGTTGCAGAGATTTTAAAAGGAAAAGAAGATAAAAAAGTACATTTATACTGCACAGGAGGTATACGCTGTGAAAAAGCAAGTTCATATCTTATAAAAAAAGGTTTTAAAGATGTATATCAACTTGAAGGAGGAATCATTCAATATGCTCATGATATGAAAAAAAATAATTTAAAATCAGAATTCATAGGTAAAAATTTTGTGTTTGACGATCGAATGGGAGAACGTGTTACAAAAGACATAATTGGACAATGTCACCAATGTAAAGTAGCATCAGATAATCATAAGAATTGTAAAAATGATTCATGCCACTTATTATTTATTCAATGTGATAAATGTGCAAAAAAGTTTAATGATTGTTGCTCAGATGTTTGCAATGATTTTATGCAATTAGATATTGAGGAACGAAAAAAAATAAGAAAAGATAAAAATAAAAAGGTTTCAAGTACTAAATTATCAACTAAATTTAGACCGAAACTTTACAAACTATTTAATTATTGGGAATAATACATTGAGAGATAAACTTCAAAACTTTATTTTAAGACCAATTAAGGTTAGCTATAAAGATAGATCTGACTATACGCCAATAGAAAATTTTATATTAAATCCTATTATTTTAGCTTTAATTGTTTTTCTAGTTACTTATCAAGCTTTCTCTTTAAATGATAATGTTAAACCATCTGCTTCAGATACAGCACTAAGCAATGCGATGATTTACTTTGAAAAAGGAGATTTTGATAACGCTGTTTTACAGCTTGAGACTGTTGTGGATAATTTCTCCGGCTCAAAAGCAGCACATCAAGCAAAGTTCTATCTTGGAAGAACTGCATTTATTAATGGCAATAATGACAAAGCACTTGTTTATTTATCTGAAAGTGTTTCTAAATTAAAGTATGATAATCTTAAAAAAGAAGGATATATCATGCTTGCTGAGTTAAAAAATGACACAAAAATGTATGATAAAGCAATGAAGTTTACAGACTCAGAAAATGAAATTAAATATATCAGTATCCTTAAAGCTAAAAAACTTGCTCAAAATGGCCAACCAGATCAGTCTATTAAGCTTCTTGAATCATTAGATGGCGATAATCCGGCATATAACGAACTTTTTGAGGAAGTGTATGGACTCGTATTAAGTATAAACTAAGATACTTGTTAAAACGATATTAATTAAATATATTCCAATGAATTTAATGGGCTACGGCCCATTTTTGTTATAATGAAAAAAATTGAAGGGTAATTATGATTAATAGAGATTTAATTGAAATTTTTATTGAATTAGCAAGAGAAAAGAATATCGAGCGTTCAGAGCTTGGTACAATAATTGAACAATTATTTTTATTTATAATTGAGAAAGAAACTGGTGAATCTGATAATTGTAGTGTTATTGTAAATCTTGATAAAGGTGAAATTGAAATATATGTGGAAAAAACAATTGTTGAAGAGGTGGACGATGATCACTTTGATATTACCTTAGAAAGAGCAATTGAGCTTGAACCAGATTTAGCTGGTGAATTAAAACTGGGAGATACTTTTGTGGAGGTAATTGACCCTGCACGTTTTGGTAGAAGATTAGTTGCAAATGCGAGACAATTTTTAAACAAAAGAACCAGAGAAGTTCAACAGCAGTACATTTATGAAGATTATGTTCAGAGAATTGGAGAAGTTATTATAGGAACTGTTCATCAAGTGCATCGAGAAAATACTTTTGTAAATATTGAGCAAACAGAATTGAGAATGCCTAGAAATGAGCAAATTTTTTCTGAAAGATTTAGAAGAGGTGATACAATCAGAGCTTTAGTCAAGTCTGTTGAGGTAACACCAAAAGGTCCAGATATTTTAATATCTCGAAGTGACGATCTTTTTCTTTACAAGCTTTTTGAAATGGAAGTTCCAGAAATTGAAGATGGAATCATTGAAATTAAAGGAATTGCAAGAAAACCAGGAGAAAGAAGTAAGATAATTGTTCATTCTGTAGATAAACGAATTGATGCAGTTGGTGCCTGTGTAGGTATGAGAGGAAGTAGAATTCAATCAGTTGTTAGAGAGTTGAACAATGAAAAAATTGATATTGTTAATTTTACAGAGAAATCTGAAGTCTTTATAACTAGAGCGCTTTCTCCAGCAAAACCAGTTGACTTGTATATAGATGATGATAGAAAGTATTGTGTGGCAATATTTGATGAAGGTGGTCTTGAAAATGCTGTTGGAAGAAGTGGTGTTAACATTCATCTTGCTTCAAAACTGACAGGATATACAATTGATGCTTACACTAAATCAGAATATGAGGAAGTGCTTATAAATCAGAAAACTAATCTTGAATCACTAGATAAAATTACAAAGACTTTAAGTAATAAACTTGCTAAGGCAGATATTGTTTCTGTTGCAGATTATTTAAATGTAAAAAAATATATCCTTACGGAAGAGTTAGAGCTTAATGATAAAGAGATTTCTTTAATAAGTGATGCAGTAAATTTATTTATTGAAATAACACATAATAAAGAAGAAGTTGGAGAGGTAGTTGAAAGTACTGAAGAGGGTGTCGAGTTAGATTTAACTAATACAGAACAAAATATTGAAGTAGTTGAAGACAATAGCGAAGAAGCTGACTCTACTGATAAAGAACCAGCTGAAGAAGTAGAATTACCGGATGAAGAAGTTGTTGACTCTGAAGAAGATTCTGACGCAAATATTGAGGAAAAAGAAGAGTAATTAATGTCTGATTCAATAAGAATATTCCAATTAGCGAAAGAGCTAAATATATCTCATAATGATATCTTAGACTTTTTAAAGTCAAAAGATATTTCTGTATCTAGCCATATGTCTCCCATTGACGGCAAAACACAACAATTAGTTTATACAGAATTTGCAAAAGATCGTCAATCTGCAGAAAGGGACAGAAAAGAGCAGGTTAGAAAAGAGATTCATGACTCTAAAGTTGTGATGAAAACTAAATCTGTCAAAAAGTTCAAAATTATGTCTGTTGAAGATCAACGTAAATCAGAGAAGAAAAAAGCTGAAAAGCCAATTAAGGATGAAAAAGACAGTAAAAAGACTGAAGCAAAAAAAGAGGCTCCTGTTGAGAAAAAACCAAAGAAAAAATTAAGAAAAATCTCTTTACGTGAACCAGAAAAGAAAGAGGATAAAAAGCAGGAAAAAAAACATAAAGATGAACTAAAAAAAGATAGTTCTGCTGTTAAAAGATTGAAGAAGACACTTGCTTCTATTGATGCAAGTCCTAAGAAAAAATCATATAAGAAAACCAAAAAAGATACTAGTCTTGAAGATGGAGATCAAAAAAGAACAATTGAGCTTGCTGAATATGCTAGTATTGATGAAATAGCTAAAGTTTTAGACGTATCAACCAGTGAAGTCATTGGTAAATGCTTACAAATGGGTATTTTAGCAACAGTAAATCAAAGACTTGAATGGGATGTCATAGAATTAATTGCTGGAGAATATGATGTTGAATTGAAGAAATATGAAGAAGTTGTTGATGACTTGTTTGTAACATCTCATTCAGAAGAAGAATTGTCAAATGCGATAGACAGAGCACCGGTTGTCACAATTATGGGACACGTTGACCATGGTAAAACATCCATTTTAGACTTTATAAGAAAAACAAAAGTTGCAGCAGGTGAATCAGGAGGAATAACACAAAGAGTTGGAGCTTATCAGGTTTCACATAATGATAATAAAATCACTTTTTTAGATACTCCTGGACATGAAGCTTTTACTGCTATGAGAGCAAGAGGTGCTCAATCAACAGATATTGTTATTCTGGTAGTTGCTGCTGATGATAGTGTTATGCCCCAAACAATTGAAGCTATAAATCATGCAAAAGCTGCGGAAGTGCCACTCGTAGTAGCAATTAACAAGATTGATAAGCAAGGCGCTAATCCTGATGTCGTTAAAAGAGAATTATCTGAAAAAGATGTCTTAGTGGAAGACTGGGGAGGTAAAATTCAATCTGTACATACGTCTGCTCAAACAGGTGAAGGTATAGATGACTTAATGGAAGCAATTTTACTTGAGGCCGAAGTATTAGACCTGAAAGCAAATCAAGATATTGATTGTAAAGGTATTGTAATAGATTCAAGATTAGATAAAGGATTAGGTCCTGTTGCAACCGTCTTAATTCAAAAAGGTACTTTAAGCATAGGAACACCATTCATTTGTAATAATCACCCTGGAAAGGTTCGAGCAATTATGAATGAAAATAATGAAAGAATCACTGAAGCTAGACCATCAGATCCAGTCCAAATTCTAGGTTTTGATCAAGTTCCTCAGGCTGGAGATATTTTTGCAGAAGTTGAAAATGAATCAGATTTAAAGAAAATAGCTAATGAACGTCAGAGAATTAAACGTGAAATTGATCTTCAGATGGTTCAAAAAACATCATTAGACAGTATATCAGCTCAGATTAAGGAAGGTGATATAAATAATTTAAATATCATTATTAAAGCCGATTCTGATGGTTCAATTGAAGCTTTAATACAAAGCATAGAAAAAATTAACAATGATGAAGTTGGTGTGGATATTGTTCATAAAGGGGTTGGTAATGTTACCGAATCTGATGTTTTGTTAGCACAAGCTTCACAAGCAATTATTATTGGCTTTGGGGTTCAAATTCCGTCAAATACCAAGCTGTTGGCTAGTCAAAACAATGTAGAAATTAGAGCCTATAGTATTATTTATCAGATTGTTGAAGATGTTAAGATGGCTGTTGAAGGATTGTTAAAGCCAGATATGGTTGAAGAAGTTATCGGTGTTGCAGTAGTTAAAGAGTCATTTAAAATTCCTAAAATTGGTTTTATCGCAGGATCTCAAGTAGAATCCGGTAAAATTACACGTGATTGTTTTGTTAGGCTTATTCGCGAAGAAGAAGAGCTTGTTTCAAAAGGTTCAATTACCTCATTAAAGCGTTTTAAAGACGATGTAGCGTCTGTTGATTCGGGTATGGAATGTGGTATTTCCGTTGAAGGTGTGAAAAAGTATTTTGAAGGCGATAGAATCGTTGCGTATAAAATAAATGAAATTAAGAGAACATTAGCAGACAGTTGAATAATAAACCGTTTTCAAGATCAGAGAGAGTATCACAACAAGTTTTAAAAACCATTAATGATATCTTAACTAGAGAGATGGATTTAAGGAAATATGGTTTTATCACTTTTTCTTCAGTTAAAATGACAGCTGATTTAAAACATGCAACTTTATATTATAGTGTATTAAACCCTACTAAAAAGATAGAAATTATTAATGAAGAGCTTAACTTGCTTGTACCGGTTTTTAGAAAATTTTTGTCAGCATCTTTAAATTTAAGATCTACTCCAACATTAAAATTTTTCTACGATGATTCATTTGAGCAATTTGAAAAAATTGATAAGCTAATAAAAGAGATAGATTAGTATGATTTACAACATATATAAACCAAAAAATTTGTCTTCCTTTTCAATTGTTAAAAAAGTAAAAAAAATTACTAAGGAAAAAGTTGGACACTCAGGTACTTTAGATCCATTTGCAGATGGAGTGTTAGTGTTAGGTGTTGGAAAATCGACTAAAAAATTATCAAATATCATACAATTTGATAAGACTTATGAAGGTATAATTAAATTAGGAGAAAAAACGGATTCAATGGATTTAACAGGTAACATTGTTGAAGAAAAAGAAATTTGTGAAATTTCTGATCAAAGTTTAATTGATTGTGAGAAAAAGTTTGTTGGAGAATTATTACAAAGAACTCCTATGTATTCAGCAAGAAAAATTAATGGAGTTCGACTTTATAAGCTTGCAAGAAAAAATATTGAAATCAAAACAAATCCAAAGTTGATAACTATCAATAGCTTAAAAATTGATTCATTAGATGAAAAGACCTTAAAAATCACCGTTGATTGTTCATCTGGAACTTATATAAGGGTTTTAGCAGAGGATATAGCAGAATATTTAGGTACGGTGGGTCATTTGATAAACTTAACACGATTAAGCGTTGGTGAATATAGATTGAATGAATCGGTTACAATAGAAAAATTCGAGGACAAATGGAAATCATAAAATCTTTAAAAGATTTCAAAAAGTTATCAAATTCAGTAATAACTGTTGGTAATTATGATGGTATTCATAAGGGTCATCATGACGTATTATCTTATATTGTTGAAGAGGGTAAAAAAAGAAATATTCCGTCTTGCTTAATTACGTTTGATCCAAATCCGTTTTATGTGCTTTCGGACAAACAAACCCCAATAAATCTTCAAAGTTTAGATGTAAAACTTGAAACTTTAAAAGAGATAGGTTTAGATAAAGTATTAATAATACCATTTGATAAAGAGTTTTCATTAATGTCTTCACAGATGTTTGCAGAAACCGTTTTAAAAGATTTATTTAATCCAACTATAATTTCTGTTGGCAAAAATCACTATTTTGGACATAAAAAAGAAGGTGATTTTGAATTTTTAAAAGCTTTTTGTAGTATCAATAATATTGAGCTTCATACGCCTAAAATGAGAGAACATATGGGAAAAACTATATCAAGTAGTCTAATTAGGTCTTTGATTCTAGATGGAAACTCAAGCAAAGTACATGATTATTTAGGAAGATTTTATGGATTTAATGCAACTGTAGTATCTGGTTCAAATCGTGGAAAAACAATGAATTATCCAACCGCAAATTTTATTCCAACTTTTGAAAAGCAGTTACTTCCAAGTACGGGAGTGTATTTAACTAAGGTTTTCTTAGACGAAGAAAGTTATTTTGGGATGATGAATGCTGGTATCAGACCAACTTTTGATGAAAAAAAATTTGTTATGGAAGTTCACATTTTATCTGATAAATTCGGCAATCTATATGATAAGAATTTTTATATCGAGTTTTTAGATAAAATTCGGGA
>CACGWZ010000005.1 GCA_902576865.1 uncultured Fidelibacterota bacterium
AAAACAACAGGTTTAATTCCATATCATTCAAAACAAGCGGAACTACAGGTACGCCACTTAAAGGAAGAGTTCTTAAATCTGATTTAAGGAAAAGATTTTTAAGAATTTTAAAATCCCAAAATGATTTTGGAATTAATCTAAAACTTAACTATGCAAGATTTATTAATCACAAATTATTCGGCAAGGACATTGTTTTAGAAGACTTTGCAAACAAGCATTATTTTTTTTCTATCAATGAGTTATCAGAACAAAGAATAATAGAATATGCAAAGCATATTGATCGATTAAATATTGGTATTATAGAAGCCTATCCATCAACAATTTTTTCATTAGTAACTTTATTGGAAAAATATAATTTATCAATTGAATCAGTTAAACATATTATATGTACGGCAGAAAAACTTACTTTTGAACAAAAAGAAAGAATTGAAAATTTTTTCAAATGTAAAGTTTTTGATTATTATGGATCAACAGAACAATCTGCATTTATTAAACTAACAAAAGAAAATTTGTATTTAAATGACAATGAGATTGCTTTTATTGAGGTGCTTGATAATCAAGAACAATTATGTAAGGAGGGTGAAACTGGTAATATTATTGTTACTAGTTTTACAAGCAAAGCATTTCCATTGATTAGATATAATATCGGAGATAAATGCAAGGTTAATAGTATTAATTTTTGCAAAGATGGATTTCCAACATATTCAATTACAGAAATATTGGGGAGAGATGAGGAGACACTTGTTTTAGATAATGGTAAAAGAGTTAGTAGGTTTTCTTTATCCTTGAAACTATTGCCTGAGAAAATACTTTCTTCACAACTATTTTTTTATAGAAAAGAAAAGAAAGCTGTATTGAATTACTTATCAAAAGATGTAATCAGAGATAAAGAGTTTGAAGAATTTTCTAATCATTTATTAGGAAGAATAGGCACTGATTATGTTATTAAATTTAATCATGTAATAAGGCTTTCAAAGGAAAAATCTGGAAAAGTTAGAACAGTGTTTATAATATGAAAATTTTATTTCTTATACCAACCCTTGTTCAGGGTGGGGCAGAATCTTTGGTTATTAAATTAGCTTTTAAGTTAAGTGAAGTTAAAAATACAGAAATTTATATTTATGTTTTAAAAAAAGATACTTCATTACTTCCAAAAAATATACCACATAATGTTGTAATTAAAACATTTGGCTTAAAAAAATCTTTAAGATCTTTTTTTAATTTTCTTTCCTTTATTAAAGATGTAAAGAAGCTCAATCCCGATGTTATTCATTCGCATATGTTTTATTCAAACATGCTTGCGAGATTTTTTAAAAATAGCACTAATAGGATTGTAAATCATTATCATGGACTATCATCATGGTTTAACTTATTTCATAAGATTGCTGAGAAAATGACAAAAAAAAATATGGATTATTGTATTGTTACCTCAAAAGCCAGCTATAAAATTAGATTGAATAGAGAAAAAATACCAAAAGATAGGCTTAAATTAATTTATAATTCTGTATCAATCCCTTTCCACTATAAAGATTCACATATCAAAAAAAGAAAATTCGTTTTTGGAATGGCTTGTAGGTTAATTCCTTTAAAAAATATTAAGCTTGCGATAGATTGTATAGATTCTCTTAACCAAATTAATGATATTTATTCTTTAAAAATTGCAGGAAGTGGCCCTGAAGAAAAGAATATTAAAGACTATATAGCTCAAAAAGATATTCATGATAAAGTTGAATTACTCGGCTTTTTAGAAGATGTAGATAATTTTTATAGAAACATTGATGGGCTATTAATCACATCTGATACTGAGGACTTCCCAATGACAGCTATTGAAGCAATGAGTTATAATTTACCAATTATATCGAAAGATCTTGGTGATATTTCAATTTTGATTAATGAGGGATACGGCCTAGTATTTGATGAAAATAATGGTAGTTTTCAACAAGAAATAAATAATTTTATTATTAAATACAAAGTTAATTCAGGAACAAAAAATAGGGATGCTGTAATTGAAAACTATTCAATAGATTCATATGTCAAAAAAATAATGTCTATCTATGAAAAATAAAAAAATATTATTTTTAGTAAATTTTGATAGCTTTTTTATATCACATCGATTGCCAATTGCAAAAGAAGCAATTAAAAAAGGATATGAAGTTCATCTAGCTTGTCAATTTACAAAAAGTCAGGACTATATTGAGTCGCTTGGCATTAAAACACATAGTTTGGAAATTGGTATTACAAACAATATTGCTTTAGAGTTGAGTAAGATTTCAATACTTCGCAATCTGTTGATTAATGTATCTCCTGATATTTTGCATTCTATAACAATTAAGCCAATTATTTATTCTGGAATCTTATTAAAAACTTTTAAGAACAAAATTAAATTTATTTCAGCGATTTCAGGATTAGGATCTATGTTTATTGGTGATAGTTTATCTAGTCATTTAAGAAAATTTTTTTTTACCTTAGCTTACCGTTTAGCTTTTAATAATAAAGTTCATGTTATTTTTCAGAATAATGATGATAAAATATTTTTTATTAGAAAAAAAATTCTAAAAAATTTTCAATGTCACTTAATAAAAGGTTCAGGAGTTGATCTCAATAAATTTCATTATGAAGTTGAATCTATTTCTTCAATCAAAGTTATTTTCTTAGGTAGATTGCTTAAAGATAAGGGTATTACAGAATTTATTGATTCAGCAAGATTGACAAGGAATATACACCCCGAAATTAAATTTTTTGTAGTAGGTGATAGTGATTATAATAATCCATCATCAATTTCTAATGAGCAAATATTATCGTGGAAAGATGAAGGTATTGTAGAATTCTTAGGTTATAAAAAAAATATAAATGAGATTTTAAGAAAAGCAAATATTGTAGTTTTGCCATCATATAGAGAAGGCTTACCAAAGGTATTAATAGAAGCTGCTTCTACTGGAAGATCAGTAGTTACTACAAATGTGCCTGGATGTCGAGATGCAATTATTAATAATAAAACTGGTTTATTAGTACCTGTAAAAGATTCAGAAGCATTGCATAAAGCTATTGTGAGGCTAGCTTTAAATAATGATCTTAGATTAAAATTTGGAAAGAATGGTAGGAAATTTGCAGAAATGGAATTTTCTATTGATGATGTTGTTAGAAAACATTTTCATTTATATGAAAATGTTTAAATCAAATTTTTTACACAAATATTCAATCCTTTCCATTTGCTCAAAGTATTTTTTCTCATTAAAAGTATAAGGATCGTAAACTCTTAAATTTGGATAACCGAAGTTAAAAAGCTTTATTTTTTCATGGTGACCAGAAAACATAGAATTTAATTTTCCAAGAATGAAAAAATCTAAGCATATAACTGCAGTGGCATTTGATACCATTGTTGAATTAATTTTTTTTGGAACATGATGCAAGTCATTTATTTTTTTTAATTTTAAGAATTTCTCTGATCTAATATCCATGCCAATACTATGCTTTGGAGAAATTCCGGCGGATGTAAAATTAAATTGAGGATAATAATGTTGAAATAGTTTTTCAGCTACTGGACTTCTACAGTAATTTGCAAGACAAACAAAGATTATTTCTTTTCGATTAGTCTCCACTATTTCTAATTAAGCTATCAACACTATTAATAAATGTTGAGAAAGGAAAAAATTGAGATATTACCTTATTCCATCTTGCTGTTCCGCTTGCATTAACGAATACAATATCGTTATTTCTTAAATAAAAGTTTTCAGCTTGAACAAATCCAACTGGAGAAGATAAGTCAGCTCTAAATATTTTAGCTTCATTTTCAGAAAAAGATCTTACAACAAATACATCTTTACCATCCGCAGTTTCGGTCCTAAGACCTTTAACTTCTCCTATGGCATCTGAAAGCGAAAGCGGTATATCATTTAGATTGATTTTTTGAGGAATAGTAACCTCACCTAAAACATATATTTTTTGGGAATTGAATTGAGCAACTGTAACATCAACTTGAGGTTTATTAAAAGATTCTTCCAATTTCAGTGAAATTATATCTCTAATTTCGCTAGCTGTTTTATCTACTGCATTAATTTTACCAACAAAAGGAAAGTACATCATTCCATCGGAACCAACTGTACGTAAATATGCATTTTCATTTGTCCCATATGTTGAAGGAAAAATATTTTCATACCCCCATACTGTAACCACAATTTTATCACCATTTCCAATTCTATAAGGAACTAGGTTTAAGGATTCATTTGCGTCCCCAATATTTATAACTTCTATTTTTGTATTAGAGTCTCTCAAATGAACAAACTCAGTTCCTTTTTTACCTTTTTTTATGTCGTCAAGATGCATTCCAGGTGAGATAGCGCACCCTGATAAAGTTAGAAAAATGATGAGACTAATTATTGTTTTCATAATCATATGAGTCATATAAATATTTATTTGCATAGTATTGGTATTCGTAGTTTCCGTAAAGCCCATAATATCCATAATAACCTTGTGGTTTTTTATAGTCATTGTAAATGAAACCGTCTGGATTTAACCCCATTTGGTTGAAGAGCTTAATACTTTGATGAATTTCACTAGATTTGGTCAAATTATGTCTTAGAATGAAAAGGTTTAAATTTGATAAACCTAATATAGCTGAAGTATCAGAAACAGATAAAATTGGTGCTGTATCAAAAACTATATAGTCAAATTCTTTACTTAATTCCATAATTTTTTCTTCATATTTATCATTGTAAATAAGTTGAAAACTATTTGATAACTTAGTGATTTTTGGAATAAGATATAAGTTTTCAGAAACTTTTATCTTATTAAGTCTATCTTTTGAAAGCTTATAAAAACTTTTCTCACTAATTTTTTTTACATCAAATGCTTCATGTTGATCGCCCCTTTTAAAATCTGCATCAATTAAAAGAGTTTTATTTCCAAGTTCAGCCAATCTTTGAGCACAGAGTCTGGAAAGAGAGCTCTTACCATTTTTTGGAGTTGCACTTGTCAAAGATAGAATTTTTTTATCATAATTCTTATCTTCATAAAGTTTATCTATTCCTAGAAGTATAGAATCTATACCATGAGATAGTCTGTCATCATCAATTTCAGTACTATTTTCTTCATCAAAATTAGGTACCACTCCTAAAATTCCAATACTATCAGTTATTTCTGTAAGTTCAGCAGGATTAGTAATGGGCAAAAAGTACATTCCTCTTAAAATTGCTACTAAACCTGATATTATTATTGAAAGCATAAAAGATAGTAAAACAAGTGAAGATTTTGGACTTAAGACTCCACTGACATAGCCTACATCTATTATCCTTATACTTCCTAGTGTACTTGCCTCTTTTATCGAGAATTCAAGACGTTTGGCAACTAGATTTGAAAAAATTTCTTCAGTTCTTTCTACACCTCTCAATAAACTAATATATTCTTGTTGAGCTAAGGGAAGCTTTTTAATATCATTATTGATATTATTTTTTTGTTTTATAAGCGTTTCTCTTTGATCAATCAAATCTAAGTAAATCCTATTTGATTCTGTATATGAGTTAGAAGCAGTATTAATTTTAATATCTACTTCATTTATCATTTTTTGAACTTCAGCTAATGATAAGATTAATGATTGGGTTTCTAGGTCAACATTTATTGAATTAGTTGATTCTTGAAACTGTCTAAGTTGTTCTTTCTCAATTTTTAATTCTTTCTCAATTGTTGAAATTCTGGAATCAAGAAATTCTATAGCCTTAGTTGCTTCTTCTGATTCTGCTAATATTCCTGAAGCTAAATATGATTCATTTGTGTAATTAAGAACATTAATACCTTCAATAGGATCATATGTGGTGAAAGAAATTTTGAAAACTTCTCCGGAGATATCAGTATTTCTACCGAAAGGTGCACTTGAAGATATTTGGAATCTATTTATAAAGCCTTTGTAAACAATAGATGGATTTTTATAAGTAAAGTTAATTTTCTTTTGAAATAATTTTTCATTTTCTGGTTTTGTAATTAATCCACTTATCAAAGTATTTTCAAAAGGAGTATTATAAGCAGCAGAAACGATTATATTGCCACTGTCCATAATTTCAAAATTAGAATTATTAAAAGTGATTGAAAGTTCTTCATAGAAATTGCTAAATAAATCAAGCTCTACAAAGATTTTTTTATCCATATAACTTAAATCAGGAGATGATATGTGAATATTATGAGTTTTAATAACATCCAACATAATTGATCTTGAAGTATAAATACTACGAAATGAATTTACTCCGCCTGATTCAGAATTTGAAAGATAGAAATCCATTAGCATATCTTGCGGAAATTGTGATTTTTCAGGTTGAATTTGTACTAAACTAGAAATTTCATAATTCTTTTCAGCAAGAAAGAAATAAGCAACAGAAGAAGCAGTGGCAATAAATACTATCGCAATAATCATTTTAGATTGCATAAGAAGAAATCGTAAAATTTTTAAAAGATCAATAGATTTTTCATTCATGAGTCAAAATATCAGTTGTTTGCAATATTGTTCGATAGTTTATTATTAAAATAATGTTTTTACTATTCCTTTTTTATAATTTAATTTACTTCTTCAATTAACTCAAATTGTAAAAAAATGATATTTTGGTTCACAGGACAACCCGGTAGCGGTAAGACCACTTTAGCTAACAAACTTATTGAAGTAATGAGTTCAGAAAATAGTAAAGCTAAGATAATTAATATTGATGGTGATGATCTAAGGTCTATTAGTAAAAATAAAGATTATTCAAAAGCTGGAAGAATTAAGAACATATCTACTGCAATTTCAATAGTAAGATTTTTAGCAAATAAGGGATATATATGTGTTATTTCGATTGTTGCTCCTTACAGATTTCTTAGAGATGAATTAAAAGAAGACTTTAATTTTCTTGAAGTTTATTTACATACTGATGAAATAAGAGGAAGAGAAGATTTTTTTGCAGAAGATTATGAGAAGCCGGTAGATCCAAACACTTTGAGCTTAGATACAGGAAAATTAAATATAAAGGAGTGTATTGATGAAATACTCAATGTTTATAGGTAGGTGGCAACCTTGGCATGATGGCCATCGTTGGTTAATTGATCAAAGACTCAATGAAGGTAAAAATGTATTAATTTGTATAAGAGAGGTTGATAAAGATGATGCTAATCCATACAACCCAAAAGAAGTAAAAAAAGAATATTGAAAAAAACTTGAGTGATTTAATTGAAGATAATAAAGTAAAAGTAATAATCATTCCAGATATTGAATCAGTCAATTATGGAAGAGGAGTTGGGTATGAAATAATTGAACATGTTCCTCCAAATGAAATTGGTAAAATTTCTGCGACCAAAATTAGAAAAAAAATTTTTAATAAAAGTTAATTAATCATCTGAATTATTTATTTAACGACTTATTCTTTTTTTTATACTATATTTCTTTACTTAGAAATTTCAAAAACTTATAAACAAACTAATTAGGAATTAACATGAAAATTAAAAAAATGTTTATGTATTTAATGTTATCATCTTTGATTTTAATTGGATGTAGCGACGATGATGGCAATACATCAGGGCCAGCTGAACCAACCTATACTACTGGTACAGCGGTTTTTGGAGACTCAACAGGGGAAGATGTTATCTACGGCATTGAAAAGATTGCTGGTGGATTTTTATTAACTGGAAATACTGCAAGTTTAAATAATGGAAGCTCTTCTGATGGGTTAGTCATGCAAGTTGATGCGGCTGGAACTACTATTTGGGAATCCACTATTGATTCAGGCGAAAATGGATATGACAGACTTTATGATTTAGAAGTAGATAGTAATGGAAATATTGCAACTGCAGGTTTTGCAACTAGAAGTGTAGGTGGTACAGATATGTGGATTGCTGTATTATCTTCTGCAGGTACACTTTCAAATATGGCATTTTTTGGAGCAGATGGTATTAATGAAAGAGCTTACACTGTTGGTGATTGGAATGAAGTTGATGTTTATACTGTAGGTGGTTACAACAGTGACACTGATGCTACTATTCAATATTCTGATAGAAATGATTTGTCATCTAGAGGAGTTGATTCTTTAACAGGAACTAGCAGTTGGTATAGAGGTGTTAAAACTACAGACAATCTAGTTATTCATGTTGGTGACATCCTTGTTGATGGTCAATATGATGGACTTTTTACTGCTTTTAATTCTGTTGATGGTGTTTATATACAAACTCCTGGAACGGTAATATCAACATTGGCGTCTAGATTGTATGGAGCAAATAACTCTCCAACAATTAGAAGTGCACTTCTTATTTGTGGATTAGCAGACAACGGTAGTGGATACATTGCAAAAATGAATACATCTGGAAGCCTAGTATGGGAAACAACCACTACACAAGCAGCTACTTTATATGATATTGTTGAAGATTCAATGGGTAATATCGTAGCTGTTGGATATTCAGGCGCTGATGCATTTATGGTTAAGCTAGATCAGTCTGGCAATATATTGGCCTCAAAAACATTTGATGGCGGCGCAGGTGCAAATGATAGATTTTATGGTATAGCAGTATCAGACAATAGCGAACTAGTAATGGTTGGTTATACTGAAGATGCAAATGGAGATAAAAACGGATGGATGGTGACAACTGATCCAGACGGTAATCTTAATTGATTTAAAAAAAAGATTTTCTATAAAATAGGATGAAAATAATGCTAATCATTTCTACCCTTGAAAAAGGAGGGTCAGAAAGGGTTAGCGCCATCCTAGCAAGCTCACTAGTTAAAAAAAGCTTTTCTGTAAAAATATTAACTATGTATGATTCTCATGTATCATATCCTATCAATAATGAAGTAGAAATTCTTTCTCTTGGTTTAAACAGAAATAATGGTGGAAGCTCAATACTTTCAAAGATTAAATATGTTTTATTTAAAATCAGAAGATTAGGAAATTTTCTTAAAACAAATCATTCAGATATAATTATTGCTATATCATCAGATGTATTAAATGCAATAATTATTATTACAAAAATTCTATACAACATTAGAAGTAAAATAATTTTAACCATTAGATCAAACCCAATTTTTTCGAGAAAGTTTATGGTGAGAAAGATTATCTATTTTTTTTTCAGATTTGCTGATAAGATTGTTGTACAGACAAATTATAACTTTAGATTTATAAATAAGCACGTAAGAAGAGAAAAAATAAAAATAATACCAAATCCTCTTGAGACTAAATCCAAAAATTACTATTTCAGTAATAGTCAAAAGAAGTACGATTTCTTATGCGTTGGTAGACTTAATAACTTAAAAAATCATAGAAAAATTATTCTAGCTTTGAAGTCTTTTATTTCAACAACCAAAATAAATGCTAATTTGTGTTTTGTTGGAAGAGATGATGGAGAGAAATCAGAGCTTTTAGATTTAGCAAGAATACTTAATCTAGAAAATAATATTATTTTTGCAGGTGAGAGAGATGATATTCATATTTTTTACGAGAACTCTAAAATCTTTATACATTTTTCAAATTATGAAGGAATGTCAAATGCTGTTTTAGAGGCACAGAGTTATGGATTACCATCTATAATATCTAATCATGATGGCATTGAAGATATTATTGAAGATATGTCTAATGGAATTATAGTTGATAAAAATAGCTCAAATGAATTATATATTGCTATTTCAAAATTATATAACGACAAAGACACCTTAAAAAAATTGAGTAAAAATTCATTTTCAGTATCACAAAACTTTGCAGTAAATAAAATAACAAAAGAGTGGGTAGATCTTTTTTGAAAGCAAAACTTTTCAATATATTTCAAGATACAAATAATTTAAAAGCTTTGTTTGTAGGTTTTGTTGGAATAATCTCAGCAATTTTAGGATTATTCATCCATAAAAATATAATCTCTATATATGGTAATACAACTTTTGAATTTTATACACTGGCTATTTCATGGATGGTTCTTACTTCAAATGTATACTTGTTGGGAAGTAGATTAAATTATTTGGTAATATCCAATGATAAAAAAATGCTGTCGGAATATTTCATTGGCTCTTTATTTTTATCATTAATTTTATCAATAATATTTGCTTTTATCATCAATGTAATTTTAACAATAAATCATAACTCAATAATTGAAGATTATAAGAGTCATTATTTAATTTTACTTTTTATTTTTCATGCACTATCATCAATTATTTCATTTTACTTAAATGCAATCAGAAAACCTTTATTAAGCAAGGTTTCAATTACTTTACCATCAATTTTTTTCATCATTTTTTTATTTTTTAATCCCTCAAAGAATCTATTTTTTTATATTTATAATTCTTTTTTTCTGAGTTCATTGATTTTTATCTTTCTAATTATAAAAATTAACCCATTTAATAAAGTTGCTTTTCATTCTATTGCTCTTTCAATAAAACAAAATATAAAACCAGGTTTAATTTTTTCATTTACAAGTTTAATAGATATTTTTTCTAATAAGATTGCTGTTTTCTTCTTTGTATATATAATTACCGATATAAAATTTATGATTTGCACTTCAATAGCTTTTGCATTCAGTAGATCTGCTTTAATAGGAATAAATTCTATAAATCATGTTTATACAAAAGATATTGTAGATTACCCATCAGCAAGTTCTGATATTTTTTTTAAAAAAATACAGTCCTTGTCTTTTCTTATATCATTGGCAATACTCATTTTATTTGTTTTGATAGGTAGACAGGTAATTATTTATTTTTATACGGAAGAATATATTGAAGCTTATATGTTAACTATCATACTTCTTTCAGGTCAGCTAATACACTCTTTTTTTAATCCTTATAGTATTTTTCTAAAGGTAAAAGGAAGTGCTATAAAATCATCGTTTAGTAAGCTATTATTTACAGTATTGATGGTTTTTGCAAACTATTTTTTATATGACTATTTTGGAATAGATTTAATAGCGTATAATTATGTATTCTTTATATATATAATTTGGAATTTATACATATATCACAGTTTTAATGATATAAATAAAAGGGCCCATAGCTCAATTGGTTAGAGCAACGGACTCATAATCCGCAGGTTCGGGGTTCAAGTCCCTGTGGGCCCACAAATGAGCAGTCATTCTTACATACATGATTCAAAAAATGAAAACATCTTTATTAATATTAATGGTGAATTATTTCGTAGAAGTGAAGCTAAAATTTCAGTATTTGATAGTGGATTTTTATTAGGTGATGGCGTTTGGGAAGGTATTAGGTTGCATCAATCTAAGCTAATCTTTATTGATGAACATTTGGATAGATTGTTTGAGAGTGCAGCTGGAATTTCATTAAATATTCCCTTTACAAAGGAAGAAATCATTCATGAAATCAATAAAGTTTTATTGAAGAACTCTATGAAAAATCATATTCACATAAGGTTGGTTATAACGAGAGGTGACAAAATAACCCCATATCAAAACCCAAATGCAAATATAGGACCAATCAATTTTGTTATAATTCCTGAATATAAAAAAACCGATCCAAAAGTTTACGCAGAAGGAATTACAATTGGTCGAGTTTCAATCATTAGACCATCTGAGAACATTTTAAGTACTCATTATAATACGCTAAGTAAGCTTAATTGCATATTAGCGAGCATCGAAGCTAATAAACTAGGTTTTGATGAAGGAATAATGAATGATCTTAATGGTAACATAAGCACATGCAATTCAACAAATCTTTTTTTTATCAAAAAAAATAAAGTTCTGACTTCAAAAGGTAAATATTGTCTTAATGGTATTACGAGGGGGAAGGCAATTAAGATTTGCCAGTCAAATAATATTCCTATTTCAGAACAGGACTTTAATTTTGATGATATAGTAAATTGTGATGAAGCTTTTGTTACTGGAACTTTTGCTGGAATCATTCCAGTTTCAAAGATTGAAAATATAAACTTGAAATCTACAAATCCTGATTCCCTAGTAAATAAAATAAGACTCTTGTATAACAAGCATATTCAAGAAAACATTAATTAAGAATGATAGTTGCTTGTTGGTCTGGACCTAGGAATATTTCTACTGCGATTATGAGATCTTGGTCATCAAGAGAAGATACATTTGTAACTGATGAACCATTTTATGCATATTATTTAAAACAAACTCAAAAAAATCACCCTATGCGTGAAAAAATAATTGATCATTATCTTTCAGATTATAATCAAGTTGTTGATTATTTAATAAATGAAATTCCCAATCAAAAAAATATTTGGTACCAGAAGCATATGGCACATCATTTAATTGATTTAAGTAAAATTGATTGGATTAAAGAATGTGAAAATTGCATTTTATTAAGACATCCTAATGAGGTGATTAATTCATATACAGCTAAAAATAAGCTAAATAGTATAAGTGAGTTGGGTTATCCACAGCAGTTTGAAATTGTAAAGTTTTTAAAAAAATCAAATCAAAGATTTAAGGTTATTGATTCTGTAGATTTACTTAAAAATCCTAAAAAAGTATTATTTGAGTGGTGCGAAAGTATAAATATTAAATTTGATGAATCTATGCTTCATTGGGAAAAGGGTAATCATCCTAATGACGGTATTTGGTGGCAACATTGGTACAATAATGTAATAGAAACTACAGGATTCCAAAAATATGAAAAAAAGTATATTAGCATTGAGAATGAATATGATTCTATTTATAATGATTCTATGGAGTATTATAATTATTTAAAAGGTTTCAAATGAATTCATTATTGAAATTATGGTCACAGCCTTCTTGGATAAAATGGATTGTGTATTTAGCTATAGTTTACATTCTATTTTTAATTAAAGAAGCATTTGCTATAGTCCTCTGGTTTCTTTTTTGTATTATTCTGTATTATATAATCTTTGCTAATAACATATTTAAAACAAGGACTTATTATGAAAAAAATAATTTTTAGTGTATTGATATGCACATTTTTGTCTTGCCAAGAAAATAGACCTCATGGGAACCAATATAAGCTACCAGAATTAACTTCAAATAACCTCTTAATTGGTAATTTAAATGAAAATCGGTCATCTTATAGAGTATCATTTTATGATATTAACATTGATTTTGATATTGAGAGAAAATCTTTAGATGGTTTTGTAACAATTAAAGCTGAAAGTATAAGAAATTTAAATAAACTTCAGATTGACTTAGCAGAAAACTTAAGCATTAAAAAAGTAACTCATGAAAATGAAGAATTATCTTTTTCAAGAGAATTTGATGCAGTATTAATAGATTTTAATTCAACTATTAAAAAGGGCAGTATTTTTGAGTTTACTGTTTTTTATCGTGGGGTTCCTCAGAGCGCTGATAATCCTCCTTGGGCTGGTGGATTTACGTGGTCTAAAGATAAAGAAGGACGCGATTGGATTGCTGTTTCTTGTGAAGGTGAAGGTGCACGAATATGGTGGCCTAATAAAGATCACATTACAGCAGAAGGTGATAGTGTAAGAATGCTATACACGGTTCCATCAAATATGGTAGCAGTTGGAAATGGAAAACTAAGAAATGTAATTACTAATGACAATAAATCTACTTATGAGTGGTTTGTTAGCAATCCAATAAATAATTATAATATTTCAGTTCAAATTGGAAATTACGTAGCAGTCCAAGATACTTTCATTAAAGATAATACCATTCATAATATGAATCATTACGTCCTGGATTATAATAAAGAGCTTGCCTCTAATTATTTTACTCAATCAAAAGAAGTTATAAGATTTTATGAAAAGTACTTTGGTGATTATCAATGGTATGAAGATGGCTATAAGTTAATTGAAGTACCATACTTAGGAATGGAACATCAATCAGCAGTAACCTATGGTAATGGATTTAGTATTTATAATGGAGTTAGAAGTAAAAGTTGGCCAATGTATGGTGTGATAGATCCCTTAATCATTCATGAGACAGGTCACGAATGGTTTGGTAATAGCGTTACCGCCTCAGATCCGACACATATCTGGATTCATGAAGGATTGCAGGTATATTCAGAATCATTATATTTTGAAGATAAGTTTGACAGTTATGAAGTTGGAGTTCATTATTTAAATACTCTTAAAAATAGAATTGTTAACGAAATACCTATAGTGGGGAGAGAAAATGAAAATCATTGGGCACTACATGGTGATACCTATATGAAAGGTGCATGGGTAATGCATACTTTGCGAAGTGTAATAAATAATGATGAAGTTTGGTTTCAAATTTTAAAAGAGTTTATGGAGGAAAATGCAAAAGGTTTTGCGAATACAGGTGATTTTTTTTCAAAAGTTGCTGAAAAAACAAACAAGGATTTTTGGTATTTTGCCGAACAATATTTTTATACTCCAAATCAACCAAAATTAGAATACTACCATACACATAATGATTTTTATTATCGTTGGAATAATGTAAATAATAATTTCATAATGCCATTGGATTTACTCGTTAATGGTGAGGTAGTAAGAGTTTCGCCTAGTTCTGAATATCAGTCATTTAAAATAAGTAAGCATTCTCAGGTTGAAATCATGGATTGGAAATTTTATGTAGAACCAGTTCAAATGAACTAGTTCATGAAATTCTATCTAATATTTTTGTTATTTTTATCAATTCTTTTACCAAATGAAAATAAAAAAATATCAATAAATATTTATGACTATAATAAGCCTGAATGGTGGTCAAATTATAACAGTAATGGTTTAAATTTTACCCAATCAAACATTTCACTATCGTATAAAAATATTTTTGATAATTATGAGCTATTGATAAATACTCATGCATCAAGTGAAAAGATAATTTTTGCAGAATCTTATATTTCCTTTTCTAAGAAAAAATTATACAAAATAAAATTTGGGAGGTACTATAGAGATTTTAGTACATATTTAAATGATGAGCTTAGTTCAGGCTCTATGCTGATAGGTAAAAATGCTTTACCAATTCCAAAGATTGGATTATTAGGTGAATACCAAATCAAGAGAAACAATAAATTTAAATTTACTTATGGTTTAGCACATTCTATGCTAGATAAAAATGATATTTACAATGAATCTCCATTAATACATGAAAAATTTTTGTATTTAATTAAAAATGAAAATGATTATGAATATGGTTTTGGATTTGTTCACGAAGCCATGTGGGCAGGAAGTACATACCTTAATGGAAAATTTCCAAGTTCATTTAATGATTTTTTAAAAGTTATTATAAGTGCTGATGGAGAAAAAATTGAAGGACAATCACATGCAAATGCTTTAGGTAATCACTTAGGAATATGGGATTTTTATTATATTAAAAAAAGCAAATCCAATGTTTTAAAATTTTATTATCAACATCTTTTTGAAGATACTAGTGGCTTAAGATTCCAAAATAGGTTTGATGGCTTATGGGGTTTCGAATATAGAGATTTATTATCAAAATTAGATTTCTTAATAGAGTATATAAATACTAGCAATCAAGATAGAGACCCACCTTACGTAAGTGAAAATTACTATAATCATAGCGAATACTTACTTGGATGGAGTTATAAAGGTTATGTTATTGGAAACCCATTTATTGATAATATTAATAATAATCCATCTAATGTTATTTATGGAGCTATTAGAAATAATGATTTCAATAATTTTAAATTCAAAATTTTATTTTCAAGAAGAATAGATATTAATGATACATTAAAGTACTCATTTAGCATTGGAAAAGTTTTTCAAAATTTTACGACATTAATTTTTATTAATGGTTCTAAGTCAAAGAATGTAGGCTTAAGAATTGATTATGATATATAATTTCTTTCAATTAAATCACAAATTATATGTCCAATTAAAATATGCATTTCTTGGATACGTTGAGTGCTACTTGAATCAACATTGATATTTAAGTCAGAAATATTTTTTAATTTTCCACCATCATTTCCTGTAAGAGATATTACTTTAATACCAGATTTTTTTGCATAAGTTGCTGCATTATTAATATTATTTGAGTTACCACTAGTTGAGAGCCCAATCAAAATATCTCCATTATTACCATTAGCTTGTAATTGACGAGAAAAAATATTTTCAAAAGAATCATCATTTGACCAAGCAGTTAAAAAAGCAGTATCAACATTTAAGCATATTGAGTTAAATGGATTGATTTTATTTTTATGCATTCCCCCAATTAATTCAGCAGATAAATGATTGGCTTGTGATGCACTTCCACCATTGCCGCACCAAAAAATTTTTGAACCATTATTGAGTGCATCAATCATTATTTTAACAGCGTTATCAATTTTTGATTTATCAAACTTTTTTACACTTTCTGAGTGTTCTTCAATAAATTGTTTAATTAAATTTTTATTCATTTGTATTAATATAATTATTTATCTCATCAATTGTAACAGTAGCAGTGCCAGGCTTACTAACTGCTAAGGCAGAAGCATCAATAGCAAATTTCGCAGATTTTTCAATATCATTTGTAACTGCAAATGCTAAACTTATGCTTGAGATAACTGTATCACCAGCTCCGGTCACATCAGGGGTCTCTACAAATCTTGCTTTTAGATGTTTTACATAATCATTGTTACCTATAATTGTTATTCCTTTGTCACCTCTTTTAGCAATTATATATTTGAGATTATATTTTTTTAAAATTATATCGCATGATTCTTTTATATCTTCTTCTGAGGTAATATTATTGCCTGATAGCTGTTTTAGCTCATTTAGATTAGGTGTTATGATATCACATTGATTGAAATTAATAAATGATTTCTTTGGATCTAAAAACACGGTGGCACTTTCAGGTCTTTTAAACCAGTTTGTTGTTAATACTCCTTTATTGTAGTCAGAAAGAATTATAACGTCATAATTATCAAAATTTTCTTCCATAAAACTACATTTTTTTTCTAAAATTTCCTCATTATCTATTCTTGCAATTTGTTTATCATTTGAATATATCCTTTGCTTTAAGGTTGTTTTAAAATTTTTAATTTGATCAATGTATGTACTATTAATACCTTTTTTATTTAAGATTGAAAGAAGTTTTACGCCCCACAAATCATCCCCTATTACACCTGCACATGAAACCTGCGCTCCCAGGGATGACATATTCATTGCAACATTAGCTGCTCCACCGGCTATCGAATAATTGCTCTTAGGTCGAATTACAGGAACAGGTGCTTCTGGAGATAGTCTAGATGATGAACCCATTATATAATTATCAATCATTAGATCTCCAACTACAAGCACTTTTATTGATTGGAAATCAAAACTCATTTAATTTTCCCTTGGTTTTCAACAATCTCTTTTTTCCTTTTTAAATTTTCTTCATCAATTAAATATTTTTTATTAATAATGTTAAGCATATTATCAAGTTTATATACTAATGGAACTCCTGTAGGAATATTCACTTCAATTATTTCTGAATCAGACAAACCCTCTAGAATTTTAACGATTGCTCTTAAAGAATTGCTATGCGCTACAATTAAATGATCTCCATTATTATTTTTAATGAAGTCAAAATAATTATTTAAAAATGGTAATAACCTACTAATTACATCTTTTAGACTCTCTCCAATAGGAAGTTCACATTCCAAATTACTAAATTTGCGATTATTTTTTGGATGACGAATATCACTAATTTCAAGTTGAGGAGGGGGTATGTCAAAACTTCTTCTCCAAATTTTTACCTGATCTTCTCCATATTTTTTTGCGGTTTCAGATTTATTTAATCCTTCTAGCGCTCCATAATGTCTCTCGTTGAGTCTCCAATCATTTTTTATTTGCGATTTTGGATAATTAATTATTTTAGCTACAATATTTGTTGTTTCAGTTGCTCTGTTTAATAGGGAGGTGTAAATACTTTGTATATTAAATTGATTTTCTAAAATTATTTTACCTGAATATTCTGCTTCTTCAATTCCAATTTCAGTTAATGAAACATCTTTCCATCCAGTAAATCTATTTTCAAGATTCCATGTACTTTGTCCGTGTCTTAAAAGTATTAGATTCATTATCAGTGTTTAATATTTCTGGGAAATAAAATTACAACAAAAGTCTTTAAAACTATTTTCATATCCATAATAAAATTAGCATTTTTCATATATTCGTAATCTAATTCAACTTTTCTATCATAGCTATTGCTATCCCTGCCATTAACTTGCGCTAGACCTGTTATGCCAGGTTTGATTGTATGAATTCCTTTAAGCTCTCTCATTTCTTTAACAACTTCTTCATTTTTAACCATACATGGTCTAGGACCAATAAAATGCATGTCACCTTTCAAAATATTGAAAAACTGAGGAAGCTCATCAAAACTAAATTTTCTTAATATCTTACCTAATTTTGAGATGTAGCTACTTGCATTACTGAATTCTTCAGTAGGCAACTCCGGAGTGTTATGTTTCATAGTTCTAAATTTATAAAGATTAAAAATCTTATTATTTAAACCATAATTTTTTTGAATATATATGATAGGAGATCCATCAAAAATAAAAATTAACAGTGAAATAGTTATGAAAAGTGGTGATAATAATACTATTAAAACTAGTGCTATTATTCTACTTATCATCAAAATTATATTATTATAAAATTCGACAAAAATAAATATTTAAATTAGTATCTATATTCATCTTTTTTGTAAGGTCCACCAACTTTAACACCAATATATTTTGCTTGAGATTTTGTTAGTCTTGTTAAATCAGCATCCAAATGTTTTAAATGAATTCTTGCAACTTCTTCATCTAATGTTCTAGGTAAATCATAAATTCCTGTTGAAGGCTTATTCTTTGCTAAAAATACTTGGGCTAATACTTGATTTGAAAAGGAAGTAGACATCACAAAACTTGCATGCCCTGTCGCGCATCCTAAATTGACTAATCTACCTTCTGCTAATATGAATATTTGTTTACCATTTTTGAAGGTATATCTATCTAGTTGTGGTTTGATTTGATCTCTCATTGCTCCCGATTTATTTAACGCATCAACTTGAATTTCATTATCAAAATGTCCAATATTACAAACAATGGCCTGATCTTTCATTCTTCGCATATGATTTAAAGTAATTATATCTTTATTTCCTGTTGTTGTAACAAAAATATTACCTCTTCCCAAAACATCTTCCAGTCTTCTGACTTCAAATCCCTCCATTGCTGCTTGAAGAGCGCAAATTGGATCAATCTCAGTTACAATAACTTTACAACCATATGATTTCATGGATTGTGCCGATCCTTTACCTACGTCACCGTATCCACATATAATGACAGTTTTACCAGCCAGCATAATTTCTGTTGAACGTTTAATACCATCCGCCAAAGATTCTCTGCAGCCATAAAGATTATCAAATTTAGATTTAGTTGCTGCATCATTTACATTAAATGCTGGGAACAATAAAGTAGCATCTTCTACCATTTGCTGTAATCTTGCTACGCCTGTTGTTGTTTCTTCTGAAACACCTATAATTTCAGGAACAATATTATGCCAATGATTTGAATTAAGTTTATGAACTTTCCTTAAAAGTTTTTCAATTACAATTTCTTCCTCAACCTTTGTAGTGATTTTTGGAAGTTTTTTATGTTTATTAAAATAATTTTCTAATTCATATCCTTTATGAATTAATAATGTTGCATCGCCACCATCATCAACAATTAGATTTGGACCTAAGTTATTTTTAAAGGTTAATGCTTGTAATGTACAATCCCAATATTCTTCAAGCGTTTCACCTTTCCAAGCAAATACTGAAGTCTTGGTCTTAGCAATTGCAGCAGCAGCTTCATCCTGTGTAGAGAAAATATTACAACTTGCCCATCGTACATCAGCACCAAGATCTTTTAATGTCTCTATCAGAATTGCTGTTTCGATTGTCATATGCAATGAGCCAGTAAGCCTAAAGCCTTTTAAAGGTTTTGATTTTGAATATTTCTTTCTTAATTCCATTAAACCAGGCATTTCTTTTTCAGATATATCAATTTTATCCCTACCTAACTTTGCAAGTTTTATATCTTTAATTTTGAAAGGTAACGACTCAACAATATTTTTGGATTGTTTTTTCATTTTATTTCCAGCCTTAACTAATTTATTTTTTTCTGTAGTTTGTAATCTCATATTTCCCCTTAAAATTTTAATTGATCAGATATATCTGTACTCTCCCAAGCAAGATAGTTTTTACCAAAATGGCCATAATTTGTAGTTTCTGTTAAATCCAATTTAAATAGCTTAAATTTTCTAATGATTCCCAAAGGTGTCAAATCAATATTTTGATAAATCCATTCTGATATATCATTTCTAACTCTACCGTCACAATATACATAAAGCGATACTGGCTCTTTAACACCTATAGCATAACTAAGTTGAATAGTAGCATTTTGTGAAATTCCTGATGCCACAATATTTTTAGCTAAATATCTTGCCATATATGCGCCACTTCTATCAACTTTTGTACAGTCTTTTCCGCTAAATGCTCCTCCACCATGAGGTGCATAGCCCCCATATGTATCAACAATAATTTTTCTGCCTGTAACTCCAGTATCACCATCTGGTCCACCTGTTACAAAATTTCCGGTTGGATTCACTTGAAAAATAGTATTTTTATCTAGCATATCTTTCAATTCTGGCTTGATAATTTCTTCTACTCTTTTTTGAACTTCATCAGGATTATCTTTTAAATCTTTACTATGTTGAGTACTGCAAATAACGTTTGATATTCTTACAGGCTCATTCACGTTACTGTATTCAACCGTTACTTGCGCTTTTCCATCTGGACCTAACCAGTCTTGCCCACCATGTCTCGCAGTTGAAAGTGCTTTCGTAATCTTATGGCTATAGTAAATCGCACTTGGCATTAAAGAATTATTTTCATTGCATGCATAGCCAAACATCATTCCTTGGTCTCCTGCACCAAAGTTATCAGTACCTCTTGCAATATCAATACTTTGATTATGAATCAAGTTCTTAAAAGATAATGTATTCCAATGAAAGTTTTTTTGTTCATAACCAATGTCTTTAACAGTTTGCCTAACTAATTCTTCTATGGTTTCTTTATTGTCCATTAGATCTGTTTTCACTTCTCCAGCAATTGTTACCATATTTGACGAAACCATTGTTTCAATAGCTGTTCTATGACTTTCATTTTGATTGATTAAATAATTAGCCACATTATCTGAAATAAGGTCAGCGACTTTGTCGGGATGTCCTTCTGTCACAGATTCAGATGTAAAAAAATAGTTTTTCATCAGTCTTGTTTTATCCAATCATGTTTTGTGTAATCAACAGTAATTTCATCACCTGAATTTATATTTTTTAAAGTTATGATTTTAATAAAATCTCCATCATAAATCGCTTCACAGTTTGGTTCATTTGAATGATTGAAAAATCCCCCTAAAGGAGTTCTGATATATCCGTGGGAAAATCTATCATCTTTTACATGAGATATTCCAAACTCATAATGTTGTGGTATTTCACATGTTGCAAAGAGACCTAATCCATGAATAGGAGACTTTTTAATTGTTAAACTAGATGCTAAAGGCTCAAAAGTCCTTAATTTTTCAAAATTTGACACGTGAAATAATATAATTATTTAAACTTATAATAAATGTTTTTTTTATTGTGTATTTAGAATATATTCATCTCGACATGAAGACAAATCTAGGAAATTCTATTTAATGAGTTTAATTAATCAAATAATCTTATTGCAAGAAGTTGACAATAAATTATTTGAGATTGAAAAATTACTTGGTGATTTACCCTCAAAAGTTGAAGAACTCACTCAAAACGAAGATGATGTTAAAACATCACTTCAGAATAAAGAAAATAAATTAAAAGAAACATCTGTTTTAATTAGCACTAATGAAACTTTAGTTGAAACTACCTCAGAAAAAATTAATTCTTTAAAAGATAAACTTATCGATGGTTCAATAAGTACAAATAAAGAGTATGATGCTATGATGGAAACAATTGACTTTGAGAAAAATCTCCTAACTGAAAAAGAAGATGAGCTTATTGATTTAATTACTAAAAAAGAAGAGCTATCAAAAGAAATTGAAGAAGATAAATCATCACTTGATGGAATTATTTCAGAGCTAAATACCAAGAGAGATGCTTTAAACGCTAAAATGCAGGAAGTTTCAGATGAACAAAATGCATTAAAGTCTGAAAGAGAGTCTGTTGCTCAAAACATAGATTCTAACACTATGTCAAAATATACTGAAATCTACAAAGCTCGAAAGGGTTTAGTTGTTGCTGAAATTTTAGATGGTAGTTGTGAAGGTTGTGGTGCAATGGTGCCTCCACAAAGTATCAACGAGGCACTATCTCAAAATATCGTTTTTTGTGGCAATTGCAGTAGATTTCTTTACAAATTAGAAAATTAATTTTTTTCTTCTAAATTCAATATCTATCCCTTATTATATCCACAAGAGCTGATTGGATGATTGCTCAATTAATTGAGAGGAAAGTCCGGGCACCAAAGAGCATAGTGCCACCTAACGGGTGGGATTCGTGAGAATATGGAAAGTGCAGCAGAAAAAAGACCGCCATTATTATGGTAAGGGTGAAACGGTGGTGTAAGAGACCACCAGTGACGATGGTAACATTGTTAGCTGGTAAACCCCACTAGGTGCAAGATCACATAGACCCGAGATACTGCTCGTATCGATTGAGGGAAGGGTAGATTGCTAGAGTTTTATAGAAATATAAAATAGAGAGGAATAGTCATCGCATCTATGATGTACAGAACCCGGCTTATAGATCAGCTCAAAAAATTATTATGAAGAAATCAAAAATAGCAGGTATTGGATTTAATGTTCCTGACAATATTGTAACAAATCATGACATTGAAGAGATGATGGATACAACAGATGAATGGATTCAAACAAGATCTGGTATAAAAGAACGAAGATGGGTACTTCCCGGAACTCCAAATTCTGATCTAGCTTTACCTGCATGTATTAAAGCAATAGAAAATGCAGGAATATCACCAAATGATATTGACGCAATTATTGTTGGGACAGTCAGCTCGGATTATAATTTTCCAGGAATGGGACCAATTATTCAAAGAAAACTTGGAATTAAAAAAAATATTCCTGCTTATGATATTAGTGCAGCATGTTCTGCTTTTATATACTTACTAGAAATGGGAGATCAATATATTAAATCTGGCAAGTATAGCAATATTTTACTTATTGGCTCAGATTTAATGTCAACAATTATTGACAGAACTCCAGAAGGCAGAGCAACAGGAGTATTATTTGGTGATGGCTCAGGGGCAGTAGTACTTCAAGAATCAAGTGATGAAAGCCAAATTTTATCTACACATCTATACGCTGATGGCGATGGTGTTGAGCATTTAACAGCAAAAGCACCTGGTTCTATTTTTAATCCTTTAAGGATTGATGAAGATATTGTTAAAGATAGAATGCATTTACCTTATCAGAACGGTAGAGAAGTATTTAAAAATGCTGTTAAAAGAATGCCAGAAGCAATTAATGTTGCTTTAGAGCACAACAATTTATCAGTCGAAGATGTTTCTTTAGTAGTTGCACATCAAGCAAATAAAAGAATATTGGAGGCATGTGCTGAAAGAATGAAATTACCAATGGAGAAGATGTATATTAATATTCAAAAATATGGCAATACAACTGCTGCAACTATTCCAATTGCTTTATGTGAAGCAATTGAAGAAGGCAAATTTACGAAAGGCGATAACATTATTTTAACCGCTTTTGGTGCCGGCTATACTTGGGCTTCTGCAGCTATAAAATGGTAATATGAACAATTTTCAAAAGATCAAAAGTTTTTTTACAGAAAATAAATTTCCAATAATGATTTTTTTTGGCCTTTCTTTCGCTATTTCTTTGACATTTCCAACAGGATTTTCAATTAGATATTCTTATCAATTAAATGATATTGCGAATGAGCCAATAATTGCACCCTTTGACTTTGGAATTTTAAAGACAGATCAAAAACTAAATAAAGATTTAGATGAAGCTCGAAATTCAATTCCTTTTTCGTTTTCAAGAGACCAAGACTTTGTTGATAATCAAATTTCTGTTATAGATACTTTTTTCATTTACTTAAATGATATATATACAGCGCATGATCTTTTTATTTCATCTCAAGATTCACTTTATAAATATCGTTATGAACCTGAATTTGAGAGTTTTCAATCTAATTTCATTGCTGATAGCACCACATATGTTACATTGTACAGTGAATTTCTTAATCAATATCAATTTCAGATTGACAAAGCCCAATGGGATCAGTTACTGGGTATTAATGAAAGTCTTTCGGAGCAACTTAATTTAGAATTGTTCAAAAATCAGATTAAACAAATATGTTTAAATAGATGGGCAGAGGGCATAATTGATGAACCATTAAAGAATATTTTTAGCGATGAAATAAGTATTGTTCAAGGCGGGGAATTAGTGATTGCTCCAACAAAAAATTATAATGATATTGAAACGGCTTGGAAAAAAAATAGAGAAGAAGTAAATCAGATATATGATAACGAGCTTGATATTAAATCTATCCTGAGTTACGAATTAATAAATGAATTTACTAAACCAAATATTCTTTTTGACAAAGATTTAACTGAAGCAAGACAAAAAGAAAGATTAGATAAGGTATCAAGGTTCCAAGGAACCGTACTTGCTAATGAGTTAATTGTAGATACAAATAATAGAATTACTGAATCTGTACTCCTAAAGTTAAAGTCTTTACAATTAGAATCTGAAAGAAGACTTGGATATGAAAGGGCTGCAGATAAGTTTAGAGAGTATTTAGGAGCTTTCTTTGTAGTATCAATATTATTGTTTTTACTTTTTTCTTTCTTTTACATTTATAGGAACGAGTATTTTAAGGAGCCCAAATTATTATTATTGATTGGATTATTGATGTACCTGATAGTGTTTTTTTCTTGGATAATTGTTAGTTATCAATTTCCTGTTTATATCATTCCAATTGCAATATTTTCAATTTTATTAACAGTATTACTAGATACTACAGTTTCTCTTATTTCATCTACAATATTAATACTTTTAGTTTCATTGCTCATTGGGAATGATTTAGACTTTGCAATAGTACAGTTTTTTATATCATTTATTGCAATTTTAAGCGTTAGAAAATTACGAAAAAGAAGACAAATCATTACAACTATGCTAACCTTAGTTTTTTGTAGTTTGTTTGTATTTTTTTCTGTTATGCTTTTCAAAGGAATTGATTTTCTTGATTATAATTATTCGACGGTTGGTTATTTAGCTCTTTCAAGTTTTTTATGTCCAATTTTAGCATTTGGACTTGTACCATTATTTGAATCATTTTTTGGAATAACAACAGATTTGAGTTTAATTGAATTGCTTGATTATGATCAGCCATTATTAAAGAAATTAATGGAAGATGCCCCTGGAACTCACACCCACAGTGTGAAAGTAGGAACTCTAGCAGAATCTTGTGCAAACGCTATTGGAGCAAGAGCGTTGTTATGTAGGGTTGGCTCTTATTATCATGATATTGGAAAAATTAAAAAACCAGAATATTATGCAGAAAATCAAACTGGAAAAAATAAACATGATTCTATAACTCCTCATATGAGCGCAAAAATCTTAAAGCAACATGTTACCGATGGCCTTGCTTTGGCTGATGAATATGGATTACCAAAAATTGTTAATGACTTTATTGAAACCCATCATGCTAAAAATAGAATGGAGTTTTTCTACAAAAAAGCATTAGAAAATGATAGCAAAGTTGATGAGAATGAATTTAGATATCCTGGACCAAAACCTACGTCAAAAGAAACAGGTATTGTTATGTTAGCTGAAGCAATTGAAGCACAAGCTAACTCACTCAAAAATCCAACGTTAGAAAAATTTGAAACAATGATTGATAAAGCAATTCGAAGTAGATTAGAAGATGGACAATTAGACGAATGTCCGCTAACAATGGAAGATCTTCAAAAAATTAAAGGTAGAAGAGATGGTAAACATGGTTTGTTGCCAGTATTATCAGGATTGTATCATTCTAGACCTGAATATCCATCAAAAGATGATGAATGAAATAAATATTTTTAATGAACATAAAGATATTGATTTTCATAAAGATCATATCATTCAACTAATAAATTTATCACTTGAAGCAACTAAATATAATCAGGTAAAAATCAATTTGATTTTCTGTGATAATGATAAGCTGAATTCTTTTAAAAAAGAATACTTTAATGACGATGTGTTAACAGATATAGTTACTTTTCCCATCAAGAATGATAATGATTTAGAGGCTGAAATATACATCAGTATTGAAATGGCCAAGATAAATTCCAAGGAATTTAATGTTTCACTTGATAATGAGCTTAGTAGGCTTATAATTCATGGAGTATTGCATTTAATTGGGTTTAACGATGATACAGAAGAATCCAAAAAAGTTATGTTTTTAAAGCAAGAAGAGATTATTTCCAATTTTTCAGGAAACGTTTGTAGTGAGTGAAGCAGTAAAAGAATTAATTGATATAGTAATTAAGCTAAGATCAGATAATGGTTGTGATTGGGACAGAAAGCAAACTTCAGAATCATTGACGCCACATTTAATTGAAGAAGCAAATGAGGTGGTAGATGCAGTATTAGAAAAAAATTCCGAAAATTTGAAAGAGGAGTTAGGAGATTTGCTTCTACATGTAGTTTTTCAAGCAGTCATAGCTTCTGAGAAAAAAACATTTGATTTTGATGATGTTGTCCAACAAATAAATGAAAAATTAATTAAAAGACATCCCCACATTTTTGATGAAAACTATGATGGGGAAGATTTATCCAATACAAAAAATTGGGAGCTTATTAAAAAGAGCGAAAAAAATAGAGAATCCATTCTTGATGGTATGCCTAAATCACTTTCAGCTCTAATTGTAGCTCAAAGATATCAAGATAAAACAGGCGCTGTCGGTTTTGAATGGGAAAACTTTTCTCAAGTAATGGATAAAGTTGACGAAGAATTAGGAGAACTAAAGCAGGCTATAAACAATAATGATTTAAATAATATTGAAGAGGAGATTGGAGATTTATTAATTACCATAGTTAATCTTGCAAGATTTTTTGATATTTCAGCTGATTTAGCATTAAGAAAGACCAATCAGAAATTTTATAGACGATTTAATTTTATTGAAAAAATTATCCAAAAAAATAATCAAAAAATTGAAGATATATCATTAAGAGAACTATTAAATTATTGGGAGAAAGCTAAGCATGAAGAAAAATAAAATTGTTGGAATAACTTTTGGTTCTTTTGATCTTTTTCATTACGGCCATGCTTTGATGTTTAAAGAATGTAAGGAATATTGCGACTACTTAATTGTTGGAGTACAATCTGATCCTAGTATAGATCGTCCTGAAAAAAATAAACCTGTTCAATCACATAAAGAAAGAATAGGTATAGTAAGCTCTCTTAAGTTTGTTGATGAAGTGGTAACATATGATACTGAAGCTGACTTAATTGAGGTTTTAAAAAATATGCAGCCAGATGTAAGAATTCTTGGTGCAGATCATGAAGGAAAGCCTTTTACAGGACATGAGCTTCCAATTAAATGTATATTTAATACAAGAGACCATGGTTATTCTACTTCAGAGCTTAGAAGGAGAGTTTTTGAAGCAGAGAAAAGTAAAACTTAGTTTCCAATTAAGTAATTAAATATAATACTAGACCCCAACCTTAAATTGTTATCGTCATTAAGCGCACTTTCAAAAATACTTTCATCTCTTAAAGCTAAAACTCTAAGCTTTTCACTAACGTATACTTGTTTAGCGTTAAACTGTAATTGCTCAAAATTGACTCTATAAGGATTATTTTTCAAAACTTCTGAAACAGAATTATTTCTTTCAGGATATTCGGCTAGTAGTTTCTTAAGAAAGATTGATAATGTATAATCAGACTTATAATTATCAATTAATAATAAACTTCCATTCAAAATCATTCTATTTAACTCTTGAATATGAGTATCTGATAATTTTAAATAAGAATTACCGCATATAAATATTATAGCATGTTTAGAAAATACAAAATTAGCTTCATCATTTATTTCAAATGTTAAATCAATATTTGAAGTAGTTTTAAGGTATTCTGATAATTTATTTGCTTCATCAATATTACAACTTCCATATAATAATATTTTATCTGATTGAGCAAATAATTGATTGACGAGCATTAAAATTATTAATAATGCAGTTATATTTAGTTTTTTAATCATTATTAACAATTTAGGTTTTAATTTTATTTAAATGAAAAAACTTAAATTTTATCTCATAATACTATTGATAACTTCATTAGTATTTAATCAAGATCAAAACTTTGATAAATCAATCAAAGATACTGAAGAACAAATCAGTAGACTTAAAGACTCCATTAATTCAGGAAATAAAGAAGTTGAAAAATTGAAAACTCAGTCAAAAAAAACAAAAGAGATAATCGAGCTAACTAGAAAAAATATTAAAAGCTCTAATGCATTAATTAATGCATATGACAAAAAAATAAGTCTTTATAATAAGCAATTAGTGAATCTTGAAAATGCAATTTTCAGAAATAATCAATCCATTAATGACATAAAAAAATCTTATGAAATAAGATCAATAAGTCTTTATAAAAATAGAAATAATGATCTTTCAAATTATATCTTTAATTCCAAAAGTTTTTCGCAGATGATTTACCGTCTAAAATACTTTAATATAATTTCAGAAATAAATCAAAAGTCTGTTGATAAAATAAAAACTACACAAAAGTTTAATAGGCAAAAAACTTCTGAAATTTCTGAATTACTTGATAAGGTTGAAGAAAGTAAAAATTACAAAAAAACAGAAATATCTAGTTTAAATCAGAAAAAAAGATATCAAGAAAAGTTACTGAAGGAACTCAAAAAGGAAGAAAATGAAGTAAAAGCTGAGATTGCAACACAATTACAACAAATTGATGCTTTGGAAAAACTCCGTAAACAAATTATTGAGGACAAAAAAAAGTATAGTGAGCAGCAGTTAGCTAGTTTAAAAAGAATTGATAAGGATATAAGGAATTATAAAGGAAAGTTAGATTGGCCTGTTCAGGGGAAAGTCGTTAAATCATTTGGACCACAATGGAATCCTCGCTTGAATACTACTTTAGATAATCCGGGTATTGATATTAGCGCAAGAGCAACACTTCCAGTTAAAAGTGTCTTTGATGGATATGTATCAACCATTACATTTATAGCTGGATATGGAACTACTGTGATAATCGATCACAACAATAGTTACTACACTGTTTTTACTCATTTAGAAAATTTGCTAATATCAGAAAATATGAATGTTAAAGAAGGCCAAAATATTGGCTATGTATCAAATGACAATATTATTCATTTTGAAATTTGGGGTAATAATCAAAAATTAAATCCAGAAAAATGGTTAGTTAATGGAAATTAGTCAAATACAAAGTGGATCATGGCAAAAGTTTGAAAATGCCATAAAAGAAGAAAAAATTTCAAATGCTTACATCATTTATGGACCATCTGGCTCAGGTAAAGAAGCATTAGCATTGCAATTCGTATCTCAGATTTTATCATCAAAAATAACTGATTTGGTTTCTAATGAAAATATTACTTTCATTGCTCCGGCATCAAAAGATTTTTACCAGAATTTATTTAAAAGCAAAACATTTGAAACTGATGAGTATAATCAATGGAAAGAATTTTTAAGTAATAAAATGTACAATCCTTTTTTGAAAAAGGTTTTATCTGATAGTAATAATATTCCTGTTGTAACAATTAATAATTTAAAAGAGAAAATCTACTTTAAGACCAGTGGTAGAAAGATTGTAGTAATTTTTAACTCTGAAGCATTATCTCATGGAAGTGGTGAATCAGCAAATATGCTTTTAAAAGTGTTAGAAGAACCACCTAGCAATACTACATTTATTTTAGTAACCGATTATATTGACAAGGTAATGCCAACAATTAAATCACGATGTCAGTCTATATATGTTCCTAGATTAACAAATGACTCAATTGTACAATTTTTTGCAAAAAACAACCAATTATCTTCCAATTTCATTTCTTTTATTACAGATAATAATTTAAATGCACTCAATTCACTTAATTCTTTTGATAAAGAGGAAATTCTAGATTGTATAAAACATTATTTTAATGCAATTAGATATAAGAATGCAGAATCTATTTCAAATTTTATAGATAGAATCGAAAGCCTTTATAAATCCTCAAGAAATGAATTTGATTTTCACCTATCGGTAATTAGGAAGTTCATTAAGCTCATTTCAATGATTAATCATTCCGTTGGTTATGATATTGAATTTGAGGAATTTGAAGAATTAGCATTAATTATTAATAAAAAATATAAAAATATGGATCATATCAAATTAATTGACAACCTTGAAAAGCTAATAAGTGTGCTTGATGGTAATGCAAATCCCAGGTTATCATTAATGAACATGATTATTAATTCAAATAAGGCATTAAATTAGCCCATGAAAAAGTATTATATAACTACACCAATATACTATGTGAATGATAAGCCTCATATTGGCCACGCATATACAACAATACTTGCAGATACCATTTCAAGATTTAGGGCTTTAATAGGAGAAAAACCCAATTTTTTAACTGGATTAGATGAGCATGGGTTAAAAGTCCAGCAAGCAGCAGAAAAAAATGGAAAGGCCCCTCAGGATCACTGCGATTCAATGGCTCCAGCATTTATAGATTTGTGGAAAAAATTAAATATCAACTATTCTGATTTCATTAGGACAACAGAGCATAGACATACAAAGATTGTTCAAAAAATTTTAACAAAAGTTCATGAATCAGGTGACATATATATGGACGAATACAAAGGATGGTATTCAATATCTGAAGAAAGGTTTATTACAGAAAAGGAGCTTGATTCTGGTCAATTTGGTCAGGTAAAACAAATAAAGGAAAAAAATTATTTTTTCAAAATGAGTAAATACCAAGCAACCTTAATAGATAAAATTGAAAAAGATGAATTGTTAATTCAGCCAAAAAGTAGAAAGAATGAGGTGCTTGGTTTTCTTAAAAATGAATTATCTGATCTTTGCATTTCCAGACCAAAATCTCGTCTTGAGTGGGGAATAGAACTACCTTTTGATGATAATTATGTCACATATGTATGGTTTGATGCACTAATCAATTATATATCAGCTATAGGAGCTTATAGTAATGATGAGCAGTTTTCTTCTTTATGGCCTGCAGATGTTCATTTAATTGGTAAAGATATTTTAACTACTCATTCGGTTTATTGGCCTACAATGTTGCTATCATTAGGATTGCCATTACCGCAAAGAATTTTTGCACATGGATGGTGGCTCACTGACGACCAGAAAATGAGTAAATCATTAGGAAATGTTGTAAGTCCCTTAATGTTGATAGATGACTTCGGAGTTGATTCTGTAAGATATTATCTAATGTCTGAAATGGTTTTAGGTATGGATGCAACATTTTCATCAGAATCCTTTGAAAAAAAATATAATAGTGACTTAGCTAATGATTTTGGCAATTTAGTGAGCAGAGTTTCAACTTTAATAAAGAATAACTTTGATGAAAAAATTCCAGAAAGCAGTTTAGTAGAATCTGATCTTTCTACCAATTTTCAAAAAATAGTTTTAAAAGAACAATTAGATAATTTAGAGATTGATAAAGTAATTAATGATATAATGACTTTCATACGTAGCATAAATGTCTTTATGGAACAAAACGAACCATGGAAATTAGTAAAAAGTGACAAGGGGCAGGCTGGAAATATACTATATCATTGCGCAGAATCCCTAAGGTTGGCTGCTGTAATGTTATCTCCTGTAATGCCTTCAAAAACCAAGGATATTTTAGATATTCTAGGTACTAATGATGTAGAATTAGTTTGGGGTAAATTAGAATCAGGATCAAAGATTTCTATTTCAAAGCCTATTTTTCCGAGAATCAGTTAATGCTATTAATTGATACACATGCACATCTTTATTATGATAATATGTATGAGAATTTATCTGAAGTTCTGAAGTTAGCAGAATATAATAATGTAAAAAAAACTATTTGTATAGGTACAGATCTTGAGACTTCATTAAAGTCAGTAGAAATTGCAGAGCAGTATGAAAATGTTTTTGCTACAGTAGGTATTCATCCTCATGATTCAAAAGATGTCCCAAAAAATTATTTGCTAGAGCTTGAAAAATTATCTGAAAGTAATAAAGTGGTAGCTATTGGTGAAATTGGAATTGATAATTATAGAAATCATTCTCCGCAAGATATACAGAAAAAAGTAATGATAGAACAAATGGATCTTGCATATAAATTAAATCTTCCAATTGTCTTTCATAATAGAGATGCAGATAATGAAATATTTGATGTATTGAAAAAACGTCCATTTCATAAAGCATTATCTCATTGTTTTTCAAGCAATTTAGATTTTGCAAAAAAACTGATATCTCTTGGAATCAAAATTTCTTTTTCAGGAAATGTAACTTTTAAAAATGCTAGAAATACGGATGTAGTACAAAATATTTCAATTAATGATTTTATGCTTGAAACTGATTGTCCATTTTTAGCACCTCATCCATTTAGAGGTAGTAAAAATGAACCAAAGTACGTATTGACAATAGCCGAAAAAATTGCTGAGTTAAGAGGTGAAACTTTAGAGCAGATTGCATTATCTACTTCAAAAAATGCGGAACAATTTTTTAATATATAAATGGTCTTTGCAAAAAAGAAATGGGGACAAAATTTTCTAGTTGATAATAATCTATTAGAAAAAATAATCAAAACCATTGATATCAAAAAAGATGATGAAATATTAGAAATAGGCCCAGGGCATGGTGCATTATCTGAAAAAATTATACAAAAAACTAAAACTTTAAAAATGGTTGAGATTGATCCTGAACTGATTCGAGTAATTGGTCAAAATCCATTACTTTCACCATTTGAAATTTTTAATCAAGATATTTTAAAAACAAATCTTCAGGAATTAGGTTTAAATAATCCAAAGGTTATCGGAAATATTCCATATAATATTACTTCTCCAATTATCTTTTGGCTTATTGATTACTTGCCTTATTGGAGTGAATCATATCTGATGGTTCAAAAAGAAGTAGCTCAAAGATTGATAGCAGATATTGGAACCAAAGATTATAGTCGAATTACTGTTATGACTGGTTTGTATTTCAATATAAAGATATGTTTTTATATTTCTCCAAATGTATTCAATCCAAAGCCAAAAGTTGAATCAGCCTTTATATCAGTTAAAAAGAATGATAAATACGATTTAAGTAAAATTGATTCAAAGAAATATAGTCAGGTAGTTCGTATGGCTTTTAATCAAAGAAGAAAAATGTTAAGAAATTCCCTTTCAGCATTAGACATTAATAGAGATAATTGTGAAGTTGATTTTCAAAGAAGACCAGAACAGCTTACAATAGATGAATTTTTGGACATTTCTAATAATATTATATCCTAATTGGCATTTTTGAATTTTATCACTAAGTTTCCCCACGATGATTGAAGTAAACATAAAAGACAATGAATCTTTAGAGAGAGCACTTAGACGTTTCAAAAAGAAATGGGAACGTTCGGGTGTGCTTAAAGACGTTAAAAGAAAAGCTTTTTATGAAAAGCCTAGCGTTACAAAGAGAATTGCCAAAAAACAAACCATTAGAAGAGCAGTAAGACTAGCAAAGTTTAATAACTAATAGTCTATATCTCCTCTTTCAATTCTAATAAAAAAGTTCTAATCTACAACTATGTTAATTAGAAGTGCATCCGGTCTTAGAGGAATAGCTGAAGATCATTTTACCCCTGAATTAATTGATAAGTACATTTCTGCATTTATTTCTACTCAAAATATAAAATCATGTGTTATTGGAAGAGATGGCAGACCTTCAGGGAAGCAAATTTCTCAATGGGTAATTGATTCGTTTCATAAAAATGGAATCAATGTTGAAAACTGTGGTCTTGCAACAACTCCTACTATGCAAGTCATGACTGAAAAAGAACATTTTGATGGTGGGATTGTAATTACAGCCAGTCATAATCCATTTGAGTACAACGGATTAAAGTTCCTGCAAACAGATGGAACATTTTTAAGTCCTGAGCAATGTGAAGAATTATTTAAAGCAGTCGATCAGAATGTTTCAATAGACCCACCTGATTCACTTGGAGTAGTTTCAGACTATTCCACAGCAAATGAAGAGCATATAGATAAGGTTTTAGCTGCAAAATGCATCGACACAGATAATATTCGAAAAAATAACTTTAAAGTTGTAATTGATGCTGTAAATGGAGCAGGGTCATTCATTTTACCAATGCTTTGTGAGCGATTAGATTGTGAAGTTATAACAATGAATTGTAGTGGAGATGGTAATTTTTCTAGAATACCAGAGCCACTAGCTGAAAATTTAGATGCTTTAGAGGAAAAAGTTTTAGAGGTTGGTGCTGATATTGGATTTGCTACAGATCCCGATGGAGATAGATTATCAATAGTTTCTAATAAAGGAAAAGCGATTGGAGAGGAATATACATTAGTTTTAGCAGTGAAAAATTATTTGAATTTTCAAGAAAGTATGGTTGTAACCAATCTATCAACCTCAATGATGCTTGATAATATTACAAACAAAACTATAAGAACAAGGATTGGGGAAGCGCACGTTGTTCAAAAAATGAATGAGTTGAATATTTCCATAGGTGGCGAAGGAAATGGAGGAGTGATTCTGAAAGAAGTACACTTAGGAAGGGATTCTTTGGTGGCAGTTTCTATGATTTTAAGCTTATTATCTATTTCCGGAAAATCAATCAGTGATGAAATTTGCAGCATACCAAAATATTTAATGGTAAAAGATAAGATTCTTCTTAATAGTAAAATTGATTTTGATAGTCTTGAAAGTATATTTGATTGTGACGAAATTAATAGGCTTGATGGTATAAAATTTAGTTGGTCAGATAAATGGATTCACATAAGAAAATCTAATACAGAGCCAATAATAAGAATTTTTGCTGAAGCACCAACACAAGACGAAGTTGATGAGTTGGTCAATACATTAAAAAATTATGTAAAATGAAGTTATTAGAAAAAAAACATAGCCCTTCAGATATTGAGAGTAAGTGGTATAAACATTGGATTGAAAAAAAATATTTTTCAAGTAAAGAATCTGAAAACCATTATACAATTGTAATTCCCCCACCTAATGTTACTGGTAAGCTTCATATGGGGCATGTTCTTAATAATACCATTCAAGATATATTGATTAGAAAAGCTAGAATGGAGGGTAAAAATGCATGCTGGATTCCTGGTACAGATCATGCGTCAATTGCTACTGAATCAAAAGTAACTAAGATGCTTGAAGAGCAAGGAATTAATAAAAAAAATTTAAGTAGAGAAGAGTTTTTAAAGTATGCATGGGAATGGAAAGAAAAATATGGTGGTACTATCATTAATCAACTTCAAAAACTCGGATGTTCATGTGATTGGGATAAAACTAGTTTTACTATGGATGAAGATTATTCTAAAGCTGTTTTAGAGTCTTTTGTTCAACTATATAATAAAGGATTGATTTATAAAGGTAGTAAGCTAGTAAACTGGTGTCCAAAGTCACAGACCGCTTTAAGCGATGAAGAAGTTGTGTTTAAAGAGGTAAATGGAACTCTTTGGTACATTAAATATGCTGTTAATGGTTCTGATACATTTATAGAAATTGCAACAACCAGGCCAGAAACTATGTTAGGTGATACAGCAATAGCAGTAAATCCTAATGATAAAAGATATAAAGAATTGATAGGTAAGACAGCATTATTACCATTAGTAGGTAGAAGTATTCCTATTATAGCTGATGACATGGTAGATCCTGAATTTGGAACGGGCTGTGTTAAAATTACACCTGCACACGATTTGAATGATTATGAAGTAGGAATAAAGCATAATCTCGAAATGATTAATATTATGAACGCAGACAGTTCTATTAGCGATAAAGCTCCAGAAAAGTATAGAGGGATGTCAAGGGAGGCTGCTAGAAAGCAAATTGTTTTTGATTTAAAAGACATAAATCATCTAATAAAAGAAGAGGATTATTTTCATAAGGTTGGATATTCAGAACGAGGAAATGTCCCAATTGAATATTATTTATCTGAGCAATGGTTTTTAAAAATGGAAGATTTAGCTAAGCCAGCTAGCAAAGCAGTTAAAAATAATGAAATTAATTTTTACCCAAATCATTGGGTTAAAACCTACAATCATTGGATGGATAATATTCAAGATTGGTGCATAAGCAGACAACTTTATTGGGGCCATCAAATACCTGTGTGGTATAAAAAAGATGCTGATAGAGCTAATCAAGATAATTGGTTCGTTTCAACCACACCACCAACAGATTTAGAAAATTGGGAACAAGATAATGATGTTTTAGATACGTGGTTTAGTTCATGGTTGTGGCCTTTTGCAGTACATGGATGGCCAGATGTAAAAACCACAAAATATTTTCCAACCAACGCACTAGTAACTGGCCCAGATATCATTTTCTTTTGGGTAGCAAGAATGATTATGTCCGGATATGAATTTATGGGTGATTTGCCATTTAAAGATGTTTATTTTACGAGCATTTTAAGAGACGAAAAAGGCAGAAAATTAAGCAAGTCCTTAGGAAATTCTCCTGATCCAATAACATTATTTGAAAAATATGGTACTGATGCAACTAGATTTTCCATAATGCTGATGTCACCACAGGGTTCTGATGTATATTTTTCAGAGCATGGAATTGAAGTCGGAAGAAACTTTATGACCAAGATTTGGAATGCAAGTAGATTTATTATGCTCAATCATGAAGATTCATTTGCAGATGAGATCGATATTGAAGCATTAGATAATTTAGATAAATGGATTCTTGATTCTCTAAACGAAACAGTCAATGAAGTCAATAAATACTTTGATAAATATCAGTTTAATGAAGCAATAAAAAAAATCTATGATTTTACATGGAATGAGTTTTGTAATTGGTATATAGAAATTGTAAAACACAGATTTAGAGAAGGTGATATTACTTCAAAAAGTAATTCGTTTAATATTTCTAAAAAAATAATTAAGAAAGTTCTATTATTATTACACCCAATTGCACCATTTGTATCTGAAGAGATTTGGAATCACCTGAAAGATACTAATGAAGAAGATATTATTATATCATCTTGGCCTAAAGCTAAAAATAGCAACATAAGTCACAACAAAGATGAAATATTAGATTTTAAAGAAATAGTTACTTCAATTAGAACTATTCGCTCAGAATTAAATGTCCCACCATCTAAAAAAATTGACGTGATCACTTATGCAAAAAATGAATCAATTGAGAGTAGATTAAATCCTTTAATTGATCTAATTAAATCTTTATCAAATTCTAAAAATTTAAATTTGAGTTCAAAAAAAGAAAAGCCAGAAAACTCTGCAGTAGCAGTATGCAAGTCAGTGGAGTTATTTATTCCATTAGGTGATTTAGTAAATAAGGAGGAAGAACTCCAAAAGCTTGACAAAAGATTAAGCGAACTAGACAAACTCATTTCATCAATTGAGAGTAAGTTGTCTAATGAAGAGTTTATAAGTAAAGCTCCTGAAAATATTGTTAATGGTGAAAAAAATAAACTAAGCGATTTTCTTGTTGAAAGAACAAAAATTCTTTCTAATATTGAGGTATTAAAATGAAAAAATTAATTTTTATACTTTTATCATTTAGTTTGGTGTTTTCCCAACAAGAATCTTCAAATAGATCTCTAACGATTTATAAAGATAATTTTGCTGTGATAAAGGAGCCAATTATATGGAATTTGAAATCCGGTAGTAACATTACTTCTTTCTCAAATATTTCAAAAAATTTATTATTTGATTCGCCTGTTTTAAATATTAAAGGAGTAGAAGTTTTATCTCAGACCTTAAATAAAAACTTTTTATCCACTGATAGTTTTTTAAAAAATAGTGTAGGTTCACCAGTTGAAATTATACCTATAAGTGGGAGTAGAACAGAAGGTTTATTGATGGATATTAATAGTTCAAGTATATCTGTTAAAACCAGTAAAGGCCTTGTTGTATTTCAAAGATCACAATTACTTTCATTTACATTAAAATCAAACAGTGTTCAGGATAAATTTACTCCTGAAATAGCATGGGAATTAATTTCAATTGAAGAAAAACCTGTTAATGCTGAATTAACATATATTTCTTCAGGATTTTCCTGGAAGCCAATTTACACATTAATAATAAATGGTGATGATTCAACTGCTTCACTAATGGTTAATGCAGAAGTAACAAACAATTCAAATGTTAGCCTTTTTGCTACCAATCTAAAAGTTGTAGAAGGTAATGTCCCATTAAATTCCTCTTCTAAAAAATCTTCATATCAAATGATGGAATCTAGGAGTGCTATGGATACTAGAAGTTCTTTGGGAGATTTTTATATTTTTGATATTGGTTCAAATCTTAAGCTTGATTCTATGCAATCAATTCAATTACCATTGATGGAGTCTAGACTGATTACTTATGAAAAAAAGTATATATTTGAAAATTCTGAAAGAGATCAGGGAGATGAACCTTTAAGCATTGAAGTTTCATTTGAAAACTCAGCTTCAAATAATTTAGAGCTTCCATTACCATCAGGAGTATTATTCCTTTATGAAAAAGATGATTTAAATTCAATTAACTTTATTGGAAGAAATTCACTTACTCAACTATACAAAGGTGGTGTAGCAATTTTAGATGGAGGCAAGGCATTTGACATTATTGGAAAAAGAAGAATTTTAAATTTTGATAGACAGTCGAACAGTGAAGAATCTACTATATCTCTACAAATATTAAATACCAGCGATAAATCTATTAAAGTTAAAGCTGTAGAAAAGATTTTTGGAGACTGGGTGATTAAAGAATCTTCTTCTATGTATATAAAAGAAGATGCATCTACAATATATTTTCCTTTAGAGATTGAACCTGGACAAACTGAGCTGATTACTTATACTTATAAAAAAGAATGGAAATAATGTCTTTTGAGCGAAGCCTTTCAAAATTCTAATTCGTTAGATACCCCAATTCAATTTATCAAGGGCGTAGGCCCTAAAAGAGCCAAAGTACTTGAATCATTAAATATTTTTACCATTAAAGATTTGTTGTACTATTTTCCTCGGAAATATTTAGATAGAACATCTCTTTCAACAATTGGATCTATAAGTGAAGGAGATGAAGTAAACTTGGTTGGTAGAGTCAAATCTGTAAATCTCAGAAGAATGAAAAAAGGAAATTTTGTTACTGCTAATGTAGTAGATCATACTGGTTCAATTAGATTAATGTGGTTTAATGCTGCGGACTACATTCATCAATCTCTTAAAGTCGGTGATTTGTTAGCAATGCATGGAAAGGTAGCAGCATACAAAGGCAGTCCACAGATTGTACACCCTGAATATGATAAATTAAATGCAAATGAAATTTCATTAACTACAGGATTTATCATTCCAGTTTATCCCTTAACAGATGATTTAAAAAAATCAGGACTGGACAACAGAAATTTGAGAAAAATAATTTATTTAGCTTTAGAGTCAGTAGACAAAATTGATGATCATTTTGATAAAGATTTAAGAAAAAAATTCAATATTGAAGATTTAGATATTTCTTTAAGAAATATTCATTATCCAAAAAATTTTGAATCATTAGAAAAGTCAACTCATCGCTTAAAATATGATGAACATTTCTTTTTACAGTTATTATTAGCTATGAGAAAAAGTAAACTCAAAGAAAATAAATATGATTCTATAAAATTCAAGACAAAGTTATATAATAAGATTTTAAAAAATCTCGATTTTGAGCTCACAGGCAGTCAGCAACTATCATTGAGAGAAATCGTTGATGATTTTATTTCAGAAAATCCAATGAATCGTATGATTCAAGGAGATGTGGGATGTGGTAAAACTATTGTATCTATTCTTGCGTCATCAATTGTGGTAGATAATGATTATCAAGTTGGAATAATGGCCCCAACTGATCTTTTATCAAAGCAATTGTATAAAAATTTTAAATCTCATTTTGAAACTATAGGTATAAAATGCTCCTT
>CACGWZ010000006.1 GCA_902576865.1 uncultured Fidelibacterota bacterium
TAACCTGAGTAGTGATTTCTTAGAATCTAGAGTTTCAAGATATGATAAGCTCGGTGTTTTTAGAGAAGATTAATAAAAATCGTATCTGTAATCTTTAAGATCAGCATTATCTCTTAATGCTTGCAGCCAATTGCCCCAAAGAGCATTTTGTCTATCAATAAGTAAACTAAATTTTATAGCATCTTTCTTTTCTTCAAAATCACTCATTACAACATCAGCGATATCAATTACTCTTAAAAATGCTTGACCTCTTAAAGTCGGTAGCGGACCTAGAATATCACCTTCTTTGGCATTAGCTAGAGCGCCGACGATAAAGTTACTTTTACCAATGGATTCAAAGCTTCCAATTAAAGCTGAATTTGTTTCAGCAACATATTCAAGATTTTCATTATTTTGATATATTTCTGAAAGGTTCATTTCGCCCTCATTATTTTCTTTAATAGATTCAGCTAAAGTTTTAATGTGATTTTTTTTGAAATCAGATAAAAATTCATTTTTCAAATCTTCTTTAACATCCTCAAAAGAAATAACCGTTTCCCTACTAACTTTATCAAGAAAAAACACCCCAAAGAAATTATCATTTTTAATTGCATCAGAAGTTGAACCTTCAACGTTATTGAATGCAAAATTGACTGCACTTCTTCCAACTCCAAAACTATCAACAAAGATTGACTCTTTTCTTAATCCATTTGAATCTTGAATTTCTAAGCCTAAGGAATCAGCTAAAGTAAAAAATCCATATTCAGTTGCTTCTAACGCAAAAATACTTGCAGTATCCTTAAGATCGTTTTCAGTGCCTCTCCCAGGTTGAATGGTTAATAAAATATGGGACGCATTAACCTGCTCATTGCTTTCTACAGTTCTTTTATCATTGACTCTAATTACATGATAACCATATTCTGTTAAAATTGGGCCAACAATTGAACCCTTTTTAGCTTCAAAAGATGCTATTTCAAACTCAGGCAATAACTGACCTTTATTAAACCATCCAAGACTCCCACCTTTTAATTTTTGAGGATCAGCACTATTGCTTGGATCTTCTGTGTAAGTATTGGCTAATAAGGCAAAATCTTCACCTTCGTTTAATCTAAAAATTAAATCTTCAGCTTCAAGTTTAACACGAAGTGTATCAGTTGCATTAGACATAATTGGCCATTTTACATACTTTAAATATCTTAATTCAGGTTGATCATAGTTTGAAATATTTTCATTATAAATATCACGTAATTCATCATCAGATGGTCTATCTGTTAATAATCCATTATAGAAATTTTGGTCAATTGCTTTTTCAGTAACATGAAGAACTTCAACTTTATAATTTAGAAATCTTTTTTTTGTAATCTTCTAAAACATCATTTGAAGTGACAGCGGCTGCATTTGAGACATATTGTTGTAGTTTATAACTGGGCAAATACACATTCTGCATGAAATCTTCAATTGGTTTCCAATCAATTTGACCAGGATTTAAGACAGCATCTAAATATTTCTCTAAATCAAATCTTCCAAATGATTGAAAGGCATCTGAATTTTGTAAAAATGGGGGAGGGTTATTTTTCATTTGAAATAAAACTTCTTCATCTCCAACCACAATTTTATTTTTTTCAATTTGCTCTTGTACTAGTAAATCAGCAATTAATCTCTCCCAAACAACAGCTCTAATATATTCTCTTTCTTCGTCTGATATTTGACGACCAGATTGTTGATCTAGTCTATTAATTTCATTAGAAACTAATTGATTAAAATCTTCAAATAGTATTGGCTTTCCATTTAATGAACCAATTTCGTTTCCTTGACGTCCACCAAAAATATCAGTAATGCTTGCACCCCCAACTAGACCACCAATTGCCATACTCGTAACAAAGAGGACTAAAATAGTCCACATTACAACCTGCATTCTACTTCTCATATTTGTTATAAGACCCATAGACAGCGAATTTATGACAGCATCAATGTTTATGCAAATCTATTAAAAAATTGATAATAGAATTTTGAAAAATGCTTTAAATTGAGTCACTTTTTAAAAAATATGAGCAAAACAATAAAGAAAATCCAATCATTTTTGAGTCTAAGAAAGCCGTCTAATCAAGATGATGAAAAATTCATATCTGGAATAGATTCACCATATCAAGCAGCGAAATTAAGAAGCGCCTCGAAAGATAAGACAGTAGATAAATTTCATTCTCCAGTAAGCTTTTCATGGAAAGCATTTTGGAAATCTTTTATTTATGAAAATTTACCTCCGGTTATTTTTTCACCATTAGCAGCTATATTTCTTGAAGGTTCTTTGTCGAGAGCATGGCATGTTTCTCAAAATAGACAGTTAATTGCAATATCTACAAAACATCATTCTTTAACAACAATTCGCAATAATTGGTTGATAATTTATCCTGCATCTTGGTTAATGAATATTGGACTATTTTTAGCACTTTTTTCAAATCAGGAAATGATTCTTAATATTGATCCATTTCACATGATCTTAGCTTACTTACTATTATTTTTTAGAAGACTAATAATTGCTACCAAGTATGGATATTTCAGACCAGAGGATTTAGAGCGTTTGTGTTTACCAGCTCCAGATTGGGATGATAATAAAACTGTCAGAAGATTAATAGCACAAGGATGGATGCGTCCATGGGAGTTTCCAGGATTAATTGAAGATGAATTAACTATTGCAATGGATGAAAATGATATTTGTCTGCAGGGAATTCCATTTGAACCAGGAAAGAAAACAAGAGATAAATTAATTAATGAATCAAATAATGAGTTATTTCCATCTTCAACAAGCTCAACTAAAGAAAATGAACTTCCTTCAGGGTTTATTCTCTACAATATAATTAATTCAGTTTATAGATTACCTGCGCTTAAATATATGCAGCAATTGACATATCTATGTATGTTATTGTTACCGGCAGCAGCATTTTTGTCAAAATATTTTTATGGAATGGACTTGTTTGGAGTTACTCCTCAAGAAAAAATTATTTCAGTAGCAACTCTTTTTGGACTTTTCAATGGATTTCAACTCATGATGTTTGGTATGGTTTGTGCAGCAGATTATGAAAGAAGATATGCTACATCAAAGAAATTAGGTGAGCTAGTATCTTATCCTGGTTTAAAACTTTCTTCAATTTTCAAAAGTTTTTATAGAGATAATAAAAAAGATAAAATTTTTGTCGATTTACAAAAAAGAGTCAATGTATTTGCTTGGATGAACATGAGAAATGTTTTGCGATCATTTGGTGAAACATATTATCTACGCATTCAGGGTTATACTTCAATTTTAATTTTTTATTCTTTGTTATGTGTTGGAATCTTAAATCTGATAGTATGGACAGGTATGAAACATCATATTTCCACTGTTTATGTAATTGGAACGGTAATTGTTGCTGTTTCAGTTATTTGCTTATTTGCGATTTCAAAAGCCATTCAACTACAATCTCTTAGTGCAAAACACAGAGATTTCATCAGAAATGAGCTTTTCATTATTGAAGAAGAAATTTGGGAGTTAAAGCTTGCTGGCAAAGGAGAGGAAAGAATTAATGACCTTTCAAGTGCAAAAGCTTTATTACAGCAAGTGGATGAATCTATCAATTTTAAAGAGTTGATTTATAAACCAACTACTATTTTTGGCTATGCAGCAAATAATGGTGTTATGGGTTCGGTTTTAGGCTTAGTGTTAACAGGAGTACTTTTTGCTATTCAAGGATTCGTTTCGGTTGGAATAGTTTATGATTCTATGGGATGGTTCATTCCATAAACTATTAGATTATTTTCATCAAAAATCTATATATTTACAAAATATGAGATATAAATATTTAACTATTACTTTAATGTCTGGTGTACTTTTTTCTCAGGGTAAAATATCTTTAGAGAGTGTGCTAGATGGAACATTTAGCACCGAATCAATTGGAAGATATGATTGGAAGAATAGCTCTGATTCATATTATTTTTCGGAAAGAAGTGACGAAGGTTTAGAATTTTATGAATATAATCTTGCTTCAAATGATACTTTAAAAGCCTTTTCAGTAAAAAAAAGTATAATTAGCAATTTTTCTTATACATTTAGTCCAGATCAAACAAAGTTGCTGTTGAAGAAGAATTCGGTAAAACTATGGAGGCATTCTTCGTATGGTTCATATTATGTTTATGATATATTATCAGAATCTATTACACCTGTTACAAGCGATCCAGATAGTCTGAGGAATGTAAAATTTTCTCCAGATTCAAACAAACTAGCATTCGTTCGAAATGATAATAATTTATACCTTTTTGATTTAACTAATGAGTTAGAAGAACAGCTTACTTTTGATGGGAGCAAAGATATTCTTAACGGACATTTTGGATGGGTTTATGAGGAAGAGTTTGGTACTTATGACTCATATAAGTGGAGTCCAAATAGTGAATACATTGCGTTTATAAGAGAAGACCAAACACATGTTAAAGAGTACGCTTTGGTTGATTATGAAGCACAATATCCTGTTGTTAAGTACATCAGGTATCCAAAAACCGGAGAAGATAATCCTACTGTTTCGATTAGTATATTAGATTTAAAAAATAAAGAATATAGATCAGTTAACTTACCAGAAACAGCATATTACATTCCCGATATTATCTGGCAAATAAATTCATCGAATCTTTATTTTTCTACTTTAAATAGAAAGCAAAATGATTGGAATTTATACAAATATGATTTTTATACTAATGGGGCTGATCAAATTCTAAACGACTCAAATGATTCTTGGATTGATAGAGATCCATTTACTGTTCCTGGTGAAATTGGTACATGGAATACAAAAGGAGGTTTTAGTTTTGCGATTATGGATAATGGAGAAATCATTTGGCTTTCTGAAAAAGATGGTTTTAGTCATATTTACAGAAATAGACCTGATGGAAGACCTATAAATCAAGTTACAAGAGGAGATTGGGAGGTAAATAACATAAGTGCAATTGATTATAAAAATGAAGTTATTTATTTCTCAGCAAAGAAAGAGACTGAAACAGAAAATCATCTTTATTCAATTAAGTTCAATGGTTCCAGGCTAAAAAGACTTACCAAAGAAAAAGGCTCTCATTCATCATCTTTTTCTCCAACTTTGAATTATTTCATAAATTCGTATTCAAGTTTTACAATTCCTCCAAAAACTTTCATAAGAGATGATAACGGTAAAATTATTAGAACTCTTGTAGAAACAGATAAATCAAAATTTGATGCTTACAATCTAACTTATCCTCAATTAATTAATATTTTTACAGATGATGGTACCAGGCTTAATGCTTTAATTACATATCCTCATAATTTTGATCCTATGAAACAATATCCTGTTATACTTTATAATTATGGTGGTCCTGGTTCTCAGTTAGTTCTTAATAGATGGGGTTCAGGAAGTCATATTTTCCATCAATTTTTTTCCAGCAGAGATTTTATCATTTTTTCATTCGATAATAGAGGTACGGGTGGAAGAGGAAAAGCATTTAAAGATTTAGCCTATGGTGATTATGGAAAATATCTTATTAAGGATCATATTGCCGCAGCAAAATATCTTCAAGGATTAACCTATGTAGATGCTGAAAATATTGGAATTTGGGGATGGAGCGGTGGAGGCTATCTAACTAATATGTGCATGACTTTAGCTAGTGATTATTACAAAGCTGGTATTTCAATTGCTCCAAATGTAGAGCCATTATTATATGATACTATATGGACAGAAAGGTATATGGGTTTAGTAGAAGAAAATCCTGAAGGTTATAAAAATGCATCTGTATTGACTCATGTTGATAAGGCCAAAGGACACTTATTACAAATACACGGTAATGCAGATGATAACGTTCATCATCAGCATTCAATAAAACTTGCTAAAGCTTACGCGGAGCATGGTAAAGACATGGAGATGTTCATTTATTCAAATGCAAATCATGGAATGTATAACAATAATTTTTTAAGTGAAGATAATCCTGCTGATGGCTGGAAAAATAGATTCCATCTTTACAAGAAAATGACTGATTTCTTTATGGAACATCTAGTTATAGATGATTTTTAATTTTTAGATTGCATTGCAATTTTTTGAAATTTTTGCATTGCAATTTCGTGATTTGAAGTAATATTAATTAGCTCATTTGCCCAAGAAAAATTCTCGTTTTCAACTAAATTTTTTAACCTATCAATACTATGTGTAAACATCTTTGGAAGGAAGGTAGGCGTTGGAGATCCTCCTGTCCCCTTTGTTTTTGTCTGACGTTGATATGGATCGGGTGCTCTTAAAATATAGCTTACAACCATTTTATAATGATCTATTCGATGTTGAATAATCCATCTTACTGCACTAGCTAATATTTTTTTATTATCTTTACTGGACTCAATTTTTGAAAAATAGTTTGAATTTTGAATAACATTTCTTGTTTTGACTATCATCGAATGATGAGCAGGTGGTCTATATCCAACTCTAAATGATTTTAATAGTTTGGTAAGAGAATCAACCTTTATGTCTTTGGGTAAATCTTCAGAGCTAACATATCCTTTATTCAACACTGCTTTAATCATTGCTTGATCAACTATTTTATCAGCTATATATGCATGAGTGTGATCACCTACACCAGTAATTTCGTCAGCAATAGGATGATAAGAGCTATTAGCTCCCGTTTGACCGTGCAAATTTGAAAGAAATAATCCTTCAGAATTATTTTCTTCATAAATTTCCTTTCCGCAATTTTCAAAAAATAAGCCTTTTTCTGGATAAATACTTCCTTGATTTCCGAACAAACCTTGAATGAAAATCCTAACTTCTTTATTGTAAAGTAGAGGTTCGCTTACTTTCCACATTGCATTAAAAAGTTGATTTGATTGTTTAGTAGCTAGTTCAACTTTTTCAAGATGTTCTTTAATGTCATTATTTTTTACAGCTAAAAGAGCATTTTCAATCATCATATTTGATGTTCTCTCCATAGCAAGATGAGTCATTCTAAATCCTTGTTCATTTGCATCAAAATCATGGAAAGCAACCAAAGGTTTGATTGATCTGATATATTCGATATTCTTGTTTAAGTCATCATAATTATCTAATTCTTGATCTGGAAGAACTCCAGAACGTAGAACATAATCTGCAGCATACTCAAATTCAGGCTGCTGTCCAGTTACCCTTGATGAGAGCAGCAGTAATCCTGATAATGGCCACGGAATGAATGCGCATGCCTTCTTTTTTCCATTAAAAATAGGCTCAATCTTTATACCATTGGCTAGCCATGAAGACCAACACCTAACATTTGCGATTAGTTCAGCTGATTCATGTGTTGGATTGGCAATATGATTTTGCACATCTAAAATAAATTTATCCATTAATCCATAATCAATTAATTTTACTTCGCTGAAAAGTGCATTCTTTCCAATTAAACCCGTTTTCGATTTATTGTGCACCGTCATTTCAAGTGCAATATCTGATAATATATTATATGGAGCAGGAAGCTTTTTTAAAGTTGAATAAGGTAAAGTTGAATTTGTTTGCCAAATTAATTCAGAGGTCTTTTGAATTAATTCAGCATCAAAATCTAATCCAAATAAATTTTCATTAAATTGAATTCCCCTTCCAAGGTAGGGAAAATGATTATCAGTTGAAATTACAATATTAGATTTCATTATTACCGATTAAGCTATCAATAAATTTGAAAACAGATTCATCATTCCAAAAAGCAGTTCCTACATCTTTTACTATCACTTCTCCAGTAGAATCAATAATAAAAGTTGTTGGGATGCCAGAAGTTGCAAAAAATTCATCATCAGTGATAATTTTATATATTGGAAGTTTTTGAAGATTTTCATCCTTCGGAATATAATTTTTAATAGTTTTCAAATCTTCTCTCGATAAAAATAAAAATTTAATATCTTCTTCATTTTTATATTTTTCATATAACTCGACCATATAAGGCATTTCAGCTAAACATGGATTACACCAGGTTGCCCAATAATTGATAAAAAGATTTTTTCCTTTAAAATTTTGAATGGTGGAAATATTATTTTCAAGATCTGAAAATTGAAGCATATTACTTTCAAAATCAATTGTTGTTACTTTCATTTCTTCTGAAGATGGCGCTAAAAGCTTTGGAGCTTCAATTACTTCTTTTAAATACATAATTGATAAATCCTTATAATACTCTTTGTATTTTTTTAAGTCATTATTTACTTCATAAAATTTGAATGATACAAGAGCAATACAAATAGCCATTCCAGCAATGATAATTTTTAGTTTTTTTGGGTTCATTGTATATGATATTTTGTAGTTATTATGATGAAAATACTTAAATTTTAAAACTTATGAAATGTTTAAAATGTAAACATACTTGGGTAAGAACCAAATGGTATGAATATATCAGCTTTCTTGCAAAATGTACCAAATGTGGCAGTAGATTTATTTTAAGATACTGATTATGAATCAAAAAATATTTCAAGTTGATAACCTCCATTTTTATTTTCGAATAATTTTTAATGATAATAAGCTATATGACTTGTCTTTTACAGAACAAAAAAATGATTTAATGGAAAGACAGCTCTCATTAAAAATTGCCAATAAAAGCCCTTCAAAATTTGCCAAAGAGGTTCAGAGCCAACTAAATGCTTACTTCAATGGAAAGTTAAAAAAATTTGATGTCCCTGTGCATATTGAAGGTTCAGATTTTTCATTAAAAGTTTTTAAAGAAATGTCTAAAATTCCATACGGAAAAACAAAAAGCTACAAACAAATTGCTGAAAAAATAAAAGAACCAAAATCTGCAAGAGCAGTTGGAAGGGTAAGTGGCTCAAATAAAATTCCCATCATCATTCCTTGCCATCGAATTGTTGGTAGTAATGGTGAGCTTGTTGGATATAGCGGTGGAGGTGGATTATTATTTAAATCATATCTTCAATTACTGGAAAAAAAATGAAAAAATTACTAATGATATTTACATGTTCACTTTTAATGCCACAGGAATCATTAAATGAAACTATTGTATTTGAAAGTGCAAATCCATTTTCTTTTGAAGAAATAATTACTGATCTTGATAATCAAGAAAAACAGACAATTTTTGGAATTTTAACTTTTCCTGATAATTTTGACAAAGAAAGTAAATATCCAATTATTATTGGAGTAGCAGGAAGTCTAAATTGGGGTCCCCATCATTTAAAATATTTAGAAATGTATAATGAATTAGATTTTGCAACATTCCAATTACATAGTTTTGATAGTAGAGATATTGATACAACGGTTGGAAGTCAAGTTGAAGTAACTACTGCAATGATGATTCTTGATAGTTACCTCGCTCTTGAAACATTGTCTGAACATCCAAATATTGATATTAATAAAGCTGGAATAACAGGATGGAGCTTAGGAGGAGCTGTATCTCTATATTCTGCATGGACTCCATTAATTAATTCAATTAATAACGGAAAATATAAGTTTGCTGCACATCTACCAATTTATCCCGGATGTCTAATTTACCCTTTTCCAGGAGAGGCAATGATCTTTAGTCAGGTACCAATTCATATTCTTTTTGGTGAATTAGATAATTGGGTACCTGCTACCGCATGTACAAATTTCATTGATAAGATAGATCAAAGTGGATTACCTCATAATATTGATATCACTATTTATGAAAATGCTCATCATTCTTTTGACAGAGAGATGGAGTTAACTAAATTAGAACATGGCTACACGCTTGGTGATTGCTTCTTCCCAATGAATAACGAAGGTACTATATTTTTTAGTGAATTCTGGAAAATTCCTATCAATAATCCATCAATGCAAAAGTTGGCATTATTAACTTGTGCGGGAAGAGGACCAATCATGGGTGGAAATGATGTAGCTAGAGAAAAATCTTTCAAGTTTGCTGCTGATTTTTTTACCAATCATTTAAAAAAATAACTTAATTTAATCGTAATATCGTTTTTACTTAAAAATATTAAGTTATTTATTATGATATACTTAATAATTAATTTCCTTTGTCTTTTTGACTTTATTTTTTTTAAATTTTATTAAAATAATAAAAGCGGGGGTTTTAAGTGAATTCATTAGAACTTTTCACAGTAAATAATTTATGGATGCTTGTTGCTACTATATTAGTATTCATAATGCATTTAGGTTTTTCAGCACTTGAAACAGGATTAACAAGAACTAAAAATACTGTTAATATTCTGTTTAAAAATGTAAGCATAATTTCTATTGGTCTATTAACATATGCTCTTTGTGGTTTTAATTTAATGTATCCTGGTGATTTTTCTATTGGTCAATTCTTTGGTTTTGGTGGCTGGGGTCTAAATGTACCAGCTGGCGATGCTGGGCTCATAGAATATGCTAGTGGTAAATACACATACTATACAGACTTCATTTTTCAAGCAATGTTTGCTGCAACTGCTGCAACAATTGTTTCAGGTGCAGTAGCTGAAAGAATAAAATTAAATTCATTTTTATTATTTTCATTATTGTATGTTGCTCTCATTTATCCAATTGCAGGTTCATGGAAATGGGGCGGAGGATTCTTACATCAAATGGGTTTTTATGATTTTGCTGGTTCCACAGTGGTGCATAGTGTTGGTGGATGGGCTGCTTTAGTTTGTGCATACTTACTCGGTCCAAGAATTGGCAAATATACAAAAGGAGGAGTAAAACCAATAATGGGACATAATATGCCTCTTGCTGCTATAGGAGTATTTCTTTTATGGTTTGGTTGGTATGGATTTAACGGAGGTTCAGTACTTTCAGCTGATCCCGGTTCAGTATCTTATGTTTTTGTGACAACATCCTTGTCAGCTGCCGCTGGAATTGTTGGTTCATTGTTGGCCTCTGTCTTTTACTTAAAAACCAACGATTTATCAATGATTCTAAATGGTTCATTAGCTGGACTTGTAGGTATAACTGCTGGCGCAGATGTTATATCTCCAATGAATGCGATATATGTAGGTTTAATCTCAGGTATGCTAGTCGTTTTTTCTATTATATTTTTTGATAAAATTAAGATTGATGATCCTGTAGGAGCAATATCAGTTCATCTTGTATGTGGAATATGGGGTACATTAGCTGTCGGAATATTTTCAACCAGTCACTCTTTTGCAACCCAGTTTATAGGTGTATTATCATATGGAATTTTCAGTACTTTATCGGCTTTTTTAATTTTTTACTCTATAAAAGTTTTTATGGGCGTAAGAGTATCCGAAGAAGAAGAAATCATTGGTTTAGATATTGCTGAACATGAAATGGAATCCTATTCAGGATTTCAAATTTTTACAGTTGAATAAAGGAGAGAAAAATGAAGTTAATAATTGCAATTGTTCAACCAGAAGAGCTTCCTGAAATTAAAGAAGAGCTTCTTAAGAGAAAGATTTACAAGTTCACTGTATCAAATGCATTAGGTCAAGGAAAAGAAATACCAATTCAAGAGGTTTATCGAGGAATTTCTCATGAAATAACTCTCCTAAAAAAAGTAAGACTTGAAATAGCTGTGAACAATGATTTCGTAGATGCTGCAGTAGAAGCTATTTGTAAAGTTGCAAATAAATATCAAGATAAAGGTAGAGGCAAAATTTTTATTTTACCAATTGAAGAATGCATTCGCATAAGAACTAATGAAAAAGGTAAAAAAGCTATTGGATAAAACTATAATAAAGTTTTCAATTAGATATATTTAATTTTTTTCTTACCTTTAATTATGGGGAAAGTATATAAAACTCTTTTTTTTGCGATTACTTTACTAATTTTAATTAATTTTTCCGTCAATTCTTTTTTAAAACCAGCCAACGTTAAATATGATGGAATAAATCAAGAACTATCTTTACAAAATGATGTTGAAGTATTATTTGATGATTATGGTGTTCCAAGTGTTTTTGCTGAAAGCGATTCTGATATGTTTAAAGTTGCAGGATATCTAGGAGCAAGAGATAGATTGTTTCAAATGGCTTTTTTGAAGTATGCATATAAAGGCCAGCTCAGTTATGTTGTAAATGACACCTTATTTTCTGAAGATCGTTTTTTGAGAACATTAGGATTTGAAAAAATCGCCCAAAAAACCTTAAAAAAAGTTCCTGCAGATATACTAAAGCATTTAGAAGATACCTGCTACGGGATAAACGCTTATGTTCAAAGCCTAACTCCATCAAAATATCCGTTAGAGTTTAAGTTACTTCAAATAGATGAACTACCTACTTTTGAACCTCTTGATATTGTTGCTTTAAGCACTATGATGGCGTGGGAACTACAAGGTGGATGGGATTCTGAATTATTTTTTGGAGCAATTAATGAACAACTTGGCCCAGAATATTTATCAGAAATTTTACCATCATATGATCCAAATTTTGTTACCATTGCATCAAATGACGTTCTGTTAAAATCATTTAAGCAGTACGCTAGCGATACGGAAGATTTGAGAAATTTACTGAAAACTGATAGAGATGGATATGGTTCTAATGCATGGGCAGTTTCTGGAACTAAAACTACATCTGGTAAGCCTTTGTTAGCCAATGATCCACATTTAGCATATAATTTACCTCCTTGGTGGTATGAGATTCGTTTAAAAAGTGATAATTATAATTTTGGAGGATATGGATTATATGGTATCCCACTTCCTGTGATTGGACATAATGAAAATATTGGATGGGGTTTTACAAATGTGATGACTGATGATATGGATTTTTATATCGAAACACTTAACGAAGATCAAACAAAATACTACGTAGACGGCGAATGGAGAGATTTAGTTATTGTTGAGGAAGAATTAGTCCTTAAATCAGGTTCTAAGCGCAAAATTGTTATTAGATCAACGCACAGAGGTCCAATCATCTCAGAAATTCATAGAGATGCTAAGGCTTTAAATAAGGCAATTTCTTTTCGATGGACAGAATTCGATGCTTTTGATGAAACAACGGGATTATTTATGCTTGCAAAAGCAAAAAATTGGGAAGATTTCAATGAAGCATCTAAGTTATTTGGAGCTCCAGGTCAGAATTGGACCTACGCTGACAAAGATGGAAATATTGGATGGAGACCAAGTACAAAAATTCCTATCAGGCTTGATGCCGATAAACTTGTTCCTTTTGATGGAACAACAACAAAACACGATTGGCAAGGTTATATTCCGTTCGAAGAAATGCCATTCTCATATAACCCGGACAAGGGATATGTTTCAAATGGTAACAATAAAGTAGTTGGAGATGAGTATCCTTACTACATATCCAGATATTGGGCTGATCCAAGTAGAGCTACTCAAATTGATAGAAGATTGAATACGGACATAAAATTATCAAATGAAGATATGAAATCTATTCTTAATGAAATAACTGCTCCATTTAGCCAACAATATGCTCCACTTTTTGTTGAAAAGTACACATTAGGTTTTTCAGATAATTCAGACGAAATATATCGAATGCTTCTTGATTGGGATGGAATTGAATCATTAGATTCAAAAGGGGCTGTTGCATTTCATGCAATTTATATTCATCTTGTTCAAAATATATTCCAAGATGAATTACAAAGTTTTGGAGATGGATCTTTTGATACATTTTATAGTCTTAAATATATTAGAACTCAAGCAATCAGAAGTATTTTTGATGGAAAAACTAATCTTTGGGTTGATAATGTTAAAACAACCAAAAAAGAGACTCTTAATGACATTGTAAATAAGTCTTTTGAAGACGCGTTTAATTTTCTCGATGAAAAATATGGAAATCCTTCAAACCTCACTTGGGGAAATGTACATCAGGTTACATTTAGACATCGTCTTGATGGAGATCCATTGGTAAAAAGATTAATAAATTTTAGTGTAGGTCCATTTCCTATGGCTGGCTCTGAAATGACTCCAAGGGCTGCTAGTTATTCAGTAAGTAAACCATTCGAAGTTAGAGCAGGTTCATCCATGCGTAGAATCATTGATTTCTCAAATTTTGATAATGGACTTAGTATTTTGCCGACTGGACAATCAGGACTCTTCAAGTCAAAACATTATAATGATCAAACTGAAATGTATAATGCTGGAGAATTTAAACCTTTTAAATTCTCTTATGACGCTATTGAAAAGACAAAATCTTCTAAATTGATGTTCAAATCTAAATAATATTTTCCTTGAATCCTTATTAATCGATGTTTAAACTACTTTAATGAGCAAATTTTATAACTACTATTTTTATTTTAGAAGCAGGGGGAATGTAGACGCCTAACGATAAATTTATATCAATTCTACACGAACCCTAGCAAAACCCGCTAGGGTTTTTTGTTATATGGAGGAAATTATGAATGAAAAAATACTAAAAAACAGAGATATAATAGATAATGCTGATGAACAAATCTTTGATTTACTGTTAGAAAGGTTGGATGCGGTAACAGCTATTGGTCATATAAAAAAGCAAGAAGGGTTACCAGTTTTAGATCAAGAACGAGAAAATGCAATTTATGCTAAGATTGATGCAAGGTTTTCTTTTGCAGAAGCGAATTTTTTAAAATCAATTTATCAATCAGTGATAACTGAATCAAAAAAAGTAGAGGAGCTATAATGACAAAGTGGTCCAAAGATTCTTGGAAAAACTTCAAGATTAAACATATCCCTGAATACAATGATAAAGATCAGCTTGAAAAAGCATTAAAAAAACTAGAAGGATTTCCACCCCTAGTTTTTGCTGGTGAATGCAGAAATTTAAAGCAAGATCTTGCCAAGGCTAGTAAAGGGGATGCCTTTTTAGTTCAGGGTGGAGATTGTGCAGAAAGTTTTAAAGAATTTAATGCAAATAATATTAGAGACACTTTCAGAGTCATTTTACAAATGAGCGCTGTTATCACAGCAAAGCTTAAAGTTCCTGTTATTAAGCTTGGAAGAATCGCTGGACAATTTGCAAAGCCCAGATCTTCTGATTTAGAAACAAAGAATGGAAAAACTTTAAATAGTTATTACGGTGATTCTATTAACGGTATTGAATTTTCTGAGGAAAAAAGAGAACCAAATCCTGCACGTTTATTGAGAGCATACTCTCAATCTGCTTCTACTTTAAACCTACTTAGATCATTTGCTCAAGGAGGTTTTGCAAACTTACGAAAAGTGAATTCATGGAATATGGGATTTGTCAAGGCAAGTAAAGAAGGAAGGAAGTATGAAAAAATTGCAGCAAAAATTAATGAATATCTAGATTTTATGGATGCTGTAGGGGTAAATACATCTACTGTAATTGACTTAAATACCGTTGAGTTTTTTACGAGCCATGAAGGACTTCACTTACCATATGAAGCTGCATTAACTCGAGTAGATTCACTAACAAATGAAGTATATTGTACATCAGCACACTTTATATGGATTGGAGATAGAACGCGCTTTATTGATAGTGCACATGTAGAATTTTGTAGGGGAATAAGCAATCCAATTGGAATTAAATGTGGCCCTAGTCTTGATCCAGATGACTTGGTTAAAATTATTGAAACAATCAATCCAGCAAATGAGCCTGGAAAGATTTCATTAATTTTTAGATATGGTGAAGATAGTATAGATAAACATTTACCAGGGCTGGTTGAGACAATAATAAAAAATAAGAAAAATGTATTATGGATTTCAGATCCTATGCATGGAAATACTGTAAAGTCTTCATCCGGTCTAAAAACTCGTGACTTTAACTCATTGCTTAATGAAACATCAAAGGCTATTAAAATTCTTAAAGATAAAGGATGTCATTTAGGAGGAATTCACTTGGAAATGACAGGTCAAAATGTAACTGAGTGTACTGGAGGAATTTATAAAGTAAGTGATGATGATTTAAATTCAAGATACCATACACATTGCGATCCAAGATTGAATGCTAATCAAGCGCTAGAACTCTCTTTCAATATTGCTGAGGAGCTACAAGGTTAAATGCTAGTTCAAGGCGCACTGCAACTTCCAGGAGATAAATCTATTTCTCATCGAGCAATTATGCTTTCAGCTATAGCTGATGGAATTAGTTGTGTTCGAAATTTAAATGATGGAGCAGATCTTCAGTCAACAATTAATGTTTTGAGAGATTGTGGAGCTTCAATTAAGCAAAAAGAGGATGAGATAATAATAAATGGTAAAGAACTTCATTCTCCATCCAAAGATCTTGATTGTGGTAATTCAGGAACTACTACTAGACTGGTTGCAGGACTATTATCATCGCAAAAATTAATATTTACATTAACTGGTGATGAATCATTGTCAAAAAGACCAATGCAGCGAATAGTTACGCCTTTAGTAGCAATGGGCTGTAAAATTTCCTCAAATAATGGATTATTGCCTTTATCAATAGATGCGTCTAATGGAATTACCGCGATAGACTATGATATGAAAGTTGCAAGTGCACAAGTCAAATCAAGTATACTTTTTTCAGCTTTAGGTGGAAATAATGTATCGACTATTAATGAAATTATTTCAACCAGAAATCATTCAGAAATTATGTTAAAAAACATGGGGGCATTAATTGAAGGAAAAGGAAGTAAAATTGTAGTTCATCCACTTAAATCTAAATTAAAGTCGATTGATATATCTGTACCCTCCGATCCATCTTCAGCAGCTTTCTTTGCTGCTTTAGCAGTTATTAATAATGATTCAAATTTAAAGTTGACCAATGTGTTGCTGAACGAGTCTAGAATTGGATTTACTGAAGTTTTAAATAAAATGAATTGTTCAATATCAAAATCAAATGAATTTGTTCACAATGGTGAAAAAGTAGGAGACTTAACATTCAACTCATCTAACCTTAAAGCAATAGAAATTGAGTCAGATACTATACCATCAATTATAGATGAAGTGCCAATATTAGCGGTTGTAGCGGCTTTTGCAAAGGGCACAACAGTTTTTAAAAATGTAGAAGAATTAAAATATAAAGAATGTGATAGATTAAGCGCAATTATACATAATCTAGAAGCATTTGGAATCAAGGCATATGAAAAAAATAATGACCTATTTGTTGAGGGAGGTAAGGTAAAAAAAATGCCTAAAATAACTACTTTTGATGACCATAGAATTGCTATGGCATTCACAATTTTAAGCCTTACTTCTTTTAAAAAATATGAGCTTGATAACAGGTCATGTGTGGATATTTCATTACCAAATTTCTTCAATTACCTAAGTGAGATTACGAAATGAAATTTGCAGTTATAGGAAATCCAATTGAAAAAAGTTTAAGCCCTCAGCTTCATGAAATTCTTTATGAAAAACTTAATATTTTAAACTGTTCTTTTGAAAAAATTCATATTGAAAATGATGAATTAGATGATTTCTTCAACAATGATTTTGATTTATTTAATGGAATTAACGTTACAATACCTTTTAAAAGTGAGGTTGTAAAATTTTTAGATTTTATAGACGAAGAGGCGAAAATACTTGGAAATATCAATTGTATTTCCAAATCAAATAATATGACTTATGGATTTAATACTGATAAATATGGTTTTGATATGTTATTAAATAAAAATAATGTATCTATAAAAGGAAGTAGTTGTATTGTCCTTGGCGCTGGATCATCTGCCAAAACTGTTGTTAAGTCTTTAATTGATCACGGAGCTGACAAGATTGTTATCAAAAATAAATCAATCGATAATGCTCATGATCTCCGACATTTTGCACATAATCTTGGTTTTAAAAATATAGAATTATTTAATTCTGATTTTTCAAATTTTGATGTTGCAATAAACACTACTCCAATAGGAATGTATAAAGATGACAAAGATAATTTTTTTGATATACCTGTTGGTAAAAATACCTCATTAATAGACCTTATTTATACATCAAAAGAAACTTTATTCTTGAAAAAATTTGACGAAAGCTCCCAAAAAATCAATGGCCTTGATATGTTCATTTTTCAAGCATTAAAGTCTATTGAAATTTGGAGAGAAACTAACTATAATTTGGGTTCACAAATCGAATCCGTGAAAAAACAATTGGAGAAAATAAAATGTTAAAAAAAATATCATACATGACTGCTGGTGAATCACATGGAAAAGGTTTGATTGGTATTATTGAAGGAATACCTGCTGGTCTTCAGCTAACTGAAAAATATATTGCAATTGACCTTTTAAGAAGAATGCAAGGTCATGGTAGAGGAAAAAGAATGCAAATTGAAAAAGATTTTGCAGAAATTTTTTCAGGGGTGCGTCATGAACACACCCTTGGCTCTCCAATTTCGCTAATTATCAAAAATTTAGATTGGGTGAACTGGGAAGACAGAATGGCTGTGGGAAAACCTAAAAAAGAACATAAGAAGGTTACTATGCCTCGTCCTGGACATGCTGATTTAGCTGGTATGATGAAATATGATTTTGATGATATTAGAAATGTTTTAGAACGATCTTCTGCAAGAGAAACTGCAATGAGAGTTGCAATTGGTGCTATTTGCAGAAAACTATTAGATGAGGTAGGAATAACCATTGGTAGTAGGGTATATCAAATTCATGATGTTGTTGATACTAAAGAAGCTGACCACTCTTTAACTATGTCTCAATTAAATGATTTAGCTGATAAATCCTCAGTACGATGTTTAAATAAAGATGCTGAAGAAAGAATGATTAAGGTTATAGATGAAGCGAAAAGCAATGGAGATTCAGTTGGAGGTTCTTTTGAGGTTATTGCCAAGGGAATGCCTTATGGCTTAGGAAGTTATATTAACGCGGATGGAAAGCTTCAAGCAAGAATTTCACAAGCAATGATGTCTGTGAATGCTTTTAAAGGTGTAGAGGTTGGAGCTGGTTTTGCTTCATCTGCGGCATTTGGAAGTGAGCTCCATGATGAAATATTATTTGAAAATGATAAAATCACACGTTCAAGGAATAATGCTGGAGGAATTGAAGGAGGAATGACCAATGCTCAACCAATACATGTGAAGGTGAGCATGAAGCCTATTTCAACGCTCATAAAGCCTTTAAGATCGATAGATTTGAATACTATGGAGCCCAAGCTTGCGCACAAAGAAAGAACAGATTCTTGTGCGGTTCCTGCGGCATCAATCATTGGGGAAAGTATGCTGGCCATTGTCCTTGCAGATGCATTGCTTGAAAAGTTCGGTGGAGATAGTATAAACCAACTAAAAAAACACATTGAAAGCAGTGGAAAATACTAATCAACTATATTTAATCGGAATGATGGGTTCTGGAAAATCATCCACTGCAAAAGCTCTTTCTTTGAGTTTAGGATGGAATTTTATTGATATCGATAATGAACTAACCAGGTCATTTGATATGTCCATAAATGAGTTATTTTTAAGGGGAGAAGAAAATTTTAGAAAGTTAGAATTTACTGAATTACAAAAACATATATTAAAAGAAAATATTGTTATAGCAGTTGGTGGAGGAGCAGTATCTTACAAAGATAGTTTTGAATTGTTAAGTTCAAAACATTGCATTTATTTAAAAACATCTAAAGATATTTTATTAGATAGGCTTAAAGATGATAATTCTAGGCCATTGTTAAATGTTCAAAATAAAGATGAGATTTTTGAGGAAATTATGCTTCAAAGATTAGAAAAGTATGAAGCATTATGTAAAAGTGAGGTTGTTACCGATAATCAAACTATTGAGGATAACTGCAACCAAATTATGGAGATAATTAATGTCTAATAAGATTAAAGTTGATTTAGGAAATAATAGCTATAATATCAGTTTGATTGAAGGTTTTAAAAATTCAGTTATTAAGTTTGCATCTTCGACAAAATCACAATGCATGCTAATTACTCAAGAAGAGATTCTAAATCTCTATAAACATGAAATAAACGAGCTTTCTAATTTACCTAATGTAAATATCTTTTTGATTGATCAAGGTGAAAAAGCAAAATCATTTGAATCTGTTTCTTTAATTGTAAATGAGATGGCAAAAAAACATTTTGATAGATCATCATTAGTATTTGCAGTTGGAGGAGGGGTAGTTGGAGATGTTGCAGGTTTTGCATCATCAATATTTATGAGGGGAATTAAATATATTCAATATCCAACCACATTACTAGCAATGGTTGACTCTGCTGTTGGAGGAAAGACAGGAATAAATTTAAAGGATGGTAAAAATTTGGTTGGAAGAATATATCAGCCTATAGCTGTAGAAATTGATACCAATTTTTTATCAACTTTACCAGATAGAGAGCTACAAGCTGCTCTGGCAGAGGTTGTGAAATACGGTTTCATTTATGATAGAGAATTTTTTGATTATTTCGTTGCTAATTCGAATGAAATTGAAAATAAAGATATAGACGTTTTACAAAAAATAATTATCCAATGCTGTGAAATAAAAAGCGATATTGTAAGTGAAGATGAAAATGAGAATGAACTAAGAATGATCTTGAATTTTGGTCATACTGTTGGGCATGCAATTGAATCATTCACTGATTACAAAAATTTATTACATGGAGAAGCAATTTTTTATGGAATGAAGTGCGCACTATATCTTTCCAATAAATTTGGAAATTTATCTAATGACGAATATGATCTATCTTCCCAATTGTTGTCAAAATTTGATATACCAAAACTTGATATACATGACAAAGAGATTTTTATTAATTTTGTTAGGAATGACAAAAAATTTAGAGAGAAAAAAATTAGGTTTATTTTATTAGATGAGATTGGTAAATCAAGAATTAGCGAAGATATCTCATTTGATCAAATTAAAGAAAGTTTGAGCGTTTTATGAAACTAATTATCGTGAATGGTCCAAACCTGAATTTGCTTGGCGAAAGAGAGCCTGAAATCTATGGTAGCGAGACATTGAATCAAATAAATGATTGGATTCAGAACCATGAATTATGCAAGAATTTAGAATTTGAATTCTTTCAGTCAAATTCTGAAGGTGAAATAATTGACTTCTTTCACTTAAATAGAGGAAAAGTTGACTATTGTATTTTAAATGCTGGTGCACTGACTCATTATTCTTATGCTTTAAGAGACACCATAGTTGGCACTCAAATTCCAACAGTTGAAGTACATTTATCAAATATCCATAAACGAGAAAATTTTAGAAAATCTTCGGTCATAAAAAATGTTTGCATTGGACAGTTTTTTGGCGAAGGAAAACAAAGTTATATAAATGGCATAAAGCATATTTTGGAGATAAAAAAATGAAAGTAGGTATTCAAGGAATTGAAGGTAGTTTTAGCGAAGAAGCTGCAAAATCATATTGCAAAAAATTTGGAATTAAAGATTTTGAATTGAAATATCTTGTTAGTTCAATGAACGTTCTTGATAGCTTATCAAATAATTCAATTGATACAGGAATAGTTGCTATGGAAAATGCACAAGGAGGAGTGGTAATTGAGAGTGTAGAAGCTTTAGCAAAAAATCAGTGTCAAATCATTGATATGTTTTATGTAGAAATTAGTCAAAATTTATTAGCAATAGATGGAGTTTCAGTTGGAGATATTGAAGAAATTCATTCTCATGAACAAGCATTAAAACAATGTAAAGACTACTTAGCTGAAAAATTCTGGTCAAAAAAGCTTGTTGAAGAGGATGATACTGCTAAAGCTGCTCAAGATTTAGCGGAAGGTAAATTGCCCAAAAAAGTAGCAGTTATTGCAAGTAAATTTTCTGCAAAGAAATACGGACTTAACATTCTTGAACATGATATACATGATTTAAAGAGAAATTTAACCTTATTCTTGGCTGTGAAAAGGTTGGATGCATGAATAAAGTAAGCATAATAGGTTTTGGTAGATTTGGAGCAATGCTTCATTCTCTACTATCAAAAGGTTTTGAGGTAGACATTTTTGATAAGAATCCAATTAATAATTCAGAAATCAATGAAGTTTCACTTGAAGATGCCCTTAAGAATGAAACTATTTTTATTGCCGTTCCCATAAGAGATTTTGAAGAGTTAATTGTGAATATTTCAAATAAGATTGAGGCTGGAAAGACTGTTATAGATGTTTGTTCAGTAAAAGTATTCCCCAAAAAAGTGATGATAGATAATTTACCTGAACAAACAGATATAATTGCAACACATCCATTATTTGGTCCCGATTCCTTGAAAGATAGTGGTTCTATTATGACAATGGAATCGGTTCGTAATGCATTTGAAAGGTACGATTTCTGGAAAAACTATTTTGAAAGTCAAAATATTACAATTGAAGAGATCTCTGCGGAAGAGCATGATATGATGGCTGCTAGATCGCAAGGATTAACTCATTTTGTTGGAAGAGTTATTGATGATTTTGGAACAAATCAAACAAGAATTGATACAGAAGGATATAAGGCATTGCATAAGCTTGTAAATCAAACTTGCAATGATACCTGGGAATTGTTTGAAGATATTCAAAATTTTAATCCATATACTGAAAAAATGATTTCAGAATTAAATGGAAGTTTCAAAAAAATTAGCGAAATTATAGATAAATAAGGAAAACATTATGGATAATATTTTTAATAAAATCAGCATAAGCTTAATTATTTTAGGAGTAGCATTTTATGCTTTTGCTATGACTTTTACTGCTCTCATACCCTCAATATTAGGTTTATTAATTCAGATCGTTTTATTCTTTGGGAGAACTTTTCCAAAATTTCATAAACATTTTGCTCATGTAAATGTTTTGATCTTAATTCTTGGTATTGGAGCTACTTTTGGTTCTGTTTCTGATTTAGCGGGCTTTTTGCTTGGCGGGAATGAATTAGAAAGACCTTTAGCAACCGTTGAACAATTTACTACATTTATTTTGTGCCTTGTTGGATTTATAATGTCAGTTAAGTCATTTATAAATGCTAGAAAGGGTTAATTGAAACTTTTTTCAATTAATAATGTTTAATATTTAACAAGATGATTAATAAACAGGAGATATCATGAAACAACTACTTATTTTATCAATATTTTTAACAAGTGTTTTTGCACAAAGTCAGATGCAACGAAAAAATCCAGAAGATATGGAAAAAATGGAAATGCGTAAAAAACGTATGGAGCAATTACAAAATCAAAAAGAATCTACCATGATTGGGCTTCAAACCAATTATTTAGACTTGTCTCCTGAGCAAGCGCAAAAGTTTTTTCCAATGCAAAAAGAGTATAAAGACCTGGTACGTGAAGCTCAAAAGCAGTATCGCGAGAAGGTTGGTAAGCTACGTTCCAAAGCAAAGGATGTATCAAAGTTTGACGTAAATACTGCAATAAAGCTTCAGCTTGAAATGAAAGAAGAGTTAGCTAAACTCGAGTCTGAGTTTTTAAAAAATACTGCAAGCGTATTAAGTAATGAACAAAGAACTAGATTAGTTTATCAAGAAGAAAAAATGAAATCTGAAGTTGCAAAGAGAATGGCTGAGCGTGGTTCAGATATTTCAAAAAGAAATTTTGACAGTAAGAAAAAATTGAGATAAATTTAGAAACACTAAAACAAGGAATTTTATGAAAAAACTATTATTAATGTTTACACTAATTTTTATGATTACTTCATGTGATGATAACATGTCATATATGGAAGAAATGACTGATTTACAGCTTATTGAAGCAATTGCCAATGATCCAAATAAATTTGAAATAGATACTATTGATATTCCTCAACCTTCGAAGTTGGTCGTGGATTCTGAGTACTTTGATTATATGATGCTTACAGCAGAAATTTCTCCTGAATATGGATATCAATTATCAATGGGAGATATGGCTTTGGATGCTGGCGATATAACCGAAGTATTTTTCACTAAAGATGGAAGAAAGCTTGGAAATAGACAAGGTATGGATGATAGAAAAAGGCATAATAAAAGATGCTTTAAATATGTTTTTCCTCTCACATTCAGCTTAGGAGATGTTTCATACACTGTAAATGATTATCGAGAATTTGGCGATACTATGAAAGCTCATTATCAAGAGACTGGTGAAAAACACAGACCTGCATTTGCTTATCCTATTCAAGTTCAATTTGGTAGAGATGAAGAAGCCGAAGTAGTAACCATAAATTCTGATGAAGAGCATAAGGAAGCATTTCAATCTTGTCGCGGCGAAGAAGGTGATAAAAAATGTTTCACATTCGGATTCCCTGTAAGTTTTATTATGCCTGATGGTTCTACTTTAACAGCTGAAGATGAAGAAGACTTAGAAGCTAAAATGAAAGCATTTTTTGAAACGTATGAAGGTGAAAGAAAAAGACCTGAGGTTGTTTTCCCTGTAGACCTTGTTTTCGAAGATGGCTCTACTGTTACAGCTAATTCCCATGAAGAAATCAAACAAGCAATGAAAGATAATTGTGGTAGGGGTAACGGCGATGATGGAACAGATGAAGAAGGGGGCACTCGCGGTTAACTTCCAATCTTTTAAAAAAATATTAAAGGGCTATTCTATAGCCCTTTTTTATTAATATTTCACTAAATATTTGGGGCCGTAGCTCAGTTGGGAGAGCGCGTGGATGGCATTCACGAGGTCGTCGGTTCGATCCCGTCCGGCTCCACATAATTCGTTAAATAAAAAAATTTCATTTTACAATTCAACTAAAAAATCTCTATTTTTGTTATTATTAACAAAAAAAGGGGAGGATAAAAATGAATAAAATCTTATTTACTTTTACCACAATATCAATTTTGTTTTTTACAGCTTGTGAATCAACTGTGAATTATGAAGGTGTAGATTCTGCAGGAAAATTTTTTCCTGGAGAGGAGAATGAACTAAATGGAAATGCATATGTACTAGCAGGCGATAGTGCTATGGACGTAGTTCAAAAATCAACAGATGCATATAATGCAAGAGATTGGGATGCCATGAAATCTCTTTACAGAGATGAATTTGTTGAAAATATGTCGGAAGGTATGACTGATTATTTTGACAATGAGGTTGAAACTCTTAATATGGATATTTTTGCAATGCTTCCAGTAAAACTTAAAGGTGATGATATAACTAGAGTTTTAACTTGGTCTGTTGAGGACAGATTATTTCAAAATGGACAAAAAGAAAGATATAATCTTTTTGAAATATATTATGTTGACGAAGAAGGAAAGTTAGGTGGTTGGAATCAATGGTATAGACCAAATCCTGATCCAGAATTTACTTCCCACGGCTTACCCGAGGGTGGAAAATTTGTTGGAAGAAATCCTGATAACGATTGGTCTGGAAGACCTTTTGTATTTTCTAACAGAGGGGAAGTTGAAAAACTAGAAGCTTTTCTTGAATTAGCAAATAATATGGATATAGATGGAGCATTAGAATATTTTACTAATCCATTTACTTTCAATGATTCAGAAGTAACTCATGATGATATGAGAGAGCTTTTTGAAGGCAGAAAGTCACAAAATTGGGATGCATGGGCAATGATTCCAATTAAAATTAAAGATACCGATCCACAATCTGGATTAATTGTGTGGTCAACTGCTAGGGTGGAATCGAAAGAAGGAAATGTTTGGGAAGCAGATGTTTCTGAAACATATTTCTTTGATTTAGATGGTAAAATTAGCTCTGTAACTCAGTATGCCAAGCCAGTATCATCCAATAACGATCCTGAAGAATAAGAGTTGAAGATAATATAGTTGCCGTACATTTAATGTATGGCAACTATATCAAAATCAAATCTTTTCCTAACATTCATAAATTAATTTTTTGTATAAAGGAGTATATAATGTTTAATAAAAATATAATCTATCTTTCTATAGCTTGTACAATCATGTTATTATTTTCATGTGTTAATTCTTCTTCAAATGAATATTCTGAAGGTGGAAAATTCTACGGTAGAGGAGGAAATAATACTGAGCTATATGGAGGAAACCCGTTTGTTTATTCTAATGATGGTGAAGTTGAAATTTTGGAAAATTTTTTCAAAGATTTTGAAGAACTTGATTATGAAGGAATTTCATCTGCTATCTCCGATTCAGTGTGGTTCAGGTCTTTAGACGGTTCCGTAACTTTTTTAACAAATACTGAGATTAAAAATCGTTTAGAATCACGTATTTCTCATGAAAGAAAGTTATTTGCAATTTTACCAAATAAAATTAAAAATAGACCAGGCGGAGCAGCTGTAACTGTTAGTTCTTATGTTAAAGATAGTTTCAAAGATGGAACTGTTCTTGAACTAGAATTGATGGAACTCTTTTACTTCAATGAAAACTTGAAGATAGCTGGAGTTGAGCAATGGTCTAGACCAGTAATAAAAGAATCTGAATAAATCTAAAAAAAACTTTTTGTTGGGCATAATTTTTGCCCAACAAAAAGAATTATTGTCTTAAATTATACTATCTATTATGAAATCTAAATTTTTAGTACTAGCCATAATATTAATATTAATAGGAGTTTTCTATATGAATATGACACCAGAAGAGAGAGTAGCTGTAATTTCCACCAAGCATGGAAATATGGTTGTTGAATTTTATCCTGATGTTGCACCAATGCATGTCGAAAGTTTTGTTACTTTAGCAGAACAGGAATACTTTAATGGAACAACGTTTCATAGAGTCATACCTGGTTTTGTCATTCAAGGTGGAGATCCAAATTCAAAATTAGATAATAGATCATTGCACGGAACTGGGGGTAGAGCTGGAAAGTTTTTTGGGATTGGAGATGAAAATGACCAAAATACTTGGTTAATTCCTGCTGAATTCAATGATATTCCTCATACCAAAGGTATTTTATCTATGGCTCGAACTAATGATCCAAATAGTGCATCAAGTCAATTTTTTGTTTGTCATGATAATGCACCTTTCTTGGATAAAAATTATACTGTATTTGGTAAGGTTATTGAAGGCTTAGAAGTAATAGATTTAATCGTAAATGCTGAAAAAGACATGAATGACAATCCATTAGAAAAAATTGAAATGACTGTTATCATGAAAGATAAAAGCGAAGTAGTAGAAGATTAATTTTAATTTTGGGGGATAAATGAAATTTAATTCTTTTCAAACACCGGAAAGAAGACTTTTAGGGGCTGGACCAACCAATTTGTATCCAGAAATATCTAAAGCTTTAATAAAACCAGAGGTAGGACACTTAGATCCAAAATTTGTTGAAATGATGGATGAAGTAAAATCTATGCTTAGATATTTATTTCAAACAAAAAATGAATTTACCATAGCTATTTCTGCCCCCGGAAGTGCTGGTATGGAAGCAAGCTTTGTAAATCTTGTTCAACCAGGAGATAAAGTAATTGTTTGTGTAAACGGCCTTTTTGGTGGAAGAATGGTAGAAAATGTAGAAAGAATTGGGGGAAAAGCAGTTGTAATTGAAGACGAATGGGGTACACCAGTTTCTTTAGATAAGCTCGAAGATGCTCTGAAAAGTAATCCAGATACAGAAGTTGTTGCCTTTGTTCATGCCGAAACATCCACTGGTGTAAGGAGTGATGCAAAGGAAATTGCAGAAATAGCAAAAAAATATGGTTGTTTGGTTATAGCAGATACAGTTACATCCTTAGTTGGTATTCCAGTTCTTACTGATGAATGGGGGTTAGATGCTGTCTATTCGGGAAGTCAAAAGTGCCTTTCCAGCGTAGCAGGTTTATCTCCTCTAACATTTTCAGATAAAGCCATAAAAAAAATTCAAAGTCGTGACACCAGAATTCAAAGCTGGTTTTTAGATCAGACTTTAGTTCTAGATTATTGGAGTGGAAGTGGCAAGAGAAGTTATCATCATACTGCTCCGATTAACTCAATTTTTGCTCTTCATGAGTCATTAAGACTTGCATGCGATGAAACACTTGAAAATCTATGGAAAAGGCACTTAGAGGCACATTCTAGATTAAAAAAAGGACTTAATAAACTTTCTTTTGATTTTGTTGTTGAAAAAAAATATCGATTACCTCAAATGAATTCCATTCATATTCCTAGTGGTTATGATGATATTGAAGTTCGAACAAAACTACTCAATGATTTCAATTTAGAGATAGGAGCAGGTTTAGGAAAATTTGCAGGAAAAATTTGGAGAATTGGGCTAATGGGTTATAATGCTAGAAATGAAAGCGTTGATTATTGCCTTGAATCTCTGAAAAGTGTTTTAAATAACTAGTTCAGAATTATTATTTAAAATTTCTTTAGCTGTATCGTAGCCAATATCAATTAATTCATTGGCTTTATGAAAATCCCATCCATAAAACTGGTCTATTGGAGGTTCAATTAAAATATTGGGCTCATTATTTTTAAAGCTAAGATGAGTAACATTATTAAGCATGATTTTTGCTGATCTGTCAACAATATCAACTATATTATATTTATCATCACGTTTTTTAGAATTTTGAAGGCCATATAGATTAACAGCGATTGTTTGCTCTGAACCCATGTCAATGATTGATTGAAGTGGTACCGGATCAATTAAACCTCCATCAACACAGAGATTATCATTTACATAAGTTGGAGTTAGGACTCCGGGAACAGCAATGCTCGCTCTAATAGCATTAATTAAATCTCCACTTTTTGATTCTATTTTTACATTATTTACAATATCAGTTGCAACAGTTGTCAGAGGAATATCTAGTTCTTCAAATGTACTTACTGACGTTATTTCTTCAAAAATCTTAATTATCGCATTTCCATTCATAATGGACAATTTTGGAAAAATAGGATCAAGCTTAAAAAGTACATCTTTCATAAAGCTTTTACGAGAACGAACTTCTGTTTCAAATGTTTTTAGGTTTCCAGATGCATAAAGAGCTCCTATAAAAGAACCAATACTGGTTCCTGAAACGTTGCTTATTGGAATGTTTAACTCATCTATAGCATTTAAAACCCCAATATGAGCATACCCTCTAGCAGCTCCTCCGCCTAATGCAATTCCAATTTTGTAATTTTTTTTCATCTATATTTTTATTATACTTGTCTGAAATTATTACCCAATAAACAAATAAGGAATATTAACTATGTATTTTAGACTTTTATTTTTTTACATTTTCATCATTATGGCATGTAATACAAACGAATCCCCAGATATTTCTGCAGAAACATCAAAAAATACTGCAGTTCCATTACGATCAGAGATCGATGATAAATATAAATGGGATATGTCAGCAATTTATGCTACTGAAGAAGCATGGGAAGAAGACTTAAACTATGTTAAAGAGCTTTACCCAGGTTTAGCAGACTTTAAGGGAAAACTTTTATCATCTCCGGAAGTCCTCTTAGAGGCTATAGAATTAAGAAATAAGGTTAATCAGACTTTATGGAAGTTATATCATTATGCCTCAAATTCGTCAAATGCTGATGTTAGAAATGAAAAATTTCAAGAAATGGTTCAGAGAGTAATTAATACATCTGTAAAGATTGGGCAAACTACAGCGTATTTTACTCCAGAGCTTATTGAAGGTGATTATGATACTTTAGAAAACTTTATGTCACAAAATGAATATTTAAGAACATACGAAAAACAATTCAAAGACTTATTTATTTCAAAACCCCACATTTTATCTGAAAAAGAAGAAAGATTGCTTACCATGGCAGGTAAAATTACTGGTGTTGCAAATGATGCATATGATATCATGAGAGCAACAGATTTTGTATGGCCAACGTTTGAAGATGAAAATGGAAATAAATTAACCATGTCCCAAGGAAGATATGGAAAGTATACTAAATCCACTGATAGAAGAGTAAGAGAAGATATGTATGAGGCCTTGTATGTACCTTTTAAAGGAAATATTAATACAATGTCTGTACTGATGAAGGGTAATGTTGAAGGTCACATTTTTTATGCTGATGCTAGAGGATATGATAGTTCATTAGAGGCTAAATTGAAGGGAGATGGAATATCAACTGATGTTTATAAAAACTTAGTAAATAGTGTAAATGATAACTTACAACCTTTACATAGATGGGCTGAAATGAAGGCCAAATATCTTGGTGTAGAAAAAATTAAACCATTTGATACTTATGCACCATTAGCTGATTCAACAGTTGTTTATACTTATGAACAAGCACAAGAAATGATTTTAGAGGCTTTAGACCCGCTTCTAAGTTCCAATGAAGGAGAATTAAGAGATTTTACTAAAAAAATGTATAATGAGAACCTCATTGATGTCTTTGAAAGCCAAGGAAAGCAGAGTGGAGCATATATGTCTTCAACATGGGGTTTACCACCAAGAATTAAGCTTAATTTTTCTGGAACATTAGATGACATTTTTACTCTTGCTCACGAGCTTGGACATGCATATCATTCTTATTTAAGTCAGAAAAATCAACCATACGCTACCTACAGATATACCACTTTTAATGCTGAGGCAGCAGCTATTGCAACAGAAGCCTTGCTTATGGATCATTTACTTGCTAATGCAAAAAATGATGATGAAAAAGCATTTTTGATTCAAAATTATATTCAGAGTATCGGATCTACATATTATAGGCAAACTCGCTTTGCAGAATTTGAGCTATTGATTCACGAAGCCGCTGAAAATGGACAAATTCTTACTGAAGATTTCCTTACAGAATCGTTTGGAAAGATGTATAGTAGATATTGGGGTCCTTTTATGGAAATTACAGAAGAAGAAGCTTATTCTTGGTCTAGAATCCCACATTTTTACTACAATTATTACGTATACACCTACGCTACATCTTTTGCAGCAGCTGAAAAAATAGCAGAGAATGTTCGAAACGAAGGTCAACCAGCTATAGACGACTTTATAGCTTTTTTATCCTCCGGAAGTCAAGATTATCCTGTAGAATTGCTCAAAATAGCAGGTGCTGATATGACAACGAGCGAGCCATTTGAAGCCGTTTCGAGGAAAATGAACTTCTTAATGGATGAACTAGAAAAAATTCTAGAAGTAAAATCTTTAAAAGACGTTGAGCTTTAGAAAGAAAATAAGACAGGTTCATTATTGGATATCTCCAATTATAATCGTTCCGATTATAATTATAGTTTCTAGCGGTATAATGCTGCAGTTAAAAAAGCAGTCAAATTGGATTCAACCTAATGTGGAAGTAACATCATTAAGTAAGCCAGTTATTTTACAATCCTATCTTGATGCTGCATCGAATGTAAAAGAAGCCAATATTTCATCCTGGGATGACATTGAAAGAATCGATATTAGACCTAATAAAGGAATTGCCAAAATTAAGTCTAAAAACAATTGGGAAATCCAAATAGATTTAGAAACCTCTGAAATATATTCTAGCAACTATCGAAGATCTGATATCATTGAATCAATTCATGATGGATCATTTTTCAGTGAAATAGTTAAATTTGGGTGGTTTTTACCTTCAGGTATTTTACTTTTGGCCTTAAGTTTGACAGGTATTTATATGTTTTTTATTCCTATATTAAAAAAAAGAAAAAGAAATAAATGAAAAAATTAATATATCTATTATTCTTTGCAATTATTTTTGGTCAAGATGCATCAAAAGAAAACATTCAGAATATTTCTATTGTTTCAACAACTAATGTCTATTCTGAATTTTATGACTGCGGATGTCCTAAAAATCCTCTTGGAGGTTTGGCCAGAAAAACATTTTTCTTAAAAAATATGATGCCTGGGAGAGATTCATTTTTAATTGATGCTGGAAATGCTCTTTTCGATAGTAATCAAATAAACCCTGACAATTTATCTATTGAAAACAAAAGATTTAAAGCTAGAAATTTTGTTAAAACCTTAGAATTTTTAGGACAAGATGTTGTAAATATAGGCTCCAATGATTTTAAAGGTGGAGTTGACTTTTTAATTAATATTACTGAAAGTTCTTCGGTTAATTTCATTTCCGCTAATCTCTATGATAAATCTTCTAATGAACTACTATTTAAACCTTATCATATTCTTGAAAAAGATGGATTAAAAATAGCTTTTATAGGCTTGAGTCAATCAGCAAGATCAAATTCCATTATAAATAAGAATTTTATTGAAGAAGGAAATAGATACATTTCTGAAATAAAACCATCAGTTGATATTATTGTTATGTTAGTAAATGTATTTGATGAAAATTTAATTGATTTATCTAAATCATTTAATAATGCGGATTATATTTTTTTGAGTGGTTCAAAGAGCAGGACGGAACCAAGATCAAAACAATCAGATGCTGGAGCTCTAGTATATGGTGGGGGTATTCAAGGGAAGCATTTAAGTATATTAGATATTCGAATAAAAGCACCAAATAAAGCCATAATTGATGTTTCTGCGCCATTTAATCGTCTCCAGGAGATAGACTATCGTCTAAACCGATTACAAGCCAAAGATCCTTCAATTAGGTTGGAAGAGTTATATGCAAATCAACCAAATGTCCTCTCATTAATTGAAAAATATCAAAAAGAGGCAACTGAACTTGGTATATCTCTAGCAGGACATCAAAATAGAAGTACTTTTTTTAGTGTTCCTCTTTCTCCGACGATACCAGATGATAAAGATGTTGCTGCATTCATTCAAGATATAGCTGATAAAGCAGATTTTTCCCTCAAAAACTAACTTTATTATTTTTCTTTTTTATAACTTAAAATTGTTTTATTATGATATATTATGCGAGTGTAGCTCAGCTGGTAGAGCACAACCTTGCCAAGGTTGGGGTCGCGCGTTCGAATCGCGTCACTCGCTCAATTCTTTGTCCATTCAAAGAATGCATCAATAATTCTTCTGTGAACTTCCATTGAGCTGCTCTTTAATTCTTTAGTTCTTAGCGCATAATACCATGCTAGAATTTTAATATCTATATGTTTAATCATAATACCTGCTCCATATCTTTCAGATAATGTGGTATTAAATTTGTTAAGATGATAAATCGTTAATTTTTTCGAACTGTGTTTCAATAACTTATTTTTTGACGATTTAAAATCAATATAAGTTTCAATAGCAGTTTTTAGGTTCATTTCTTTTTTACCGCCTTCTTTAGCCTTAAACATTCTATCTAATTCTTTTTTTTGTTTTTTGCAATCATCCCATGAAAGGGTAGGGCCAAGCTTTCCAATAGTAATATTGTAATACCTTTTTTTATTCTTTAATGGATCAAATGCATATGTAGAATACATAACATATCCATCTTCTTTACCATTTCTTTTACGTTTATATATACTACTCATAATTAAAAATTATACTTAATTTAACGTTAATATAAACAATATAATAATATAACACACATTAATTATACACACTTTGTTAATAACTTTTTAAAGCTATAAATATGTTAACTTACAGTAATTTAATGTTTTGTTAAAAACTTTTTTTTATGCAAGAAAAAATTGAAATAATTAGTAATAATCGTAAAGCTTTTCATAGCTATACTATAATTGATAAATACGAATCTGGTATGATTCTTTTAGGAAGCGAAGTCAAAAGTTTGAGGGAAAAAAAACTAAACTTAAAAGATAGTTTTGTTTCACTAAAAAAGAATCGTTTTTACTTAGTAAATGCTCATATCAGCCCCTATTCACATACTGGAATTAAAGGTCATGAACCGAAGAGGGATAGAGAGTTACTTCTTCATAAAAAAGAAATAATTAAGTTAAAGAATGTTGTTGCTCAGAAAGGTCTTACTATTGTACCTTTAAAAGCATACTTTAAGAGAGGAATTGCAAAAATTGAATTTGCTACTGCTCGAGGAAAAAAAATGTATCAGAAAAAAGAATCTCTAAAAATAAAAGATCTCGATAGAGAGGCAAAAAGAGAAATGAGGGAAAGATAATGGCTTTTTTACCTGTAGACGAACAGCTAGAGCTAATTTCTCGAGGAACAGAAGAGGTAATTCCACTCAATGATTTACGCAAAAAGCTTGAAAAATCTATATCTAATAATAAACCTTTAACAGTAAAGCTTGGTTGTGATCCGAGCAGACCTGATCTTCATATTGGGCATGGAGTTGTATTGCAAAAATTAAGAGACTTTCAAGATTTAGGACATCAAGCAGTTTT
>CACGWZ010000007.1 GCA_902576865.1 uncultured Fidelibacterota bacterium
ACAACATAATGAGTCAATTTTTCTAAATCAACTTTTGAAGGATCAATATCAATGATTAGTTCAAAAGCATTATAAATATCTTCGTCTGAACTAAATCCAAGAGACCTCAAAAGCATTGTAACAGGAAATTTTCTTTTTCTATCAATAATAGTAAAAAGAATGTCATTAATATCTGTTGTAAAATCTATCCATGAACCTCTAATAGGAATAATGCGCGCATTATAAAGTTTTGCACCATTAGGATGAAATTTTTGATCAAAAAATGCACCTGGTGATCTTTGAAGCTGAGTAACAACAGTTCTTTCAGCTCCATTAATAATAAATGTACCTTTGTCTGTCATATAAGGTATATTACCAAAATAAACATCTTGATCAATTACTTGAGCAAACTTCTTTTTATCTTTTTCGTCCGTAATTTTAAGACGAAGCTGAACATTTAAAGGTACACTGTAAGTAATTCCCCTATCCGAGCACTCTCTAGGGGTGTATCTAGCTTTACCTATTGTGTAACTTTTATATTCAAGTATATAGTTTTCATGATTATCCTGTAAAGGAAAAATTGAAGCAAACGCCTCGTGCAATCCAAACATTTCCCTTTCTTTAGGATTAATACTTTCCTGCAAAAAATCATGGAATGAGCCGACCTGCAAATCTAAAAGATTTGGTAGGTCATTGGTAGTTGTTATTTTCTCAAAATTATGTCTATTATTTAGTTTATCTTGTCTCAAGATAGATTACCTCCAAAAAATTGGTTAATTAATAAATACTTTTATAGTATACTATTACTTTAATTCTACTGTAGCTCCGGCCTCTTCAAGTTGAGACTTAATAGTTTCAGCCTCATCTTTTGCGACGCCTTCTTTAACAGCCTTTGGAGCAGAATCAACCAATTCTTTAGCTTCTTTTAATCCAAGACCAGAAAGTTCTCTAACAACTTTAATTACTGAGATTTTTGATTGTCCAGCAGCTGCTAGAACAACATCAAAACTACTTTTTTCTCCACCTTCAGCAGCTCCTTCAGTAGCTCCTCCAGCAGCAGCAGCTGCAACAGGTACAGCAGCAGTGACACCAAATTTATCTTCGATATCTTTGACAAGCTCAGATACTTCAATCATATTTGCTTCCTCAAGATATTTTAATACATCTTCTCTTTTAACGCTCATTTTAACTACCCTTTCTTTGAGTTTAATTGTTCAAGTGCTCCTAATAAGCCAGATACAGGACTACCTAATGTGCTGCTAAGCTTAGACATTGGAGAATTTAACATTCCAACAAGTTTGGACAATAATTGTTCTTTAGAAGGAAGATTTGCAATTTTTTCAAACTCTTCTCCCTGAAATACTTGTCCATCTAATATCATACCTTTAACAGCAGGCTTATCAAAATCTTTTAAAAAATTCTTTATTACTTTTGCAGGATTTGTAGGATCATTATAGCTTAAAGCCATAGCGGTTGGACCATTCAAGAATTCATCTAATCCTTGCATGCCAGCATCTTTGGCGGCAAGTTTTATCAACGTATTCTTTGCAATAGTGAATTCTATATCATTTGATACAAATTCTTTTCTTAACTTGGTAATACTAACTACATCTAATCCAATATAGTCTGTGAAATAGATAGCATTAGCTTTACCTAGTTTTTCTGTCAAACTTTTAACGGTTTCTAAATTTTTAATGCTTGGCATAATTATTCTGTTCCTATCTTAATTCCTGGACCTAGAGTTGATGAAATACTAATTGACTTTAAATATTTACCCTTAAATGAATTTGGTTTAGCTGACATAACAGCATTCTGAAGAGTAATAAAATTTTCCTTTAATTGCTCTTCTGAAAATGAAGTTTTTCCGATCGAAGATTGCAAAATACCATTTTTTTCAACTCTAGCATCAAGTTTGCCAGCTTTAAGTTCTTTAATAGCTTTTGCAACATCATTTGTTACTGTACCGGATTTAGGATTTGGCATCAAACCTTTCGGTCCAAGAACCTTACCTAGTTTACCTAATTCAACCATTAGATCTGGTGTAACTACAATTTTATCAACATCAGTCCAGCCAGCTTTAATCTTATCTAAAAATTCATCTTTACCCACGAAATCAGCACCAGCATCTTTTGCTTCCACCTCTTTGTCTGCATTTACTATTGCCAATACTGAAACCTCTTTTCCAATTCCATGAGGAAGATTAATACTTAATCTTATATTTTCTTCAGCATGCCTTGGATCTACACCTAAATTGAAAGCAACATCAACTGACTCATTAAATGAATCTCTTTTAAAATTCATTAACATATTAAATGCATCTTCTATATTATGTAGCTTTGAAGAATCCAGTTTTTCATTAACTGATTTGGAGAATTTAGTTACTTTCATTTTTCGACCTCAATTCCCATGCTAACAGCAGTTCCAGCAATCATTTCTGCACCTTGATCTAATGTGTGAGCATTTAAATCTTTCATTTTAATTTCAGCAATTTTTTTGCACTGAGTCATGTTAATTGTTCCAACTTTGTCTTTATTTGGCTCTTGTGAACCTTTTTTCATTTTTAATTCTTTCATGATAAGAGTGGATGCAGGCGGAGATTTAGTTTCAAAGGTAAAAGATCTATCTTTATATACTTTAATAATTACAGGTGTTAACATTCCCTGTAATTCTTTCGTGGCCTCATTAAATGCATTACAAAAATCCATAATGTTTACACCATGCTGACCAAGTGCAGGACCAACAGGAGGAGCTGGATTAGCCTGTCCAGCTGCAATTTGTAATTTAATTAGACCAGTTTGTTCTTTTTCAGCCATCTTAACTTTCACTTAAAATTTGGTTTACACTCAACTCAATAGGAGTAGGTCTTCCAAAAATATTAACATTTACTTTAATTCTATTTCTATCATTCACCTCTTGAACAAGGCCATTAAATTCTTTAAATGGTCCATCAATTACCTTTACAGAATCTCCAACTTTAAATGGTATTTCATCTATATTTTCAGAAGAAAGTTCGTCGCCATCAGCAGAAACAAGATATCGAGACATTTCAACTTCGGTAACAGGTTGTGGACTTCCTTTAGGACCAACAAAACTCATAACACCATCAACGCTTTCAATAAAAAATTTTGTTTCATTATTCATAATCATTTTAACCAAAATATATCCTGGTAATAAGCTCTTTTCTTTAACAGTTTTTTTACCATTTTTGATATCAACAATGTTCTCTGTCGGGATTATAATTTCCTCAACGTTAGCTTTCAAATCTTTTTCAAAGTCTAGTTCTCTAAAAATATTATCTTTCACCTTATTTTCTTTACCAGACATTACTCTTAAACTATACCAATTCATATCAACACTCTCATAAATCTTTGTATTACCCAATCAATTCCAAACAAAAAAAGAACAAATAAAAGAAAAAAAATAATAATTAAATAAGTGGATCCTCTCAACTCGTTATAGGATGGCCAAGAAACCTTGTTCATTTCCAAGAAAACCTGATTTAAAAAATCTTTTATCATTTTAAACATTTCTTATCCTTTATCGCAGGTGAGGCAGGAATTGAACCCGCAACCCCCGGTTTTGGAGACCGATGCTCTACCAATTGAGCTACTCACCTATATGCTATTTTATTTCTTTAAAAAGAACGTGCTTGCGAGCTACAGGGTCAAACTTTTTGTATTCAAGTTTGTCAGGATGTTTACTTTTATTTTTAGTAACAGTATAACGATACCCTGTCCCTGCAGTACTCTCAAGTCTTACAATTGCTCTTTTGCTATTACCAGCCATTAGTTAACAACAGTAGTTACTACACCAGCTCCTACAGTGTGTCCACCTTCTCTAATAGCGAATCTTAGTGATTTATCCATAGCAATTGGTGTAATTAATTCAACTTCCATTTCAACAGTATCTCCAGGCATAACCATTTCAGTACCTTCAGGCAATGAAACAACACCAGTTACATCAGTAGTTCTGAAGTAAAACTGAGGTCTGTAATTTTTAAAAAATGGAGTATGTCTTCCACCTTCTTCTTTTTTCAAAACATATACTTCAGCTTTGAACTTGGTGTGTGGTGTAATTGAACCTTTAGCTGCTAAAACAACACCTCTTTTAAGATCTTCCTTCTCAACACCTCTTAATAAAAGGCCAGCATTATCACCAGCTTCACCTTCTTCAAGAATTTTTTGGAACATTTCAACACCAGTAACTGTTGTGGTACCTATTTTATTTTCAAGACCAACAACTTCTACTTCTTCACCAACTTTGATCTTACCTGATTCAATTCTTCCAGTACCAACAGTACCTCTACCAGTAATACTGAAAACATCTTCAACAGGCATCAAGAAAGGTTTATCAACTGCACGTTCAGGCTGTGGGATAAACGAATCGCAAGCATCCATTAGCTCTCCAATACATTTAACCGCTTCAGCATCATTAGGATTTTCAAGAGCTTTTAAAGCACTACCTTTAACGATAGGTGTCTTATCACCATCGAATTTATATTCGCTTAAAAGATCTCTTAATTCCATCTCTACCAATTCTAACAATTCAGGATCGTCAACTTGATCAACCTTATTCATGAAAACAACTATACTTGGTACATTAACCTGTCGAGCAAGTAATACGTGTTCTCTAGTTTGAGGCATTGGACCATCAGCTGCACTTACAACAAGAATAGCTCCATCCATTTGAGCTGCTCCTGTAATCATGTTTTTAATGTAGTCGGCGTGACCAGGACAATCAACGTGCGCATAGTGGCGGTTGGCTGTCTCATATTCAACATGTGAAGTTGAGATCGTAATACCTCTTTCTTTTTCCTCAGGTGCATTATCAATAGTGTCAAAATCACGTTTAGCTGCTAAACCTAGATTTGACTGGGTTTGCGTAATAGCAGCGGTCAAAGTAGTCTTACCATGGTCAACGTGACCGATAGTACCGATATTACAGTGAGGCTTATTTCTAACAAATGTTTCTTTAGCCATTTTGTTATCTCCTTGTTTTTAACAATTATTTTATTTTTTTGAGCCTACGACCGGGATTGAACCGGTGACCTCTTCGTTACCAACGAAGTGCTCTACCTACTGAGCTACGCAGGCAATTATTGAGCGAGTGACGCGATTCGAACGCGCGACCCTCAGCTTGGAAGGCTGATGCTCTACCAACTGAGCTACACTCGCAAGTTCTGTGGGCAAAGAAGGATTCGAACCTCCGTAGACTTACGTCGGCAGATTTACAGTCTGCTGCCTTTAACCACTCGGCCATTTGCCCGAAATCCTAAATCAATCCTGATAGTAAGATCAAAAAAAAATTTTCAAATACCTTGCTTTTTACCTTTAAAAACTGAGCCGGCGAGAGGATTTGAACCCCCGACCCGCTGATTACAAATCAGCTGCTCTACCAACTGAGCTACACCGGCAATGTAAGTATACACGCACGCGTAGGCAAAAGCGACGAAATATAAGAAGATTTAGCAGGAAAACAAATTATTTCTTTTTAGAGAGGTTTTGTCCGGTGGAAGTATCCTCAACCTGCCAGCCTAAAGACTCAATTTTATCTCTAATTGAATCAGACAATTTCCAATCTAGATTTTTCCTTGCTTCATGACGAGTAACAAGTAAATCTTGTAACTCTTTTGGAATATTTTGATCATGTAAATTGTTTAAATCTAAAATATCAAAAATTGAATTGAATAATTTTAAAAAAACTAAAGATTTTTCTTTATCTAAATCATTTATTGAGTTTTCTGCAATTTTTTTATTCATTTCTGATATAAAACTAAAGAAAACTCCAATCGCTCCTGGAGTATTTAAATCATCATTAAGAGCATCAATAAATAATTCATGTTCACTTGAAAATTTTAGTTCAATACTTTTGCTATCAATATTGAAGTTTTTTGCAAATCTTTTAATTTTTTCAATCATTTTTTTGCATTCATCTAATTTTTTTTGACTGAAAGATACTTTAGTCCTATAATGAGAAGAAAGCAGGAACAATCTAACTACATCCGAACCATTTTTTTCAATGAGAGTGCTAACATCAATAAAGTTACCTAATGACTTGCTCATCTTTTCATCGTCCATATTCAAATGTTCAGCATGAAGCCAATAATTTGATAGATTATGTTTTTGAATAGCTTCAATTTGAGCACTCTCATTTTCGTGATGAGGAAATTTTAGATCTATTCCTCCACAATGTATATCTAGACGGCCATCAAAAAGGGTCTTGATCATTACAGCGCATTCGGTATGCCATCCAGGCCTTCCCTTACCCCACTCGCTGTTCCAGAAAATATCACCATCTGAGTCCTTTTTTGCCTTCCACAATGTAAAATCATTACGATTTTTTTTTGATAATTCATTATCTTCCGTTTCAAGGTCATCACTAATATTTACAAATTTTCCATATTTTGGATAAGCTTCTAAATCAAAAAAAATATTTCCGTTCATTTCATAGGCTAAATCTTGATTTATTAAAGCTTGAATAAATTCGATCATTTCTTCTACATACTCTGTTGCTCTTGGATTATGATTGTTAGGTAAAATTTTTAATGATTTTGACAATTCCAGGAATGATAATTCATATTTTGAAGTTATTTCCTTTAATGAAGTATTCTCCTGATTAACCCTATCAATAATCTTGTCATCAATATCAGTTATATTAACTGCAGTTTCAGTCTCATAACCGTTTAACTGCAGAACTCTGTTTAATAAATCATAAAATACAAAGGTTCTAAAATTTCCTATGTGAGGATCATTGTAAACTGTTGGACCGCAACCATAAGTTTTAACTTTTTTATCAGAAATTGATTTGAAGACTTCTTTTTTACTTGAAAGTGAATTATATAATTTTAAGCTCATTTTTGTAAAGACAATTTAATAATTTTATTAATTATATCTTTAAAAGAAAATCCATATCTCATAGCAGCCATTGGAAATAAACTAGTTTCAGTCATTCCAGGAAGAGTATTTATTTCTAAAAAATAGAAATTATTGTCATTAAATTTAAAGTCAACTCTTGAATAAATATCACATTTGAGCATATTGTGAACACTTAATGCACAATCTTGCACAAATTGATATTTTTCCAAAGTGAGATTAGCAGGACAAGTATATTTTGATTCGCCGGCTGTATATTTTGATTTGTAATCATATATACCAGATTTTGGTTTAATTTCAATAACAGGGAGTGCTTCATTCCCCAAAATTGGAACGGTAATTTCTCTTCCATCAATAAACTCTTCAATTAATACGGAATTATCAAAATCTAAAGCTATATCAATGGCATCATTTAAATTTTCAAAATTATCAATAACATTAAAACCAACAGAGCTTCCTTGTGAATTTGGTTTCACAATATATTTTTCAGACTTGAAATCAATATGATCATTGCATGTATTTGAAGAAGTTTGATAATATTTTGGAGATAAAACTCCCTGATTCATAACAATTTCTTTTGTCACAGATTTATCAAAACAATTTCGAGAAGATTTTTCACCTGAACCGTTATAAGGAATATTATTTTTTGATAAAATTGATTGAATGACTCCATCTTCACCAAAAGAACCATGCAATGCAATGAAGGCAAAATCATGTGCTTTTAAATCATTTAAGATAAAATCAATTGAATCTGAATCCAGAACAAATATTGAAGTATTATAACCTAATTGATTACAAGCTTGAGCAACAGCTTCACCAGTTCTTATAGAAACTAATCGCTCCTCTGAATTTCCTCCCGATATTACTGCAATATTAATCTTATATCCTTTGCTGCTTCAAGTAAATTATTAGATACCAAATCAACATCGCAACTAGATTGAACATCATTCAAATAATCATTTCCCATTCCTGTTAATAAAAATATTGTTTTCATTTTAAGCCTATCCCCAACTTGCATATCAACAATTGAATCACCAATCATCAAACAATTTTCTAAATTGATATTAAATTCCTCTGAAGCTTTTTGAAACATTCCTATTCCCGGTTTTCTCATTGAGAAATAGTCTTCATCGTAATTATCGGCAAAATAAATATTTTTCAAAGGTAGTTTTCTTTTTCTAAACTCATCATTAATGTAAGCATGAATACTTTCCAAATTATCGATGTCAATTTTACCCGTTGAAAGTCCTGATTGGTTTGTTACAATAAAAAATTTGTCGCTGTATTGATGCAATAGTTCTAATGCTTCAAAAGTAAAGTCAAAAAAATCATAATCTTTGACATTATTTATGTACCCATAAGGATCATGGCTAATAGTTCCATCTCTATCTAAAAAAATTGCATCAAACTTCAATTTTATCTCCAATCAATTGTTGTCCACGAATCATCTATATTTAAAAATTTTAAAGGATTCTGGTAATTATTTATATCAACTATCTTACATTCAAATATAGAATTTTCTGCTTGAAATAGACTGATTTCCTTAACCATGCTTTGTGAATTATTAAAACTAATTAATAAAATATTATTGTAAAAATTATAATAATAAATTGAGTTTTCATTTTCAATTTCAATTTTTATAAGAGAAGCATTTTCAAGATTTTTATATGAAAAAAAATCTAGTATATTTTTTTCTGAATTTTCGATAATTATATTTTTTTTGGACAAATCGTAAGAAGTAATCACATTTTTTTCGAACAATGATACCGTACTATCTATTTCAATAGTTTCAAAATAAATTTTTGGATCATTTAATAATATGTTTGCATTAAAAACTGATTGATTTTCGGAAATTTCAATGAGAATAGTTTTATTATTTAAACTTTTGAAATAATCTTTAATCTGATTATCCTGACTTTGACTAAATAGCGAAGTAGTTACTAAAAAGAATATTAAGCTAATCTTCATTAATTGTTTCTAAGTAAGATTCGTCAACTAATACTTCTCTTGCCTTACTTCCAGTAAATGGACCAACAATTTTTAGTCTTTCCATCTCATCTATTAGTCTTGCTGCTCTCGAATAACCAACCGATAATCTTCTTTGTAATAATGAAATAGAACCTTGTTTACTAATTACAATAATTTCAATTGCTTTATAAAGTAAATCGTCATCTATACCATCTCCATCAACCATTGAACTTGATTCTTCTTTATAAGTTTCAATAATTACTTCACTTGGTTTTGGTTGAGATGAAATATGAGCAACTAAATCTTCAATTTCTTTTAAAGTTATAAAAGCACCATGCATTCTTACTGGCGCAGGTGATCCAGGTTTTTGATACAACATATCACCTTTTCCAATAAGCTTGTCTGCTCCATTTTCATCTAAGATAGTTCTTGAATCAATTTTTGTTGCAACTTGAAAGGCAATTCTAGCTGGGAAATTAGCCTTTATAACTCCTGTAATTACATCTACAGATGGTCTTTGTGTAGCAACAATCAAGTGAATACCAACAGCCCTAGCTAGCTGGGCTAATCTTGCAATAGGCGCTTCAACATCTCTTGGGCTATACATCATCAAATCAGCAAGTTCATCAATCATCAAAACAATATAAGGCATTAAATCTTTTTTAGATTTTTTCATCATATCATTATATTCAGAAATATTTCTTTTACCAGCCTCAGCTAATAAATCATATCTTGAATCCATTTCTTTTTCAAGAGATCTAAGTGCTAAAATTGCATTATCTTTCTTAGTAATGATTGATTCATCAATACCATTAAATTTTAATAAGTAGTGATTTTCGAGTCCTCTATAAAGCGACATTTCAACTTTTTTAGGATCAATGATTACAAATTTTACTTCTTCAGGTTTTAATTGATAAAGAAGGCTTACGATTATAGTATTCAAGGAAACCGACTTTCCTGAACCTGTTGTTCCTGCAATAAGTAAATGAGGCATTTCAACAAGGTCAAGAATAGATATATCTCCAAGAGTTCCTTTTCCAATAGCTAGTTTTAACTTGGCTTTAGATTTAAGATATTTTTCAGAATTAATAACATTTTTTAAATAAATAGTTTGAGGGTTGACATTTGGAATTTCAACTCCAACATGATTTGAACCAGGTATTGGAGCAAGGACTCTTACGCTCTGTGCTTCCATCACCCTAGCAATGTCATCTGAAAGCTGAACAAATTTATTTACCCTTACACCTTCAGCAGGTAAAATCTCAAAAAGTGTAATTATTGGGCCAGTCTTTATTGCTCCTGATGAACCTTCTACACCAAAATTTGAAAGAGAATTTTTAAGTAGCTCTGATCTATCTCTGATATCATCTTCATTTATTTCACTTGATTCATCTAATGATTCTAAAATATCTGTTGAGGGAAACTTCCACTCAACTTTTAAAATTGATTTATTTCTTTGATCATCAATTTCTGCTTCTTTTTCAATGATAGCTTTTTCAATTGAAATGGGATCTAATTCTTCATTTTGATCTATTTCTTGATCTACTTCAACTTTAGGTTTATCAGCAGTTGTATCAATTTCAGTATCTTGAACAGGTTCAGTTGAAGTTTCCTTTTCAAACACCTGATTTAAAGATTCTATGCTTTCTTCAGCATTAATGTTTTCAAGAAATGAATCATCTTCAATAATTTTAACTCTTTCTTTTTTATCATTCTCTTTTTTAAAGTCAGGAATAATCTCCTTGAAATCAAATTCTACTTTAGAAATTTTATTAATTATAATACTTGGTATATCTTTCAAAGATTTAAATAAATCAATTTTGAAAAATGATACTAAAAATAAAGCTATCGAAGAAGAGAGAATTAAAACTGAACCATAAAATCCAGTCCAATCATAGATGAGACTAAATATTAAGCCTCCTAAAAGCCCTGAATCTTCAAAATTTTGAACCTCTTTAAATTTTGATAAATAGCTTACGTTGCTTACAAAACCTAATAGTACAGAGAGAAGAATCAGTAATAGAATCTCAAATCGCAATAATCTTGAAAGATTAAATGAAAAATTAGAAATCAAATAAAATGAAATCGTTGCTAGTATAATTGGGATTAATAGAGCCGCATAACCAAACCCCAATTTCATCAAATAAAATCCAATATATACTCCCAGTATATTAAATGGGTTATTAATTTTTTGTGCTACAAGCGTTGGCTCTTCAGTTGAATCATAACCAATCATTGAACCAGTAATCAATAAAGAAATGATCAATAATAACCATCCAATAATTTGAATCTTTAACTTGTCTTTCATTTTAAATAAGTCCCATTTTTATAGAATGGTAATTTAGTTTTTTCAAAAATAAAAAAATTATCTCTTATTCCAATCAAAAATTCTTTCTCTAACCTCATTTCATAATCAACGTAGGCCAGAGCAATTCCTTTTTTTAAGCACGGAGACATCCCTCCGCTAGTAACTACGCCCACTTCCTTTTTGTCTTTCGAAAATATCTTATAACCTGATCTCGGTATAGCTCTTTCCTCTGATATAATTGCGATTAATTTTTTAGATGGTAAATTATTTTGCATTGAACTTGAACCGATAAAGTTTGTTTCGTGTTTTGTTATCCATGATAATCCTGCTTCAATTGTTGTCGTTTGCTCATTAAGCTCATTTCCGTACAAACAATATCCCATTTCAAGTCTTAATGAATCTCTACATCCTAATCCAACTGGTAATATATCATCTGAAAGAGATAAAATTTCATTCCACAGTTTTAAAATGATCGAATTAGGTGCATAAATTTCAAAACCTAACTCACCTGAATAACCAGTTCTTGCAACTATAACCTCGTTTTTATCAAGAAGCAATGTTTCATAATATTTTAAATTTTCAATTTTTGGATAGAGTTTTTTTAGGTGAGTTCTTGATAAAGGGCCTTGCAAAGCTAACAAAGACATGGTGTCAGATTTATCTTCCAATGATACATCATCAATTAACTTTGAAGAAAGCCATTCAAAGTTTTTTTCAATATTTGAAGCATTTACTACCAACATGTAGTAATCGCCAAGATGATACACCAGCAAATCATCAATAACACCTCCGGAATCGTTACAGAAAGCAGAATATTGAACTTTTCCAGCTTCCAGGTTTTGAATATCATTGGTGGTTACATTCTGTAAAAAAGTTTTAGCATTATTTCCAGAAACAATAAACTCACCCATATGACTTACATCAAATAATCCACACTTTGAGCGAACATGATGATGCTCTTTTATTATACTTGAATATTGGAGAGGCATCCAAAATCCAGAGAATGGGACTAATTTTGCTTTTAAACTTTGATGAGAATCATACAGTTTAGTTTTTCTATAGTCACTCATCGAATGATAGCCAAAATTCTTTTAATTACATCTTCAATATCACCTTCATATGAACCTTCATCATTTAATTTTTTTACTGCCTTGTCAATTTGTGACTTTTTATAACCCAGAGAGGAGAGTGCAGTGTAAATATCATCGTAAGAAAAGTCCAACTTATCATTATAAAGATTTTGCGTTGAAATTGGTGTTGATGTTATCTTCTCCTTAATGTCTAAAATAATTCTTTTTGCTGTTTTAGGACCTATACCAGGAATAAGACTAAGCGATTTGACGTCCTCAGAAACAATGTTATCCTTGAAGCTTGATACAGATGCATTAGAAAGAAGGTTGATAGCAGTTCTAGGCCCAATTCCTGATACATCAATTAAATTTAAAAAAAGAGATCTTCGCTCTAAATCCATAAATCCATAAAGCTCCATCAAATTTTCTTTTACGTTAAGATATGTATATATAAAAATATTTTCATTTTCTGATGGTAATTTTTCATAATCTCTTAAACAAATTGAAATACTAAAAACTATGCCATTATTTTGAATGTATAATGTAGTAGGTTCTTTTTTGAAAATTTTTCCTGAAATTGAATTAATCATCTATGTCCTATTTATACCACACCATGCAACTGCAATTGCATCTGAGATATCATTTTTCTTTACAACTTTATCATCTAATTTAAATATTTTTTTTACCATAAATGCAACCTGTTCTTTTGATGCTGAACCATTGCCTACAATTGATTGCTTTATTTCTCTTGGGCTAAATTCTTTTGAGACAATACTATTATGTTCTGCTGCAAGCATCACTGATGACTTTGCTTGACCTAACTTAATTGCTGATTGAACATTTTTTCCGTAAAAAACATTTTCAACATACAACACTTCTGGTTTAAATTTTTTTATTAGGTTATTTGTTTCAAAAAATATAGTGTATAATCTTTCCGAAACTTCTTTTCCTTTTTTAGGACTAATTAATCCGCACTCAACCATGGTTATTTCGTTACTTTTTTTTCTCAAAACAGCATAACCTGTATTAGTTAAACCTGGATCAAATCCAATAATTACCATTAGCTTTTTCCTAGTGATTGGTTTGAAAATACATTTTGAACATCCTCTATATCGTCTAAGAATTCTAATAATTTTTCAACTTTTTGATTTTCATCTTCACTTAAATCTATTTCATCCTTGGGAACATATGCCAAGAAAGAAGAATCTACTTTAATACTTAATTTTTCGAGAACATCAAGCTTGTTATAAAGATCGTTTGAATTGAAATGCAATCTATAACAGTCTTTATCTGCAAAAAATTCAATACAATCATTTTCAATTGAAAATTCAAAAATATAATTTTCTGAAATTTCATTTTTATCAATGATTATTATCCCATTTCTTTCAAAATTCCAAGATACGCTGCCAGCTTGACCAAGAGAGCCGCCAAATTTTGAAAGTGCATGCCTAATATCTGCAACTGTTCTATTCTTATTATCGGTTATTGCTTCTATAAGTATTGCTACTCCAAAAGGTCCATATCCTTCATATGAAACCTCTTCAATAATTACATTGTCTAGTTCTCCGACACCCTTTTTTATTGCTTTATCAATATTTGAGTTTGGCATATTTAATGATTTTGCTTTCTTTACCGCCTGTCGTAGTCTCGGGTTTGAATCAATATCTTTTCCACCCAGTCTTGAAGATACAGTTATCTCTTTACTTATTGTTGAGAAAATCTTACCTCTCTTCTGATCAAGAGCACCTTTTTTTCGTTTTATAGTTGACCATTTACTATGACCAGCCATTAATCATCCTTTTCAATCATGGTGGGAACAACCCAGGCTGTTCTATAGCCTAATCTCACAATTTTTTTCTGAAAACTTTCAGCCTCTTTCCTGTTAGCAAAATTTCCAACTCTCAATTTATAATTTGGTAATTCAAAAATAATGTAAATTTTCTCATTAATTGATTTTTCAATTTCAATCTTAATATCTTGTAGTTCCTGTTCATTTAGCGAAATAACAATTTGAACTCTATACCCCTTTACTAAATTAATTTCATCATTTAAGGAAATCCCTTCTATCTCATCTTGACTAGAAAATGAAGGTAAATTAACAGTAGGGAATTTGGGAGGATTATCGTTAAAATCACTTGGTTTTAAAAAGTCAGATTGGCAAAGTGCATTACTTATAAGGAAAAGCATTAAAAAATATCTCATATTAATACAAATTTCTAACATCTTGAGCTTGAATCCAACCTTTTCTTCCATCATAAGTTGAAACTTCAATCCAAAAATCAGTTCTTTGATGAATTTTCACTTTATTTCCACTAAAAAATACTGATTGCTCTATTACTTGATTTAAAAAAGGAGCAGAGTAAACCACAACCTCTTCATCAATGATAATTGCAAATAAATTATTTTGATCCCAAATATTTTTAGTAAAAGTAATTAAAATTGATGTAAATAAGATTATTGTCATCAAATAAAAAATTCTATTAAGCGCATGCATTTGAAAAACTTTCATTATAAAAAATGATATAGCAGTTAAAAGAAGTAGAAATGAATTAATTAAAAGAAATTGATTTAGCGAAAGTGATTGAAAAAAAATATTTATAAAATCAATTAAGTTATTTTTAGGTAACTCAATGTAGCCATCAATATATGCTTTATTAACATTATTATTATTTTTCAAATCAGAGTTGATTGGATTTATTTTTAAACCCATTTCATATGACCATCTAGCTTTACCAAAATTGGAATCATGAAAATAAGCATTACCTAAATTCAAATATAAATCCTCTGTAAAATAGCCATTTTCTAATATCTTTTCATAGATTGATATTGCTTCTTTATAATTATTTTGACTATAAAATTCATTACCATTATTAAAAAGCTCATTGATGTTTTGTGAAAAAACAATTGTCAAATTAAAGAAAATAATAATGATAACTTTAAACATAATCATCAATCCTTTTTAAAATTTTCTTTAAAGATTTTTTCATATTCTCTTCATCTTTATCATCTTTAAGCTGAGAATATGATTTAGCTTGAAATTCATCTAGAAGCTTTGTTAAAGCATCAAAATCATTTGCTTTAATATTATCTTTTAAAATACTCTTTAATGATGTGATATCAATATTTATTGAACTCAATATATTTTTTTGTTCGAAATATTTTTTGATAATTTTTATACCGTCTTCATATATTAAATGAGACATATCAAGGCTTTTTAATGAATTGTTTAAAGCAGTATTAAATTTTATATAATGATTTATATATCTTTTAAGATTTCTAAAACTTGATTCAAAATATGGTGTTACAAATAATATTAAAGCGATAAAAATAATATAGAAAATCGAATTTTGAATTTTAACTGTTGATGAAGATATCCAGTTCTGTTCACCTACTCTAATATATCTTATCAGATTTGTATTCGAATTTAAAAGTTCTTTATCGGATATATCAAAAATTGTACTCTTGTTAACATTTAAATTTATATTTTTTGATAATGCTTTTGTCCATGATTTAGTATCCGAACTAAAAAAAGGTATTTCAATTGAATCAATAATATACGAGCCGTCTTTTCTAGGAATTAAATTGTACTCCCAGGTGATCAAACCAGAAAAATCATCAGTAATATTCTTTTTTATTTTAGTTTCAGCTTCAAAAATATCAAAATTTTCTGGAAATATTATTTTTGGTCTTCCTATATTAGAAAGATTTCCTTCTCCTTTTAAAGTCAACTTAAATACTACGGGAGATCCTTCATCAATATTTGAATTCGAAAGTGATGAATTGAGAGTAAAATTCCCAACTGCACCAGTAAAATTTTCGGGAATATTTTGTAGAGGTAATACTTCAATTGAAACTGGGTCAGAAACAAGAAGTTTAGCCCTAGTTCTTTGAGAAAATGTATCAAAAAATGGATCATCCCAAAAAAGCCTATTAAATGATGAGTCTTTATTTTTTGTCTCAATCTTCATAATCATTGATTCAAGATTATAAATTCCTTCTTCAATTGGAAATAATGCTACTTCATAAATTTTTAGAGATTTATAATTATATCCATCAATTTCTATATCAGTCCAACTCTCTGGAGTAAATTGAATGCCAACTGGGTCAAATAATTTTTCAACCCAAAAGTCATTATATTCAGGAAATTCTGTGGATAATACCTTTGATGCTACTCTCGTGTAAAAAGTATATGTTAATTTAATTTGTTCTCCAACATAAGCTTCATTTGTACTTACATTAACTTCAAGAAAAAGATCTTTGGTGGCTTGATCAGCAGTTTGTTTAGAAACTTGAATTTTGTGAGGTTCAGTTATTAATATATTTTGACCAATACTGACTTTCAAAGATGGTATTTCAAGCGCTCCATGTTCTTTTGCAATTAAAGTCCAAGAAATTGATCTAGAAGATGTTCTATCTCCATTTATGAACCTGTACTCACTTCCAATGTTTGGTCCTGAGATAATTGAAAAGGAATCTTCAATTTTAGATATATCTACTGATGGATTTTCATCAACGTCTGAAATTTTAATTGTAAAAATTATTGATTCAGTTATACTTATATTTTTAGTTGAGACAGAAGATGATATTTCTTGTGCATTTATAAAACCTACAAATGAAATAATAACAAAAAAAATTCTTACCATTCTTTTCCACTTTCGTTAGAGAAATTGTTTTGTTTTCGCTTTTTATTTACTTTTTCATTTTCTTTCATAGCATTTAAAATATTTTCAACATTTTTATCAATTTCAATTTGTTTTTCTTCGTTGTTTTCCTGCTGTTTTGATTGTGATGAATCTTGATTTTTTAAACCATCATCATTATTATTTTTTTTGGGATTTCTATCAGAATTATTTGAATTATCATCCTTGTTTTTGTTTTGTTGATTTTGATCTTCGTTTTGATTGTTTTCATTATTTTCTGAATCTTCACTATTATCATCTTGGTCTTGATTCTTTTGTTGAGCTTGTTGATTTTTTTCAATTTCATTCTTCACAAATTCATAGTTTTTTCTTGCATCATTGTCTTCTGGATTTTTAAGAAGTGCATCTCTGTAAGATTTCAAACTTTCATCTAACATTTTTGATCTATAAAGAAAATTTCCCCGATTATAACTTAATTCTGAAGATGGATTTAAACTATCTTGCATAGCATAATCAAAAAACTCTTCTGCTTTTTTAAAACTATCTATAGATGAATATATTGTAGCTAGATTAAAGATAATATCATCTTTAGATAAATTCTCTTCATTTAGTAAATATTGATAATATTTTAGAGCTGATTCATAATCTCCATTATCAATCATTTTTTGTGCTATATCCTGTGATATAACTTGTGAAAAAAGTAATATAATTATTAAAGATCTCATTTTTTCCTTTTACCTGAAGAAATTAAATAAGATATCATTAAAAGTAATATTGCAACTGCTAATGGATACTGAAATTTATGTTCATAGTCTGAAAATTCAAAAGAACTGATTAATGAGTCTTCTCCTTTTTTTATAATATCTACAATATTTTCACTTATTGGCTCACTCTTTGAAATACGTAATAATTTTCCATTGTTTAATAAAGATATTTCTCTTAAAAAATTTAAATTTATTTTTGAAAGAACCAATTCACCTGATTCATCTTTAAAAAAAGAGTTTTGCTTACTGCGTACCGGTACTAGAGAACCTTTTGAACTCCCAACACCAATAACATGTAAATCAATTTTATCATTGACTAGATAAGATATATCGTCAATAGACAAATCGCTGTGATCTTCACCGTCTGTAAAAAGGAAAATCATTTTTTGTTGATCATCTTCATTATCAAAAGCTTCAACTGAGGTTTTTATTGCGTTAGGTATATCAGTACCTCTTGAAGAAATCATTGATGTATCAATACTTTTAATAAACAGTTTTGATGCGTCATAGTCCATTGTTAGAGGAAGATAAAGGAAATTTGAGCCTGAAAAAACTACAACACCAATTCTATCTCCTTCAAGACTATCAACGATTTTGGATAGTTCAAATTTAACCTTATCAATTCTTGAAGGTTTAATATCTTGAGCATCCATGCTTAAAGAAACATCAACACAAAGAAGTATATCAACACCCTTTCTTTCAACAGGTTTTACAGTTATTCCTGTCTTTATTCCAGAAATAGCAATTATTAAACTTAAAATTCCTATCAATCTTATGAGATTTTTTAATTTAATTATGTTAGAGTTGCCAATAAATAAATTATCAAAGAAGTTTTTTGAAAAATTTTTGTTATCAAAAATTCTATACTGACTTGATCTATAAAATGAAAATATTATCGTTAAAAAAAACAGAATTAAACAAATAAGAGCAAAGTTAAAATATTCAAAGATCATATAACTCTCCTGAAATAATAAGATCTTAAAATTTCATGAATTATGAGTAAGAAAAATCCAACAGAAAGAAACCAAATATAGATTTCTTGATAACTTGAAAAATAACTTACAGTAATTTCAGATTTTTCTAAATTATCAATTTCTGAGTAGATTTCTGAAAGTCTTTTTTTGTCTGTAGCCCTAAAATATTTTGCATTTGTTACCTCAGCTATTCCTTTTAACGTTTTTTCATCAATCTCATTTCTTACAAACCCTCTTCCAGGAATCTGAGTGATAGATTGGTTGGTTCCTGCTCCAATTGTATAAACTTTAATATTATATTCTTTTGCAATTTTTGCTGCTGAAATTGGATCTATTGAACCCACATTATTACTTCCATCTGAAAGTAGAATAATTACCTTACTTTCTGAATCGCTGTTTCTGAGCCTATTAACCCCATTTGCAATAGCAACACCTATTGCTGTTCCGTCATATTTAGGCTCCATAACAGTAACTTCAGACAATAGATTATTTAAAACACTATAGTCAATTGTTAATGGACATTGTATAAAAGTGTCCTTACCAAAAACCAATAAACCAATTCTATCACCTTTTCTATTTTCAATAAATTCTTTCGCAGCATCTTTAACAGCCTCCAATCTATTTGGTTTAAAATCATCTGCAAGCATACTACTACTCGTATCTAATACAAGAACTATATCTATAACATCTACTGTTATATCCTTATCAACAGAGGAGATTCGAGGTCTTGCTAAACCTATTATGATCGAAACTAATGCAATAATAAAGAGAGAGTTAATTAAAAATACTTTAACTTTACCCTGATAACCGAAGAAATTTTTAAGACTGTTAAAATTAGAAACTTGAATAGATGTAGATTTTTTGAAAAAAAAATTTTTAAAAATTATTAAAACCAAAAACAATGGTATTATAAATAAAAAATTTGGGTATAAAAATTCCATTAACTTGCTTCAAAAATTTCCTCTTCTCTTAATATATGAGCAAAACTAAATAAAGTTTCCTCTTTAAAAGAATTAGAAACTAATTGAAGGCCAATAGGAAGATTATTTGATGAAAAACCAGCAGGAATATTTAACGAAGCAATTCCAGCTAAATTTATGGGAACAGTAAATAAGTCAGATAAATACATTTTCAATGGATCTTCTAAATTATTTTCAAGTTTAAAAGGCAGTACTGGACTAGTGGGAATTAGTAAATTTTCACATTTATTAAATAATTCTAAATAACCTTTTTTTATTAATCTCCTAACTTTTAAAGCTTTAGAAAAGTATGCATCATAATATCCTGAGGAAAGAATATAGGTTCCAGTCATAATTCTTCTTTTTACCTCATCCGAAAATCCTTTTGACCTTGTTTCAATATATAGCTCTGCAAGGTCTGTTGCATTAGCTCTATTTCCATATCTTACTCCATCAAATCTTGATAAATTTGATGAAGCTTCAGCCATAGTTAAAACATAGTATGCAGGTATACAATAATTGAAATATGGTAAATCAATTTCAATTATTTTTACTTTATTTGATTTTAAATAATCAACTAATTGACGATAACTTTCTGCTATATCAACATTTATATTTTTTAAAATTTTATCAGAAACTATTCCAACTGATTTAGGAAGTTTTAAATGCTTAAAAGACGGAATTTTAGGAACGCTGAAATCTACACTGGTTGAATCTTTATGATCTAGACCTGAAATTGTACAAAATGTATTGTAAACATCTAAAATAGATTTTGACATGATACCTATAGTATCAAAAGATGATGCATGTGCAACTAAACCATATCTTGAAATTCTTCCGTAAGATGGTTTTAAACCATAGATACCACAAAACGCGGCTGGCTGTCTTACTGAACCACCTGTATCTGAACCCAAAGCTATGTCTGAAAGACCTTCTGCAATCGCTGCTGCAGAGCCACCGCTAGAACCTCCAGCAACTAAATTATTATCAAAAGGATTTCTAACAGATCCATAAATTGAGAATTCGGAGGATGAACCCATAGCAAACTCATCACAATTAGTTTGTCCAACAATAACACCTCCTTCAGAGTTTATTCTATCAATTACTGTTGCATTGTATGGAGAAATATATGATTCTAGTATATTTGACGCACAGGTTAGAGGCTCATCCTTTATTGCAATATTATCTTTTATTAGAAATGTTTTATCTTTTAAAAGGCCTTTTCTAGTTTTTTTTAGATCAATACGTTTAATACGATTTCTTATGACAGAATTTGTCTTGCTAGCAGAAATTTTATCCATAACAATAAGTAATTTCTGACCTAAAGAATTAGATGGATTCATCTAAATTTAATTATCGGAATTTTCAGATTTTTTAATTTCTTCCTTGGTATCGTCTAAAGCACCTCGAAACTCTCTTAAAGAATTTGCAAATCCTTTAGCAATGCCAGGAAGTCTTTTACCGCCAAAAAGAAGTAAAAGTATTAAAAAAATTAAAACTAATTCACCAGTACCTAAATTGAACATATAAACCTCATATTTTATCTAAAGTATTTTAATAAATAATATGCAATGCCGAAACCAATAATACTACAAACATTAAATTTTAAAATAAAACCAAAATCTATAACAATTACTCCTAAATCAATAAGGTTATCACTGTTCATTGATCCAAAAGTAAAATCATAAGAAATTAAGAAAAATTGTTTTACTGCACTACCATCAGGTAGTAAAAAAGCGAGGATATTCCCAACAAATGTTCCTAGTAAAGCTCCAGTACAAAGACCAAAAATAATAAGTTTGATGCTTCTTTTTTTCATACTTCACCCAAAATTAATTTTATATTTTCAAAATTGTCTTCTCTTAGAACTGTTAATTTAACTTCGTCACCAGCTCTTAAATCTAATTTAACAAAAAGTATATTAATTTCCTCCCATGATTCAATTTCATATCCTTCCATTGCAACAATTATATCTCCCCTAAATAGCTCTTCATTAATAGCAGTTGAATTATAATTTACACTATCGATAAATAATCCAATTTTATCTTTTTTTTGAACCATATAAATACGGTCTTGTACTCAATCCAAAAGTATATCTTCTATCAATAGCTCCTTTAAGTCTTAATTCTTGAGCAATTTTCATCGCAAAATTTATTGGAATAGCAAATCCTAAATTTTGAGAGTCAGCTTTTATGAATGTATTTATTCCAATCACATCTCCGTTTGAATCAATTAATGGTCCACCACTATTTCCAGGATTTAACGATGCATCTGTTTGAATCATATTATCCATAATTCTTCCTGAATTTGTATCTAGACTAAAATCTGCATTAATTGCACTAACAATTCCTGCAGAAGCAATTGGTTGATACTGTGCATTCGATATTAAATTTCGAGGGTTCCCCAAAGCTATTGCCCATTCTCCAACAATAACTTCATTTGAATCTCCTAAATTACAGTAATCAAAATTATTTCCAGAAATTTTTAATAAAGCAATATCAGTTATTTGATCAACTCCTACAATTATGGCATCAAAAACATCTCCACCAGGAAGTATAACAGTAATTTTGAAGTCAGTTGTCTGATAATTTTCGAATTCAATATTATGTGCATTTGTTACAATATAACCATCTTGGCTAATCAAAAAACCCGACCCATTAGATCTTATTTGATCTCGATAACTAAAAAATCTATCTCTTTTTATAACATCTTGGTATTTATAAATGCCAACAACTCCTGGGCTAGCTAAATTAATAGCGTTAGATATTGCAGTTGACTTTGATGTCGATATCTGCATATAGTTAACATCTTCATTAGAACATCCAAGAAAAATAATGATTGATAAAAATATAATTTTAATTTTCATAAAAAATTTCCTTTAAAACTAAACCGTTACTTGGAGCTTTAAATATTTTTGCATCTTTAATAGGCTGATTTAATAAAATCCTAAAATCATCAATTGAAATTTTATTTTGACTAACTGCAATCATGCTACCAACTAAATATCTTACCATATGGTGTAAAAATCTATTTCCATGAATAATATATAATAGTTTTTCATGATTTTTATCATCAAAAACCCATTTTGAAGTAAATATTTCACAATCGTAATTTTGCTTTTTTGAAAATTTAGAAAAAGATAAAAAATTATGTTTACCTTTAATTATTTTTGATACTTCCATTAATAATTTTAGATCTACACTCTTAACATAATAATGATCTTTTAAATAAAGGGGATTATCATTTAAACAACATAAATAGTTATACTCTTTTCTTTTTGCATCAAACCTACTGTGAAAACTTTCTTCAATTTTTGATAAATAAGATATTCTTATTTCTTTATCAAGTCTGGCATTAATTGCTCTTTTAAGTTCTTTATCCGATAATTTAGAATTAATGTCAAAATGCGCAACTTGGCCTAAAGCATGTACTCCAGCATCGGTTCTACTTGCACCATAGATCTTAACTTTTTTTTTTATTATTTAAGGCAAATATTGAAGATTCAATTTTATTTTGTATTCCATTTTGATTTTTTTGTGATTGAAAGCCTGAAAAATTAGTTCCATCATATTGGATTATAATTTTATATCTACTCATTTAAGCTTTATAATTTTATTGTATACATTTCTTTCATCTATTTCTGACTTAATTAAAACCTCACCGGAAGGCAAAATAATACCAGATATTCCATTATTAGCGCTTTGAACGACTGGAACTCCTAATTCTATTGAACGTAATTTTGCATGTTCAAAATGCTGATATGGCATAGCTTTACCAACGTAAGAGTCATTAGTTATAACAAAAATTATCTCAGCTCCTTTATCAACCATTTTTTTTGCAATTTTGAAGCTGCTAGAATCATAACAAATTAAAATAGATGATTTTATGTCCCCTATTTGAAATATGTTATAGTTTTCTCCTGCTGTGAAACTGCCCATATCATCAAATTGATTTATTTTTGATAACCACTTTTTAAAAAAGGGTACATATTCTGCAAATGGTACTAAAAAAATTTTTTGATAAGTATCATAGAATCCATCAGGTCTTAAAAAAATCGCACTATTATAAACTTTAAGCTCATTATTCAAATACATTCTTTGAGGGATACCAGTAATTAGAGCTGAATCTGTAATTTTTTTTTGAAGTTTGATTCTTTCCCGTGAATTTGAAACAGCTAAGAATGATGTTAAAGCAGCTTCAGGCCAAACAATAACATCTGGGTTTGATTCCAAAGATTTTTCTAATAAATCATTCATGATATTTGCATTTCTATTTTTCAATTGAGGATTCCATTTTTCATCTGGATAAATCACAGGCTGCCCAATTGAAACATTAATCTGTTTTTGAAAATTTGTTGAATTATAATTTGCAATTAATATTTGACCAACCAGTGCATTTATAAGTAATAATGATATAAAACTATAAATGTATTTTTTTTGTTTTAGTGAAATAAATCTATAAACAAGAACATTTAGTAGAATTATAATATAAGAAGATAAATCTTCATGAAGACTAACAACTTGAATCAATCTATTATACCCTGTCTGCGTGAGAGAAAAATTTAACCAAGGAGCTGCTAATGGACCAATATCTCTTAAATTTTCAATAAAAACCCAAACAAAAGGAATTAATAATAACTGTATTTTATATGATAATTTTCTTTTCTCAAAAGTATGAAGAATCAAACAAAATAAAACCCAGTAAAATGAATAAAAAATACATATAGCTAAATAGGAAATAATTGCAACCTGAACGCTTGTTCCTGAATTTAAAGCTACCCAATGTGTAATTATCGCATAGCTTGTAAAACCTGCTATATAAAAAAGTATAATCTTTTCTGAAAGTTTGATTGCTTTATTAAAAATTTGAAAAAGTGGAATTAAAAATATCCAAGCTAAAAAACCTAAATGAAAAGGTGGAAATGATAAACCCAACATGAGTCCACTTATTAATGAAAACATCAAATTTTTTTTTGTCATTTAAAAGCACCTTTATCTAAAAATGATTGCAAAATAATAGTTGAAGAAATTAAATCTATTTGCTCTTTATTTTTTCCAGTCTTTATCTTTTGTTCATGCATAATCTTTTTAGCTGACTCACTTGAAAGTCTTTCATCTTGAAGAAATACGTTAAAATTTAAATTAATAAGTTCCTCAAAAAGATCGTCGACTAACTTTGTCATTTCATTTTTTTTATTATTCATATTAAGAGGATAACCTATAACAAAAGATTTCACATCATTTTCAATTGCAATTTCTTTTAGCCTACTTAAAAGATCATCTCTGTTTTTATATTTTATTACTTTAAGAGGTATTGAAATAATTTTTAATGGATCTGAAATTGATAAACCTACTTTAGAAAGACCAAAATCTATTCCTATCAATCTATCATTCATGTATACGCTCAACCGAGTCAACATTTTTAAGTTTTTGAATGTCTTTTATAACAGAATTAAGCTTTGCTTTACTTTGAACTTTACAAATTATCCATATATTTGCAATACCACCTTCCGTAACATCAGTTGATACGTCAACCATGTTTACATTATTCTTTGAAATTATATTTGCAATTTCATTTAACATTCCAGCCGTATCTAAACAAGTTATATGAATTTTTGAACGAAACGCTAAATTTTCTTTAGCGTTCCAATTTACAGATACTAGCCTATCTTTCTTTGAAGATAATGAAGATAAATTTGAGCAAGATAATTCATGCACAATCAACCCTCTTCCTCTTGAAATATAACCTATAACATCATCTCCAGGTATTGGATTACAACATTTACCATAATTAACAACTAAGTTCTTTACACCATCTAAATTAATTCCGTCAACATCTGATCTTGCTGAATCAATAAATTCGGTTGAATCAATTTCTTTTGGTAAATTGGACTGCAGATCAGGAAAAATCTTTGGAATCACATCTTTAATAATTACTCCTCCTCTACCAATATCAGTAAGCATATTATTTAAAGTCTTAAAACCTGCTAATGCATATCCCTTTTTAAACTCATTTAACCTGTCAAAAACTTTTAATTTTCTTAATGATTTTTCTAAAATTTCGTTTCCAATCTTAATACTTTCTTCAAGCTCAATTTTTCTTAAATATTTAGATATTTCATGTTTTGCTCTTGAAGTTTTGACAAACTTTAACCATCCACTATTTGGAGTTTGATTTTTACTTGTTTCTATCTCGACGATATCTCCACTTTTTAAGCTATAGCTTAAAGGAACCAATTTCTTATTAACCTTTGATCTTACTGTTGTAAAACCAAGATCTCCATGAATAGCAAATGCGAAATCTAATGGAGTTGAATTTAAAGGGAGCTTAATCAAGTCTCCTCTTGGTGTAAAAACGAATATTTCGTCTTCAAACATATCTATTTTTAATAAATCCATTAATTCTTCAGGTTCTGAACTATCACTATTTAGCATTGATAATAAATCTCTTAACCATGATACTTGAGAATCAAATTCTCCTATCTCGTCATTGCCTTTATAAAGCCAATGTGCAGCAACACCAACTTCCGCAGTATGATCCATATCTTTTGTTCGAATCTGAAACTCTGTTAATCGATTATCTTTAGTTAAAACTGTTGTATGAATTGACTGATATCCATTGGTTTTAGGGGTTGCTATGAAATCTTTAAATCGATCTTGTAACGGAGGGTAAATACTATGAATTACTCCAAGAGCAAGATAGCATTCCTCAATTTTATCAACAACAATTCTTATTGCATACAAATCATAAATTTCTTCAAACTTTTTTCCTCTATTTTTAATTTTTCTGTGAATGGATGAAATTGATTTATATCTACCAAAAATATTTGATTTAATTTTATATGTTTTGAGCTCAGATTTAATTGGTTTTATTGCAGCTGATAAAATATCCTCATTTAATTTAGCTGAGGTTTCAATTTTCTTTTTTATGGCATTAAAAGCTTTTAAATCTAAACATTTTAAGGATAAATCTTCTAATTCCCATTTCAACTTTGCCATTCCTAATCTATGAGCTAAAGGCACGAATATTTCTTTTGTTTCTAATGCAATTTCTTTTCTTTTATTTGAAGATAAATACTGGATTGTTTCCATATTGTTTAACCTGTCTGCAAATTTTATGATAATTACTCTCAAATCTCTTGCAAGAGAAAGAAATAATTTTGTGAAATTCTCAGCTTGCTTATGCTCTTTTGATCTAAAAGCAATATTTTCTACCTTTGTAACTCCATCAACAAGAATAGCAACATCAGACCCAAACTCTTCTTCAATATCAGATAATTTTACTTCAGTATCTTCAACAACATCATGCAATAAAGCACTTACTATTGTTGTATGATCCATATTCCAATCAATTAAAATGTTAGCAACATCAATACAGTGACTTACAAAAGGCAGTCCAGACTTTCTTACCTGACCATGATGCATTTTAATAGAAAATTCAAGCGCATTTTCAACTTGTTTTCTATTCTTTTTTGTAGGAATTCTTTTAAGAAGAGCTTTGCTTTTATCAGCAATAACCTCGTCATTATGTTTAATAACATTAGTGCTCATATTTTAAAAATCTTGATAATTATCAAATCTTGCATATGTATCAATAAACGTTGCAGTAACTCTTCCAGTAGGACCATTTCTCTGCTTTGCTACAATCAAATAAGCAAGACCCTTTAGGTCTTGATCCTCTTTATCATAAACTGCTGGTCTGTAGAGGAATATTACTACATCAGCATCTTGTTCAATTGCACCACTTTCTCTTAAATCTGAAAGCAAAGGTTCTTTTTTGGTTCTTTGTTCGACTGCTCTAGAAAGCTGTGAAAGCGCAATTACTGGAATATCTAATTCTTTAGCTAAAGCTTTAAGAGATTGAGTAATTTGTGAAATTTCATTTTGTCTATTCTCCGAATTTTTTGGTCCTTGCATAAGCTGTAGGTAATCAACAATAAGAAGCTCTATATTTTTTTCTCTTTTTAATCTTCTTGCTCTTGCTCTTAGATCTAATATAGATAATGCAGGTGTATCATCAATATAAAGAGGAGCTTGAGATAGTTTTCCTGAAGCAATATTAATATTTTTCCATTTAATATTTGGACTTCCTCTTCTAACAAGAGCATTATCTACTCGAGCTTCTGAGGTTAATAACCTTTGTCCAAGTTGATCGCTTGACATTTCTAAACTAAAGATTGCGGTTGGAGACTTATTTTCAATTGCTGCATTTCGTGCAATAGTTAAAGCTAAAGCAGTCTTACCCATGGATGGTCTTCCAGCTAAAATAATCAAATCACCATTTTGAAAACCTGCTGTCAACTTATCTAAATCAATTATACCCGATGGAACTCCAATAATTGAACCTGGATTTGCGGCCATCTCATCTATTCTCTTAACCGTACTTGCTAAAATTGGTTCAATATGTTCATATATTTTTGAATCTTTTTGTTCAGTTAAGCCGAAAATTGACTGTTCCGCTTCATCAAGAATTGATCCAACAGAATCTCCAGCATCTAAAGCTTTTTTTGAAATTTCATGAGAAGTGGTAATCAAGTCTCTTAACATACCCTTTTCTTTTATAATTTCAGCATAAGTTTCGACTCTTGCAGATGTTGGTACTTTGTCTACCAAACCAGTCAAATAATAAATTCCACCAACGGATTTTAAGTTTTTACTTTTTTTAAGCTCATCTGAAACAGAAACTGTATCAATTGGGTTGCTGTTGTTCATCAAAACAAGCATAGCATCAAAAATTTTTTTATGAGAATCTTTATAGAAATAATGACTTGAACCTAAGATACTTATAGCCTTATTTGCAGCATCTTCATCAATCATCATTGATCCCAATACTGCTTCTTCAGCTTCTAGCGCTTGAGGTTGTAAATTTAAACCTTCAGTTTTTTTATTTTCAGCCATGTTTATTTATCCACACTCTTTCAACAATTAAAATTTTATATTCTAATAGATTAATGATGTTTTGATAATCTGACAAGATAATCCTTAATAACAGGATTATTAATTTAATTTCCAATCAATTGGATTAATGTTTTTAGACTTTAAAAACTTATTAGTTTTGGAAAAAGGTTTTGATCCAAAAAATCCTCTATGAGCTGAAAGAGGTGAGGGATGAACAGAAGCAATTATATAATGCTTTGATGTGTCTATTACATCTTCAATTGATTGAGCTTGTTTGCCCCATAAAATAAAAACTATATTTTCTAATTGAGAAGAAACTATTTCAATTGCCTTCTTTGTAAAAATCTCCCAACCCAAATCTTTATGTGAATTTGCATTATCTTTTTCTACAGTTAAAATAGTATTTAAAAGTAAAACTCCTTGATTAGCCCATGACTGTAAATTCCCTGAATTAGGAAGAGGAATACTTAAATCAGATTCTAATTCTTTGAAAATATTTAAAAGCGACGGCGGAATTGGAATACCATCATTTACACTAAATGACAAACCATTTGCCTGACCTTGTCCATGATATGGATCTTGGCCAATTATTACCACCTTTACTTCATTTAAATGTGTAGAATTGAAAGCATTAAACATTAGGTGAGGTTTTGGATAAATAATTTTATTTTTATAAGAATTTTTAACCTCCGAAGAAAGCTCTATCCAATATTTCTTATCAAATTCATCCTTAAGTTTATAATACCATGAGTCATGAATTTTAACTTTTTTGTGATTATTTGAATGAGACAGCTGGTTGAGATATATCTCGTTACCGAACAACTGCTTATTTTGATTGATAAATTTCTTTTTTAAAGATTTAGTGCTCAATTGATTCTTCGGTCTTATCCCAATCAATATCACCGTCTAAAAACTCATCTAAAGCAACAGAGGTGACTTTCTCTTCCTTATCAAAATCAATATTTTCCCTTAAAACAGGCTCTGCAAGAACACCATCTTCAGAGATTTCCTCATTTTCATCAATCATTTGCTTTACAATTCTATCTTGAAGAATTTGCTTTGCTCGTTTTGAAGAGACAACAACAGCTTCATAAATATCATCTGTCTTTTTTAAAAGCTTGCTAAACGAAATTGGGTCTACAGCCATTTTAATCCTCTTTTTTATGTCTATTTATTATTTCTTTAATTTTTTCAAATGTGGATTCGAAGTTATCATTAATAAGATTATAGTCAAATTCTTTTTTTAAGTTGTCCTCTTCCTCAAACCTACTTAATCTTTTATTAATTTCGTCTTCTGTTTCTGTTGATCTTATAAATAATCTTTTTCTTAGCTCTTCTAGATTTGGAGGTGACAAAAAAATTGATATGGTATTATTTGGATAATAATTCATTAAGCTTACTGCACCATTTACATCAAGCTCAAAAAACAAATGCCTATTATTTTCAATGTACTCTTCCAAGCTACTCAACGCTGTACCGTATAAATCCCCATGAACATTTTCATGTTCAAGAAATAAATTTTCTTGTATCATTTTTTGAAATTTTGGTTTATTAATAAAATTGTAATGTACTCCATCGATTTCATATTTTCTTTTTTTTCTAGTAGTGAATGAAACGGAAATTTCAATATTTAAATCTCTTGAAAGTAATTCTAGTAAAGTTGTTTTACCTGAACCTGATGAACCAGAAATAACAATAAAATTTTTCATAGTATATTTCCTATCTGTTCTCTCAATTTTTCAGCTTGCATTTTCAAACTTATGGCGTATTTTGAAACTCTTTTATCAAGAAATTTAGATAATATTGTATTGGATTCTCTATTTATTTCTTGCAAAATAAAATTAATTTTTTTACCAAATAACTGCTTAGAATTTATTGATTGAAAAATTTGGTTTAAATGACTATTTATTCTATCAATTTCTTCAGAAATATCAATTTTTTCTAATTCATCAATTACATTATCATTCTTTTGATTTATTGAATTTGTATAGACTTTTTTCTGAATTTTTTCAATTTTTAATAAATCTTTTTTTGCTACATCCAAATACTTATAAAATTCTTTTTCGATTAATGATCCTTCTTTTTTACGCATATCAACCAATTCTTTGGTTGCAATTTTTAAAGTAGAAAAGATTTTTTTTTGAATGTTATTATTGTGTGGAACAAAACTCAAAATATCATTATTTCTTAATAATTGGCTATAATTCAAATCAATACCATATTTTTTTTCAATTTCTTTATATGCCTTTAAAACACTTGATGTTTTTTGACTATTTAATTTGAACGCATCTTTTGAATCTACTTTAATAAATAATGTAACCGAACCTCTTAATAAATGTTTCTTTAAATAGTTTCTAATTTTGTATTCAAGTGGACCGGATAAATCAAAAGATTTTGTATTTAACTCAAAATATCTCGAATTAAAAGATTTTAATTCAACACTTATTGAAAAATTGGAATCTTCAAAACTTGAGGAACCAAAACCTGTCATACTGACCAACATTAAACTTTAACCTTTCTTTTCATATTTAATATGTAAAGTAAAAATACTCCTACAGGAAACAGTAGTGAAAATATAGGGAAAATTAATTTAAAACTATAGTTATCTGCTATAATTCCACCCAAGTATGCTGCGAGTCCTGAAAGTCCAAACATTAAAAAAAAGTTTAAACCAAATACCACTGATCTAATCTTCAATGGTGTGATATCTTTAATTATTGAGTTAATTAATGGTTGAATTGAGTACATAAAAATTGCTAATAGGACTGAAACAATTACAATCAATTTCTTTCCAACAAAAATAATTGATATAAATAAAGGCAGAAGTAAAAGAAAAACTGTTGATAATAATTTAACTCTGTCAAATTTATCTCCAAGATATCCCGAAAAAATTTGTCCTATAAAACCTGTCAACATTATGACGGATACAATTGAATTTGCATTAGAACCAAAGTCTAAATTAAAAACTGACGGTATAAACGTATTAAAGACAGTAAATGAAAGACCCACAACAAAAGAAATAAGAAAAAAAATTATTAAAATTGAGTTTTGTTTTTTATCGCTAAAGTCTTTTAAGCTGATAATATCTATCTTTTCAGTGTTTGGAATAAACTTTAAAGATAGAGGCAGTAAAAAAGCGTTTAAAATTGCAGTGAAAATAAATGCATAATGCCAACTAAAATGCAATAAAGAAAAATATGATATTAGAGGACCTAAGGAAACTCCAATAGACCCAAATACTCCATGAAATGCATTTGCTTTAGCAATATTTTTATCAAATATTTCAGATATTAAAGTTAAAGAAACTGGATGATGAATACTGGCAAAAAGACCTAAAAGAATACTACTTAAAGAAAACATTAGAACATTTTGTGACAAACTTACTAAAAAAGCAGATAATAGAATTCCTAATTGAGAAAAAACAATTAACTTTTTTGGCCCGAACTTGTTATATAAAAAAGACATTGGAAGCGAACCGACACCAAAACAGAAACTTACAATACCAAAAATTAATCCTACCTCGGAGGCATTGATTGAAAAAAAATCAATCAGATTAATGTACAAGCTTGGTATCAACATCATAATGATGTGATTTGACATGTGTGATAAACTTAAAACAAATAGAATGGATCTAGAAGGCAAGCTTTACTTCTTTTCTGCAAGACGAGCAGCTTTGCCAGATAATCCACGTAAATAATATAATTTTGCTCTTCTTACTTTATTTACCCTATCAACCTTTATAGATGCAATTGATGGAGAGTGAAGTGGAAAGATTCTTTCAACTCCGACACCATTAGAAATTTTTCTTACAGTAATAGTTTCCGCAATACCAGAACCTTTTCGAGCAATAACAGTACCCTTAAATAACTGTTGTCTAACTTTTTGTCCTTCTCTTACATTAACTGAGATTGAAAGGACATCTCCTGCTTTAAAATTTGGTATATCTTCTCTTAATGTATTAGTCATTTTTATTTCTCTCCAAAAGATCGGGTCTTCTCTCTTTTGTTAATTCTAACTTTTTATCATTGCGCCATTTTTCAATTGCCTTATGATCGCCAGATAATAATACATCTGGGACTCTTAATCCATCAATTTCACTTGGCCGCGTAAAATAAGGAGCATCTAGTAAATCATCAACAAAAGAATCAGTCAAAGCTGAATTTAAATCATTTAAAACTCCAGGAACTAAACGTACAATTGAATCAAAAATAATCATTGTTGATAATTCGCCATTTGAAATAATAAAATCGCCAATTGATATTTCAAAATCGATATATTTTTCAACAACCCTTTCATCTACACCTTTATAATGACCACAAATGAAAATTAAAGAGCTTTCTTTGCTAAGTTTACTGCTTAAACTGTGATTCAAAACTTTACCTTTTGGAGATGGGAAAATTATTTTAGGCTTTTTTTCTGACTTTGATATACAATATTCAATAGCACCAAAAAGTGGTTCACACATCATTACCATTCCAGATCCTCCTCCATAAGGCTCATCATCTATTTTTTTATAATTATCTTTGGTGAAATCTCTGAGATTTACAATCTCAATACTAAGTTGACCTTTTTTTATCCCTTGATTAGCTATATTGTTATCGATTAGAGTTTTTATCGAATCAGGAAATGGCGTTATGATGTAAACTTCCATGCAATTAGTAAAAATTTAAGTAATGGAACTTATTTTTTCTTTTTAGCAG
>CACGWZ010000008.1 GCA_902576865.1 uncultured Fidelibacterota bacterium
ACCAGTTAATGCTTATTAACAGTCCAAGTTTAAGTATTTTAGATAGAAGAGTTACTTCTGCAAAAATCGGAGTGAAACAATCATGGGCATCAAGTTTACCTAGTCTAAGTATGAATCTTGGGTATAGTGCTACATCAAGCGATCAAATTAATAAGCAATATTTTGAGGATAACTATATCAAAAGTGCAAATTTAACGTTGAGTATACCTCTTTTTAGCGGTTTTAGAAACAGAAACGATATTAAAATTTCCAAATTACAATTATCTCAAAGCCAGGCGTCATACGGTACTGCTAAAAAAGATGCAGAAGTTGAACTTTTTTCCTCTTTAAACCGATTAAATAACTACGAAGAGCTAATACCCATTCAACAAGAAATTTTATTATCAGCAGAAGAGGATTTGAAATTAGCTGAACAAAAATATGAGCTTGGGTCTGCAGATATTCTTGAGTTACTTGATGCTCAATTAGCAGTTATTCAAGCTAGTTCTTCACTAGTCACAACAAAGTATGATGCGGCGATTCAAATGGCAACACTCGATAATATCATTGGAACTTTAGATAGAAAATATAAATAAGGAGTATTTGTGAAAAATTTAATTGACAAGATTATGCAACATAAAATGAAAATTTTAGGACTTATAATTATTATTCTGGGGTTATCATTTTTTTCTGGAAATAATGATGATGAAACTCTAGAAGTTTCTGTACAAAAGGTTAGCAGAAAAGATCTTGCTAGTAAGGTCGTAGCTGATGGTGTATTAACACCTGAAACCGAAGTAAAGTTAAGTGCCAATAATACTACATACATTACAGAAATTGCAGTAAAGGAAGGAGACTTTGTTAAAAAGGGTGATTTCTTGATGTCTTTAGATGATCGTCAACAAAAAGCTGCTACTGAAGCTTCCAGAGCAAGTCTTGAAGCGGCAAAAGTCCAGCTTGAACAAAGAAAAGCTCAACAAGAACGACAATCAAAACTTTATGCTCAAGGACTTATATCCGATCAAGAAATGGAAACTACTAATTCTTCATACGCATCAGCACTCAGTGCATACAATGGTGCTCAATCTAGACTAATTCAAGACGAAGATGCATTATCAAAACTTAGATTAATTGCGCCACAGGATGGAACCATAACCTTTATTGATGGCGAAGTAGGAGATTTAGCTCAAGGAGGTATGTTCAATCCTAGCGTTCTCCTAAAATTATCTGATTTATCTAAAATGGAAGTTTATGTTAATGTAAACGAAAATGATATTGCCGATATATCTATCGATGATCTTGCCATAGTTGAAGTTGATGCATATGACGATAGAAATTTCAAAGGTAGGGTTAAAGAAGTAGCTTATGCTTCAACTGTATCAAGTGGCGGTTCTCAACAACAAGTAACGAACTTTCAAGTAAAAATACAAATGTTAGAAGTAGTTGACGGGATGAGACCTGGAATGAGCGCAACTGTTGATATTATAACTGCTGAGAGATTAAATACATTAAGTATTCCAATCCAATCACTAACCTCATCCAGAAGCGGTAAAAAAGGAGCAAATGTAGTATTTGTTTATAATGAAGGATTTGTTGAAGAAAGGGTTGTCAATACAGGAATAGTTGGAGATAGAGATTATGAAGTGATTTCTGGATTGAATGATGATGAACAAATTGTGACAGGTAGTTTCATTGCAATTAGTAGAGAGTTATCAGATGGTATGAAGGTAAAGATTAGAGAATCAAAAAACTCCTACAGGAAACGTGACTAAGTCTAGAAAAGAAATAATTGGAATAAAATCAGTTTCTAAAATATATAATTTAGGAAACACAGTTGTGAAAGCATTGGATAATGTTTCACTGAGCATTTTTGAAAACGATTTCATTTCCATTATGGGACCATCGGGATCAGGAAAATCTACTTTGATGAATATTATTGGTTGCTTAGATGTTCCAACGAAAGGATCATATAAATTTAATGATGAAAAAATTTCTCAAATGAAAGATTCACAATTAGCTGATATTAGAAATCAAAAAATAGGTTTTGTCTTTCAAACATTTAATTTGCTTCCAAAATTAAATGCATTACAAAATGTTGAAGTTCCTTTAGTTTATTCAAATCTAAATAGATACAAAAGAACTGAGAAAGCTAAGGAGGCGTTGAAAATAGTTGGACTTTCTAATAGAATAAATCATAAACCAAACGAACTTTCTGGTGGTCAAAGACAAAGAGTTGCAATAGCTAGAGCATTAGTAAATAATCCTTCAATAATCCTAGCAGATGAACCAACTGGAAACTTAGACTCAAAAAGTGGTTCTGAAATATTAAATTTTTTTGATGATCTTCATAAGGCTGGAAATACATTGATTATTGTAACTCACGAAAAAACTGTTGCAAAAAGAGCAAAAAGAAGAATTGAAATCTTCGATGGTAAAATTACATTAGATGAATAAATTATTTAAAAATATTTCTATTGGTTTTGAATCAATAAAATCAAATTTTACAAGAGTTTTTCTAACGTCTATTGGTTTAACCATAGGAATTTTTACTGTAAGTATTGTTACTGCCGCTGTATCTTCAATTGATAAGGAGTTTGCTAAATCAATACAAAGTATTGGTAACGATAAAATATATGTTGGTCGTATGCCTTGGTCATTTGAATTTGATTGGTGGAATTATAGGAATAGACCTGAGATAAAGGAAGAGCAACTTGAGTACATCAATCAATATAGTGAATTTATTACTCAATCTAGTATGAAGCAGAATTATTGGACAAGAGCTTCATATGAAAATAAAGCATCTTGGCTTCAAATGAATGGTGTTTATCCAAATTATGGAGAAATGCTAACTGGAACAAAAGTAATAAATGGTAGATTTTTTTCAGAGAATGAATGGAAACTCCAAAGAAGAGTAATAATTGTTGGAGGAAGTGTAAGAGAAGGATTTTTTGAAGGTAAAAGTCCTCTTGGAAAAAAAATAAGGTTGGGTGGTGTTAGTTTTGAAATTATTGGCGAATTAGAAAAAACTGGAAGTTTTACTCCAACAGGAAGTTTAGATCAAGTTATTATTATGCCTTCAACAACATTTCAAAGAATTCTTACACGGTGGACTTGGAATGAATTTGTTTTACAAACTAGCCCAAATAATATTAATAAAGCTAAAGAGGAAGTTAGGCTAATTATGCGAGTTGCCAGGAAATTAAAGCCTGAGCAAGAAGATAATTTTGCAGTTAATTCTGCCGATGCTTTTACCAAGCAATTCAATCAAATGAAAATTGCTATTGCTGGAATGGGTTTACTTGTAACAGGTATATCTCTAATAGTTTCAGGTATCGGAATAATGAATGTAATGTTTGTTTCGGTTCGCGAACGAACTAAAGAGATTGGATTAAGAAAAGCAATGGGAGCTACAAATACTGACATTTTAATTCAATTTTTGAGTGAAGCTATAGCAATTGCTATTATTGGAGGTATTGCAGGAATCATGTTAATAAGGTCTACCCTCTATTTTTTAGGGACTGCTATTGCTTCTTTTGATTTTGGAGGAATAGAAGCATCCTCAATAGACTTACAAATGGATCTACTTCTGACATTCTACACATTTCTTGTTTGTGTTTTTTTAGGATTATTGGCTGGATTTGTTCCTGCCAGAACAGCTGCAAATTTGAACCCAATAGATGCATTAAGACATGAATAGAGTAATTAATTATTTGCTTGACGTTGTAAGAGGCGTACTATTTTATTTTAGTCAAACAAAACTTAGGACAGCATTAACTTTATTGGGAATAACTGTTGGCGTTTCATCAATTATAGCAATAATGACTGTTTTAGCCACTTTTGAAAAATCTACTGAACAGGTTGTGGCTGATGTAAGAACCAATGTTTTTTATATAACAAGAGAAAATCCAATTGAAGTAAGTTTTGGAAACAACAATAAATGGGCAAGAAATAAACCAAAAATTACCTGGAGTGAGTATGAACAATTAAAACGAAGTTTAAAACTTACAAAAAATATGTCAGCAGTTGTTGCAGAGGAGCCAAGTGATAGAACTTTTAGTGTAGGAAAAAAAGAATTTAAGAGTCGCTTACAAAGTTTTTGGGCAGCAGATGGTGACATGTTGTCACTATATAAATATGATATAGTTGATGGTAGAAATATTCAAAATGTTGATATTCAAAATCGCAGTAGAGTTGCAATAATCGGTTCAGCAATAAAAGATGAACTTTTCCCTTATGCTAATCCTGTGGGTAAGGAAATAAAAATCGATAATATACCTTTTGAAATAATTGCATTAACAGATGAAAAAGGTGAAATAGCTGGTCAAAGTATGGATAGTATGGTAGGAATTCCCATTTCAACTTATTTAAAATATTTTGGCGGTAGATGGAATAGAACAGATCTACAACTTGTTCTTGAATCTGATTCAATAGAAAATATTGAGAATGCTACTGATGAAGCTATTGGCGTTTTTCGAGCAATTCGAAAGATTCCTCCAGGTCAGCCAAATAATTTTTATATTGCTACCAATGATCAATTGATGGACACTTTTGGTGAATTTACAAGTTATTTAACAACTTTTATTGGTCTCATCACTGGCATATCATTATTAGTTGCCGGAATTGGTATTGCAAACATCATGCTAGTATCATTAAATGAAAGAATTAAGGAAATTGGTATTAGAAAGGCTTTAGGTGCCAGAAGAAGTGATATATTTATGCAATTTTTGATTGAGGCTATACTTATATCAGTTTTAGGAGGGCTTGTTGGAATAGTTTTAGGTTTATCATTTGGAAATATAGTAGCTTTATTTTTAGAACAAGAACCAGTAATTCCATATGAATGGGTGTTATATAGTCTACAAATTTGTGCTTCTATGGGTATTATATTTGGTCTCTACCCAGCAATTAAAGCATCAAAGTTAAATCCAATTGATTCGATGAGATTTGACTAAGTCTCATGGCCTTTTTCTTGATGAAGTCTTTCTAATCATCTAAATTGTTGAAATAATTTATGTCTAAAAAAAATAAAGTTTCAGAACAAGAAGTAAAGAAGATTGCTGAATTATCTAAATTATCTTTAACAAGCGAAGAGCTTAAAAAACGCACAGAAGATATGAATAATATTCTTAATTATATGGATACATTAAATGAGATTGATACTGAAAACGTTGAAGAGTTATATAATGTGAATGATATAAAAAACTCTTTAAGAGAGGATAATTTTGAATCTTCTTTGGATAAAAAAAATGTATTAGCAAATAGTCCAAGTTCTAATTCTGATTATGTTGAAGTGCCCTTAACAGTAAAAAAGGACAGCCAGTGATTCTTGGCGTCATTCCTGCAAGATTAAATTCAACACGATTCCCCAGTAAAGTTATCTTCCCTTTAGAAGGTAAACCAATAATCGAGCATGTCTATGAAAAAGCTCTTCAGTCAAACCTATTAAACGAAGTAATTGTTGCTGTCGATTCGGAAGAAACTAAAAATGTAATTAATTGTCCAAATGTAATAATGACATCAGATAAACATCAATCTGGTACTGATCGTGTAGCTGAGGTTGCTAATAAATTTGACTGTGATATTGTTGTTAATATTCAAGGCGATGAACCTGGAATAGATCCACTTTTAATTGATCAACTTATTACATTATTTGAAGATCCTAGAGTAGAAATGGCTTCAATTGCATCTACTGACTTGAAGGAACATGATTTAAATAATAATAATGTAGTTAAGGTTAATTTAGATAAAGAAAATAATGCTATCTCGTTTATAAGAAATAATTTAAATCCTGAATTAACTTATTACAGGCATATTGGCATTTATGCATTTAGAAAAAATACTTTAAATTTATTCACTTCACTTACTCAATCTGATAATGAAAAAAATCATAGATTAGAACAATTAAGAGCATTAGATAATAATATTGCAATTAAACTATTAATTAGTGATTTTAGCCATAGAAGTATTGACGTAAAAGAAGACTTAAAAAACTATGAAAACTAAATTCATATTTGTTCTTGGAGGTGTAATGTCCGGTTTAGGAAAAGGTATTTCTGCCTCTTCTATAGGTTATCTTTTAAAAAGTGCAGGTTTAAAAGTTAATATTCTAAAACTTGATCCTTATTTAAATGTAGATCCTGGTACTATGAATCCATATCAGCACGGAGAAGTATTTGTTTTGGATGATGGTTCGGAGACTGATTTAGATTTAGGACATTATGAGAGATTTATTGATGAGAATATGTCTAGTAAGAATAATGCAACTGCTGGACAAATTTATAGTACAGTGCTAGATAAGGAACGTTCAGGTAGTTATTTAGGAGAAACTGTTCAAGTAATTCCGCATATAACTGATGAAATCAAAAATAGGATGAATGCATTAACTGATTCTAAAAAATATGATATTGTAATTTGTGAGGTAGGCGGAACAGTTGGTGATATAGAAAGTTTACCATTCCTTGAGGCTATTCGTCAACTTTCTTTAGAAGTTGGTTATCATAATTCTTTAATCATTCATTTAACATTATTGCCATTTATTGATGCAAGCGGCGAACTTAAAACAAAGCCAACTCAACATTCTGTAATGAAATTAAGAGAGATTGGTCTTTCACCAGATTTTATCTTTTGTAGAACTCAAAATGATATAAGCCAAGAAATAAAAGAAAAATTAGCTTTATTTTGTAATGTAAAGCCTGAACACGTTATTGAAAATAAAGACGTATCTAGTATTTATGAGGTCCCATTGCTTCTTGAAAATCAAAATATTACTAAAATGATTTGTCAACGTTTAGGATTAAAAAATAAACCATCGATTAAACAGCTTCAAAACTTTATTAAGACTTACAAAAACCCAGATAGTGAAATTAAAATTGCTATGTGCGGTAAATACACCGAATTACATGATGCTTATAAAAGTATTACAGAATCATTCATTCATGCTGGTGTAGAAAACAACACAAAGGTCAAAGTTATATGGGTTAATACTGAAAAAATCAAAAATGATAAAGATGCAGAAAAATCTTTTCAAGATATTCATGGTATTTTATTACCTGGTGGATTTGGATCTAGAGGTGCAGAAGGAAAAATTTTAACTTCAAAATTTGCAAGAGAAAATAATATTCCTTTCCTTGGAATATGCTTAGGATTACAGTGTGCTATTATTGACTATGCGCGAAATGTTTGTAAAATAGATGATGCCAACAGTTCTGAATTTAAACCAAAATCCAAAAATAAGGTTATTGATCTTATGGAATCTCAGAGGGCAATTAAGTTGAAGGGAGGAACAATGAGATTGGGCTCTTATGATTGTGAGATTTCAACAGGTACAAAAGCATATTCTATTTATCGTAAAAAGACTATTAGTGAAAGACATCGACATAGATTTGAAGTAAATAATAAATATGTCTCCAAAATGAAGAAAAATGGGTTAATTTTCTCTGGTATGAATAAAAAATTAGGAGTAGTAGAAATAATTGAATTAAAAAATCATCCGTGGTTTGTTGGATGTCAATTTCACCCAGAATTAAAAAGTAGAGTAGATAAAGCACATCCTCTTTTTAGAGAATTTGTAAAAGCTTCACTTAAAAATAGCAAGAATTAAATATGAATAAAGTAAAGCTAGATAAAATTATTTTTGGAGATAGCGCTATACCTTTCATTGGGGGTCCATGTGTTATTGAAAGCAGAGATCATTGTATCGGCATTGCCGAAAAAATTACTGAAATTACATCCAAGCTAAATATACCATTTATTTTTAAGAGCTCTTTTGATAAGGCTAACAGGACATCTATTTCATCATTTAGAGGAGATGGTTTAGATGCTGGATTAAAGATTTTAGATGAAATAAAAAACAACTTTAATATTCCTGTCACTACAGATATTCATTTACCTGAACATGCCAATGCAGTGAGCGATGTTGTAGATATAATCCAAATTCCAGCATTTCTTTGTAGGCAAACCGATTTATTAGTTGAAGCAGCCAAAACTGGTAAGGTAGTGAATGTTAAGAAAGGGCAATTTTTATCTCCCTATAAAGTAGAAAATATTATTAAAAAATTAGAAGAAAGTGGTAATAAAAATATCCTAATAACAGAGAGAGGCAATACTTTTGGTTTTGATAGTTTAGTTACAGACTTAAAATCGATTCCAATAATGCAAGCATTTGGTTATCCTGTTATTTTTGATGCCACACATAGTGCACAAATACCTGGAAATCATGAATCAAAAACAGGTGGCAATAGGCAATTTATTCCAGCCCAAACATTTGCTGCTGTTTCAGCAGGTGCAGATGGCATATTCATGGAAGTTCATGATGACGTCGATAATGCATTAAGTGATGCTAGTACTCAATGGCCAATTGATAAATTAGAAAATATATTAACATCTATTATTGCTTTCAGAAAAACATACTTAGATCATGGATAAAAAATTAAAAGACTCACTTTCACAAATTAAATTATTGATTTGCGACATTGATGGTGTTCTAACAGACGGATCATTTATTAAAAGTACTTCGGGCGAAGAATTAAGATCTTTTAATGCGCTTGATGGTGTGGGTTTTGTAATACTTAGGTTATTAGATCTAAATGTTAAAACAGCATGGATTACAGGGAGGAAATCTCTTACTACAACTCAAAGAGCGGAAGAGCTTCAAATTGATGATGTATATAATGGAGTTATTCGAAAAATTGATGCATATACTGAATTAAAAACGAAATATGGATTATCTGATAGTGAAGTTTGTTTCATTGGGGATGACATTATTGATATACCGATCTTAGAAAAAGTTGGATTTGCTGTTACAGTACCAAAAGCTCCAAAGTATATATCTAATTATGTGCACTATACCACTGAAGTAGAGGGAGGTAAAGGTGCAGTAAGAGAAGTAATTGATTTGCTCATTGAATCAAGAGGTGATTTTACTAAACAATTGGATAAGTTACTTAGTGAGCTAAGATGATATTGTACTCAATTAGAAAACTAACTTTTCTATCAATATTTTTTTTAATTTCATGCTCAAAAAATGACTTTACTGATAATTTTGAAAAAGATGTTCATGATCAACTATCAACAAATGTTGAAATTACTTTAACAAAAAAAGGCAATATAACTGCAAAAATTAAATCTGAAATTCTTAAAAAAAATAATCAATCTCTTCAGCTAGAATTATTTGATAATGTTAATGTTGATTTATTTGATGAAAATTTTCAGCAAAAATCATTAATTAAATCGCAATCTGCAATGGTAAATGAAAAAGAAAACAGAATAAAAGCTTATGGAAGCGTTGTGGTCATTTCTGATGATGGAAAAATACTAATGACTGATTCTTTAACATGGGATAATAATTCGGATAAAATTTATACAGACGCAAATCTTGAATTCATTACATCTGATTCGGATACTCTATATGGAACAGGATTTAAATCAAATATAGACTTAACAAATTGGAATATTTTACAACCAAGAGGTAGAATTAATAATGAATAAAGTATTAAAAGCAGAAAATCTTATTAAAAAATATGGAGATTTTTATGCCGTTAATGACATCGATTTAAATTTAAAAAAAGGTGAAGTAGTAGGTCTTTTAGGTCCAAACGGAGCAGGAAAAACAACGACATTTTACATGATAACTGGGATGATAAGACCTTCCTCTGGTAAAATAATTTTTGGGGATAAAGATATAACAAAGTCTCCAATGTACAAAAGAGCTAGGATGGGAATTGGATATTTAGCCCAAGAACCATCAATTTTTGGAAAACTAAGCGTTGAAGATAATTTGAAAATTGTTCTCGAAACAATTATTCCTAATAAAGAAGAACAAAATCAACTAATTGATAAACTCTTAAACGAGTTTAATATTTCTCATATAAGAAATAATATTGGAGCTGGATTATCAGGCGGTGAAAGACGTAGAGTTGAAATATGTCGTACTTTAGCTTTAAAGCCTGATTTTGTGTTATTAGATGAACCATTTGCAGGTGTTGATCCAATTGCAGTTGAAGACATTCAACACATGATTATATCTTTAAAACAACAAAATATAGGGGTACTAATTACTGATCATAATGTGAGAGAGACGCTTTCAATTACAGACAGGTCTTACCTTCTACATGGAGGAAAAATATTAAAATCAGGAGATGCTCAAACCCTAGCTAGTGATGAAGAGGTAAGAAGAATATACTTGGGTAAAAATTTTAAATTGGATCAATGAGTAAACTTTCTACAAAGCTTAGACAAAGACAATCTATAGTTCCTCAACAAATTATAAAGTCTCAATTGTTAGAGCTACCTGTTGATGAGCTTGAAAAAGAGCTAGAAAATGAAATTCAAGTCAACCCAGTATTAGAAGAAAAAAGCATTGAAGAATCCAGATCAAATAATCAAATAGATCCATTTCCAGATCAAAGTAGTTATGAATTATTTTTAGCAAACATACCAGAAAATAAAGATATAACTGATGATTTAATAACTCAAATTGACACTTCAAATTTTGATGAAAAATCTAAATTAGTTGGTAAAGAAATAGTTTTTAATTTGGATAAAAATGGATTTTTAGATATTGAGTTAGATTTAATAGCAGATAATCACAATATTGACATTCAAGAAATAGAACAAATTAGAAAAGAAATATTGAAGCTTAATCCTGGTGGCATTGGAAGCAAAGATTTACAAGAATATTTAATTTTTCAAATTGGTGATTCTAATCCACTGTCATATGAGATAATTAAAAATCATTTTGATGATTTTTTGAGTCAAGATAAAGATAGGATAAAAGAGAGTTTAAATTGCACTGAACAAGAAATTAATGAGGCTTTTATGATAATTTCAGATCAAAATTTTTCACCTATTCTTGATAATGACTTAGGTAATGAAAATGTTTTACCTGATGCAATAGTGAAGCAAAAAGAAGATAAGTGGCTAATACTGATTAATGATAGACTTTTAAATAAATATCAAATTTCTCAAGATTATCTTGATGCTGCAATGAATTCAAATTCTTCGAAAGAAGAAAAATCTTTTTTAAAGAATCACATAAGTGCGGCTCAAAATATCTTAGATACACTGAATTATAGATCTAATACACTTAAGGACGTCATTGAGCAAATTTTACTAGTACAGGGAAATTTTTTAAGTAATAAAAGTGAATTTTTAAATCCACTTAAATTCGAAGATATAGCAAATAAGATTGATAAGGATATTTCGAGTATAAGTAGAGTAGTCAAAAATAAATATATTGATACACCTATTGGATTAATTAGTTTAAAAAGTTTATTTTCCAATGCTTTAATTAAAAAATCAGGAAAAGCGGCATCTACAAATGAGCTTAAAAAAGTAATTCTTGAAATAATAAATTCAGAGAATAAAAAATCTCCTTTAACTGATTCAGATATTGTAGAAAAATTGAATGATAGAGATTTTCTAGTAGCAAGAAGAACAGTTGCAAAATATAGAAACCTTTTAAATATTAAAAAAGTAAGTCAAAGGACAGAAAAATGAGTGTTAAACATTGTATAAAAGTAGATGACTTTAGTAGAAATGAGATTTTTGACTTGTTTCAATTAGCTTCTGAACTAAAATCTAAATACAGAAATAAAGAAAGTTATCAGCCATTCAAAGATCACTCTATGGCCATGATATTTGCAAAGCCTTCTGCAAGAACAAGAGTTTCATTTGAGACGGGTTTTGCTTGGATGGGTGGACATGCAATTTATTTAGCTCCACAAGATATTGGTTTAGGAACTCGTGAAAGTGCAGGTGACTTAGCTCAACTTTTTAGCAGGTATAATGATATGATTATGGCTAGAGTGTATAGTCATAATGATATGTTAGAATTTGAAAAGCATGCTAATGTTCCAGTTGTTAATGGTTTAACAGATTATAACCATCCATGCCAAATTCTTACTGACATGTTTACAATTTGGGAGCAAAAAAAAGATAATTTAAGTGATTTGAAAATTGTATACGTTGGTGATGGAAATAATATTGTCAATTCATGGATAAGACTAGCATCAGTTTTACCTTTTGAATTTACTTGTGTTTGTCCAAAAGGATATGAGCCAGATGCTGATACAATTTCATATGCTGATTCTAAGAATCTCTCTACAATAAATATCTTAGATGATCCAGTGCAGGGTGTAAAAGATGCCGATGTGATTTATACAGATGTTTGGGCATCAATGGGTCAAAAAGAGGAAGTTGATGAAAGAGTAAAAATATTTTCACCTTTGCAGGTAAATAAGGAATTAATTGAGCATGCAAAGAAAGATTATATGTTTATGCATTGTTTACCAGCAGAGAGAGGTAGAGAGGTAACAGATGAAGTTATTGACTCGAATAATTCAATAGTATTTGAACAGGCCGAAAATAGACTTCATACTCAAAATGCTATTATGGTTACTCTTGCAAATAAAGTTTAATTATAAACTTTCGACAGATATTGAATCACCATCATATTTGGCATAATTGAATTGCTGATCACAACAATCATCAAGAATAATTAATTGCTTTTTACCTTCATTAAAATTATATGAATGATGATAGTGACCCATTATTACAATGTCACAACCTTGGTTCCACTTAAGTCTTGAAAACCGTATTAACTCTGCATGTATTCTTTCAAGTTTTTTATGATTTATCTTATGAGAACCTTGTCTTTCATAAGAAATTCTTTTTGCAACTTTTATTGCAAAGCTTTTAGGTAGTAACGAGTATAAAAAACGAAAAATATTACTTCTTAAAATAAATTTTAGAATTCTATAGCCTTTATCCCAAGATAAAATACCGTCTCCATGAGTAACATATATTTTTTTATCACCAACAGATAGAATTTGATCATTTAAAAAGGACTTTGTTGTGACTGATTTGAATTCTTTTCCAATCCAAAAATCATGATTACCTGCTATAAAATATACTTCTATTCCCTTTGTTTTTATTTTCTTAATTAAAGAAAAAACCTTTTCAAAATAATTAGGATTATTTTTTTTGTATTCAAAGTAATAATCGAAAAAATCACCCATAATAAATATACTTCCTCTTGAATTTTCAATTACATCAATAAATTGCTCTAGTTTTCTTATTTTTTGTTCATTTGATAATGAAGGAGTTGGAGAAAAATGATTATCTCCAAAAAAATAGATTGGCAATTGCATAAAAAAACTTAATCTTTTATAAAAATTGCATCAATGAATTAATTATTTAAAATTTTTGTCTTAAATTATATTATCTTTGATAATATTTTTTTGAAACTTTATCAATTTTTATACTTATAAAATCATATGCGCACTTTATTTACTATATTATTATTTGTTAATTTTTTATTTCCACAGAGCTTTGGGCAAAATAAGGTACAATATGACTCTTTTGATTGGGAGTATATTGTAAGTCCAAACACTAATATATACTACTATGGTGATAATGAAGAGCTAGCTATTTTTACTTCAAAGGTTGCAGAAAAATCCATTGAACAAATTGGAAAACATTTAAGATGGAGAAGTGACAAACCAATCAAAATCATTGTTTATACCTCCCATAATGATTTTCAACAAACAAATGTTGTTAATGTATATATGTCGGAAGGAATAGGAGGAGTAACTGAATTATATAAAAATAGAATTGTTATTCCTTTTGAAGGTTCTTACGAACAGTTTGAACATGTAATTCATCATGAACTAGTACATGCTGCAATCAATCAATTAGTTTATGGCGGTAATGCTCAAGGACTTATCAGTGGAAGAATACGTGTTCAGGTTCCGCTATGGGCAAATGAAGGTTTAGCAGAATTTTTGTCTGTTGATTGGGATACCAATTCAGATATGGTTTTAAGAGATTTAGCAATTGAGGATAGGCTGCCTTCAATACCTGAACTTAATTATTCAATTTTGGCATACAAAGGTGGGCAGTCTGTATGGCAATATATCACCCAAAAATATGGTAGAGAAAAGGTTGGTGAGATTTTCCAGCAAATGAAAAGAGCACAAAATGACGAACAAGGGTTTGAGAGTGCTTTAGGAGTGGATTATGAAAAACTTACTGATGACTGGCATGATTTTGTTAAAAGAGAATATTGGCCTGATTTGGTAAATAGAGAAAACTTTGATGACTTTTCAACTAAAATAACTGATAGAACTGAAACACGAAATTTTTACAATGTTAGCCCTTCATTTTCACCAGACGGTAATACTATTGCATATTTTTCTGATCAAGATGGTTATATGGATTTAATATTATATGAAGTTGATTCTGAAAAGCAAAAAAGGCGTCTTATCAGAGGAAATACTACTCCTGATTTAGAGGAGTTAAAATGGTTACAACCTGGAATTTCATGGTCTCCAGACGGTAAATCCATATCCTTTGCATCTAAGAGTGGGGAGCAAGACTCGATTATCATTGTTGATATCAAAACTGGAAAATATAAAAAGATTCCAATAAATCTTGATGGAGTATTTACTACTTCATGGCACCCGTTTGAAAATAAAATAGCATTTATGGGTCATAAAGACGATTCAAGTGACATATATATCATTGATTTGGGTTCAAATGAAATAATAAATATTACTAATGATATTTTTTCTGAGTCCTCTCCAAGTTGGTCTCCAAATGGAAAAATAATTTATTTCACTTCAGATCGAGGAAAAAATATAAATGCTAAAAACATGTTTGATGTTGATTTTTCTCAAACCGATATTTTTCAATATAGCTTTGAATCAGATACAGTTTCTCAATTAACAAATACTGAATATAATGAAAATTATCCTGTAGCTGATACTGATGGAAACTTATTTTATACTGCAGACTATAATGGAATAACAAATATTTTTAGACATGATTTAAATAATGATGAAGCTTTTCCCGTGACTAATGTCATTACTGGAGTACAGCAAATAGATTTAGATAATAATAATAATCTAGTTTTTTCAGGATTTAAAAAAAGAGGTTGGGATTTATACTTAATGAATAGTTTGGATCAATCAGTAAAAAAAGAAGTAAAACCAACACAATTTTATGCTAATAGAAATCGTAATTCAGACTTTGAGGATTTAAGAAATTTTTCAAATAAAACTGTATCTACTGTAACTGAAGATTACTCCAAATATATTTTTGCCAGAAATTATCAATATAGAAATTCAAAAAAAGAAAATGATGAAGTAGTGGAAGTAGATTCTTTACGCTTTCAGGATGATTATATAGCAAGAAAATATCAAACAGAATTTTCTGTTGATTATATTTCAACCACAGCAACAATTGATAACTTATTTGGAACTCGTGGAGTTGCAAACCTATCTTGGAGTGATGTAATGGGTGACCATCGTATTAATGTTGGCACTAATCTAGTCTTAGATTTAAATAATAGTGATTTAGTGGTTCAATATGCTTATTTAAAGAATAGAACAAATTATTATACTACCCTATTTCAGCAAGCAAATACATTTTCACTGGGATACAATATGAATTACGATTTTATAGGTCAATTGAGAGATTATGGTATAGGTTTTTTTGGCCAATATCCCTTTTCAAAATTTTCAAGATTTGATTTTGGAGCAACTATAAGAAATGTTGATTACGAAATAAAACAATTTGATATTTTTACTTTCCAAACTTCTACCAATTATAAAGAAAATTTAAGAGCAGTTGTTCCCATTACCAGCTTTGTTTTTGATAATTCTACTAATGGCTACACTGGTCCTGTTGATGGATTTAAACAATATTTAACATTTCAATTTAGTCCAGATATAGGGTCTAACTCTATACCTTTCCAAACATTAAAATTTGATATGCGAAAATATTATAAGATTAATAGAAATTATAGTTTAGCTGCAAGATTAATGTTAGGTAAAAGTGTTGGAGATAAGCCTCAAAAATTCTTTTTGGGTGGAAATTCTCAAATGATGATTTTTTCAGATACACAAACTGAAGGAAGAGATGATTCAGGATTTTATGCTCAAAGAGTTCTTGATTATGATAATACAAATATTTTAGAAGATGTTTATTTTAGTGAATATGTTTTTCCATTAAGAGGTGCAAGATATAGAGAAAGAGTTGGAGAAAATGTAGCTGTAGCAAATTTTGAATTTAGATTTCCATTCGTTAATTATGTTGATGTAAGTTTTCCTGCTAGAATCAGATTTGGAAATATTTTTGGTCATCTTTTTGTAGATGTTGGAGCAGCTTGGGATTCATCAGATGAATTCGATAATAGTGAATTAGTTAGAAATAAATATGGGTTATCTGATCCTAAAGCATCCCCAATCTTAACAACATTTGGTATTGGAACAAAAATTTTCACTCCATTTGCTTTAATTAGAATTGATACGGCATGGGATAAATATCCAAGTGGAGGATATTCAAAGCCTCAATATATAATATCTTTTGGTTACGACTGGTAAATATTTTGGAATTCTCAGTTTTATCTGAAGATAAACATTCTCAAGCTAGAACAGGCCTGATTCAAACAGATCACTCAAAAATAGAAACTCCAGTTTTTATGCCTGTTGGAACTCATGGTGTCGTTAAAACTCTTTCTCCGAATGATTTAAATGATATGAATGTTCAAATCATGCTTTCAAATACCTATCATTTATATTTAAGACCTGGAACCGAAATTATACATGAAAATAAGGGCCTACATAAATTCTTAAATTGGGATAAGAGCATTTTAACTGATAGCGGAGGATATCAAGTATTCTCTTTAAGTAATATGAACGAGATTACTAAAGATGGAGTGAATTTTCGCTCACATTTAGATGGAAGTGAACATTTTTTTACACCACAAAAATCGATGGAAGTTCAAAGACAGTTAGGTTCTGATATCATTATGGCTTTTGATTATTGTCCTCCAGCAGATTGTTCACAAAGAGAACTTAAAAGAGCATCAACATTAACAGAAAAGTGGACCAAGCAAGCTTTTGAATATCTTCATGATAAAAAAAGTATATATGGACATAGTCAGACCCTTTTTCCAATAATTCAGGGAGGTATTAATCCTGATGAAAGATTAAAATGTCTAAATCAAATGCTTCCATATGCATCATGTGGGATAGCAATTGGAGGACTTTCTGTAGGAGAAAAAAAAGAACCAATGTTGGACATAGTTGAATTACTTGGAAAAAATATGCCTAAAGATCAACCAAGATATTTAATGGGAGTTGGTAAACCTACTGATTTAGTCAAAGCAATCTTGCGAGGGGTAGATATGTTTGACTGTGTATTGCCAGCCAGAAACGCAAGAAATGGTCAAATTTTTACCCACGATGGTGTTATAAATATTATGAATAGTATTTATACTAATGATACTTCGCCAATAGACAAAAATAGTTCGATTGAGTTTGCAAAAACTTTTTCAAAGTCATATCTAAGACATCTTTTCAAAGTGAATGAGATGTTTGGATTAAGAATTGCAACTTTAACCAACATAGCATATTACCTAGATTTAATTAATGAAATAAAAAATGAAATTAATAATAATACTTTTGTAAAATGGTCTAATAAATATTTAAAAATGTATGGGAATTAAATTATGTTAAAAATTGGCCAAAATGCTCCAGAATTTTCACTACCAAATCAAGATGATGTAACGACATCCTTAAAAGATTTTAAAGGTAAAAAAGTACTAATATGGTTTTTTACTAAAGCAAGCACTGGAGGTTGTACCAGAGAAGGGTTAGGGTTTAACAATCATTTTAAAAGCTTTGAAAAGCGTAATATCTCAATCATTGGTATTAGTAAAGACTCAATCAACGCTCAAAAAAATTTTTGTAATAAAAATGAATTTAAGTTTGATATTTTATCAGATACTGAATTAAGTGTTCTAAAAAAGTACAAAGCATGGGGACTCAAAAAAATGTATGGACGAGAATATGAAGGCATTCTTAGGATATCTTATTTAGTAGACGAAAATGGAAAAATTGAACAAACTTATGGCAAAGTAAAAACCGCAACACATGCATCTGATGTTCTTGAATCAATTAAATAAGATAATTGCATATCTATGTTTACTAATTCTGTTTTCATGTGCATCTGTTAAAGCCCCTCAAGGTGGACCTTTAGATTCTGAGCCACCAAAATTATTGTCAACCTCTCCTGCAAACTTAACTAACCTTAAACCAGGACAACAAATCACTGTGTCCTTTAACGAGTTTATAAAAGAAGAGTCTCTTAAAAATGCAATTGAAATTTTTCCAGGTATTAATCAAAAGATTGATTTTGAATATTATGGTAAAGATGTAATAATCACTTTACCGCTCAATCTTGAAATGGATATGACATATGTTATTTCATTGAATTCTAATTTGTCTGATGAGCAAAACGTTAAATTAAATAAAAATATTGTAATTCCGATTAGTTGTTTTAGTTCAATTGATGAAGGAACAATTAAAGGAAAAATTTTTGGATCATTTACCAAACCTTCTATATTATTATGGAAAGGTATAATTGATAAAAGTGAATTAGTGTCACAAAAACCTGATTATGTTATTTCCTCTTCCGAACAATTTAGTTTTGATTATCTAGCTTTCGATAAATATACCATAATGGCTGTTGATTTATATAATCCGAAATTATCGCTAGAAAAAAATAAATTATCATTTCTACCAGAAAGTTTTATTAGTGTAAAAGAAGATAATATTACGAATGTAAATTTTTACTTTCATAAAGAAGAAACTGAAGTTGAATCAGATTCTTTGAATGTTTTTGATGAAATTGAGGAATTTGCAAGTATTATAGGAAATCTATATGGTAATTATATTCTTCCAGTTATTATCGAGCTAAAAAATGAAGATAACAGCTTTAAATCAGAACTATCTCTTGATGGTACATTTAAAATGAAAAATGTTATTAATGGAAAGTATCAATTATTTGCTTATCAAGACCGTAATAATAACAGTATACTTGATACAGGTTCTTTAAAAAATAAAGATAACGCAGAAAAATTTTATGTTTATCCAGATTCATTAACTTTAAGATCAAATTGGGAATTAGAAATACAAGATTGGAATATTAATTAATGAAAAAAGAAATAATAGTTGCAGTGAGTGGATATTTTGATCCAATTCATGTTGGACATTTAGAGTATTTACAACTAGCTAGTGAATTGGGAGACAAATTAATTGTCATTATAAACAATAATCATCAAGCAGAGATAAAAAAGGGTGAGTTTTTTATGCATGAGAATGACAGAATGGAAATTGTAGCGGCACTTAAATGTGTTGACGAAGTTTTTTTAAGTATTGATACAGATAGTAGTGTTTGTAAAAGTTTAGAAGCAATTAAACCTGATATTTTTGCAAATGGTGGAGACAGATCTTTAAGTGAAATTCCAGAAACTGCTGTTATGAAAAAATATAATATAAAAATGGTAGACGGTTTAGGTGACAAAATAAGAAGCAGTAGTGATTTAACTGGAATTGGTAAATGAAAAAAAAGCCAGATAAAAAGAAAACACAGTTATTGGAAGACTTTCTTGAGCTTGGTGAAAAATGTAAGATAAAGATTATACATGATAAAGGTGATTTTAATGGAGACAACTGTATATTATTTTCAAATGATACCATAGTTATTAATAAGCATAAACCACTGGAACAGAGATTATATGTTTTGGCAAAGTGTTTTAGTCAAATTAATCTTGATAATGTTTATATTAAACCAGTATTAAGAGATTTAATCAATCAAGCAAAGACTGATAACATATGAGAAATCAAAAACATTTATGGGCTCCTTGGAAAATGGACTACCTAAAAAACAAGAAACAGGATTCCCAAAAGATTTTTTCTGATTTTATAGATGAAGATAATGATAAGGAACATTTAATACTTCATCGTGCAAAACATTGTTATGTAATAATGAATTATTATCCTTATAATAATGGACATTTGATGGTTATACCATACGAAGCCGTCGATAAGTTTGAGGATCTTGATGATAAAGTTTTATCAGAGATTATGTCTATTTCAAAAAAAGTGATGAAAATATTAAGAAGTAGTTATAATTGTGATGGGTTTAATTTTGGAGCTAATGTTGGTGAAGGCTCGGGTGCATCCATCCAATCTCATTTACATTTTCATATAGTCCCTCGTTGGAAGAGTGATACTTCTTTTATGCCAGTTATTGGGAATACAAAAGTAATGGCTCAAACTCTACATGATACTTATGATCAATTATTTAAATTATTTCAGGGTGAGCTATAATGGATTTATTTTCACATTCCTGGCTCCCTTTTATGTATCAATATGGTTTTGGGATTTTGATTTTTGGCGGAGGTCTTTTTGCAGTATTCAAGGCGTATGGTGGAAAAGAATTTTGGAACCAGTATAAGATATGGATTCAAATATTGATTTGGGGATTCATTTACGTTTCTTCAATTCACTTATTAATGACTGTTTCAGCGCTGAATGATTATCCTCAGTTATATCTAGTAATTTTATCTTTATATATATTCAATGTCTTTTTATTGGCAAGGAAAATTACATGAATACCATTGCTACTTCAGAATTATTTTGGGTTATTTTAGCTTCTTATGTTTTCTTTGTATTAGGTGCTGGATTATTTTTTGCGAGAAATAATCAATCAACGGAAGATTTCTTTTTTGGGGGAAGAAGATTTTCATGGTGGTTGATTGGAATGTCAATGTTGGCAACAGGTGTTGGTTCACATAGTTTTGCTAAATATGCCTCTAAAGGTTTTGAATATGGATTTTCATCCACTATGACCTACATGAATGATTGGTTTTTTATGCCATTATTATTGTTTGGTTGGATTCCAATTATCTATTACATGCAGGTCAATTCTATCCCTGAATATTTTGAACGCAGATTTAATTCTTCTGTAAGAAATTTATCTACGATAACTATGCTTTTATACCTCATTGGATATATTGGGATAGGATTATTAGCACTGGGTTCATTGTTACAACCAATTTTAGGATGGGAAATCAATACTATTATTATAGTAGTGGCTATTATATCAGGTACTTATGTATCTCTAGGCGGTCAAACTGCAATTATATTTACTGATTTTTTACAAGGTGTCATTCTGTTATTTGCTGGATTACTGATTTTTGGTTTGGGTATTGCTTATTTAGGAGGATTTGATTTCTTCTGGAGCAATTTATCAGCTACAAATAAATTACCATTGGCAGATTTTAACTCCCCACCTGACTTTAACTTTGTTGGAATTTTCTGGCAAGACGGAGTAGTTGGTTCAGTTGGATTTGCATTTATGAATCAGGCAGTAATTATGAGATTTTTAGCATCTCGATCTGTTATCCATGCTAGAAGAGCAACTATGATGAACGTATTAGTTTTCTTGCCAATAGGTACTGTTGCAGTTTCAAATTCTGGTTGGTTGGCTAGAGCTATGGAAAATATGACCCCTGGTGTTATAACTGATTTATTACCTAATGGAAGTGCAAATGGTGTATTCACTGTTGTTGCCTCGCTAGTAGCCAATTCAGAAGCAATTTTTGCATTTTTAGTAGCAGCAGTAGTTGCTGCCTTAATGTCCAGTTTGGATTCACAAATTAATGCATCAGCTGCGGTAGCGGTTAATGATGTATATACACCATTGAGTAAGAATCCTTCTGAAAAAACACGATTAAGAGTTTCCATGTTTACCTCCTTACTTGTTACTTTTGTTGGGATACAAGCAGCATTTTTATTTGCACAATATGGAACCATTTATGAGGCTCATGGCGCATTTCATAGTGTAGTTACTCCACCAATGGTTACGGTAATCTTCCTTGGAATTTTCTGGCCTCGTTTTTCATCAAGAGCAGCTGTATTGACATTTGTACTAGGTGCAGCATTTATTTTCCTTGGAATCGAGTATCCTCAAACACTAGTTCAGCCTTTTTCTCACGGCATAGAATACGTTGAAGCAAAACCATGGTCTTATATTAGAGCATTGTACAATGTTGTAGCATGTACATCCATTGGAATCTTAGTAACCTTATTTACTTCAAAACCAAACCAGTCTCACTACGAACAAATTAAAGGATTAACTCTTTGGACTATTAAAGATGGCCCAACATTCTTTAAAGGTTCAGAGGTTAATGAAAATGCAGGAAGTAAAATCACCTTTGATGGCGATATGATTAAAGTTGTCGATGACACAGAAAATAAAATATATTTACCAGCAGATTTGATGAAAGATCTTGGTGCAAAAGAAGGAGATTTTGCATATATATCTGATACAAGATGGTACTTGGGTGGAATTAAGTCAACTCACGCCTACATTGGAAAAATGTCATCAGGTAATAAAATCGAGATCTCTAAAAATGTACAGAACCATGGTCAATTCGATCCTTCAAAAAAATTATTTATTGAACTCGAATTATAATTTTTCTTTTTAATCTAAAATAAAAGTAATAATACTTGTTTTTTCGATAATAATATTAAAAATTTCTACCATCTTCCGGAGTAGCTCAGTTGGTAGAGCGAGTGACTGTTAATCACCAGGTCGGGGGTTCGAGTCCCTCCTCCGGAGCATCTATGTCAGATAAAAAAAATATAAAATTAGTGATTATTGAAGATGACAAAGATATTCGCGAATTACTTTCATATAATATTTCAAGTTTAGGCTACCAAGTGAATTCATTTTCAAATGGAGAATCTGGACTAAAGTATCTTAGAAATAATAAGTCCAATTTGGTTCTTTTAGATTTAATGCTTCCAGGTATTAATGGATACGATATTTGTAGAATTATCAAAAGTGACCCCAAATTAAAAAATCTTTTGATAATAATGCTTACAGCTAAAGGAAGTGAAGCTGACATTGTAAAAGGTTTGGAATTGGGAGCAGATGATTACATAGTTAAACCATTTTCTGGTTCAGTTCTTTCTGCTAGAATTGCTGCTGTTTTGAGAAGAGTCAAAAAAACAGATTCAAAAATTTTAAACTTTGGTAGCTTAAAAATAGATATTGGTAAACATCAAGTCAGTGTAAATAATTCTATAATAGATTTAACATTTAGTGAGTTTGAAATTTTAAGTATGCTTGCCCAAAATCCTGGTTTGGTGTATACCAGATCTCAAATAATTGACTCTATTAGAGGAGATAATTATCCTGCTACTGATAGAACAATTGATTTTCAAATTGTAGGATTAAGAAAAAAATTATCTACTGCAAAAAAATATATTAAAACTATTAGGGGTATAGGATATAAGTTTAATGATGAAAAAGATTAATACTTCGATTAATGATTTAAAGTCAGTTCTTGATACTATACAATCGGGTGTTATTTCTATAAATAAAGATAAATTTTTAATTTTTTATAACGATAAAGCAAAAAGAATATTTTCTTTATCTGAAGCATTCATTGGAAAACCAATATCAGGTATTGTTAGAAATCCCAAAATATTAAACTTCATTGAGCAATCAATGAAAGCTATTGAAAATCAAAATGAAATTAAAACCTTTGAAGAAGACTTTTTTATTGATGCTTCTCAATCCTTTGATGCAAAAGTAACTTTTTTGAAAGTTGAAGCATCCGCTAAGACAAAATATTTAATTGTTTTTAATGATATATCATCTATCACACAAGCACAGAACTCACAAAGAGAGTTTGTTGAAAATGTATCTCATGAACTTAGAACTCCAATCACTTCTATTTTAGCAGCGACTGAAACTATTCCTACAGAAACCCCATTTAGAGATATAATAATTAGACAATCTTTGAGAATGAATGAAATAATTGATGATTTGTTGCAGCTTTCTATGCTAGAAAACAATTCTGATTTTAATATTCATAAAGAAGAGATTAGTCTGAGCGATTTAATTTTATTTTCGGTTGAATCTGTAAAACACCTCGCGGATAAAAAAAATATAGATATTGAACAGCCTAAAGATTTTAATTGTTGCAATTTAAAGGTTGATATAAGCCTTATTCAAAATGCATTATCCAATATTTTAAAAAATGCAATTATGTATTCAAATCAAAATAGCAAAATCAATATTATTTTGTCCAGTCAAAAAGATTCATGCATTATTGAAATAATTGATAATGGAAAAGGCATAAAAAAAGAAAATATTAAGAATATATTTAATAGATTTTTTAGAGAAGAGTCCTCAAGAAGTAGAGATTATGGAGGTTTAGGCTTGGGATTACCAATTGTAAAAAAAATTCTGAATCTACACAATGGAGATATCACCATACATAGTGAGATAGACAAAGGAACTTCTGTAAAAATATTTTTACCCATTCAAATGTAATCCTAACATAAGCTTTTTACATTTCTGCAAATTTAAAAGGAGATGTAAAATTGAGAATACTTCAAGTATTATTTTTATCGTTAAGTTTCGTTTTTTGTCAAGATTTATCTGTTCTAACTGGTACTGTCACCGATAAGGACTCCGGAAAAGCACTAGTCGGTGTAAATATCATTATTGAAGATTCAGATAATGGTACTGCTTCCGATTTAAATGGCTCCTATACAATTTTTATTCAACCTGGTGAAGTTGTATTAAATGTTTCTTATATAGGTTATAAGTCAGAAAGATTCTCAATAGGTCTAATCGAAGGACAAAATAATTTTAATATTGCTTTATCAATAAATGCCGTACAGTTATCTGGGGTTGAGGTGACTGGTCAAGCAGTCGATGGTAGCGATATAAGCATGATGATTGACAGAAAAGAATCATCTAATGTTGAAGATGCAATTAGTTTAGAAAGAATGTCTAAAGCGGGGGATTCTAATGCAGCAGACGCTTTTAGAAGAGTGACTGGAGTTTCTGTAGTTGATAATATTGTTGCTGTAAGAGGACTGGGTGATAGGTATACAAATACCCAATTAAATAATTCTGATTTAGCTACCCCAGAACCTGAAAAAAGAGCTGTTCCTTTAGATCTTTTTTCCATTTCAATTATTTCTGGATTGAGTGCAAAAAAAACTTTTACTCCTGACTTACCTGGAACTTTTGCTGGAGGGGTTGTAAATATTAAAACTTTAGCATATCCAGACAAAAAAATAATGAAGCTAAAGTTTGGCGCTGGAACAATTTCATCAATTGATAATAGTAGATTTAGAACATCTAATAATGGCATTAATTTCTTTGGTATAGATGGAAATGATAATAAAATGCCTGATGTTCCAAAAGATTTTTGGTTGTCAGAGTTTAGATATCCATTAACATCTGGTTCAACTAATCCACAGAACTATACTTCTTCACAATGGCGAGAATTATTATCAACAAATACAAATAAATTCAAACAAAATTATCGTTTTAAATCAAAAAGTACCAGTCCTCAGATTTCATTTGGTGTTGAAAATGGTCAAAAGTTTAATAGTTCAAACGGTGATTATGAGTATGGATACTTTATAAATTATTCCTTTGGTAACTCTTATGATTTTGAGGATGAAAATATTGGTAGATATTATGACAATACAGAACTATCAAGATATTTGAACCTCCAAAGAGAAACATCCATTTATAATGCAAACCATGTATTAAATATGAGCACAGGTTTAAAATATTTACAAGATCACAAGTTCAAATTATCTTTTTTATTAAGTCATAAGGCAAGTGATAAATTATCTTATGCTTCTGGGGTACTTAAAAATTTAGAAGACGCAGTAACCATTCAGCATTATTATAGTGAAAAAGCATTATCAAATTTATCTTTGGAAGGTAGTAGTATATTTTATTCTTCTAATCCAAGCGAACTTGATTGGTCAATAAATTTAGGTTCTGCCTCATTGTACGAACCAGATGTTGCTTCTCATACTTACTCAAGGCAAAGCGCATTAAATCCTTATACTGTTGATGTCAGTAGTACGTCGCCTGGCTTAAGATTTTGGGCTGATGGAGATGATACAAATAATAGTTTAGATTTGTCGTATAAAGTTCAATTTGAAAACTTTCAATTAAAGAGTGGACTTAGAATTCAGCAGAGAGATAGGACTTTTAAAAAGAGAATTTTTTATTATACTCATTCTAATGGAACATGGCCAAACAATCTTCTGGAGGTTAATAATAATGATTTTGGAAGATCATTTGACGAAGCAAACTTTTTTGATGGAAATAGTGGTTTAATCATTGTTGAAGAGGCAGCACAGCTTGCACGAGCTGCATACGATGCAGATGAAAAGACAAATGCAATTTTCTCAATGATTGAAAGAAAATTTGATTCTTTTGCTATACCTATTACTTTTATTGGTGGTATGAGATATGAAATGTATACATTAGACCTTAGGCCATACAATACCGTAACTGGTCAAACGTATGTGAACCCTTACAACAACCCTACACAAGAGCCAACACTTGTAGATATTGATGAAAATTATGTACTTCCTTCTATCAATTTTATTTTTGACACTTCAGAGAATTCAAAAGTACGATTTTCGTTATCTCAAACTGTTGCAAGAGCAGAATTTAGAGAATATGCACCTCTTGAATATCAGGCATTTTATGGAGATGATCAATATATTGGAGTCCCCACACTTGAACAATCTGAAGTCACAAATTTTGATCTTAGGTACGAAGTATATCCTTCCGGAGGTGAAGTATGGTCAGTTTCATTATTTGCTAAAGATATGCAAAAACCTGTTGAAGAGGTATTATTAGTAAATGTAGAAAGATCATACAGTATGTATAATAATGCAAAATCTGCAGCGATTTATGGATTAGAGTTTGATATTAGGAAGAAGATAAATTTATTTCCCTCATCAAGTGCTACCCAAATTTTAACTGCAAACGCTACACTGTCATCATCAGATGTAGATGTAAATGATTTTGTAGTGTCCCCATTTGCAGTGACTCCAATTGAAGATCAGGACAATAGGCCATTAATGGGTCATTCAGAATTTTTAGGGAATCTTGCCTTGGATACAATTCTTAGTTCAGGATACGAAATTTCACTTTCTTATAATGGTTTTAGTGAAAGAATTATTAAAGTAGGGGATGTAACAGGACATTATTTTGAAGCACCTTTTCATTCTTTAAATTTTACTTCAAAGAAAAAATTTGAAAATGGATTAGCAGTTAGTGTTAAGGCAAAAAATCTTTTAAATAGCAAGATTGAACACTATTTAAAAACTGATACTGGAAATAAGTTAGATACAAAGATACTTAAACCAGGTATATCTATATCTTTAAGTATGACTTACGATTTTAATTAAAAATTCAAACATAATTCTAACAAACTTCAAATAGCAAACTCAATTTGTAAATCTAGTTTGCATTGGTGGGTTTTTTCCACACACTTTAATAGTATAAAAAGGATAAGAAAATGAATAG
>CACGWZ010000009.1 GCA_902576865.1 uncultured Fidelibacterota bacterium
GTACTTTGGATGAAAACAAAAATTATATAAATCAATATCATTATTTTCATAATCAATATTAGAAGTACTAAAAAATGGAAAGCTTATTTCATATCCAGTAGCAAAGAGCACTACATCAAAGTCTTCTTTTTTTCCGTCGATAAACTCTACGTTCTTATTTGAAAAACATCTTATGTTTTTTCTAGGGCTTATTTTACCATGCTTAATAAAATAAAGTAACTCTGAATTCACTGTTGCATGGGATTGCAGTATGTCATGATCAGGTTTTTGTAATCCATAGTTTTCGTATTTACCTTGAACTATTCTAAGTGCTAATTTTTGTAAGTATAATCTAATTCGTTGGGGTATCCATAATGTTTTAGCATAATACTCATCTGATGGCATACCCATCATAAACTTTGGAATAAAGTGATATCCCCTTCTCATACTAATAGATGTTTTCTTAGCTACCCTACTTATCTCAACAGCAATATCGCATGCTGAATTACCTCCACCAACGACTAATACAGATTTATTTTTAAAATATTCGTTATTCTTAAATTGATGAGAGTGCATTAATTCTCCAGAAAAATTACCTTCAAACTTAGGTATTCTTGGACTCCAATGATGACCATTAGCAATTATTAAATAGTCAAAATCCATACTTAAGTCTTCATAAAAAATCTTCCATTTATTGTCCAAGGGAATAGCTTTTTTGACTTTAGTATTAAATCTTATGTACTGTTTCAAATTGAAAGTATCTACATAACTATTAAAATAGGCTAAGAGTTCAGCTCCAGATGGATAGTCTGGATAATCATCAGGCATTGGAAAATCAGTGTATTCTGAAAATTTTTTTGAACTAATAATATGAGTGGTTTTAAATACACTAGAATGACCTGTTTTGTCTTTGTATACCCAATTACCTCCTATTTGATTATTCATTTCAAAACAAGTAACGTCAAAACCATTCATTACCAGGTTTTTTAATGCCGTTAGTCCAGATGGACCAGCACCTATAATAGCAATTTTTGGGCTTTCAGACATATTATACTGGAGAAATAATATTTTTATTTTTAGATATAAGAATAAAAGTTGAAACTAGTAAAGTAAAAGCTGCATAACATAAAACAAAGAAACTCATTGACGATGAGAAATATCCCAACTGTAAAGATGCTATAACAATGATTGATTTTACCAGTTCCGCTTGAAATCCAACACGTTTTCCATCAAGTATAAATGAATTTGTTATTGATGAAGTTACAACTAATAGCACTATGGAAACTATTTCAGAATAAACATAATTTTGAACATTAAATAACATAATAATAGTCATTAAGTTTATTACAGTAAATTGAGTACCGGCGAATATCTTTTCTCTAAGACCAATCTCAGGATTATATTTTTCAAAACTTGATAAATCATTTTTTTCTATTGGAAAATTTTTAGATACATCCTCTGGTCTCCAATTGGGTGGAGAAAACCAAACCTTGATTTTATCAGACAGCTTTTCAGTATGATAAGAATCAAAAATCATTTGATAAAATACTTCAAAATTTGCCCAAAATGGGTTAAATGACTTAAGAGGTTTTACTGTACCATATATTGGCTTTAAATCTGCTCTTTCATCGATAAATGTTCCAAATAAACGATCCCAAAATATAAAGACACCACCATAATTAGCATCCAAGTAATCTTCATTTTGAGCATGATGAACACGATGGTTTGAAGGAGTTACAAATATATATTCTAAAAATCCCAGTCTTCCAATATGCTCTGTATGTACCCAAAACTGGTAAACTAAATTTAAACCTGCTACAGTGACATACATATGAGGAGGAATACCAATAATGAATATTGGAAGAAAAAATACCCATTTCCACAAAAATCCTGTACTTGTCTGTCTTAATGCTGTTGCTAAATTAAATTCTTCACCATGATGATGAACTACATGTGTTGCCCAAAATACTTTTATTTCATGATGAATTCTGTGCATCCAATAATAACATAAATCATATAAAACGAAGGCTGTGACCCAAACCCATATTTCCTCGCTATTTAATAACTTTAAATTGTAATGCTCAGCTACAGCTTTGTAAACAACATATTGAAAACCTAAACCTAAAATAGGTACAAAACGACTTATAAGACCTAGCGACATACTTGTAATAGCATCATTGATGCGATAATTATTTTGTTTTGTTAATATGCCATAAAAAAATTCAATGAGAATTAATCCAAAGAATAATGGAATTGCAAATGTTATTATAATTGATGAATCCATGTTAGAATTTATAAAACTTTAAGAGCTTTATGCCATTTTTTTGCATACCAAAAAGTTCTTCCTTGTGAATCAGTCATTTTTTGTGTTTTTCCATAAAATTGCATCCAATCATGAAATGCTTGATCTTGATGTGATTTATTTTCATTCATCCAAGAATATAGTTCCCCACCTCCTAACCTATAAGTATCATGTATCTGTTCAACAACATGATCTAAAAAAGGCTTATTTATAAGTTTTTTAAGAGGTTGAAAAGGATTCTTATCCCATTTACCTAAAATCTCAGCTCTAAGATAATTTCCCATTCCATTAAACCATTTCTGACTCATAATAGCTGTGTGAGCTGGTTTTAAAAAATCTCGATGATTTAAGTTGTCCATAATATGTTCACGAAAAGCTTTTTCTTCGTCAAAAACATCTGGTCCTCTATTTGGATTCCAATCTTTTGATATGCTTTTTCCAAACCTTCTAACATCGCTCCAGCAAAACCAAGAATCATCACTCATTCGAAAACGAATATGCCCATGCTTCCAATGTTTATTTTTGTAACCTCTTTTTTGAAAGTTTTTAAAACATCCGGTCATTCCCAGTGAAATAACAACTGGTTCGCTATCAAAAAATAATTTTAATTCTTTTCCTCTGCTTTTAGCTGAAATTTTTTTTCCCGCTAGATCAATCTCTTCAATTAGTTTTAGCTTATTTGAACTTAAAAATGAAGCATTTTTTATTACTCTATTTTTATTTGCTTGTGTTACAAATTCTGCTGTTAATTTAACTTCTGAAATCTCAGGCATTATGATAAAAGGAATAACTACAAGTCAACAGACTGAACGATGTTACCTTGATTGTCTTTAAGATTTACTGTCAATTTGTTTGTTAATTTATTTAAAAGAATTTCACCGTAGTTTTCTTGAACGAATGTAGGACCAACTCTCAAAGGTCCAGCTTCTTCATCATTCGTAAATGACAAATTCAAACTAGATGATGTCATTTCAACAATATTTTTTCCTGAAGATGAAGTTAATTGATATAATCCACCTCTATGCCTGTCTCCAGAAATAAACAATACAGAATCAGATGAAGATGCATCAATTAAATCAATTAATCTTTGACGTTCATGGGGCATTGTTTTCCATGCCTCCCAACCATGACCCATGGCTAAAAACTGAATGGATGAAACAATAACTCTATGGTCTACTTCTGAAGCCATTTTTTGCTCTAACCAACTCCATTGTACATCTCCCAACATACTTGTTGAAGTGTCTGTTTGAGGAAGATAGCGTTCTTTACCCGGGGCATCTCTTTCATCGGTTGGAAGCAAGGCATCTCTAAAAAATCTTGTATCTAAAAATAGCATTTGAACAGTAATACCTTCGATATCTTCAATCCATTCAAAGTATAAACCCGGTCTTGTTCTTCTTATATCATCTTGAGGTACATTCCAAAAATCTAAGAAAAGCTGTTCGGCATCTTCTTTGTATGCATATTCTTTTCCAGCATCATTTAAACCATAGTCATGATCATCCCAAATTGCTTCAAATGGAAAATCAAAATTAAAACTATCAAAGTTTTGACGCTGCAAATCATAAGCTTCTCTTAATTCAAGTAAATCTTCTCGTTCTGAATCTCCATACACGTTGTCACCTAACATAAGAAATAAATCATAATCTTCTGCTTTTATGCTATTAAAAATTGGCATGGAACGTTCTTGAGTTAAACATGAACCAAAACCAATACTATATACATTGGGGTCTTTAATGTTTTCAATCGATTGATTTTCTTCGCATGAAGTAAGAAAGAAAAGTACTATAAAAAAAAATTGTTTCATTTTGACTGCCTTTTGTTCAAAAAACTTAAATCTTATTTTTTAATTACGCAATGAACTAAATAATTGTTATAATAAGCGGTGCATAAAAAACTAACTTTAATGACATTATTATTGAGCACAATGATTTTTGCTCAATCTTTTCCTAAAAAAACTGAATTTGATAAGAACTGGAGTAATCCTAAAAAATTCCCTGATCATATTTTATTGAATTATTCTGATGATCCAGCCACTACGGTCAGCGTAACGTGGAGAACAAGCAGAGAAATAAATAAAGGATTTGGTGAAATTGCTGAAGCTAAAGCTGATCCAAAATTTGTATTGGAATCTGAAAGGTTTATTGCAAAAACTTCTAATTTGAGATATTCAAATGTTGTAAATCATTATTTAAATACAAAAAAGTCTTTTAACACTTTAAATCATAATTATCATTCAGTTACTTTTACTGGATTAAAACCCAACACAACCTATGCGTATCGTGTAGGTGATGGTGAGCGCTGGAGCGAGTGGATACAATTTACTACCGCTCATAAGACTAATGAGCCATTCTCTTTTCTATTTGTCGGAGATGCTCAAAATTATATCTATGATTTATGGTCTAGATTAATTAGAGAAAGTTATAAAAAAGCACCAGAGGCAAGCTTTATTTTACATGCTGGAGATTTGATTGACGATGCCCACAATGAAGAAGAATGGCATGAATGGTTTGCTGCTGGTGGTTGGATTCATAGAACCCTTCCTTCATTAGCAGTTCCTGGAAACCATGAATATAGACCGTTATATCAAAAAGATATTCCAATAAGAAAAAAAACATTATCTATCCAATGGAATCATCAATTTACACTGCCAAATAATGGTATAGGTGAACTTCTTGAAACCAACTACTTTTTAGATTATCAGGGTGTACGATTCATTGCTTTAAATAGTAATGTAATGATTAATGAGCAAATGGAATGGTTGGAAACTGTTTTAAAAAACAATCCACACAAATGGACAATTGCCTTTTTTCATCATCCATTATACTCTGCAACAACTAAGAGAGACTACCCTGAAAGACGAAAACGATGGAAACCCTTATTTGATAAATACGGAGTAGATTTAGTACTTCAAGGTCATGATCATGCCTATGCAAGAGGTTCAGAGAGTCTTTATGAAAAAAATCTGATAACAGGAACTAATGTTAAAGATGCTACTGGAACTGTATATGTTGTTTCGGTCAGTGGACCTAAACATTACGACGCAAAACCAAATTGGGATGATTATGAACCTACCAGATACAAAGCTGGTGAAAATAAACAGCTGTTCCAAGTCATATCAATTGATGGAAACAAGCTTTCTTACAAATCTTATACTGCCATTGGAGATTTATTTGATTCTTTTGAGTTAATAAAAAATGGAAATGGAATAAATAGTCTAATTAATAATTAATTACAACATTCATCACAAAGCTTTTGGTTCTTAAAATGACCAAAAGAAATTATAGTAGTTCCAATTAGCGTAAAAATAATTTCTCCAGTTTCTCCTAAGTAATCATGACCAAAAATTGATGCAGCTAGCAAAATTGTAATTCCAATAATACCATAAAAATAAACGTAGAACTTTCCATGCTTATTACATCCCAATGTTAAAGCAATTACACTTGAAGGAATTATAAAATAAAGTAACAATGAATGAAAATCTTCAGAACCAAAAATTGATGCAGATATTGCAGGAAATAATAAAATTATTACAGGTAAAAATAAGCAGTGTACAGCACAAATAACTGAAAAACCAATTGCAACATTATCAAAGTTTGGATTTAATATATTTTTCATGATAGGAATAATATTTAATTATTTACAATATGTAAAGGCTTATTTAAATACTTCTTTAATTGCTACTATCACTTCGTCTGGAGTTTCTTCTTGCACAAAATGTCCAGCTGAAGTTTTTACAACCTTTGCTTGCGGTAATAATCTTGAAGTTCTTCTTCGAAGTTTCCACATTACTGGATCGTTCATTCCCCAAACAATTTGAGCGGGTCCATCATATGCTTTAAGATATTCTTCAATTTCTTGTTCTAATGGAACGCTTGGGTGATGCATGCTATTTGGAACCATGCGCGCTAAAGCCAATGGACCACAATTATCTTTTAGGTTTCTAAAAGGATATTTATATGCCTTCATAGCTTTTGGATCAAAAGATTCTGGAGTATTAGCAAATCGATTTAAAAAAGACAGGGGAAAATTTAACCCTCTAAACAAAAAATTACTGATGATGGGCATTTGTGATAAACTATGAAACCAAGTAGGTTTAAATCCATCTTTGGGTGCAGTTATCGCAGTATTCATAACTACTAAACCATCAATTTTTTTACCAGCTTTCATGGCACCTGCAATTCCAATCATTCCTCCCCAATCATGAACTACCAAACCAATCTTTTCTTCTTTAATACTTAAAAAGAATTCAGCCATCCACTTACTATGAGCTTCAAGCGAATGTTCATTTAACTTTATCTTATCTGAAAACCCAAATCCAATTAAATCTGGGATAATATATTTATGACTGTTATCTAGACCTTTTAAGACTTTTTTATATAAATAACCCCACATCGGATTACCATGAACCATTACTATGGGCTTTCCTTCACCTTTTTCCATTATATGCATGTTTTTACCGTTAACATCGATCCATGAATGTTTATATGGCAGTTCTTGCATTAACCAATTAGGAATTTTTTTCACAAGATAATTTATTTTTTATTTGCTAATTATTAAATATTAAAATATTATTATTGCTTTCAATGACAGAAATTCAAAAACTTCCTGTAACGGTCCTTTCCGGATTCTTGGGTGCTGGTAAAACCACACTTCTTAATCATATCCTTCACAACAAAGAAGGTTTAAAAGTAGCTGTAATTGTAAATGATATGAGTGAAATCAATATAGATGCAGACTTAGTAAAGAATGAGAATACCCTCTCAAGAACGGAGGAAAAATTAGTCGAAATGAGTAATGGTTGTATTTGTTGTACTTTAAGAGAAGACTTAATGATTGAAGTTGAAAGACTAGCTAAGGAACAAAGATTTGATTATTTATTAATAGAAAGTACAGGAATCAGTGAACCAGTTCCTGTTGCTCAAACCTTTTCATTCATTGATGAAGAAAGCGGAATAGACCTTTCAAAGTTTAGTTATGTGGATACAATGGTGACTGTGGTTGATGGATTTAATTTTTTTAAAGATTTTGCAAGTCCTGAACGTTTAGTTGATAGAAAATTAAGTGATATTGAAGGCGATGATCGCACTATTGTTAACTTACTAACTGATCAAATTGAGTTTGCGAATGTTATAATCTTAAATAAATGTGATATTGCTCACGAAGATGACCTTAATTTATTAAAATTAATTGTTCAAAAACTAAATCCCTCTGCAAAAATTATTAAAACAAGTTTTAGCAAGATAAATTCTTCAGATATTATTGATACTAAGATGTTTGATTTTGAAACAGCGGAACAAAGCGCAGGTTGGATTGCAGAACTAAATAATGAAGAGCATGTTCCTGAAACGGAAGAATATGGAATTAGCTCGTTTGTTTTTAGAAGTAAAAAACCATTTCATCCAGATAGATTCTGGAATTATGTCCAACATAAATTTTCTAGCTCAATTGTTAGAAGTAAAGGATTATTTTGGCTTTCTTCAAGACCTGATCAAGCGATTTCTTGGAGCCAAGCTGGTGGATCATTAAGAGCAGAAAGTGCGGGTGTTTGGTGGGGTAGCATGCCTTTTGGTCAAAGAATTGAACAACAATCATTTATTGAAAATCAAAAACAAATTGAGGATGGTTGGGATAAAACTTTTCAAGACCGTAAAAACGAACTAGTAATTATCGGTATTGAACTTGATAAGGAAAAAATCAAAGCTGAACTTGATGCTTGCTTATTAACAGATCAAGAATTAGCTGATGAATCATGGAAGAAAGAGTCAAGTGATAGTTGGCCAGTTCATAGACTAGAATCTGATTTAGATCTTAATCACAATCATATTCCAATGACAAATAATGGGGAAAAAGTTGGTAGAAATGATAAGATCAAATTGATTTCACCAGATGGTAAAGAAATTGAAGTAAAATTCAAGAAAATAGAATCATATCTTTCAAAAGGCTATCAACTAGCCACTCAAACTACCACTTAGTAGCTCAATGACATATTTTTATGTGGGCGATACTGGATTCGAACCAGTGACCCTCTGCGTGTCGAGCAGATACTCTAACCAACTGAGCTAATCGCCCTAAATCTTTATAAAAATAAATTTAACTCAATAAAAACATTATTGAATTCCATTTCATCTAAACTATGATAATATCCAATGTTCATTGCAAGTTTATTTTTGATTGGTAAAGTTGCACCAATCATAAGACCAAAATCAGACTCTTCAATTTCTTCAGTAATTGATTCTATAAAATCGTCAGCTTGAACTTCTTCAGTTAACTCATAAAGAACAGAATATACAGGTCCTGTCCATAGATTAAAGTTATCGTTTTCAAACAAAGTATATGACATCCACAATTCTATACCTTCATATCTCATTGACATCTCATGTTCACCATATCTTTCATCTTCGCCATACCATTCATCTTCGCCATCATCAAATAATGATCTATCGTTTTTTCTTCCTTCATCTTCTTCAGAATCGTCTTCAATGTCAAAACATATCCTTTCTTCGTCTTCATCCCAATAACAATAAGGATCATCATGACCATTTTCTCCAGTAAAACCTCTTTGACTGAGCCCCATTCCGATAGAAAGCTTATCAGTAATCTTATAACCAAACCCTAAATTGGATCCTAAAAGATTAGTAGTATTCTCATCAATACTTGTGTTCATTGAAGAGACTCCTCCATACAAGCTCCATTTGGAATTTTCTTGCGCAAAAACAAGTGTCGTGCTTAATACAAGTAACATAAAAAAGTTTTTCATAATATTTCCCATTATATTGTTCAACCAATAATCATTATCAATTTATTAAAGATTTAATTAAAATAATACATCATCTAGTCACTTATGAAAAGTATAAATCTATCAAACATTTTATCTGTCATTATTTTTCGTAAAAATATGCCAATTCTACTGTATGCTCCAGCAGCATATCTTGTTTTAGGATTTCTTGCATTCATTGCTTTATTAATTACTTTTGCGATAACGATAGGATCAGATTGATTTGATAAAACTTCATTTCCAGTGTCTGTTATTGGCTCTCCATAAAGATGTTGGTAAGGTGAGTTTTCTCTGTATTTGTCGATGTATGTTTTTGTAACATTCGAAAAATTGGTATTAATGGCACCAGGTTGTACAACAACAACGTTGATTTCAAACTCTTTTAATTCAACTCTAAGTGCATCTGACCAACCTTCTAAAGCATGTTTTGTTGATAAATACCATCCAGCTAAAGGTCCGTATGTTTCTCCCAATACAGAGCTAATATTTATTATTAATCCACTTTCTTTTTCTCTCATGTGAGGTAAAACTGCTTTAGTAACTCTTGCTAAACCAAAAAGGTTAACATCGTATTGATAATAAATATCTTCCATTGAAACATCTTCTATAGCACCATAAACACCTAAACCTGCATTGTTCACTAGCACATCTACTCTACCTTGCTCTGAAATTATCTGGTTTACTGCTTTATCTATGTGTTTTTGGTTTGTAACATCCATTTCAAGCGCGGTACCCCCAATATCATTTAAATATAGGTTTTCTTCCACAAGGATATCACCTCCATAAACAATATGGCCTTTATCAATTAAAAGTTCAGCGGTTGATTTACCAATACCATATGCAGTACCGGTAATTAAAACCACTTTCTGTTCGTTTTGAGCATTAATAAACCCTGTTATCATTAATATTAAAACAATTCTATTAAACATTTTTTTCTCCTATTTGTCTTTCGAATTAATTATAAACCATGCAAAAAATTGCATGATTTTGTTAAAAATTTTCTCAATTATCCTTTGCATGCCAAAAAGCTAATCCAATGAAAATATATTGAAATGGTAACCTGCCCCAAGCAAGTTCTTTAGAAATATTCATTGCCGCCCCATCTGTAACAGCTAAATATAAATTTGCAGGAAAAACTGTAATCATGACAAAAATTATTCCCCAACCTGCTATAAGTCTTGTTTTAGGATTTATGAGTAAAAACCCAAAAAGAAACTCAAAAAAACCACTCCAATAAACTGCTTCATAGTGATGAGGAAAGTTCGGAGGCATTATCTGTAAAAACCATTCTGGTTCAATGAAATGTTTCACTCCAACATTCATATAAAAGCATGACATTATTAAAATTGTTATAAATTTAAAATTAATCTTCATACCGATATTGAGCCCTTTCTAAAATCAGACTTTGAAATTTTAATATTGACTAAAACTGGATATCCTAATTTTGCATCTGCTTTTGCTCTTTTTAAGGTTTCATCTAATAAATCATGGTTTTCAACATAGTAACCTTTACCTCCATAGCCTTCAACAACTTTTTCATAAGCATTAAATGCTAGTTCGGTTCCAATATTACTACCCAACATCTGTTTTTGTTCTCGAGCAATCTGCTGCCAAGATGCATCATTACCAATAATTGCGATTACTGGCAGATTATGTCTGCATAAAGTATCAAATTCTGCTAAACTATAAGCACTAGCACCATCTCCGTAAAGAACCCAGACTTCTTTCTTTGGAAAAGAAGATTTTGCTCCAATTGCAAATCCTCCACCTACTCCTAGTGTTCCAAATGGTCCAGGATCTAACCATCCTAATGCACTTCTTGGTCTTATTGTATATGATGCAGTTCCAACAAAATCTCCACCATCTGCAACTAAAATACTTTCTTCATCTATAAACTTATCGATTGTTTTACATAAATGAACTGGGTTGACAAAATCAGTTTTATAATTTGAAAATTGCTGGATTTCCTTCTCTCTATTATTTTCAAGATTAGTTAGTTCTTCTATCCATTCTTTGCAAGATGGAGGATTAATGACTTTTCCTATTTCATGCATTATTCTTGATGGGTCAGCATGAATACCTATATCAGGCTTTCTATTTTTGTTTAAATCTTTTTTAGATTTATTTACAGCAATTAAAGTTGCATCGTTATTGATAGAAAATCCATATCCTAATCTAAAATCTAAAGGAATACCTAAAGTGACGACCACATCAGCATTTTTTAATGCATACTTTCGATTGTGTCTAAAAAAGTGTTTATCAGAAGAACCAAAGCAACCTCTAGCCATTCCTGAGGTATAAGTTGGCGCAGAAAGCTTATCAAGACTTTTTAAACACATCGGTAAAAATTCTTTATTCTGTATTATTTGATTACCCAACAGAAAAACAGGTTTTTTTGCTTTTACAATTGATAGTGCAGCTTTATCAATCTTTCGTTGATCTAACTTAAATTCTTCAACAGGTTTTACCCTTATAGATGATTTTTTTGAAGAAAATAAATCGTTGAGATACCTTCTAACATACCAATGTGCAATTTTACTAAAATAACCATTTTTTGGAAGCTGATTCATAAATTCTTTCCTTATATCTTTTTCTGGATACAATAAATCAATTGGTAATTCAACAAATACAGGTCCAGGTACACCCGAAATAGCTGTATTGAAGGCATTTGCTAGTGTTGGTATCACATCTCTAGTTTTTTTTACAGATACAGCCGATTTTACATATGTTTTTAATAAGGAAATTTGATCAATATCTTGTAGAGAGCCTCTTCCCTTTAATAATGTTGCTGCTGCGCCGCCAATAAGTAAGACAGGTGATTGAGCCATTTGAGCATTTTTTATTGCTGTAATTGTATTGGTTACTCCAGGACCTGCCGTAACAATGGCTACTCCAACAGAATCTGTTAATCTTGAAACTGCATCTGCAGCAAATACTGCAGAAACCTCATCTCGAACTTGGATAATATTGATATTTTCTTTTTCACACCCAACAAGAATTGGAGAAATGTGACCACCACATAGTGTAAATACTGAAGAAATATTTTTTTGCTTAAAAAAGGATCCTATATCGAGCCCGATATGTTGCACATCTGAACTCATTGTTAATTATTTAAAGATGCCACTTCCGTGGATTCTGTATTAGATAAAATTGATAAATATTGTGATTCATCAGCAAAAATTTCAAGGGCTTTTTGGACAACTGTATCATCTTTTAAGTAAATATTGTATCTTCCTTCATATCCATTATAATAGAATGCAAACTCTCCATGAACCATTCGTTGAATGATTTCTTTTTCGTCTTCAAACATAGCAGATTGAGTTTTTTCAATTTGTTTTTCAATGACACTAAAGGCATTGTTTATAAATAAATTATTTTCTTCTTTTTTGGAAAGCTTTTCTTTTGCTTGATTTAAATCTTCTTGACCATCAACATATCCACTGATATCATTTTTTTCAATAAATGCTTTAAATTTGATCATCAATTCTTTATCAGCCAAAACTTCGTCGATTGAAGAGTATTGATTATTATTTTCTTGAACAAATTTAAAATAACCTCTACTTCTTAAAATTGAAGCAGCAAGAGGATATGAGCCTTCATCTTTAACAACAATATCAGGTCCAATTCCACCTCCTCCTACAACAGTTCTTCCTGCTTTTGTTTGAAAAAGTGAATCTGCAACAGTTGACGAATTGGCAATTAAATCATCATCAATAAATTCCCTTTTTTGAAGCGATCTTCCACTTGGAATATAATATTTAGAATTTGTGATTTTAAGAGCAGTTTCTTGATTGATTCCAATGACGGTTTGTACCAAACCTTTTCCAAAAGATTGACTACCCAAAACAATAGCACGATCATAGTCCTGCAGTACACCAGCAACAATTTCACTTGCAGAGGCACTTGCACCATTGATTAACACTGCCATATTTATTGATTCAGGGATAAGTGCATTATTTAACGTTTTATAATTTTTAATACTTTTACCAGCTCTACCTTTTGTTGAAACTAGGTCTAAATTTTTAGGAAGAATCAGATCTAACAAGTCCAACGATGAAGATAGAAGACCACCTGGATTATCCCTCAAATCAATAATGACGTTGCTTGCTCCATTTTGCATTAAATTGATTAATGAATCTTTAGTTTCGTTGGCGGTATTGACTGAAAAATTAGTAATTCTTAAGTATCCTACATTATCATTAACCATTCCGTAATAAGGTATATCTTTTATTGTTATAACATCTCTAATTATTGAATAATCTTGCACTTCTCCAGTATTAGGTTTTTTAATTGTTAAAATTACTTCAGTTCCCGCTTTTCCTCTAATTTTACTGGTTGCATCTTTAAGCTCTAGTCCGGAGGTTGGTTCACCGTCGATATTCATGATAGCATCTCCAGTGTAAATTCCAGATCTGGATGCAGGAGAACCTTCAATTGGACTTACAACAGTCAATTGATCTTCATACATATAAATTTCAAGTCCTACTCCACTAAATTCACCTTCTGTTTTTAATGATAAATTTTCTAAATCTTCTTCTTGATAATATTCTGTATACGGATCAAAATTTGAAAGCATGGAATCAATAATTCTTGTGGTAAGTTCTGTCACATCAAGTTCATGTATGTACTCGGTTAGTAAATACTTATAGACTGTCATTATTTGTTGTTGAGAACGAGCAATTTCTCTATAAATGTCCATCTGCTGCGTTCTAACATAACTAAACGAAATGACTGTAAGCACTAACAGCGCATAAAAATATGATTTAAATGATTTCATAATTCAAGCTTTTCTTTTAAATGAGTCCAAATTTCATTCCGAACATCTTCAATTGATTGTTCTCCATTAATTAAGACAAATCTATGAGGTTCATCTTCATGTAACTTAAGATATTGCTCTCGAACTCTTTGCTGAAATTCATTTCCCTCTTTCTCAATTCTATCTCTTTCAACTCTCATTCTAGAATTAGCTACATCAATTGAAATATCTATAAAAAATGTTAAATCAGGTTTAAGAGTGTATGTTCCAAAGTGATTAATGCTATCCAAAGACTTAACACTTAAACCTCTTCCACCTCCTTGGTATGCTAAAGTTGAATCTGCATACCTATCTGCAACAACCCATGATCCATTAATAATTTGAGGAAGAATGACCTTATCTGTTAATTGAGCTCTACTGGCAATCATAAGTAAAGCCTCAGCTCTATCAGACATTGATTCTTCAGCATGAAGTAATAACTTTCTTATAGATTCAGAAATTGGATCTCCACCTGGCTCTCTTACAAGCTTTGCTGATAGACCTGCATCTAATAATCCATCAACAATAAACTCTGCTTGAGTTGTTTTACCACAACCATCAATACCTTCTACTGTAATAAACTTTCCGCTAGAAATTGATTCTGTCATCATTTTTACCTATCATTATTACTATTTCACCCTTCACTTTTGATTTAGAAAAATGCATAATTACATCACTTAAATTACCTCTAATAACTTCTTCATACAACTTAGTTAATTCTCTTCCAACTACTACAGCTCTATCACCAAGATGCTCTAATAATTGATTTAATGTTTTTTCCAATCTAAAAGGGTTTTCAAAGAGTATGATTGTATTATCCAATTTTTGTAACTCTTTAATCTTTTTTAATCTACCTTTTTTTTGCGGTAAAAAACCAACAAAAGTAAATGAATCTGATGGTAATCCAGATACACTTATAGCAGTTGTAATTGATGATACACCTGGAATCGGAACAATACCTATATCATTTCTGATACAATCTCTTATTAATCCATATCCTGGATCACTGATTGTTGGTGTACCAGCATCTGAAATAAGTGCTAATTGTTTACCCTCAAGCAATAAACTGACTATTTTTTTTATTTCTTTCTCACTACTATGATCATGATAACTCATCATTTTAGTATCTATATTATGAGCATTTAATAGCTTTCTTGAGTTTCGAGTATCTTCTGCAAGAATTAAATCAACATTTTTAAGAACGGATATTGCTCTAAGCGTTATATCTTCTAAATTGCCAATTGGAGTACCAATGACAAATAACTGACCTTTATCAGACATTATGATAATCTGTTAAGAGCTTTTCTGAAACAGTCCATGCCGAAGTTGATATCATCTTTGGTAACATTCAGATGTGGCCTAAATCTTATGGAATAATTTCCTGAACCTAATAAAATTGAACCTTCATCAAGTAATAAATTAGCAAGCTTATCTCTATCTTCACTGGAAGGTAAATCAAAAGCGCAATACAGTCCTTTACCTCTTGCATTTGAAACCAGAGTAGGAAATTCACTTTGTAAATCATGAAGGCTTTGCTGTAAAAATAGTCCTGTTTCAGCAGCTTTTTCTACAAGGTTTTCTTTTTCAATAAGCTCTAAATAAATTGTTAATCTTACCATGTCTACTAAACTACCGCCCCAAGTTGAATTTATTCTAGATGACTCGCGAAAAACGTTGCCTTCAACTTCATCAAACCTTGTGCTTGCAGCCACTCCGCAAACCTGAGTTTTTTTACCAAATGAAATTATATCAGGTTTAGCAGAAAGACCATCACCGCATTTACAGTTGTTAGTACATGTAGTTGAAAAGTGTTGATGAGCCCACATTTTTCCAGTAACTCCGACACCTGTTTGAACTTCATCATAAATAAGAATAATATCGTTTTCATCTGCAATATCTCTTAGAGACTGCATGAACTCGCATCTAAAGTGATTATCACCACCCTCACCTTGAATAGGTTCAATAATAATGGAAGCTATATTGTCTGGGTTAGCATTAATAGCATCTTTTAACTCAGCAATTGCCTTCTTTTCAAGATCAATAATATGTTCAAGATTTTCTTCAATAGGAAAGGTTATTTTTGGATTGGTAATTCTAGGCCAATCAAATTTAGGGAAATACATAACTTTACGCTTATCAGGTGAATCAGTTAAAGACATTGTATAACCAGTTCTTCCATGAAAACATTGTTGAAAGTGAATAACCTTTTCACCCTTAGCAGAACTTCCCTTAGCTAAATTTTTTCTTCTCTTCCAATCAAATGCTGCTTTTAAAGCATTTTCGACAGCTAAACCTCCACCCTCAATAAAAAATGTTAATGGTAAATAATCTGGTTGAGCAACTCTTTTAAAGGTATGAACAAACTCAGCCATTTCTTGAGAATATACGTCTGAATTTGTGGGCTTATTGATTGCAGCAATTTTTAATCTTTCTGATTGTTCTACGACATATGGATGATTATAACCAACTGATAAAGAAGCAAACATTGAAAACAAATCTAAATATTTCTTTCCTGTAACCTTATCAACTAACCAAGAACCATGCGATTTTTTAAGATCAATAACAGGTGACATCCCATCGGCCAATATACTTTCACCAATTACTTTTCTAATATCAGATTTATTCATCTAACTAGTTTTCCTTTCGTTCAGGATTTTGGAATGACCAAAATCCTAAAGAAACGATAATGAATACTAGTACGCTAAGGGTTGCATAATTATAATCTGCAGATGAATATTCAATTAAATCGTTAAATCTTCCAACTAGTAATGAAATTCTTCCCATAACAGCGAATCCAAATGAAGCTCCGAAACTTACCATAAGGAAATATATTCCTAGTCTTGTAAACCTTCCAAAATTCCCTGTTTGTTCTTTTGAAAAATAAAAATACATCAATGCACTTAATGTACCAACAACAAGTACAATGTTATTAAAAACACTATCCCCACTTAAACTAAAAAGCGGTAAAGAGCCGCTGAAAATATCAACTGCACTTGCTTTAACTTGATTAAGAACGTTTGAATTAAGATATCCAAAAGCTTTTAATCCAGCAGCAATAGCTACCGTATATGCAATTCCCCAACGAGCCATCCAATTAAACTTTTGGAAAACGCTAACCAACATCATTACTCCCAATAAAAGTGGAAATAAATAAAGAATATTAAATTCATGATTAAAGTCAAATTCTATTCCTGTGAACGCAAGAGGACCATCTTTTGGAAATAACCTTCCAAGAAGATTTGGATAAATTTGGGTCCAGAAACTAATCGCTGCCACATAAGCAGCAGACACACCAACAAAAACGTGTTCAGCAATTTTATAAAATGGATTATCTCTATAAAGATAAGAAAAAATACCAAGCGTTAAAAACGCCGCAATCCATGCTCCTAATATTGCTGAAAAACTCATGCTAATATTTCCTGTCTCTTCTCTGTTTAATGAAGAACGCCAAATTACCAAATACAATAAATAATACTATAACAATGTGTGCAAATGATTGTGCAGCCATACCTTGAATTGCAATTCCAGGAACATTGATTAATTTTTCATATTCTGCAGCACCAGGCATACCAGCTAACAATCCGATTAGCTGCCCAGTTTGCACATAAGGAATGACTTCATTTACCTGAACTGATGTGGTACCTGAAGACATAGGAACTCCAGTTGGATCTCCACCATATTTTACCCATTCAAATGTTCCAGGATATCCTGCAGATCCACTGTAAATGTATGCAAAATCGTTTAAATTTTTTATTCCATCCATCATTTCGATGTCGTCAATAAAGTTTCCATTTGCATCTACCGTGTATACTTTTCTTAAATCGCTAGCTAAGCCTTTAATCACCGCTTCAGCTCCAGGTCTATAACCTAATAAGATATAGTCTTCATATTCTTTAATATCAAATGAAGATACATTATCAGGATTTACTTCATTAGTGATTTCTTCTAAAGCATCTAATGCCATATAAATTCCATCAGGCCATAAACATGATATGTAAATCTGGTGACCGTTGCGAAGCATATGACGTAAAACTCCAACATTCATAGGATGAATTTCGGGACGAGTACTAGGACCATAATCAAACGAAACTAATACTTTAGAATTCTTAGGTATATCCTCTATTCCATCATAAAATTTTACAGTAGTAGGTGTCTCTCTTACCGGTAAGCTGATTGGAGTCATCAATGGAATAAGAACAGCCAAACCAATTAAAACAAAGATTACTCTTCTATCAACAGCACCAAGCTTTAATATTATGTCTTCTAAAAATTTCATTATTCACCTAAATATGATTTTTCTAAACCAAATATATATCTAAGGCTTGTAGCGACGATTCCAAGTCCTATACCGATTAAAATTGCTCTTGAACCTGCTAGATTAGGCACAAGATAAATCCACTCTTGTAAAGCAGGTAAAAAGAAAATTGTAGGTTGATCAATTGGCCAACCCATGGTCATTCCAAATCCAGTAATTAAACCACAACTACCTAAAATCCATCCAAAAACAGTATTACGTTTTTTAACATAAGAGTTAATGCCAATACCAATACTAAAGGCTAAAATATACATAATGGTCCAACTGGAAATCAAACTCCCAATAGGCACTCTTCCAAGCATTATTATAATACCAGCAACCAATAACAATGATGCTTCAAAATTTCTTGCTCTAAATGCTCTAAACGATGCAGAAGCAACAAAGAAAGCAAGCAAAGCAAACATAGTTGCTGATAGTGGAGAAAAGATATATTTAAACATCCATTGAAATAAACTTCCATCAGTTTGAACATGTGCTCCCCAATCAACAGGAACAACGACTTCAGATGATTCTGAGCTTAAAATTGCAGCTTCAGCAGCTTTTTGACTAAAGTAAACATCTTCCCCTACGAAATACGCTCCTCTAATAAAGAAACCAATAATAAATGCAAAAAAGAAAGAGGCGATAGCAATAGCACTATATATCCAGCCTGATTGTTGTTTTAATACTTTTATAAACTGTAGTTTTAAAAGATTCAAAGCACCAAGGAATACAGCAAATGCTGCGATAATATCAAAGAACTGAGTGGCATCATCATTGGCAAATGTTTCAATTGTTTCATTATCGATAAACCATGCACTCAAAGTTAAAGCACCAAAAAAAGCAACAATAGCTATAGGGATATATCTCTTCAACAACATATTATAATCCCAGCCATGTTATAAGATTAAAATCAGTTACACCTAAATCAAAAAATGCTCTTGAAACAATTGAAAGTAAAATAAAGCCAACTAGAATAATCTTTATAATATCTTGAGCAGTAATTCCTGCAATTAGTTCTGGTTGTTCGGATAGGTAAGCACTGGCAGCAAAAAATTCTTCACCCATCAATGTATAATCACAGGCAGTAACAAAGAATGGTATTTGAGTTTGTGAGCCAGTACCTGCAATTTGAATAGCACCAATGCTATTACCTGTTTCAGCAAACAATAATGATTCAGCAAAGAATTTACCCATATACAAACACGCTGCTGGCTCATCTCTTTGCATGATTCCATTAACTGCAGCAGCATAAGCAAACTGATCATCAGTAATATAGTGGACCATATCTTCATTAAACATTTCTGGTCTACCCTGAGTTAAATAAGCTTCCTTAGTTACTTGTCTAGCAGATTGCATAACAATTGCTCTAGCAACAGGTACGTCTAGCTCGGTTTCATATTGAGCTGTCATATTTGCAACGTGACCAAGCACAACTACACCTGCAACGGTTTCTACCTCGTTCATGTCCATAATACCTGGAACATAAAGAATTGGTCTTCCCATTTCTGTTGATCTTCCTACAGCTTCCTCAACAGCTTTAAGTCCTGGAATAGTTCTTAAGAAAGTTGGTTCTGATGAAGATTTTGCAAGCTTTACCTCGTATAGCATAATCATAATTACAACTAAGGTAAAAACGAACATTGCTGATTTTTCTTCTCTAAAAAAATTAAATGAATCAGGAACCACAGATAATAAAACAGTGAATAAGATGATACCAACTATTCCTCCTGCATAAACTGTGAATTTATTATTCATCTCTGTCCAATCTCTCAATTTCTTGAATTAAGAATTCTACGCTGTTATGATTTTCAAAAATTTCAGCAGCCTTATAATAACCATCTGTTTTGACAAATGCACTAATTATTGGCCCAAAAAAAATCATAGCTTGGCTTCCAACAAAGTTCAAAGGTCTCATCATTTCTAAAAAAAATATAGCAGGAGTTGTCATTCTTCTTGCCTTAACTTCCTTGGCAAGCTTTGTTAGAAATGCTTTGTCTTCTAAATTTAGTGAACCGTTCATTCGGTTTCTACCATCTCCAAATTAGCTCTTGGAATCAAAATATTTTTTCCATCAATATTAATTTCTGCAACACGAACCATCGTTTCTGATTCCATTTTATTCAACTCAGCTGGAAGTGAAATTACTTTTCCAATTTTTCCGAAATTAGGACTTCTAATAACTCTTACAATGCTTCCTTCTTGGATACCTTCGGGCACTTTTGACTTTGAATCATCCTCTTTATTAACAGAATCAATTGGAATAACTATCTCAGGCCTAATGACTCCAGCTCTTATTTGAGTAGCACCATTAATTGATGCAGCTTTTCCATCATTTTCTTTCAGCAAAGAAAAAGTTGATTCACTCATTGGAATAGAGCCGTAACCTTCAGTTACTATTAGAGCTGTATTTAATTTTTCTGTACCAGTAATTGCTACACCCAAATTGTAACCAAGAACAGCTTTCAAATCATAATAATTAAAACCTCCAACAACAATTCCAGCAACTTGAACGCTTAAAGCCTTTTTATAAGCTTCTAAACTAAGGAAAGATCCTCCTATTAAAATTTTTCCTTTCATGTCAGCTGTAATTTGATCTGCAGTAAGTTCTTCGCTAGGACCAGATGAAACTAGCAATAAATCACCTCTTTTTTCTCCAGCAATTCCAAAAATTCCTTGAATGAATGCAGCATTTGACTTTAAAACTATTCCTTCGTTTTCAACAACCTCATCAACAACACCGCTAACATAAGCATCAACCTCAACAGGAATTGGAGCTTCTCTGACAACAACTCTACCAGTACTTTGAGAAATTGATTCGATAGTACCATCAACTGGACTTTCGACTGATGATTTAAACATTCCGAAAATTCCGGATGTTTCAGCAATGATATCCCCTTTTTTAACTTCCTGTCTCTCTTTAACTTGAAGAGCTTCTACAACATCCTTAGGATCAATATTTAATATATTGCTCACTTTAAGCATTTGAACATTTCCTGGAAGATTTGTAGATGCAACAATTGTATCAGGAGATAATTGATCTCCGCTTTTCACAAGTACATTACCTTTAAGAGGTAAAATTCTTTCTTTTTTAAAAATTGTTTTCTTTAAAACTTTAAGACCGGGTGTATATGAATGAGCCATTAAAACATTTCTCCTTTTGGATATTCGTCTACAGCTTTTGACCAGCTTAATAAACTTTCAATTCTTTGATCTGACTCTTTTGATAAAGTAATAGGTCTATTTCTTCCATCAAAAATTAGTCCAACAACTCCACCATAGATGACAGATTCCAATTCTTCTCCTTTTCCAGCTCCTACATCAATACTTCTTGCAGGCTTGATATGCACCTTGACTTCCTCATAAGGATACTCCATCATTTCAAGAGAACCTTCGTTTATCTCAATTTCTTTGACCGATCCATCACTAAAAGTTAAAGTTACATCTGCCATTTTAGAGTTTGGCTTAATATTTCCTACAGGAGTAACACACGTTCCTAATCGTATCAAACAATCGTTATCAAATACTTCTAAAGCAGCTTGAGATGCATCATCTTTTAATTCATCTTTATCGATATTTGCTAAAACACCTAATTGGGGCATCATAAATATTGAGTCTACTGCCAACTGAGTGATGCCCTCTGGCATAAATGCATCAATTAACATTCTTGCTGATTGTTGTCTTCTAGGAGCATGAGATAATACACCTCCTGAGCCTACCAGCAAGTCTAAGTCCATCATATTAACTAATGATTGACCGCTTGAGGATTGTTCAAATGCATCTGAAATAGTTCTTTCTGACTGTACTCCTTTTAAGCTTGTAGCAAATTCTTTGTGCTGAATAAAGGACAAGCGAAGCGCCTCTCTAGCAATAGCTTGTTCAATAACCAACTCTTCAAGAGATTGAGGAACGGTAGTAGGCCTAATCATTTTATTACCAATTCGGTTTGTTAATTCACTTCGATCAATATCAAAAGGAACCCAACGCAAAACATTATCTAATCCCGATTCAGCTAAAACATTACATATGGAATAGCTCATTCCAAGATTCGCACTTACAGTTCTATTAAATTTACCTTCAAATACAGAAAAAATATCAGTGGTAGCTCCACCAATATCAACTCCAACAACTGAAATATTTTCTTTTTTAGCAATCATTTCAATCAATGATCCAACAGCTCCAGGTGTTGGCATAATAGGAGCATCTGTCCATGACATAAGTTTTTTGTATCCTGGTGCTTGAGCCATAACGTGCTCCATAAATAAATCATGAATTTTATCTCGAGATGGTTCAAGATTTTCTTGCTCTAAAATGGGTCTAATATTGTCGACAATATCCAAATCAGAAATCTCGCCAAGGGTTTCTCTAATAGAATCTTGAGCTTTATTATTTCCAGCGTAAATAACAGGTAGTTTATAATTTTGACCAAGACGAGGACGAGGATTTGCAGCAGCTAATATTTCAGCTAATTCCATTACATGAGTAGTGGTACCACCGTCCGTTCCACCTGAAAGCAGAATCATGTCAGGTCTCAGTTGCCTAATTCTTGTAATTTTTTCGTGAGGTAATCTTCCATCGTTTGAAGCAAGTACATCCATAACAATAGATCCTGCTCCTAGAGCAGCTCTTTCTGCGCTTTCCCCAGACATAGATTTAACAACACCTGCAACCATCATTTGAAGGCCACCACCAGCTGAACTGGTTGAAACATAAATATCCACACCTTTTGATCCATCTTCCGGAGTAA
>CACGWZ010000010.1 GCA_902576865.1 uncultured Fidelibacterota bacterium
TTAGTGCAGGTTTAAATTTAAAGCACCTTCAAAAAGCTAAAGATGCTGATGAAGTTTCTTTAATTTTTAAAACATTAAGAAAGTTGTTGATGGCATCTAGAGAATTTCCTGGTCCTGTCATAAGTATTGTTGCAGGTCATGCTATTGCTGGTGGATGTTTATTGGCGATGGCATCTGATTATAGGTATGGAATTCATGGTTTTCATAGAATGGGATTAAATGAAATGGCAATTGGAATTGATCTTCCACCAGACATGTTATCAATAATTTCAAATACAATTAGCAAAAACCATTTATTTGAAGTTGCAACTCAATGCAGAATGTATTCTCCTACTCAAGCATTGGAAAAAGGTCTGATAAATGAAATTGTTGGTTCTAGATTTACTAGAAAAAAGAAAGCTTGTGCTAAGGCTTTAGAAAAAGCTAAAGATCTTGCAAAATTTTATATTAATGCAGGTGAGCCTTTTGTTAGATTAAAACAATCACTTATGCATGATACTGATTTTGATTATCAAATTTTAATTGATAATTGGTTTAGTTCAGAGACGCAAGAAAAAGTCAATTCTGTGATGTTATCTTTAAATAAAAAATGAATATAGTTGTTGCAGGCGGTACTGGCTTTATTGGCCAAAAGATTGTTTCATCGCTTATTGATAATGGTCATAAGGTCTTCGTTTTGACAAGAGATCTCCAAAAACATAAAAATACATTCTCAAAAAAAGTAGATATTATAGATTGGACGTTTGTAAATCCTTCTTTGTTAAATGAAACAAATATTTTGATAAAACTTAATGGAGAAAAGGTTGATCAGTTATGGACTAAATCGGTTAAAAATAAAATTTTAAATAGTAGAATTGATTCATCAAAAATGTTATTTGATTTTTGCCTCAAAAATGAAATTATCCCGCAAAAATTAATAAATGCATCTGCAGTAGGAATTTACGCTAAAGAATCCGGAACTTATAATTATTCGGTTGATGAAAATTCTCAATTTGGAGACACCTTTTTAGCAGAGGTATGTATTGAAAATGAAAAAAGTACAAATATATTTAAAGCGTTCGAAGATATTGATATTATCCAGATGAGAATCGGAGTTGTTCTTCGAAAGAAAATTATAAATTTACTATCATTGAATTTATTGCTCTCCATTCCTGTTCCTGGTTCAAAAAATAACTATTTTCCTTGGATCCATGTTGACGACATTGTTGGATTTGTTAATTATTCCATTAATGCGAATTTAAATGGTGCTTTCAATCTAGTTGGATCAGAGTTAACAACACATGAAATATTTTTTAAATCAATCCAAAAATATAAAAAAAGTATAATTCCATGGGTGCTTTTCATTCCTAAAAATTTTGTAAAACTTATTTTTGGTAAAATGAGCGAAATGTTTTTGTATGGACCTAAAACAAAGCCTATTAAAACTTTAAATAGCAACTATCAGTTTAAATATCCAACATTACAAGAAGCGCTATTAAATTTGCCTGAATAAATACCTTGGAAAATTTTCAAAATTTGGTAAATTTTGTGCTGTGAAAAACTTTAATATTTTATCAAAAGGATTATTCAATTGACCGCTAAAAAAATCTCAAAAAAACTTTCAAAAGAACTTCAGAAATTGGAGTCTATGGGTCCTGACGCACATGCTTTAGAAGTGCAGAAGGAATTGGATGCAGAGGAAAAAAGAAAAAATGCTTTAGGAAGAGCAGATGAAAGAATCAAAAGATCAAAGGTATCTAGCGGAACTATCAGTATGTACTTATCCGAAATTTCACAATATGAACCATTGTCTCCTGATAAAGAAGTAGAACTAGCAGTTTTAATTGAAAAAGGCGATAAAAAAGCAATGAAAGAATTGGTTGAAGCAAACTTAAGATTTGTAGTCTCTGTTGCAAAAAAATATCAAGGTAATGGTTTGTCATTATCAGATATTATCAACGAAGGAAATCTAGGGTTAATTAAAGCGGCAAAAAGATTTGATCCTTCTAGAGGTTTTAAATTTATTTCTTATGCAGTGTGGTGGATAAGACAGGCTATTTTGCAAGCATTAGCGGAGCAAGGACGGCTTATTAGATTACCTTTAAATAGGGTAGGTACAATTACTAAAATTACTAAGGCTGCTGAAAAGCTCGAAGCTGAAATGGGTCGCCCTCCAAAGGTTGAAGAAATTAGTCATCAGCTTGATGTAAAAACTGAAGAAGTATTTAATGCTTTACAATATTCACGAAGACATAGTTCTTTGGACGCTCCTTTTGCGGAAGGAGAGGATAGTTCTCTGATAAATGTCATTGAAGATGAACAGGAAAAAGATCCTGATAATAATGTTATGGATACTTCTATGAAGGAAGAAATCGCTTCTGCATTAAGCACTTTAACTGAAAGAGAACGTTCGGTAATTGAAATGTACTTTGGAATTAATCGAGATAGATCTTTCACATTAAATGAAATTGGAGAGCAATTTAGCTTAACCAGAGAACGTGTAAGGCAGATTAAAGAAAAAGCTATTCGAAGATTGGCTCATAAGACAAGAAGTGAACCTTTAAGAGTATATCTTGGACAGTAGCTTAAATCCAATTTTAATACTATTTCCTATATTCCCAATAATTTTAATTATGCATATACATACTGTTGTCAATGCTCTTCAGCTTAGAAATTCAATTATGAATAAGGAGCTTGATTCGCGATGGTTAAAGTACATGCCAGGATGGGAAAAGATACCATTAAATATTCAAGCCTCAAGAGAGCTTTATAAAAACCTTTTTGAAGCACCTCTACCATTTATAGTTTATTGTTTATTTGCATATACTGTTAGTCATGTAACAATATTAAATCTGGTTTTGTCTTGGTTGTATGTTGCCTTCAGAGTTTGGCACTACTATGTAAGAATATCTAATCCAAAAATTTCAAAAAGAAGAGTTCCTTTTCAATATTCATTGATTGTCACTTTTATTCTTTGGACTGAATTGTTCATTTTTTTAGTAAAATAATTTTATAGCAGAACAATTTTCGAAGTTGTATAATCTTTTGAAATGGCTAAAAAACCAAAAATTGCAATTGTTGGAAGACCTAATGTAGGTAAATCTACGCTTTTTAATAAGCTTTCTGGAAAAAGAACATCCATTGTTGATCAAATGGAAGGTGTTACTAGAGATAGAGTTTATTCATCCGCAGAATGGTTATCGCAGGAATTTAATATTATTGATACCGGAGGTTATGTCAGTTCAAATGAAGACGTATTTAATGAAAAAATAAAAGTACAAATTTCAGCTGCATTAAATGAATGTGATGGTATAATTTTTCTCGTTGATGGAAAAGACGGATTAAATCCTAATGATCAATTTTTATCAAAAGTTATAAGAAAATCTGGAAAAAAATTCGTTATGGGAGTTAATAAATGTGATACTCCAGAACATAATACAAGAAAAGATCAATTTTTTGATATGGGTTTTGAGAATCCAATTCCAATTTCAGCTTTAAATGGTACTGGAGTTGGAGATATGTTAGATAATTTATTTGAATTAATTGATTTTAATTCAATCTCACAAACAGACGATAATACAGATTATTCTATCACTATAGTAGGAATGCCAAATGTTGGTAAATCTTCATTATTAAATGCTTTAATCCAAAGAGAGCAAGCTATTGTATCTGATATTGCAGGAACTACCAGAGATTCAGTTGATACAATCATTAAATGGCATGGGAAGGACATTAAAATTGTCGATACAGCTGGCCTTAGAAAGAAGAGTAAAGTTGATTCAGATATAGAATTTTACAGTTCTTTAAGAGCTATGGATTCTCTATTAAGATCAGACCTTGTTTTACTTGTAGTTGACGCTGAAAAAGGATTTACTAAGCAAGAAAAAACTATTGCTAAAGAGGTTATAAAAAAAGGTAAGAGGATGGTAATTCTTGTTAATAAATGGGATTTAGCATCTGGTACAAATGTTTCTGCTGAACTATATAAAGAAGATATGTATATGGAGTTTAAAGATCTCCAGCATTATCCAATACTTTTTGTTTCTGCATTAACTAAAAGAAGAATTTCAAATGTTTTAGAAATTGCATGGGAAACATTCACCAAACAAAGAGATAAATTATCTACAAAGGAATTAAATGTTTGGATAGAAAAAGCTGTAAGAAATTATCCTCCTCCAGCTGCTCAAGGTAAATCAATTAAGATAAAATTTGTTGAACAAGTACAACAATTCCCTCCAATTCTTGCATTATTTAGCAACTATCCCAAACTAATATCAATTCAATACTTAAGATATCTTCATAATCAGCTGAGGGAATCATTTGATTTAAAAGGGATAACCATTAAGTTTTCATTAAGAAAAAGTTAATGAACAAAAAACAAATTTTTAGTTGGGCTCTTTATGATTGGGCAAATTCAGCTTTTGCGACCACTGTTATGGCTGGTTTCTTTCCAATTTTCTTTGCACAATACTGGTCAAATCCAGATAATTTATCTATAAGTACATTTTATTTAGGATTAGGCAATTCAATTGCATCTTTAATAGTTGCCTTACTTGCACCAATTTTAGGAGCAATTGCAGATAGAGGCAGTTTTAAGAAAAAATTTTTAATTTTCTTTGCTTTTCTAGGTATTGTAATGACTTTAGGCCTTGGATTTATTACTCAAGGAATGTGGCCAATTGCTTTAATGGTATATATATTTTCTACAATTGGATTTTCGGGGGCAAATATTTTTTATGATTCGCTACTTCCATCTGTTTCAAATGAAAAAAATGTAGATGATGTTTCTGCTTTAGGTTTTTCATTAGGATATCTTGGAGGTGGCGTACTCATTATTATTAATTTTTTAATGATATCTTATCCTGCTTCTTTTGGTTTAGTTGATGCAGTTGAAGCAACAAAATATGCATTTATTTCTGTTGGTATATGGTGGGCATTTTTCTCAATTCCTTTGATTCTTTTTGTTGATGAACCAAAATATCATGAGAGTGAAAGTATATCTGATTCTATAATAAATGGTTTGATCCAATTCAGAAATACATTCAATGATTTAAAAAAACTAAAAGTAGTTGCTACATTTCTTTTAGCTTATTGGTTATATATTGATGGAGTTGATACTGTAGTACGAATGGCAGCTAATTTTGCTTTTACCTTAGGATTTGATCAAGCATCTATTATGGGTGCGCTTGTATTGATTCAGCTAGTTGCTTTTTTTGCAACTTTAATTTATGTCAAAATTGCAAATTATATAGGCTTAAAGAATGGTATATATTTAGGAATTTTTGGTTATTGTATTATTCTTTTTGCTGGATATTTTGTTGAAAGTATAACTCACTTTTATATTGTTGCATTATTGATTGGCTGTTTTCAAGGAGGAATTCAAACAATTAGTAGAAGTTTATTTTCAAGAATAATTCCTGAAAAAAAATCTGCTGAGTTTTATGGTTTCTATAATATGTTAGGAAAATTTGCTGCTGTATTTGGCCCAGTTCTTATGGGTTCAGTTACCTTAGTTTTAAGTAATGTAGTGGAAGATGAAATCAAAGCTGCTAGATTTGGATTATTATCAATAATGATATTATTTATTTTAGGTGCTTATGTATTTTCTAAAGTAAATATTGAAGAAGGTGAAGCAATAGCCAAAAATCTTTGATTTAAAAATTGTAATTTTTTCTAATTTTCACTAGGTTTAATTTCATTTTTTAAGGAGGGAAATCATTTTAAACTTTTCAAAAGAAATTTCTAGTTCAGGTTCTGAAATTTTTTCTGAAGATGCACTCAATTTTTTGGAAAAAGTTCATCTTAAATTTAACGACAGAATTGATAAACTTATTGATGCTAGAATAGAATATCAAAATATCGTTGACGAAGGAATTTTACCAACTTTTGACCCTCAAACAGAAGACATTAGAAGTTCTGAATGGTCAGTTAGGCCTATTCCAAATAATCTTAGAGATAGAAGAGTTGAAATTACTGGTCCTGTCGATCGTAAAATGATTATCAATGCGCTTAATGCCAATGTAAATGTTTTCATGGCTGACTTCGAAGATTCACTTTCACCAACCTGGGAAAATATTCAAAATGGACTAGTTAACATGCGAGATGCTGCTCACAGGACAATTTCTTTTCAACACAGAGTAACTTTAAAAAAATATAATTTACGTTCAAACCCTGCCATTTTGATGTGCAGAGTTAGAGGCTTACATCTTAAAGAGAAGCATATTTCATGTAATAATACTTCACTTTATGGAGGCTTGGTTGATTTTGCAATGTATTTGTATCACAACCACAAAGCCTTAGAAACATTTGGTTCAGGTCCATATTTTTATATTCCAAAATTACAATCCTATCATGAGGCTAAACTTTGGAATGATATTATTTCATTTTGTGAGGATGAGCTAAGTTTAAAAAGGGGAACAGTTAGAGTTACATGCCTTATTGAAACTTTGCCAGCAGTCTTTCAAATGGAAGAGATATTATACTACCTTAAAGATCATATTATTGGCCTGAATTGTGGAAGATGGGATTATATTTTCAGTTTTATTAAGACCTTGCAATCTTTTCCTGAAAAATTATTACCAGACAGAAGCATTATTACAATGAATCAGCCATTTTTAACAAGCTATTCTACTTTACTTGTAAAAACTTGTCATAAAAGAGGTGCTTTTGCAATGGGAGGAATGGCAGCTTTTGTACCATCAAAAAATCATGATGAAAACAGAAAAATTTTACAGAAAGTTAATGAAGATAAATTATTTGAAATAAATAATGGACATGATGGAACATGGATTGCGCATCCAGGATTAGCTGATTATGTGAATGAAATATTCAAAGATAAATTTGATACTTTTCAAACAAATCAATTAGATTTTATATCAGATGAAAAAATTACTGCTGAACAACTGTTACAAGGATGTGATGGGGTAAGTTCTGAGGATTGTCTTAGATCAAATATTAGAATTTCATTGAAATACATTGAAGCTTGGATTTCAGGATTAGGCTGTGTTGCCATTTATGGATTGATGGAAGATGCTGCAACAGCAGAAATATCTAGAACTTCAATTTGGCAATGGATTAAACATAAAAATAAATTAGACAATGGAAAAATTGTTGATGAACATTTATTTAGAACATACCTAGAAGAGGAATTGTTGAACGTCAAAAATGAAGTAGGAATTGAAATTTTTGAAAATGGAAAATTTGATTTAGCAAAATCAATCTTTGAACAAATAACTTTGTCTGAAAATGTAGAAGAATTTTTAACCACGAAAGCGTATGAGGAATTATAATGAATTTAAATGAACAAGTATTGGAATTAAAAGATGATTGGGAAATGAACGAAAGATGGTCTTATGTTAAGAGGCCATATTCAGCAGAGGAAGTTGTTAAGTTAAGAGGTTCACTTCAGCCTGAATATACATTGGCAAGAATAGGTGCTGAAAAACTTTGGAATATGCTTCATAAAGAAGATTATGTTAATTGCTTAGGTACTTTAACAGGTGGACAGGCAGTGCAGGGTGTTAAAGCTGGTGCAAAAGCAATATATGTGTCCGGATGGCAAGTGGCAGCAGACAATAACAGTGCTGAAGCAATGTATCCTGATCAATCATTATATCCCGTTGATTCAGTTCCATCTTTAGTTAAAAGAATTAATAGTTCTTTTAAAAGAGCTGACCAAATAGAATGGATGAGTTCCAATGGTAAACCGAAATTTGACTTTTTTACACCAATAGTAGCTGATGCAGAAGCAGGTTTTGGTGGGGTCCTAAACGCTTTTGAGCTTATGAAAGCCATGATTAAAGCAGGAGCTGCAGGAGTTCACTTTGAAGATCAGTTAGCTAGTGTCAAAAAATGTGGTCATATGGGTGGTAAAGTTCTTGTGCCAACTCAAGAAGCAATAAATAAACTTGTGGCAGCGAGGTTGGCAGCAGATGTTTTAAACGTTCCAACGCTTTTAGTGGCAAGAACAGATGCTAATGCAGCTGAGCTACTTACTTCTGATATTGATGAAAGAGATGCTGAGTTTGTTACTGGAAAAAGAACATCTGAAGGTTTTTACAGAGTAAAGGCAGGTATTCAGCAAGCAATTTCTAGAGGTCTTTCATACGCTCCGTATTCTGATTTATTATGGTGTGAAACAGGAAAACCTAACCTTGAAGAAGCAAAACTATTTGCAGAATCAATAAAAAAAGATCATCCTGAATTAATGTTAGCTTATAATTGCTCTCCGTCATTTAATTGGAGAAAAAATCTTGATGATGCTACAATAGCTAAGTTCCAAAAAGAGCTTGGAGCAATGGGTTATAAGTTCCAATTTATTACGCTTGCCGGAATTCATTCAATGTGGCATGGTATGTTTGATTTAACAAAAAATTATGTCAAATCTGGCATGTCTGCTTATGTAGAATTACAAGAAAAAGAATTTGCTGACCATGATAAAGGATATACTTTTTCCGCACACCAACAAGAGGTTGGTACAGGCTACTTTGATGCAGTAAATAATTGTATCGTTGGAGACCCTTCAACAAGTGCGATGGATGGTTCTACAGAAGAAGAACAGTTTTAAATATTTTTTTGAAATAAAGTACTCAAAAAGTCACAATTTTTTATAAATTATCCTCGTGAATAAAGTTTCAGAATTTTCAGAATTAGTACAACCTACTCATATTAACACTGCAGGTACACTTTTTGGTGGATATATGCTTTCATGGCTTGACTTAGCTGCTGCTAAAGCAGCATCTGAATTTCTCGAAGAAACTGATGCTTGGGGCTCTGTGACTAGAGCTTTAGATAAAGTTGAATTTAAAGAACCTGTTTATCTAGGTGATTGGGTAAAGTGTAAATCAACTATCATTGGCACAGGAAGCACATCAGTCAAAGTTCAAGTTAAAGCATATGCAGAAAGTAAAGATCATGGAAAAAGGCTTGCTTGTACAGCTGATATAACATTTGTTGCAGTTGTAAAAGATAAAAATGGTAAGCTCGTAAGTTTCAAACATAACCTAAGTTTATAAGGAAATAAAATGGCACATATAAAGAAATTAAATTTTTTAAAAAATCATAAAGATTTAGTGGATGAAAATTATGGTATGGTTGCTGTACCAACTTTTTCAGACAAAATGGATAAAGATTTATCAGAACTGTTTAAATCTCAAAATAAAATAGGAAAAGTTGGGGATCTTGTTTTTGAAATCGATAATAGTTCACGAATAGTTTATTACGGATTGGGAGATTCATCTGAAAAAACAGCGGAAGATTTTAGAAGGGCAGCTGGAGAAGTTGTTGGTTATGCTTTAAAGCATAAATACAGCGATATTGCAGTTGAGTGTCCTGTCACAGATGAGGGTGAATATTTTTGTCAAGCATTTGCCGAAGGTTTAATTCTTTCAAGTTATAGATTTTTAGATTATTTCACTGATGAAAGAGGAGAATATCATTTAAATAGCATTACAATGGTTGATGCTTGTAATCAAGATGCAGCAAAAAAAGGTGCAATTATCGCAAGTGCAGTTTGTGATTCAAGAGATCTTGGCAATCATCCTGGAAACATAACTACTCCAACAAGGTTAGCAAATTTTGCAAAAGAAGTTGGTAAGAAAGGAAATATGAAAGTTACTGTCTTTGATAGAGAAGAATTTACAAAAATGGGTATGGGATCATTTGCAGGTGTTGCTCAAGGAACAAATGAACCTCCAAAGTTTATTATTATGGAATATTTTGGAGGAAAGAATAGTGAAAAACCGGTATTACTTGTAGGAAAAGGTCTAACTTTTGATACAGGAGGAGTTTCATTGAAACCTGGCTTAAACATGGATAAAATGAAATTTGATATGTGTGGTTCAGCGGTTGTTTTTGGGGTAATGAATGCTATAGCTGAATTACAACCTAAGATGAATATAGTAGCTATTGTTCCCTCAACTCATAATATGTTAGGTGGCTCAGCTTATAAACCGGGAGACATCCTTACCGCCTATAATGGAAAAACTATTGAAGTCTTAAATACTGATGCAGAAGGTAGATTAATTCTTGCTGATGCTTTAGCATATGCTAGTAAGCATTATGATCCAGAGTATATGCTAGATTTTGCAACATTAACGGGTGCTGTTGTTATCACTCTTGGTCATATTGCTACAGGTATAATGAGCAATAATGAAACATTAATAGAAAATATCAAAGTTTCTTCCGATAATACAGGAGAACATGTATGGCAATTACCCTTATGGGATGAATATTGTGATCAAGTTAAATCTGATATTGCTGATGTAAAGAATATGGGATCAACAGGTCAAGCAGGAACTATCGCTGGAGGTGCATTCCTTAAAGCATTTGTTGGAAAAGATATACCATGGGCTCATTTCGACGTTGCAGGAACTTCATACCATGTAGAAAACAGAAGTTATATTCAAAAAAATAGTGCTTCTGGACAAGTTATTAGATTAGTTCTTGATATGCTCGGTGCTTAATGAATGAACTATTTAAAAATGATATTACTTTAGATCAAGAAAATCATAAATATATTCTTAATAGAAGTCCTGAATTTAAATTTTCAAGTGTCACTGAGTTTATCCATTTCTTCTTTGAAAAGTTTGATCAAGAAAAAGTAGCTACCAAATTAATAAATACTAATCCAAAGTATATTGGTAAAACGTTAAATGAGGTACTAAAAGAGTGGGGAAAGGGCGCAGAAAGAGGAACGATAGTTCATAATGAATTAGAGTTGTATGTAAAAGAGAATATTGATCCAAAGCATCAAATGTCAATTACAGGTGTTAGATGGTTAAAGGAAAAGCAAAAAAATGAATACAATTCTTTTTTCTCAGAAGTAATTATTTACTCAAAAGAATTAGGTATAGCCGGTACAATCGACTTACTGGTTTTTAATAGTGAACAAAATATGTATCACCTGGTAGACTGGAAAACTAATAAAAGAATAGATAAGAATTCATTTAGAAACAAAAAAGGAATACTTTCTTCATCTCAACATCTGGATGATTGTAATTTTATTCACTACTCATTACAGCTATCATTTTATAGATACATTCTTGAACGTTATTATGGATTAGAGGTAGGTAGTCAAACTTTATTTCATTTAAAAGAAAATGATACCTATGAAATTTTTAACGTTGAATATAAAAGCGAAGATTTAATAAATATGCTTCGTGAAAAAGAATTAATCTAAAATAAAATATATTATATCAATTAAAGTATATAAAAATAAATAACCTATCACCTCAATTAGCACACCATTAATCCTACTAATTTTTACTAGTACTTTTTGACCTTTTTCTGGTTTCTTATATTTAAAGATATTTGGAAGAAGTCTTGGAGTAGATTTCATATAATTTTCAAATTTTTCTCCGTGATTATTTTTTAGTTTTCTTTCTTCGTTCGCAATTGTTGGTATATGGAATAACACAAAAATTAAAAGAAGAGCTAAAGGTAGATAAATAGCTTTGAGTGCCAAGCTAAAGCCCAATAACATTACTAAACTAAAAAAGTATAATGGATTTCTTACCATTGAAAAAGGACCAGCAGTAATAAGATTTTTGGTTTTATTTCCTTCAATGTAAAGTGAGGCCCAAATTCTACCAAATGATCCAAAAACAACCATTATAAAGCCTAAAATACTCATTTGTAAGGATTCGATAGTAGTTATTTCAAGTGTATAGGCTCTGAAGTCATTGTTTGTAACTGATAAAACTATAAGAAGCAAAATAGAGGTTCTTAAAAAATACATCCTATATTTTGCAAAAAATTCCATAATAATTTATTTGATACTAATTCTCTTTTCTTGAATTAATTCACATCCAGGTATATTTTCACCATTTCTAAGTGACTCTTTTATCTTATCTTTGTTTAATAATTTAGTTTCTTTTTTTTGAAAGAATTTTTCAGGTATTTTTTCTTCATCAATTATATTTACTTTTAAAGGATTTTTATACATCGCAATGACTATGTCATCGCTTTCTATCTTTTCTGTATTTGTTTTTTCAAAATTAATTCGAAGATAATCTTTTAATCTTGCAATTTTCTTTTCTAAAGAAATCCTTCGATCTTTTTGACTGCTTTCAATTTCCTTAATACCAAAAGCCAAATGTTCAAGGTTTCTAATATATTTAGCTACATTTGCCGATTTTAATTTGAATTCGCCTTCGATTGATTCTATTTCTTTTATTAAATCTGAATCATCATGATCTAATAAGTTATCTAAAGATTTTTCAAATTCATTTGCAATATCATAGAGAGTTGATTTTGACATGATTTAATATAGAAAAAAAAATAAAAGAAGTTTATAATTCTTTTACTTCTTTAAGTAAATCATTTAGTATGTCTTTTGCATCACCAAAAACCATAATAGAATTATCATATCCAAATAATTCATTTTGTACTCCAGCAAAACCTGGATTCATACTTCTTTTATTGATAATTACGGTTCTTGATTTATCTACATTTAAGATAGGCATACCATAAATAGGGCTAGATTGATCATGTCTAGCAGCAGGGTTTACTACATCATTTGCACCAAGAATAAGTGCAACATCACAATCCTCAAATTCTGGATTGATCTCATCCAAATCTTTTAAAACATCATAAGAAACATTGGCTTCAGCCAGCAAAACATTCATGTGTCCGGGCATTCTTCCCGCAACTGGATGAATTGCATACAATACTGTTTTACCCATGTCTTCAAGAGATTCAGCTACCTCTCTAGCAACGTGTTGTGCTTGGGCAACTGCAAGTCCATATCCTGGAACAATTATAATTTTTTCTGCAGCATCTAAAATCATAGCTGCTTCAGTTGTTGAATAGCTCTTAATATTCATTTCTTTTCCATCTGAGCTTCCGCTTTCAGACTCAGCTCCAACTGCACCAAATATTACATTTGCAAGAGAACGGTTCATTCCTTTACACATAATATTTGTTAAAATTAGCCCTGAAGCTCCAACAAGAGATCCACTAATAATTAGGGCATTGTTGCTAATTAAAAATCCTGTAGCTGCCGCAGCAATTCCAGAATATGAATTTAGAAGTGAAATAACAACTGGCATATCTGCACCACCAATTGGAATTGTAAGACCAACACCAAGAATTAGTGCAAGAACAACAATTACTAAGAATGCGTTTAAATAACCACTGAACATTGATGAATCAAAAAATAGACCAGGTGCAAGTACTAAGGAAACTGAAAGCAGAGCAATTACAGCATTGATAGCTTGTTGACCTTTAAATGTAACAGCTCTTCCTGATATAAAGCCTTGAAGTTTTCCAAATGCAATAAAACTACCAGTGAAAGTCAATGATCCAATAAAAACACTTAAACATACAATTATAAATGGACTATTTGGTGATGATAAAAATTCTGAAGATGCAACAAAAGCAGATGCTGCTCCACCAAGGCCATTAAAAATAGCAACCATTTGAGGCATTTCGGTCATTTGAACTCTTGTTGCAAAGATTGCTCCAATAACTGCCCCGATACCAACTCCAGCAAGTATTAAAGTAAAGTCAAATTCTTTTCCTGGATATGTTAAGGTAGCAATAATAGCTATTAACATTCCCAATGAGGATAATAGGTTTCCGCTTCTAGCAGTCTTAGGATGAGATAATCTTTTAATACCTAAAATAAAGGCTACTGCAGAAATTAAATAAAGGATATTTGTTATTTGAATAGCTTCCATTTTTTTACTTCTTTTTAAACATTTTTAACATTCTATCTGTAACTAAAAAGCCACCAACAACATTAATAGTTGCACAAATTAAAGCAGCTAAACCAATATATTTACTAGCATCCCCTGCATCTACTAATATTGCAAGAATTGCACCGACAATAGCAATTCCTGAAATAGCATTTGAACCAGACATTAATGGCGTATGTAATGTAGGTGGAACTTTGTTTATAATTTCATTACCAACAAATACTGCAAGTATAAAAATAGTAATTAAGCTAACAATATCAATTTGCATTACATTGACTCCTTCGTTGGTTGATGTCGAACTTCGCCATTTTCAATAAATAGCATTCCATCAATTATCTCGTCTTCTTTATCAAGTTTAAATCCTTCTTCAGAATGGCAGTGATCAATAATAGCCTCAATATTTTTTGAGAAAAGTTGACTAGAGTGATATGCCATAGTACTTGGTAAGTTAGAATTACCATCAATTAGCACACCATTGTGATTAACGATTTCATTTTCTTGAGTTAACTCACAATTACCACCATTTTCAGAAGCTAAATCCATTATAACTGAACCAGGCGCCATAGTCTCAACCATACTTTTTGGTATTAACATTGGGGCAGGTCTATTAGGAATTAGTGCTGTTGTAATAACTATATCTGACTTACCAACTCTTTCCTTCATTAATTCTTGCTGTTTTGCTTTATACTCTTCGCTGGTTTCTGATGCATAACCGCCAGAACCAACACCATCAACAGAATCACTATCAACTTCAATGAATTTTGCACCCAAACTCTCAACCTGTTCTTTTACCTCAGGTCTTACATCAAATGCTTCTACTTGAGATCCTAATCTTTTGGCAGTTGCAATAGCTTGTAATCCAGCGACTCCAGCACCTATTACTAAAGTTCTTGCAGGAGAAATTGTTCCAGCAGCGGTCATTAAAAGTGGCATATATTTTCCAATATGATTTGAACCAATTAAAACTGCTTTATAACCTGCAATGTTAGCTTGAGAACTAAGTACATCCATTTTTTGTGCTAAAGTAGTTCTAGGGAGCAAGTTTAAAGAAAAAGCAGAAACTTTTTTATCGACTAATTTTTTAACACATTCAATTTCTTTAATTGTTTGTAAAAGAGATATAAGTAATGTTCCTGATTTTAAAAGTGATGTCTCTTCACCTGATGGTGCATTTACTTTACAAACAATATCACAATTAAAAACTTCGTTTTGACTTACAATTTTAGCTCCAGCCTCTTTGTAATCTTTATCGGAATAGTTTGATAATAATCCTGAATCAGATACTACAAAAAATTCATATCCTTTTTTAGATAACGCAGAAACAGTAGATGGCACAATAGCCACTCTTTTTTCTCCAATTTTTTGTTCTTTTAAAATTCCAATTTTCATAACAATAAAATCGAGGTAAAATTACGCATTTCAGAACATTCATCAAGAACTTTATTAATATTAAAAATTTTTTTTTATTAAATTAAAAAATGGAATTACATCCCAAAGCAAAAGTCTTCAATTCTTTCAAACTAAAAGTATCTGAATTGCATACAATTTTTGTTGAAGAATCAGGCAATAAAAATGGTAAACCGGTGATTTTTCTTCATGGAGGACCTGGAGGTGGAATTAGTTCTACTTATAGGCAATATTTTAACCCAGAAGAATGGAGAATAATTATGTTTGACCAAAGAGGTTGTGGTAAAAGCACGCCTTTTGCAGAACTCGAAGAAAATACTACATGGGATTTAGTGGAAGACATAGAAAAAATAAGAAGTCATCTTCAAATTGATCAATGGGTAGTTTTTGGTGGAAGTTGGGGAAGTACTTTGTCTTTGGCATATAGTCAAAAACATCCAAATGCGTGTAAAGGTCTAATTCTAAGAGGTATTTTTTTAGTTCGTCAGAAAGAAATTGATTGGTTTTATCAATATGGAGCAAGCAACATCTATCCAGATAAGTGGGAATCTTATTTAGCACCGATTCCGGAACATAAAAGAGATAATTTATTAAGCGCATATTATGAAATTTTGACAGGTGATGATCATGAAAAGAAAATTGAAGCAGCAAAATCTTGGAGTACATGGGAGGGAAGTTCTGTAAGACTCATTTTAGATGATGATTTTATTTCTGATTTTGGTGATGCAAAATTTGCTGAAGCGTTTGCTAGAATTGAATGCCATTATTTTATGAACAAATGTTGGTTTCCAACTGAAAATTATTTAATCGAAAATGTTGATAAAATAAAACATATTCCTGCAGTAATAGTTCATGGCAGATATGATATAATTTGCCCTGTTGTTCAAGCTTGGGATTTACATAAAGCTTGGCCGGAAGCTGATTTGCATATTATCCCTGATGCAGGACATTCAATTTATGAAGAGGGTATTAAAAATAAACTTCTTGAATTTACTGAAAAATTTCTAAAGCTTTAGTTTATAAAAAGTTCGCAATTATTGATATTAATGCTCCTATAGAAAAAGATGTTGAGTTTGTAATATCAATAGCAGAAACAATCAAACCAGCAATAACTATCAATTTATTATTCGCATTTCGTGGCTGCTCTTTTTCATAAATGATTTCTTTTTCTTTTGGAAGATTTTCTTCTGTTTCAATAATATCAATTTCATCTTCAATAGAAATAATATTCTTTGCAATTGATTGATTATTTCTCAAAAAAAATTGCAAAGTTTTTCTTTTTGGAGTGTTTATTTCAAAAGATTCAATATCTGAAAATAATTGAACAGCAATTTGAGTAGATTCATCGCTATTTGAAACTTCAATATTTTTTAAAGAATCATTTTTGTAATTAGCCAAGGATAAACTATCTGTATTTGCATCGTATATAGTCATGTAAAACCATTCTGAAGAATACCAAGCAGTAACATTTTCAAGATTAACATTCTTGTTTGAATCAAGCTGTATAACTGTACCATTATTTTTTGATTCAATTTGCAAATTTTTAATTCTTAAATCTTGAGACAGAATAATAGAACTGGAAGCTAAAAATAAAATAGTTACTAATAGATTATTTCTCATCCATTGAATATATTATTTGTTTAGATTCATATGAAACAATTTTATCAATGGAAAGTTCACAAATTAGAGAATCATTTATAAGCTTTTTTGAAAGCAAAAGTCATACTCGTATTCCCAGTGCGCCAGTTCTACCAATTGGAGATAAGTCTTTGTTATTTACAAATGCTGGAATGAATCAGTTTAAAGCAATTTTTTTGAATACAGAAAAACCAAAAGATTTACGAGTGGCTAATAGTCAAAAATGCATCAGAGTTAGCGGAAAGCATAATGATTTACAAGAAGTTGGAAAAGATGGATTTCACCATACTTTTTTTGAAATGCTTGGCAATTGGTCTTTCGGCGATTATTACAAAAAAGAAGCGATTGAATGGTCATGGGAATTATTTACAGAGGTTTGGAAGCTTGATAAATCCAGATTATGGGTTACTGTTTTTGAAGAAGATGATGAAGCTTTCGAGTTATGGAAAAACCAAACAGATATAGATTCAAATCGAATTATTCGTTCTAGTGCAAAAGATAATTTTTGGGAAATGGCTGAAACTGGACCATGTGGTCCTTGCTCTGAGATTCATTACTATGTTGGAAATAATCCAGCAGAGCAACAAGCTGAAATGGTCAATAACTCTTCAGAATATTGGGAGTTATGGAATCTTGTTTTCATTCAATTTAATCGCCTTAAAGATGGAACTATGGAGGATTTGCCAAAAAAACATGTAGATACTGGCGCAGGACTTGAAAGAATTTGTTCAGTATTACAAAATAAAGATTCAAATTATAAAACTGATTTGTTTTCAAAAACGATTGAAGATTTGGAAAACTTATCAAATACAAAATACCAAGATTTTGAGATATCATATAATGTCATTTGTGATCACATAAGAATGCTGTCATTTGCAATTGCAGATGGAGTTATTCCATCGAATGATGGTAGAGGATATGTAGTGAGAAGAGTTTTAAGAAGAGGTTCAAAATTTGCTATGAATTTAGAAATTAAAGAACCGATTTTATACAAGTTAGTTGATTCAGTGGTTTCGACAATGTCCTCTCATTATCCAGAGCTCAAAGAAAAACAAAAATACATTGAGCAAACTATTCTTTCAGAAGAACAGTCATTCTTAAGAACTTTAGAAAACGGAGTTATTCAATTTGAAAAAATTGTAAGCAGTACATCTGGATCAGAAATACATGGAAAAGATGCATTTAAGCTTTATGACACTTATGGATTTCCGCTTGATTTAACTCAGCTTATGGCTGAAGAAAGAAAGATGTCTGTTGACATAGATGGTTTTGATGTTGAAATGAAAAATCAAAAAGAGTTAGCTAAATCTGGTCAAAAATTTGAAATGGAAAATCTTGATTTAAAATGGAAATTTGAGACTAAAAGTAGCCATTCGATTTTTGTTGGCTATGAAAATGAAAGTATTTCTTCGAAAATTATAAATCACGCTGAAAGCGGAAACGAAATAATAATTATTCTAGAAAATACACCTTTTTTTTCAGAGTCTGGAGGTCAAATTGGTGATACAGGTATAATTAAGAATGACGACTTTTCAGCTAGAGTAAATGACACTCAAAAAAATGGAGATTATGTTTTACATATATGCACACTTACAAATGGCGCTATTGGTGACAACCTTTCTGTAGATTGTATGATAGACGTTGATAGAAGAAATAATATTAAAGTGAATCATACGGCAACCCACTTACTTCATCAATCGTTAAAAGATGTTTTAGGTGGCCATGTAAATCAAGCAGGATCTTTAGTTCATCCAGAATATTTAAGGTTTGATATTACCCATCCAAATAAAATTTCTTCAAAAGAATTAGAAAATATTGAGCTGATTGTAAATCAGAAAATAGGTGAGGATATCACTGTTGAAACAAGCATTAAAAGTTTGGAAGAGGCTAAAAAAGAGGGCGCAACCGCTTTATTTGGTGAAAAATATGAAGATGAAGTAAGGGTGGTTACAATGGGCGAGTTTTCAAAAGAATTATGTGGAGGAACCCATGTTTCGAGTACAGGTAAAATTAATAAATTTAAAATAAAGCATGATAAAGCAATTTCTTCTGGAATTCGAAGAATAAATGCTATAACTCATAACCAGGTTGATTTGTATTTAAAACAAAAATCAGAAGAATTAGGATTGCTAGAAGAAGCTGAAAAGAAGAAGGAACAAGAAAAACAAAGTCAATCAATTTTGCTCAATAACGTGGATATTGATTCAATAATTAAAAATCCAATAATGGATTTTGATGGAATTGAGATATTATTTAGTAATGTTGAACTTGGAGTTGCTTCAGATTTAAAGACTTTAAGCAAAAAAATTAAAAACAAAGTAGATTCAACAATAATATTCCTGTTTACTGAAATCGACAAAAAAATAACAATTTCAATTTCAATTACTGATGACCTAATCGCCAAATCTTTTCATGCAGGAGAATTAGTTAAATTTCTTGCTTCTGAACTTAAAGGTCGAGGCGGGGGAAAAGAAGATTTCGCAATGGCTGGGATACCTTACATTCATCCAGAAGAAATAAATCTTGTTGCTTTGCAACTCGTTAAAAGATTTTTAGAAAAAAAGCATGAGGATTCTTTTGATGGTTGAGAAAAGCAAAATAAATATTTTTCTGGATTCTTGGAGGGATGGAATAATAAGAATTGGAGAAGTTTATCTCCAAAATGGGAACTACAAAAAAAGTGCTGAAAAGTTTATTGAATCTCACTACGCATTTGATACTGAATCAGTATTATTTAAGCCCACTTTTACAAAAGAGGTTATTTTTAGAAATTCTAAGGATAAAGCTTTATCATATTTTATTGGTGGTGATATTGATGAAGATTATGGGTTTGCTTTAAAACCTTGGGAAAAAATTTTAATAGATGAGCTAAATATTTTAGAAGAAAATAAATTAACGATCGCTATGGGCATTTTTAAACTCAAGCCTGTAAATAAAGAAGAAATAATTTCAGTGGCTTTTACATTTGTTTTCACTAAAAATAATGATAATCTAAAAATAAAGGTTCATCACTCTTCACCAATAATAACATAAGGAGTTATAATGTCAAAAAAATTTAAATCACCTAATCCTGTAGGGCCATATTCAATGTTTAAAGAATTATCATCGGGTGGTTGGATAACATCAGGACAGATTCCTATTGAACCTCAAAATGGTACTTTAAATAATAACAGTGTTGAAGAAGAGGTTGTACAAGTTTTCAATAATCTTGAAGCTGTTTTAGCAGATAATGGAAAATCTTTAGATGATGTTAAAAAATTCTTAGTTTTTTTAACAGACTTATCAATTACTCCTTTAGTGAATGCTGAAATTGAAAAGAGACTTAATGAGCCATTTCCTGCCAGGTCAACAATTCAAGTTGCTGGTCTGCCAATGGGAGCAAATATTGAAGTAGAATGCTTAGGGTAATAAAAAATATTTTCATATGCATGATTATAATTTCTTTATGTTTTCCTCAGCAGAAGATCGATTTCAGAACTGCTGAAGAGCAAGCAAAAGATCCAAATATTGCTTTAAAAAGATCTCTGATTTTCCCAGGCGTAGGACAATTATATAATGATCAAAAAATCAAAGGATATACCTTAATTGCTGCAGAACTTTTTTCTTTATACAGTTTCAACGAGAATAGAAAAAAATACAAGGATTACAATGAAAGTTATGATAAATCTCAAGATTATTATTTAAGAGAGAGAAATCGTTTTGCTTGGATAGCAATTGGATTGTATTTTTATGGAATTCTAGATTCAGTTGTTGAAGCACATTTAGATAATTTTGATAAAATAGTTAAAGAAAACGATCCACAATCAGAGACAGGAGATATTGATGGAAAATAATAGAGAACAATGGAGTTCAAAAGCTAGTTTCATTTTAGCGGCTGCAGGGTCAGCGGTTGGTCTTGGAAATATTTGGAAATTCCCTTATATAGCTGGAGAAAATGGGGGAGCTGCGTTCTTATTCATTTATTTAATTTGTATTGTTCTAATAGGATTACCAATTCTTAATATTGAAATTTTACTAGGAAGAACTACCAAAAAAAATCCAGTTGGTGCATTTAAAACACTTACAAGTAGTCCATTTTGGAAATATGTAGGTGCGTTAGGTGTTTTAGCAAGTTTTACCATTTTATCATTTTATAGTGTTGTTGGTGGATGGTCTTTGGCTTATACGTATGAAGCTTTAGTAGGAACTTTTAATACCCCAGCATTTGCAAATCCTTCATCTGCAGGAGATTTCTTTAATTTTAGAAATAGTAGTCCTTTATGGGTGTTAGGGTATCATACTTTATTCTTATCTATTGTTGTTTTCATTCTTTTATCAGGAGTTAGGGCAGGTCTTGAAAAAGCTAGTAAGTTTCTTATGCCAATATTGCTATTTATTTTGATGATATTGGTTGTCCAAGGATTAATTCTTCCAGATGCAAATAAAGGTGTATCATTCTTATTTCAGCCAGATTGGTCGAAGATTACTGGCCAGACATTCCTCCTAGCTTTAGGACATGCTTTCTTTACTTTGAGTTTAGGTATGGGAGCAATGATGACATACGGAAGTTATTTATCTGATAAAGATGATATTGTCAATGCATCTTATTTAGTTGCATTTTTAGATACTGTTATTGCTATTTTAGCAGGTGTAGCAATATTCACTGTAGTATTCTCATCAGGTTATGATCCTACAGCTGGACCAGGTCTAGTGTTTCATGTACTACCACCATTATTATCAAACTTAGTTGGAGGATATATATTTGCATTCTTATTCTTTTTATTGCTCTCAATCGCTGCAGTTACATCTGGAATTTCAATTTTAGAGGTAAGCGTTGCTTATTTAGTTGATGAGAGAAAATTTTCTAGAAAAAAAGCAGTATTACTTATGGCTGGCTTAGTATACT
>CACGWZ010000011.1 GCA_902576865.1 uncultured Fidelibacterota bacterium
AATTGATGAATCTAAAAAAAATAATTTTTTAAAAATTAGAGATAAAGCTATTATAATGCTTTTTTTCACATCAGGATTAAGATTAGAAGAAATGACTAGCTTAAATCTGAAAGATATTGATTTAAATAATAATTCAGTAAAAGTACTAGGTAAAGGAGGTAAAGAAAGATTTTCAAATTTTGACGATTTTACTAAGAAATTGATAGTTAAATATTTAGAGAAAATTGGAAAATATCCATTGTCAAAATCAATCATAGATAATAACTTGTTCGTCGATAAAGATAATAATTCTTTATCAAGAAACAATATTCAATACATAGTGACAAGCAATTTAAAAGGATTATCGTTGAGCGCATTTGGTCCCCACACATTGAGGCACTCGTTTGCAACTCATTTACTAAATAAGGGAGTTGGTATTAGCGCAATTCAATCATTGCTAGGACATTCAAAGCTATCATCTACACAAATTTATACGCATGTTAGTCTTGAAAAACTTCAAGATACAATCGATAAAGCTCACCCAAGGGGTAAGAAATGATTAAAAACCAAAATTTTAAACGTAATTCACATGTTGATGATTTAATTAATGATGCTGTTAACAATAATGATGGTGTAATTGGTCTAAATGGTGCTTTAATGGTAGATACTGGGGAATTTTCAGGAAGAATTCCTAATGATAAGTTTATTGTTGACGAAAGCTCTTCAACTGAAAAAATTTGGTGGGGAGAAGTAAATCAAAAGCTATCAGAACAAAACTTTGATTATCTTTTAAATAAAGTTTTAGATACTTACGAAAATTTACCTTCAAGTTATTATGTTTTTGATGGTTATGCTGGAGATGATTCAGAAAATTCATTGAATGTTAGAATGATTACAAAGAAAGCTTGGCAATCACTATTTGTTAACAACATGTTTATTCGTCCAAACAAGGAGCAGTTGAATGATTTTCATCCAGATTTTACAATTATAAACGCATATGATGTTAAAGAAAAAAATTGGAAAAATTATGGACTAAATTCAGAGAATTTTATTGTTTTTAATATTAAGAAAAAAATTGCAATTATAGGCGGAACAGAATATGCTGGAGAAATGAAAAAAGGAATTTTTTCAATGATGCATTATTATTTACCAATGAAAAATGTTCTCTCAATGCATTGCTCTGCAAACGTATCTGCTACCCAAGATCAGTCAACTGTATTTTTTGGTCTTTCAGGTACAGGAAAAACAACACTCAGTACCAATGCAAATCGACCTTTGATTGGTGATGATGAACATGGATGGTCTGATAATGGTATATTTAATTTTGAAGGTGGGTGTTATGCAAAAGCAATTAATCTTGATAAAGATAAAGAGCCAGAAATTTATAATGCAATTAAGCACGGAACCCTCCTTGAAAACGTCGTTTATCATCTTGAAACTAAAGAAGTTGATTTTGACGATAGTACTAAGAGTGAAAATTCTAGAATTTGCTACCCAATCAATTTTGTAGAGAATTCATTAGGTTCTAAAGGTTTAAACAGTGCTGGTCCACATCCAAATTCAATTATATTTCTTACTTGTGACGCATACGGTATCATGCCACCATTAGCTAGGATGACAAAAAAACAAGCTATGTATCATTTTATTAGTGGATATACAGCTAAAATGGCTGGAACCGAAACAGGTGTAACAGAACCTGTTGCTGCATTTTCGCCATGTTACGGAGGACCATTTTTGACATTGCATCCTCTAAGGTATGCTGAACTTTTAGAGCAAAAATTAAATGATTATAACTCTACAGTTTATTTAGTAAATACTGGATGGTCAGGATCAAGCGCGACAAGCGGATCTTCAAGAATTGATTTAAAACTAACAAAGCATATTGTCAATTTAATTACTGAAGGTAGTTTAGACTTTAGTAAATCAGTATTTGATAAGTTTTTTAATTTAGAAATACCATTAAATGTTGATGATTTAGAAAATGATTTCTTAGTTCCTCATCATAGTTGGGATAATTTAGAAGAATATTTTTCAACTGGTAATATGCTTACAAGACTTTTCAATAATAATTTTGAAAAATTTAAAATTCAAGACCCAGATATTCTAGCAGCAGGTCCTCAAACTGATTTAAGTACTGAAATCAAATAAAACTATACTATTTGAAATGTTAATTGTACAAATGTAAATTGGTTTTCATTTAAAATAAGGAACTAAAATGGCAACTTTAATTTTAAGAGAAACTCACAATGCTTTAGAGGAAGAAATTAAGTCACTTGAAAAGCTTAAAAGAGAAACATCCGAAAAAATTAGTGAAGCAGCAGATCATGGTGATCTAAAAGAAAATGCTGAGTATCATGCTGCTAGAGAAAAACAAAGTTTAATTGTTTATAAAATTCAGTTAATGCAATCACATGCGCCATTCAGAATAATTGACCACGGTGATATTAATAATGACCAAGCAGGTTTTGGTAATAAGGTTGCAATTCAAGAAGAAGGCAAAGATAAGCCTGAAGACTATTATATCTTAGGACCAATTGAAGAAGAATTAGATTTATATCCTTTCATTGTAACTTATCACTCTCCATTTGGAAGAGCTGTTACTGGAAAGAAAGTTGGAGAAAATTTTACACTGGATATTAGGGGTAAAGAAGTTAAGTTTACCGTTACTTCAATTAACAAAATATCTTCTTAATAAAATTTTTAATCACCAGCAAACCTAGTTCCAAAAATCCCTACACCAAGTTCAACCCAAATAAGAAGCAGAATTATAATAATGATTAATATTATTATTTTTCTATAAAGGTTTGAAAACATTTTTTCCTTCGAATAATTTTGTACCATTAACGTAGCTATAATATTTTCTGCATTCGCAGGATAAGTATTCGATATCAATAGGTTGAAATTTTCGCTTAGCTTCTGGCCAGTATTCTTTTTGTAATTCAATCATTTTCTCACATGTTTCTTGATGATCTTTTAAACCAAGATATCTTTGTAATCTATCAAGGTACGCTACCGCTCCTATTCCTGTTGGAACATGGCTACTTGGATATACAATATCTGGTCTAAACCAGGCTAAATCAATTACTGCCATAAAAATAGGGAAATCATTTTCCATTTGAAATTCTTGATTAATTTTTATTGTAGCTTTTATCACATCACCTTTGGCATCTATTATCATTTCTTCCAATGATTCTTTTATATTAAAAAATAACTTAACAGCTGTATCTAAACGTGAATACTTTTTTCCTTTCCAAAAAACTGATTCAACTGGATAAGCATTGTAATTACACCAATTATTTAATGATTTTAATTTTTTAAGTAATTTTTCTGGCTCTAATAGCATTTTGGATGATAATTCATCTAATGTATGTTGTTTGTTGCACCAGCGAGCAAAAAAAACTGCTTGAATTAATTTAGGTAAATCATGCTTTAATTCATTAGCGAAGCTCAATATAGATTTGCTAACTCGATCATCTTCCCTAAAAACGTTTAAGAATCTCCCTTTTTGAAAAATAGGATCATCTGTCCATGGAAAAGGATCACCATTTTCTCTTGATAAACGAATATTTTCTCTTTCTTTGCAAAAATTAAAAAAAGCAGAAACTGGATCATTTAATTTTAAATCATCAAGTGATTTTGCATAGGGATTTTTCATATTTTTATTTTCGAGCATTAAGCATGAGATAGATTCCTATGCTGATAAATATAAAGTTAGACATCCAAGCTCCAAAAAATGGTGAAAGTACACCTCCGTATGCTAGCGATTGACCAAATTTTAAAAGAATTACGTATGAAAAAATTGTCGCTAAGCTTAATCCTCCTCCAAAAGCTAAAGTGGTATTTGAACGATAAACCGAAAGAGGAATTCCACAAAATATTACTATAATTGAGATAAAGGAATATGCAATTTTGTAATTAAGATCAACTTCCCATTTGAGTGTATTTACACCATTATTTTTTAAAGATTTAATTTGATTTTTTAATTCTGAATATGATACTTCTTCCGAGGAGCTTGCAGTATTTATTATATCAATTGGTGAAAAATTTAAAGCAATTAAAGAGTCATTTTTTGAAACTATTACATTTTTTTCTTCGCCATCCATGTCAAAATTTCGAATTGAAAAATCTTTTAGATTCCATTGTTTTAATTCAGCATTCCAAATTGCTTTCTTTGAATCAATTCGTTTCAAAAGCTTTCCATTTTCTACTTCAATAAAATTCAAATTTACAGCAACATTGTTATTGTTATTAAACTTCTCTAATGCTATTAAATCTTTTTGGTTCTTCTGAAAATAAACATTTTCAAATACACTTTTACTTTTTGCCCTGTTTTTATTTTTTGACATATATGTATTTTTTATTTCATTCTTAGTTTTATTGTTATCAATTACTATTGAGTTATCGAAATAAAAAGATCCGATGCTCAAAAGCAGTCCAAGCAACAGTACCGGTGTAGAAAGTCTGTATAGACTTAATCCTGAAGACTTAAATACTAACCATTCTTTTCTCTGAATCATCATTCCGTATGTAAATACTGATGAAACAAGACATGATACAGGAATGGTTACGCTAATCATTGATGGAAGAGATGCCTTATAATAATCTATCAAAATATTTGCAGAAACTTCATTGTCAATAAAACGGTTTAAATTTTCAAAGACATCCACAATCAATGATATCAAAGTAAAGAAAATAGAAACTATAATAAAAGTTGTTAAAAATTCTCTGAGAATATATAAGTCGATTTTTTTCATTATATTATAACTTAATTAATCATGGATATAATTAATAATTTTTTTGCAGAATTATCAAACTTCTTATGGGGAAATTTTGGAGTAGCAAATTTAGTTATTGGAGGAGGAATTTTCTTCCTTATTTATTCAAGTCTTACTCCATTTAGATATTTTAAGCATGCATTCGAGATCCTGCTTGGTAAACACGATAATCCAGATGATGAAGGTCAAATTTCACACTTTCAAGCTCTATCTACAGCTCTATCAAGTACTGTCGGTATTGGAAACATAGCTGGAGTAGCTGTAGCAATATCTTTGGGCGGTCCTGGAGCATTATTTTGGATGTGGATAAGTGCCATAGTTGGAATGGCAACAAAATTCTTTACATGTTCGTTAGGAATAATGTATAGAGGTTATGATTCTGAAAATGTCTTGCAGGGGGGACCAATGTATGTCATCGAACACGGAATGGGCAAAAAATTCAAATTTCTATCTTATTGGTTCAGTATTGCTGGACTAGTTGGGTGTTTATCATTACTCCAGGCTAATCAATTAACTCAAATTATGTCAGACTATGTAGTAAAATCATCAAATATTGAACAATCATTTAATTTAAATCTAATTATAGGAATAATTATTGCAATCCTGGTTTCGTCGGTAATTTTCGGTGGCTTGAATAGAATAGCTGAAGTTGCATCAAAAATAGTACCGTTCATGGTAATTGTTTATTTATTGTCTGGTTTATTTATTGTTTTATCAAATGCTTCTTTAATTCCCGCTATTTTTTCAAATATTTTTTCGAGTGCATTTAATGGAAGTTCAGTTGCTGGAGGTTTTGCTGGAACTGCAATAGTTATCAGTCAAGGTTTTAGAAGAGCAGCGTTTTCAAATGAAGCTGGAATGGGTACTGAGGTTATGGCGATAGGAGCATCAAAAAATAATCAGCCCATCAAATCTGGTCTTGTTGCAATGATTGGACCATTAATTGATACAATTATAGTTTGTACAATTACAGGATTAGTGATTCTGCTTTCAGGTGAATGGATAGAAGGAACATATTCTGGAGTTTCTTTAACTCAAAAATCTTTCTCAAATTATCTTGGTTTAGCTGGAGACTATATTCTTATTTTTTCAGTAGCAACATTTACATTATCAACAATGTTTGGATATTCTTATTATGGCTGTAAATGTGCGTCATATCTTTTTGGTGCTAATTCAAAGTTTTATTATAGAATATTCTATGTATTAACATTAGTACTAGGATCAGTTTTATCATTAGATTTAGCAGTAAATATTGTTGACGCAATGTTTGCTTTAATGGCTTTTCCCACGATGATTTCAGCGTTATATTTAGCACCTAATATAAAAAAAGAAGCAAATAGATACTTTGCTTCAATAAAAGATAATTAATGAAAAATATATTTATTTTTGATATGGATGGAACTCTAACTCCTTCAAGAAGGGAAATGACAAAAGATTTTGAGGAGTTTTATAGTAATTGGGCTAAAAATCATACTTTTTTTTTAGTAAGTGGAAGTAATCTTGAAAAGATTAAAGAGCAGGTTCCGGAATACATATTAAATTTGTCTGAAGGGGTTTTTACTTGCGGAGGAAATCAACTTTGGCTTAATGGAGAGCTTTCTTATAATCATGAATTTAAACCAGAAAACGATTTACTACACTTCCTTGAAGAAAAACTAAAAGAAAGCCCTTATGCTGTAAGAGCAGGAAATCATATCGAAGATAGAGGTTCTATGCTCAATTTCAGCGTTGTAGGTAGAGATTGTTCATTAGAGCAAAGATTACATTATTTCGAATATGATTGTGAATCAAACGAAAGAAATAATATAGCTGATGAGATAATGATTAAATGGGATAATCTTGATGCCGTAATTGGTGGTCAAATATCTATTGATATTACTCCAAAAGGTATGAATAAATCTCAAGTATTAAGTGAGGTGAAAAAGTTTTTTCCAAACGAAAAATACTTTTTTATTGGTGATAGAACCATGGAAGGTGGTAATGATTATCCATTAGCAAAGATTATGCATAATCAAAAAAATTGTTTTGTTTTTCAAGCTGGAGCACCCTCTGCAGAGGATGGATATAAAGATACTCAAAGGATTTTAGAAGAATTAGATAATAATGGATAAACTAAGTGATTTAAAAAATAATTTTCTTAATGAATTTTCTAAGATTCAAGATTTAGAAGGTCCATCTTATCTTTATGATCCCATAAAATATTTTGTAAAATCTCCAGGCAAACGTTTAAGACCAATTATTGTATTATTTCTTGGAGAACTTTTTAAAAATTCTAAAGAAGATTCTATAAATGGAGCACTAGGTGTCGAACTTCTTCACAATTTCACCCTTGTTCATGATGATATTATGGATGAAGACGATTTAAGGCATAATGTTGCCACTATTCACAAAAAATGGGATAACGCTCATGCTGTTCTATCAGGAGATGGCTTAGGAGCACTTGGACCATTATTTATTGGAAAAATTAAAAAAAATACATTAGCTATTTTAATTAGATATAATGAAGTCATTTTAGAAATATGTGAAGGACAAGCTTATGACATGGAATTTGAGGACAAGGACTTTGTTACTGTATCTGATTATTTATTAATGAGTTCAAAAAAAACTGGTTCATTGTTTGAGCTATGTTTTGAAATTGCTTCTCTTATTAGCAATAAATATGAAGAAAATGTTAATGACTTAAAAAAACTTGGAAGAAATTTAGGAGTAATTTTTCAAATTCAGGATGACATACTTGAGCTTGAAACTGACAGCGAAAATATGGGCAAGAGTACTTTTTCGGATATAGAAAGAAATAAGAAAACTATTTTAACATGCCTTGCTATGGAAAAAAACTTAAGCGACTGGAAAAAGCTCATTGAATCAACTACCCACGAAAATGTTTCCAGTAAGAAAAAATTAATTTACAATTTCTTTGAAGAAAATAACCTTAAGGAAGAATCTGACAAGCTTTTAGAGAATTATATTAGTCGATGTAATGATATAATTAATGAACTTCCTGATGAGATTCAAGGTGGTTTAAATGAGTTAATTAACTATATTATTAAGAGAAATAAATGATTGAGCACATTCAAAACTTTCCAAAACATATTCAGGATTCTTTAAAAAATATTAAAGAAGATAATTTAAATCTTGAAGAGGTGAGTAAAGTAGTAATTGCAGGTATGGGAGGTTCTGCTATTGCTGGACTAATTTTAAAAGATTTATTTCCTGAAATGGAAATAGTTGTTGAAAGAAATTATTTTCCAAATACTCCAATAGATGAATATACCTTAGTGATTTTATGCTCTTATTCAGGCAATACTGAAGAAACTTTATCCTACTACGATTACGCTGTAAGATTAACTGAACACGCACTGGTTGTTACAACTGGAGGAGAGTTGCTTAAAAAAGCCAAGTCTGATAATATTAAATTTCATTTATTACCTAAAGGATATCCACCTAGATCAGCTTTAGGATTTGCATTAACATTTCTTATATCTCTTTTTGATAAGGAAGCAGTTTCCAATATAGATTTTGATTGCCTTGACTCATTTGCTAAAGAATCTTCTAACAAAAAGTCTGAAGTATATGTTTTAGCAAAAAAAATTCATAAGACTTTGCCAATAATTGTTTCAGAAGAAGACCTCTCATCAATTGGATTTCGTTTGAAATCTCAACTAAATGAGAATAGTAAAATGTTATCGTATAATATTACGATTCCAGAAATGAATCATAATGAGATTGTTGGTTGGGAAAATAATAATATTGATAAAAAATCTTTTTCGATGATTTGGATCCATATTGGCTGGCCAAAAAATCTTGAGCGAATGAAAATCACAAATGAAATTTTATCAAAAAAAGTCTCACATGTTGCACATTTATCAGTACCTGATAAAGTACCAAAAAATCTGACGTCATTATTTTTCTTAATAAATTATATTGATTGGCTTAGTTACTGGTGTGGTGTTCTAAATGATGTTGATATTGATGCTGTAAAATCAATTGATTTACTTAAGAAGAAAATTTCTTAAAAATTATAACTGAGTTATGTCCACCAAAACCAAATGAATTACTCATAGAAATATTTATATCCTTTTTCAATGATTCATTTGGAGTATAATCTAAATCACATTCAGGATCAGGGTTGTTGTAATTGATGGTAGGTGGAATAATACCATTATTAAGAGTGTTTATACATGCAATAGCTTCAATGGCTCCAGCAGCTCCTAAAAGATGACCTGTCATAGATTTTGTTGAGCTTATTGATACATTTTTAGCATCTTTACCAAACACCTTTTTAATAGCTTGAGTTTCTAGCATATCGTTAAAATATGTTGATGTACCGTGAGCATTAATATAGCCCACTTCAGATTTATCAATTTGAGCATCATTTAATGCCATAGTTATTGCATTTGATGCACCAGTACTTTCATTATCAGGCTGGGTGATATGAAAAGCATCATTTGTTATTCCATATCCGATAATTTCTCCAATAATATTAGCATCACGTTTTTTTGCTTCATCATAATCTTCTAACATTAACATTCCTGCACCTTCAGATAAAATAAATCCGTTCCTATCCTTATCAAATGGTCTTGAAGCACTTTGAGGATTTTCATTATTTTTTGATAAGGCTTTCATATTCGCAAATCCCGATAGAGTAAGAGGGGTGATACTTCCTTCAGCTCCACCACAAAGAATAGCTTTGGAGTAACCATTAGATATTAATCTGTATGCCATCCCAATTGCATCTGTAGCAGAAGAACAAGCAGTAGACATTGAAAAGTTTAAACCATGTAAATTGTTTTTGATAGCAATTTGTCCGCCTGCAATATTTGGAATCATTTTTGGAACGAAAAATGGCGATACACCACGCTGACCTTTTTTAATAAGTTTTTGATGTTCTTCTTCAAGTGTATGCATGCCTCCAACACCTGTTCCAACAATAACTCCAGCATCAGAGGATTCATAATTAGAATTTTGAAGTGCTTGTTCAGCTGCTATTAAACCAAATATTGTAAACCTATCAAGCTTACGAACTTCTTTAGCTTCAAAGAAATTATTTGGTTCAAAATCTTTAATTTCACCAGCTATTTTTATTGAAAAGTTTTCAGTATCAAAACTAGAAATGAAATCAATACCAGATTTTCCCTCAACTAAACTTTTCCATAAAGATTTAGAATTATGCCCTAATGGAGAAATTGATCCTTCTCCAGTGATAACTACTCTTTTTCTCAAAATTATTTTGCGTGGTTATTAATGTATTCTTGTGCAGCGCCAACAGTAGTAATTTTTTCTGCGTCCTCATCAGGAATTTCTAAATCAAATTCTTCTTCAAACTCCATTATGAGTTCTACAGTATCTAATGAGTCTGCTCCTAAATCATCAAGAAAACTAGCTTCGGGAACTACTCTTGATTCATCTACACTAAGTTTATCTACAATAATATTTGTTATTTTTTCATTTAATGACATAATTAATATCTCCTTATTAATTTAATGACATTCCACCGTCAATATAAAATGTTTGTCCTGTAATATAACTGGCTTCTTCGGAACATAAAAATAAAATCATTTGTCCAATATCTTTTGGTTTTCCAAGTTTTTTTAAAGGAATTCTATCCAAATATCCTTGTTTAACAGTATCAGATAGGTGTGAAATCATATCGGTTTCAATTAAACCAGGTGCAATACAATTTACTGTGATATTTCTACGACCAACTTCCTTTGCGAGGGATTTTGTTAATGCCAATAAACCGCCTTTCGAAGCAGCGTAATTTCCTTGTCCTTTATTACCATCTGTTCCGGAAATAGAGGAAATATTGATAATCCTTCCATTTTTATTTTTTACCATATCTTTTAATACTGTTTTTGTTAAATGAAAAGGACCATTAAGATTGACATTCATTACTTGATTCCATTCTTCGGATTTCATTCTAAGTAAAATATTATCCATATGAATCCCAGCATTATTTACTAAAACATCTGCGAAATCAAATTTTAAAGTAACAAATTCATATAATTTTTCAATTGATTTTTTATCAGAAATATCACAACAGAAAGGATGAATATTTTCTATGTCTCTTATTGAATCTAAAGATTTCTCACTTGTAGCAACTGCAACAACATTAAAATTATTTTTAGCAAGAATAAGAGAAATTTCTTTCCCAATGCCTCTTGATCCGCCTGTTACAATTGCTGTTTTTGTTGAAAAGTTAAGCATGAAATAAATTTATAAGTTTTCAATACTATTATAGGTTGTAATTATTAATGAATCATCAATTTTTTTCATAATATTTCTTAAAACTTTTTTTGGACCAATCTCTATAAATTTGTTTGAAAGCTTGCTAAGTGATTTGATGCTTTTTGACCATTGGACTGGATTATCTATCTGTTCAATTAAGGCAAATTTAATTTCTTCAATACTTACATTTGGTTTTGCATTAAAATTTGAAACTATTGGACAAGAGACTTCGTTAAATTTTGAGATATTTATGATATCAGACAGCTTATTTTTTGCTTCAAACATAAGTTTAGAATGAAATGCTCCACTGACACTTAATGGTATTACTTTTGAACCAATTCTTTTTAGATTTTCTGTTGCTAAATCAATTGATTTTTCACTGCCAGAAATAACTATTTGAGATTCAGAGTTGATATTTGCAATTTGACAATCAACAGAATCACAAATAGCTTGGATTTTATCTCGTGATGCTCCTATAACAGCACTCATTTTACCCGGATTATTTAATTCACAATCATGCATTGCTTTAGCACGAACGTCTACAATATTTAATCCAGTTTCAAAATCAAAGAAATTATTGGCGTATAATGCGCTAAACTCACCAAGACTATGCCCAGCAACAGCAACACATTCTTTATGGTCTTTAATTAAATCAAAAATTATTGTTGAATGAATGAAAATAGCTGGTTGAGCATATCGTGTTTGTCTTAATACATTTTCTTCCGAAGAAAACATAATTTCTGAAATATCGTATCCTAAAATTTTATTAGATAATTCAATCCTATCTTTTGCGATTTGGAATGTTTTATAAAGATTTAAGCTCATTCCAGGTCGGTGAGAACCTTGCCCTGAAAAAATGAAACAATTCTCCATTAGTTTTGATCTACAGGTTTTCCTTTATAATAAAGAATGCCATCATGATAATATGCATGATGGGGTAGATGTTCTACTCCTGTATTCTTACATTTTACTGTATGAACAAGGGTGGACTTGTAATGAGTCCTTCTCTTTCTAGAACGTGTTTTTGATTGTCTTTTTTTAGGTAACATTTTTTTCCTTAAACAGCTGGCAATATAAACAAATTAATCTTTCTTGGGAAATATTTTTTATAATTCAGTTTTGTCAATCCAGCACTTATATCCAAGCTCACCCTTTATATTTTCAGCTAACTTTACAGCATCATCTCTGTTCGAAAAATTTCCATATCGTATTCGATATTTATATTCAGAATTGGCATCATTTTTTTGAATAAAAGCATCAATATTTGAAGCATTTAATGCTTGAACTACTTCCATTGCTTCATCAAAAGTTTTTTTAACTGCGATTTGGATTGTATAATAAAATTTATTTTCAATTTTAACAGATGGAGTTTCAGATATCCCTTCTTTGTTTTCTTCAATTATGTAATTAAGCCAACTTTCCTTTTGCTCCTGAGAAAATAAAGTTGAAATAAAAATTAATATTATTAGTAATCTTAACATAAAATTAGAAGAAAAAGTTTATTTCAATTTCTGCATTTTCATTACTATCTGAGCCGTGCGTAGCGTTCATTGAAATGTCTGTTCCATATTTTGATCTTATTGTACCTTGTTCAGCTTCTGCTGGATTTGTTGCACCCATCAAATTTCTCCATTCTGAAACTGCATTAGCTTTTTCAAGTTTCATAACATGAGTTTTGTTTGATGTCATAAATTTAACAAGTTCTCCAAAAAATGGTTTATCTTTGTGTATAGAGTAAAAATCTTCAGCTTGCTCAACGCTTAAATGCATTGTTTTTTCTTCGACTATTACAAAGCCGTTATCCATTATATCTTTTCTAATTTCATTTTTAAAACCTTTTTGCATAGCATCAGGTTTAATTAGGGCAAGTGTATTATTCATTATTCCTCAATTAGTTTTAACATTGTTTCTCCGATTTCAGAAACTGTTTTTGCAACTGAAATCCCGCATTCTTTTAGAATTTTAATTTTAGCATCTGCAGTTTCAGATCCCTCAGAAATTATTGCTCCAGCATGACCCATTCTTTTTCCTTTCGGTGCAGTTTGACCTGCAATAAATGAAACAACAGGTTTATTAAAATTGTTTTTAATCCATTCAGCTGCTTCATTTTCCATACTTCCACCAATTTCTCCAATCATGACAACACCTTTGGTTTTATCATCATCAGCAAAGTGTTTCAATATATCAATCATGCTTGATCCGATAATTGGATCTCCTCCAATTCCAACAGCTGTAGTCATTCCTAAACCAACATTAACAATTTGGTCAACTGCCTCATAAGTCAAGGTTCCTGAACGAGAAAGAATACCAATAGATCCTTTTTTGCAAATAAAACCGGGAGTAATTCCAATTTTTGATTCTTCAGCTGTTATTAAACCAGGGCAGTTAGGACCAATAAGAATTGAAGAGGATTTATCAAGTGCACTTTTAACTTTTTTCATATCACGAACAGGAATTCCTTCAGATATACAAATAATTAAACCAATATTTTGATTAATTGCTTCAAGAATTGCATTTGCAGCAAATCTAGGTGGAACAAAAATTACTGTGGCATCAATTGAAAACTCTTTTTGTGCTTCTTCGATGCTATTAAAAACTGGTAAGTTGTTGTCTGTTGCAGTTTGACCACCTTTTCCAGGAGTTACTCCGCAAACAACCTTAGAACCATAGTCTAACATTTGCTGTGCATGAAATAATCCTTCAGATCCAGTAATTCCCTGAACTAGAATAGAAGTTTTTTTATTTAATAGGATCGACATTATGATACCAACCCAACTGCATTTTTAGCAGCTTCATCTATTGTTTCGGCGCTTATAAGCTCTATATCTGATTCATCCAAAATTTGTTTTGCCAGTTTTGCATTAGTCCCTTGAAGTCTAACGACAACACCAACATTTAAATTTAATTCTTTAACTGCTTGAATGACTCCATTAGCTACTCTGTCGCATCTTACGATACCTCCAAAAATATTAATCAAAACTGATTTTACGTTAGGGTCAGAGAGAATAATTTTAAAACCATTCTTAATTGTATCAACATTAGCCGCACCTCCAACATCTAAAAAATTAGCTGGTTCGCCGCCATGATGCTTTACTATGTCCATTGTTGCCATTGCTAGGCCAGCTCCATTAACCATACAGCCAACATTTCCATCAAGCTTAATATAATTTAATCCATATTCTGAAGCCTTTAATTCTAAAGGGTCTTCCTCTGAGGTATCATGAAATTTTGCAATTTTTTCTTGTCTAAATAGTGCATTTGAATCAATATCAACTTTCGCATCTAATGCAATAATTTTTTGGTCTTCGGTGATAACAAGAGGATTAATTTCTAGTAAATTACAATCTGAATTTGAATAGCAATTATAAATATTCGTAAAAATCTCAAAAGCATCATTAAATGAATTAAGACTTAGTGCATTAATAATTGTATTTACTGCATTTTCAAGAGGGTAGGTATCGTTATTTACCCAAGTTTTAACAATTTTTTCAGGAGTTTTGTCTGCTACTTCTTCAATATCAACCCCGCCTTCAGTTGATACTATGAAGACATCAGCATTTTTTGCTCGATCAAACATTAATGCAAAATAAAACTCTTTTTTAATATCGAGTGCTTCAGTAATTAATATTTGATTTACAAGTTTACCTTCTTTACCAGTTTGATGAGTGATTAAATTCATGCCAAGAATTTCATTAGCAGATTTAATGGCTGATTCTTTTGATGGACAGAATTTCACTCCACCACCTTTACCACGACCTCCAGCATGAATTTGCGCTTTAACTACAACAGCATCTGAGTTGAATTCATTTTGAACTTTCTTTATTGTTTTTTCAATCTCATTAGAAGAATAAACAACGTGTCCTCTTTGAATTGGCACATTGTAATCAGATAAAAGTTCCTTAGCTTGGAATTCGTGAATTTTCATCTATTCTTCATCCATAAATGGATATCTATAGTTATGAGGAGGCTCAAATGTTTCTTTAATTGTTCTTGGGGATGTCCATCTTAATAAGTTAAGCATAGAGCCACCTTTATCATTTGTACCTGATGCTCTGCTTCCTCCAAATGGTTGTTGTCCAACAACAGCACCTGTAGGTTTATCATTGATGTAGAAATTTCCAGCAGAAAATTTCAATTTTAATCTTACTTCTTCAACAATATCTCTATCTTCTGAAAACACACAACCTGTAAGAGCATATGGAGATGTATTATCAATTAATTCTAATGTTTCATTCCAATTTTCGTTTTCATAAACAAAAATGGTAAGTACTGGACCAAATATTTCTTCCTCAAGAGTTTTGAAGTGTGGATCGGTGGATAAAATGACCGTTGGTTCCACAAAATAACCCTTAGATTTATCATATCCTCCTCCGCAAAGAACCTCACAATCGTTGCTTTCTTTAGCATAATCTAAGTATGAGGCAATTTTATCAAACGCTGTTTCATCAATTACAGCATTAACAAAATTTTTAAAATCTTCAGGCGGTCCAACATCTATTGTTTTGATTTCATTCAATAGTTTTTCTTGTATCTCGTTCCATTTTGATTTTGGTAGATACGCTCTCGACATAGCAGAACATTTTTGTCCTTGATATTCAAAAGCTCCTCTAACCATTGCTGTTACAAGACCCTGTATATCAGCTGATTCATGTGCTATACAAAAGTCTTTACCACCTGTCTCACCAACGATTTTTGGATAATTTCTATAAATATCTAAGTTATCAGACACTTTTTTCCAAAGATGTTTAAAAGTTTTCGTAGATCCAGTGAAATGCACTCCAGCTAATTCTTTATGACTTAATACTTGATCACCTATGCTTGGTCCGTCACCTGGAATAAAATTAATAACTCCGTCTGGAAGACCCGCTTCTTTATATAGTTCCATAATGTAGTATGCTGAATAAACAGCGCTTGGTGCCGGTTTCCAAAGTACTGTATTTCCGACTATAGCAGGAGAGATGGCTAAATTACCTCCAATGCTAAAGAAATTAAATGGAGCAATTGCAAAAACAAAGCCTTCTAATGGTCTAAATTCCAATTCATTTTTCATTCCATCAGGAGATATAGGAGTAAAAGAATTTTGCATTGTATGTGCAAATTCGATGTTAAAATTTAAAAAATCGATTAATTCACATGATGCATCAACTTCAGCTTGAAAAACACTTTTACCAATATCTAGCATAGCTGCAGCATTAATTTTATATCTATATGGACCGGCAATTAAGTCTGCAACTTTTTTAAAAATTTTTGCTCTTTCTTCTAATGATGTATTAGACCAAGTTTTCCAAGCTTCTAATGAAGAATCAATAGCCATTTGAATTTCTTTAGGACCTGCTTCATGATAATGACCAAGAATATGTCCATGATCTTGTGGTTTTGTACATGGTTTTGTATTACCTGTTCTTATTTCTTTTCCATTAATGATAATAGGAATATCTTTTTGTCTACTAGATTGTCTTTCAATTTCTTTTAGAAGTAATTTTCTATGCTCTGAACCAGGCTCAAAATCTATAATTGGTTCGTTGATAGCTTTAAAATTTTTGTCCATAATTTATCCTTTGTTTTTTAGTGACTAATATTAGACAAAATATCTTTCATTTCAGAATAATTCTTTGCCAAAACAAATTTTTTTCGAAAAGAAGATGCACCTTTGAATCCTTTAAAGTACCAAGCAAAATGTTTCCTCATATTATTGGCCCCTACAATTTCTCCATGAATTTGTACAAGAAGCTCTAAATGCTTTTTACAAATTTCTAGTCTTTCTTCAATGCTTATATCTTCAAAATTTTCATTAAGCATATATTTTCTTATTTCAGCAAAAAACCATGGATTTCCTAAAGCTGCTCTGCCAATCATGATACCATCACAATTGGTATGGCCAAACATTTTATTTATGTCCTCAATGTTTTTTACATCTCCATTACCAATGACAGGAATATTTATATTTTCTTTTAATTCTTTTATTAAATCCCAATTCGCTTTTCCTTTATACATTTGGACAGTCGTTCTTGGATGAAGGGTAATTGCTTTAACCCCAACTTTTTCTAAATTTATACCAGCTTGAGTACTTACAATATTTTCTGAGTTCCAACCTGCTCTCATTTTCACTGTCACTGGTATTTTATCTACACTTTTTACCACAGCTTCAGTGATATCTTCCATCAAACATAAATCTTTCAAAGCGGCAGATCCAGCACCCTTTTTTGTAACTTTTGGTACTGGACAACCATAATTTATATCAATTAAGTCTGGTTTAAATTTTTCATAAACTAATTTCGCAGCATTTTCCATTACTTCTGGCGTATCGCCAAAAATTTGAATACCTATTGGTCTTTCAAATTCTGAAAATTTGATCATATTCAATGTTTTTTCATTTTTTCTGATTATGCCGTGAGCTGAAACGAATTCTGAGTAAACTACTCCTGCTCCAAATTCTTTTGCAATGACTCTAAAAGCATAGTCTGTAACACCTGCCATAGGTGCAAGAAAAAATGGAAAATCAAGTTTAAGGCTTCCAATTTGAATTTTTTTATTTAAATCAAACATATAGTTTTTGTTTGTTCACTAGGATTATTGGTTTAAATTTCTCCAGTTTAATTTGAACTTAAACATAATAGGTTAAAATATGTCAAGAGTTTGTGAAGTAACAGGTAAAAAAGTGATGTATGGCAATAACGTAAGTCATGCCCATAATAAAACTAGAAGAAGATTTGATATAAACCTTCAGAAAAAGACTTTTTGGGTGGAATCACTTAATAAGAAAGTAACGCTCAAGGTTTCTGCTAAGGGCTTGAAAATTATTGATAAAAAAGGTATTGACTCAGTAATTAAAAATTTAATGGCAGAAGGCAGAAAATTTTAATCTTTTAATTTCTTTCTTAATTCAGCAATAATTACTTCGTGACCTACTTTTCCTTTGGTTTCTTTATTAATTTGACCAATAAAAAAACCAATTAATTTTTCTTCACCATTCTTATATCTTAATACTTCATTTTGACAGTCAGAAAGCACATTGTCAATAATTTCAGTTATATTTATGTCCGAAGAATCGAAATCACCGGTTTTTAAAATTTCACTAATATTTTTACCGGTTTGAAATAATGCTCTTAAAATTTCTTTACCTGAATTTTGGGTAATTTTATTTTGTTTTATTTCATCAATTAATATTTTTAAATCTTGCGCTTTAACTTTTGATGAATCAAAAGTTGAATTTGTTTCATTAAAAAGCCTAAATAGTTCTGTGGAAACCCAGGCGCTAGCTTTTTTGGGTGAAACATCTAAACTAACAATTTCTTCAAAGTATTTTGCAATTTCTTTTGAAGATGAAAGAATCATGCACTCATTTAAAGATAAATTATATTCGTTCATCCATTTTTTTTCATAATCAAAAGGAAGTATAGGGACTGATGATTTTATTTCTTCAATAAATGACTTTTTTAAACTAACCGGTGGTAAATCTGGATCAGGAAAATATCTGTAATCATCAGCGTTTTCTTTAATTCTCATAATCTCAGCAACATTTTTATCATTATTCCAAGTTAAGGTAGCTTGTTGTACTTCTTTCCCATCGTTCAAAATCTTGTTTTGACGAATGATTTCAGATTCAATTGCTTTTTGAACATTTCTAAAAGAATTGATATTTTTAATTTCTGTTTTCACTCCAAATTTTCCACTACCTTTTTTTGATAGTGAAATATTAGCATCACATCTGAGTTTCCCTTTTTCCATTTCAGCATTTGAAATATCTATATAATTGACTATTTGTTTGATGCGTTGCATAAAAATTTTGGCTTGTTCTGGATGAACCAACATAGGTTCGGTTACAATCTCAATTAATGCTGCTCCACTTCTATTATAATCTACATTACTTTTATTGCTATCATTATTATGAAAGGATTTTCCAGCATCTTCCTCCAAATGTGCTCTTGTAAGATTAATTTTGAATTCTTTCTCATTCCACCAAATTGGAACTGAACCTCCTGAAATAATTGGCTGATCAAACTGAGATATTTGGTAACCCTTAGGAAGATCAGGATAAAAGTAATGTTTTCTTGCGAATGTAAAATTTGTACTTATTTTTCCGTTAATCGCTTTTCCAAACATTATTGCTGATTCTATTGCTGATTGATTTACACTTGGAAGCGCCCCCGGAAGTCCCAAAGAGGTTGGGCAAGTTAGACTATTTGGCGATTTATCATATAAATATTGGCAATTGCTGAACATTTTAGAATTACAGTCTAATTGGACATGTATTTCTAGACCAATTATAAAATCCCAATTTTCATTTATATCATTTATGTTCAATTTGATTTTTTTGCAATTAAGTTAAGAGCTGAACCTGCTTTGAACCATTCTATTTGATTCATTGAAAAGGTATGTAAGGTTTCAATAATTTCGGACGAACCATCAGGTTTATTCAAGCTCAATTTGAGATTAGTTTTATTATCAAAATCTTTAAGATTGATTGTAGATATTGTATCATTAGCTTCAATTTTATCATAATCACTTTTATCTTTGAAAATTAATGGTAAGATACCTTGTTTCTTTAAGTTTGTTTGAGCAATTCTTGCAAAACTTTTTGCAATAATGATTTTACAACCCATAAATCTAGGCTCCATTGCTGCATGTTCTCTACTTGAACCTTCTCCGTAATTTTCATCAGCTACAGCAACCCAATCAATATTATTTTCTTTGTAAGTTTTAGAAACTTCATAAATATTGTCTGTTTTATCGTTAATTAAATCTATTGCTTCACCATTTGTTTTTGTAAAAGCATTAAGAGCTCCAGAAAACATATTCTGGGAAATATTTTCAAGATGACCTCTATATTTTAACCAAGGACCAGCAGGAGAGACATGGTCAGTTGTGCATTTTCCTTCTGCTTTTAATAGAATTTTTAAATTATTCATCTCTTCTTTATCCCATTCAACAAATGGCTCTAATACCTGTAATCGATCACTATCTTCTTTAATAATAACCTTAGTATCAGGGCGAAGTTCAGCTTTTAAAAAGTCATCACTTCCAATTTTTTCAAATCCCATTTCAGGCAATTCAGAGCCAATTGGTGATTTAAAGCTAAAACTACTTCCGTCACTTAGTGATAATTTATCTTTTGAAGGATTAAAACTTAATTTACCTGATATCGCAAGTGCAGTAACAATTTCTGGGCTGGCTACAAATGATTCTGTCGCGGCATTGCCATCATTTCTTTTTGCAAAATTCCTATTAAAGGAGGTAATAATTGTATTTTTTTCTCCATCGCTAATATCAGATCTTTTCCATTGGCCAATACATGGTCCGCATGCATTTGCTAAAACTTTTCCACCAAGCTCTTCAAAGATTTTGGTATATCCATCTCTTTCCATTGTAGCTTTAATTTGATTGGACCCAGGAGTAATATAAAACTCTGACTTTGCTTTTAATCCTGCATTAAGAGCTTGTTTAGCGACATGAGCAGCCTTTTCAATATCTTCGTAAGAAGAATTTGTACAACTTCCAATTAATCCAACTTTTAAATCATCGTCATAATTATTATCTTTAACTGCATCTGGCATATCTGAGATTTCTCTAGATAAATCAGGACTATATGGTCCAACAATATGAGGTTCTAATTCAGATAAATTAATTTCTATGACTTCATCATAATATTTTTCAGGATTTTCATGTACATCGTCGTCTGCTTTAAGGTGATTCTTAATTTCATCTGCTAAATCAGCAACATCTTTTCTATTGGTTGCTTCCAAGTATTCATACATCTTTTTATCATAAGGAAATATAGATGTTGTTGCTCCAACTTCAGCTCCCATATTTGTTATGGTTGCCTTTCCAGTACAACTAATTGTTTCAGTTCCCTCACCAAAATATTCAATTATTTTTCCAGTTCCGCCTTTTACTGTAAGAATACCAGCAAGTTTGAGAATAATATCTTTTGGAGATGACCAATCACTTAATTGTCCTGTAAGTTTGACTCCAATTATACCTGGCCAATTAACTTCCCACGGAGAATTGGTCATCACATCTACAGCATCAGCTCCTCCAACTCCAATAGCAACCATTCCTAATCCACCAGCATTTGGAGTATGAGAATCGGTTCCAATCATCATAGTACCAGGAACAGCATAATTTTCTAAAATAGTTTGATGAATAATTCCTGCACCAGGCTTCCAAAAACCTATCCCGTATTTTGCACAAACAGATTTTAGAAAATCATACACTTCTTTGTTTGTTAAAAGAGCGTTGTCCAAATCATCATCAGCTCCTCTAATAGCAGTGATTAAGTGATCACAATGAACCGTTGAAGGAACAGCAGTCGTTTGCATTCCTGAGTTTATAAACTGTAACAAAGCCATTTGAGCTGTGGCATCTTGCATTGCCACACGATCAGGACTTAAGCTGCAAAATGTTTTAGTTCTTTCGGGAATTGACTGAAGATCTTCTGAAAGATGTGAAAAAAGAATTTTTTCTGTAAATGTCAAAGGCCTATTGAAAAATTTTTTTGCATCATCAATTTTTGAAAGATAATTGCTAT
>CACGWZ010000012.1 GCA_902576865.1 uncultured Fidelibacterota bacterium
ATCGACAAAATCATATTTACTAATTGAGTCAATCAATAAATCAACCCTATCAAATTCAAAGCTTTCCTCATTAATGAAAACCTTGATTGATAAAGGAAGAGGATTGTAACCCAACATCTCAACAACATCTTCTCCAAATTCTTCTTTAAAAATAGCTGCAGATTTTTCTTTATCAATAAGTTCTGTACTTGAAATTATATTATTTTTTGATAATTCATTAATAAAGTTAACATATAGATCTCGATCAACATCATTTTTAAGGAAAATTTCGAAAGAATATTTTGATCTAAAAAAATCAACTAGTGAGTTTGTATTATATCCAACTACAAAAAGAGATCCTAATATTGAAAAATTAATAAAGATTGTAATAACACATAAAAAGCTAGCAAACTTATTTCGATAAAAACTTTTAAATCCCTCAGCGATTAAAAAAGCAAATTGATCAATCATGAACTCACCAAACTCCCTGCATTAAGCTCTATTATCCTATGATCTCTATCCGATATAAGCTTATAATTATGAGTTGCCATTATAATAGTTGTGCCTTCCTTATTAATTTGCTCTAAAATTTTTAAAATCTTATGAGCAGCAGTCGGGTCGAGATTACCTGTAGGTTCATCTGCAAGGATAAGATCAGGATTTTTAACAATTGCTCTGGCAATACATACTCTTTGTTGTTCCCCGCCAGAAAGCTGATTAGGATACTTATCTTGGTAATCTAATAAATCGGTCAATTCCAAGGCTTCTTCAACATTGTTTTTGATTTTTCTTCTACCAACTCCATTAATATGAAGAGGTAATGAAATGTTTTCATAAACTGTTCTCTGTTTCAAAAGCTTATAGTCCTGAAAAATTACACCGATTTTTTTTCTTAGCTTATGAATCCTATTTTTTTTTGTTTTTTTAGAATTATATCCCAAAACATCTATTTCACCCTTGGTTGGTAAAATATCAAAATATATCATTTTTAGTAGACTAGATTTTCCTGAACCTGTTGGACCAACAAGAAAACAAAATTCGCTATCATCTACTTTAAAATCAATATCATAAACACCAGAGTCTTTTGAATAGCTAAAAGAAATATTTTTAAACTCAACCATAAAACTGTAAATATAAAAAAGTTATATATCCAATAAATAGTGCAGATGCTGTTATCTTATTTAATCCCTTTTGAAGATAAATGAAAAACATCAAAGAAAGTAAAAATCCTACGCCTAAAAATAATTCAAAGTTTACATTAGTAGTTTGAATTGGGGTTACCAGTGCAATGGTTGATAAAACAAATAAGATATTAAAAATATTTGATCCAATAATATTTCCTAAAGATATACCTACCTCTCTTTTTGAAAGCGCCATTAAAGTAACAAATAACTCAGGCAAAGATGTTCCTATTGCTACAACTGTCATTCCAATTGCCTTTTCAGAAAAACCAAATTGTTCGACTAAAGGAATTGCCCCATTATCCACAAATAATACTGACCCATAATAAAGAATAGTCGATCCAGTAATTATTTTCAAAACTGATTGATGTACTGGACAAACATTTTCATTTTCAAGCTCTCCATTACATGATGTGATATTAGGTCTTAAAAAACTAGCTATGATATAAACAAAAAATACTAAGAGAAGGCCCTGAGCCTCTTTAGAATTAATTAAATTGTCCTGAAGAAAAATAAATAACATCGAACATGCTAAAAGATTATAAATAAATGGTGCAATTGAGTTTTTTAAATCAAAGTCTATTTTAAAAAATAATGCTGGTAAACCAATAGCGAGACCAATATTTGCAATATTTGAGCCTAATACATTGCCTATAACAAAATCAGTATAGCCTTGAAACGCACTAATTAGGCCTACAACAAGCTCAGGAAAGGAAGTTCCTATCGAAACTATGGTTAAACCAATAACAAGATCAGAAACTTTTAATTTTTTAGCTAAACTTTTAGCACCATCAATTAGAAATTCAGAACCAAAATATAAACCTAAGGATCCCAATATTAAAAAAAATAAACTAAACAGCACTAGTAGAGTCCATTCTTGTTTATAAAGTCCCAAACTTCTTTTGTGACCATATATCTTATAGTTTTATCTGCTCTCCATCTAGATCGAATATTTGTTGAAGAGATTTCAAATTGTGGGATATTAGCAAAATGCACTCTGTCTAAAACCCACTGAGGAATATTACTTGGAGTAAATCCTGGTCTAGTAGCGACAATGATATTACATAAATCTAGAATTTCTTTAGGATTTTTCCAGTTATGAAAATCCATTAAAGTATCACTTCCCATAAGAAAGAAAAGATCTTTTTTTTCAATATTAAGTTTATCTCTAAAATACTTAATTGAATCTATAGTATAACTAATATCTTCCTTTTTTATTTCAAAATCAGATATCTCAAAATTATCATTGTTCAGCAATGCCATATCAAGCATTTTTAGTCTTTTTTCTGGTGCAGACATTTCTCTTCCTTGCTTAACTGGAGACAGATATGCTGGTAAAAAAATTAATCTATCAAATTTTTCAGATTCAATGATTGTTTGAGCAATCAGTAAATGACCAATATGAGGAGGGTCAAAGGTTCCGCCAAAGATACATGTTTTCATATTATATAGCCTTTTTTAAGAATTATCTTTAATAACGCTCAAAGCTTGTTCCTTAAATGAATCTGTAACAACAGACTTCTCATTTACTTCAAGATCTGTCAAAAACTGCTTTGCCTCATCACTTTTCTTTTGAAGTGCTAGGCATCTAATAATTTCCATATTAGCCTCATTAAAAAACTTAGTATCATAAAATTCATTTATAACAATTTTATAAGAAACGATTGCTGAATCATAAGCTTTAAGCTTAACATATAACTTTCCAGTTTCCATGTTTTTTTCTGCTAAACGTGTTCTTAATTCGTTGATAAGGTTATCTGCATTTTTAGAGTATTCAGAATTAGGAAAGTCGTCAAGGAATTCTTGAATCTGAGAAATAGCCTTTTTACTTGAATCTTGATCGTGATAAAAATTTGGAGATAGTAACAAAAGAGTTTCACATATTCTCCATCTTGATTTTTCTATATAAGGACTAAATCCCATTCTTGATACAAGCTTTTCAAATTCAACTAAAGCAAGATCATAATCTTTATTTAAAAAATATGATTCTGCTAAGAAAAATAAAGCATCATCTCCTAAATCAGTATGAGATGCTCTTTCAACGATGATATTGAATTGCTGTGAAGCTTTAACATACTTTTCTTCTTCAAAAAAAGCTAAGCCATCATCAAATCTAGTTTTATAAGCTATGTTGTCATCAAATGGATTCGAAATACCACAACTTGATAGAAGAATTGAGATACAAATCAGAATTAGCCTCATATTTAGAAGTACCTATTAAATTTATAGATATTAAAAAGAACCACTTAATGAAAACCTGATCATATCAGAATGAGGATCAAGGTCTCCACCTATGACATAACTCACATCAAAACCAATTGATTCAAAATCCGCGCCTAAGCCAAGAGTTGTATAATTTAAGTCACCTGATGGATCACTCATGAAGCCTCCTCTAAGAGCAAAGTCTTCAACTAAATAGTATTCTAATCCTAAGTTTGTTACAAAGGTTTGGTCATTTACTTCATAATTTAAGTCAAAAGCAACAAGAGCTTGACCTTCAAGAGTAAGCAAAGACATACCCATACCTAAACGCGTTGGCAAAGGATCTTCTTCACCATCGTTGAAGCTCACACCAGGACCAACATTAGTTAAAACTGCTCCTAACTTTAAATTTGGATTATCCATTGCATTATGCTTGAAATAACCAACATCCAATGCAAAGCTACCACTTGAAGCGTCAAGACTATTTATGACTGCTAATTCTTGATAGAAATATTTTCCGTTAATCCCCCAGGATGAAGTTTCATCAATTTGTTTAGCATAAGAAAGATTTAATGCATACATGTAACTAGAAAAAGAACCTAATTCATTACCATTAGCATCTGTACTAACTTGATCTCCAAGATTTAGATAAGTAAAATGTCCACCTATAGACTCACCTTCTCTAAATGGCATAGCAAATGTAAGAAAATCATAAGCCATATCATCAGCAAGATTAGGTAAATAACTGGTATGCATAAAAGAAAATTCTTTTGAAGATAAATTGGTCAATCCTGCAGGATTGTAATAGGTAGCATAAGAATCGTTAGCAACACCAATCTGAGCTTCACCCATGGCGTTTGATCTAGCACCTGGATTTATGGTTAAAAATAATGAACCCGCTTGACCTTGCGCAAAGGACAGTTGGGAAAGTAAAATTAGCGATAAAATAATGTGTTTTGTTCTCATAATACAATAAAGATAATTATAAATCAGTAAAAGAACAAAGGAATATATGTTATAATTAATACTCCTATTAACCTTATAAAAAAGAAAGGTAAAGTTGCGTTATATATAGTTGGCATATCCTTATTAAATCTGTATGATGACAAATATAAATTCATTCCCACCGGAGGAGTTATATAACCAAGTTCAAGATTTGCAATAAATATTATTGCTAAATGAAATGGGTCTATTCCAAAATATGTTGCTAACGGTGCAATGAGAGGAACGACTACTATGATGGCTGAAAAAACGTCCATCAAACAACCAATAATTAAAAGTAAAATATTAAGAGCTAGAAGAAATATTATTTTTGAAGAAATTGTACTTTGGACAAAATTAAGTATTTTTAATGGAATTTGAGCATCAACCAAGTAGCCTGTAAAACCCATTGCAAAACCAAGAATTATAAGTACACCTCCAACAAGCGTTGAACAATCAATTATGATTTTAGGCAAATCTTTGAAAGAAACATCTTTAAAAATATAAAGCTCAACAGTTAAAACATATAAAACTAATAATGCAGCACTTTCAACCAGTGTGGCAAAACCAGAAAAAAGACTGATAATGATCAATAGAGGGATAGCTATTTCCCACTTAGCTATTTTTGCAGAATTGAAAGCATTATTAAAATTAAATTTTTCTATTTTCTTATTTTTTGGTAGCATATAAAGGCCATAAAAAAACATTATGCTCATTAAGAAAATAGCAGGAATCAATGCTTGTCTAAATAACTCAAGTGGATTTATACCAGCTGTAACAGAATAAATAATTGCTGGTAAACTAGGCGGAAAAAGAAGACCTAATGATCCTGCTGTTGTGATTATTCCTAAAGAAAATCTTTTTGAATAACCATCATGTACTAATATAGGATATAATATTGCTCCCAAGGCTAGAATAGTAACTCCAGAACCTCCAGTGAGAGCAGTAAAAAAAGAACATAGAATAACTACTATCAAAATTGTAGATCCTGGAAGCCATCCTAGACTAGCTTTAAAAAATTTAATTAACCTATCAGAAATTTTACTTTCAGCAAGAATGTATCCTGCTAAAGTGAATATAGGTATTGCTGCTAATGTTGGGGAAACAACAATTCTGTATGCGCTATCACTTATTGTAGAAATTAAATCGTAATTTGTTGCCCAATCTGTTGGTTCAGACAAAAAGAAAAAAATTGCTAATGAGGCTAATAAAATAAAAATTGGTAATCCAAATGCAACCAAAATTACAGAAAAAATTACTATTGACCATAGAAGCAAAGGATTGGCTAAAGGAAATTGCCAATAATACAGTATTAAAGTTGGAATTATTGAAAAAATAGATACAAAAAATCTATATTTGAAATCCGAACTGCTAGTTAAAATCATTTGATACCAAATTAAAATTAACCCAAAAGGTATAATAGATTGAGCAAACCATGTGGGAATAAAAGGTGCAATATAATCAGGATACTGAAAACCAATTTGTATCATTTTCAAATATGAAACTGATAAAACAAATACTATAGATAATGAAAAAATATGTACAAAAAATTGAGGTAAACTCACTTTTTTCATGGATTTAAAAACTGGCTCTCTTACCACAGATAATAATTTATTAGATCTCGCAGCTATTACAGCACCAACAAAACCTATCCATAAAGTCATATGTTGAACAATTTCCTGGGAAGCAGGAATTGAAAAGAAATTTATATATCTACCAATAATTTGAAATATTGGAAAAGATATCAAAACGAAAAATAAAGACAAACAAAGCCAGTCAATTGCTCTATTTAAAATATTATTCATTAATTGCAGAAATTACTTTTTCATAAATTTCAGTCGATAGAAAAGTTTCAACGACATCAGGTGTAATTTCATCTTTGAAGTCATTCCATACAGCAATTTCTTCTTCTGAAGGTTTTTTGATTTTCATACCATATTGCCGCATGACCTCTATAGCTTTTTTCTCCATTTCTCTTCCACTTTGTTGATACTTCTTTCCAATATCATTGGCTATATCCATCATTTTTTTTTGGTGATTTGGTTTAATTTTTTTCCAAACTCTATCATCAATAATTACTGCTCCAACGAATGCTCCCCATTTTAAATCTAGCATATTAGGCATTAAAGCAGACCAACCTGAACTAAGTGATAAAATTGGTACAGTTTGCATACTATTTATCATTCCAGTTTGTAAAGATGTTAGAATATCAGTTTCTGAAACTGGCACAGCATTAAATCCAAATTTTTTAAAAAGTTCAACTGTGATATAATCACCTGCTGTAGTATAAATTTTTGCATCCATTAAATCTTTAGGTACTGAAATTTCTTCTGCAGAAAACCAGTATACCCAACCAATATCAACTAGAAAAAGTAATTTAAATCCACTTTGAGACAATCCTTTGGATATATCATCAAACATGACGGACTTTACTTTATCAATTTCATCATAGTTTTGAAAACCCATTGGAAGCGTGAAAGCTTGAATTTGATCTGTCAATTCAGCAAGACCTATAGATGACATTGCAGAGGCTTGAATCTGTCCTACTCTCATTTTTCTAATAGTATCTCTTTCGCCGCCAACGACTCCGTTTGGGTAAATTCTTAATTGTACTTGTCCTCCAGTTTCTTGCTGCCATTTTTGACCCATTTCAAACAAAAGATTGTAATACTCAGTGCCTTCTGGAGCTACTGTGGCAAGTTTTATTATTATTGGTCTTGCAAAAATAATATTTGATAAAAATAAAATGGTTAAAATATTTTTGAATATCTTCATTGAAATAATTTACATATAAAATAAATCATCTACTCTTGATTTTAGCCATTTAGCGCGTGACTGAGACAATTTATTTGATTGCTTTAAACTTTTATCCTTATTCAAATCAATATTGATTGCCTTATCCAATAATTCAATGAATAATTTTTTATCTTGTTTAGAAACAGCATAATTTTCTGCTAAAGTAACATATATTGAAGCATTTAAACCATTTGACTGTTTTTCAGCTAAATCAAAATAAGACAAAGCTGTTTTTTGGGCATTTTTGTCACCACTAAGGTCATTTAGATACACACTCATCATAGCAGCACTTAAGGTCCCATTTTGCCAAGTAGGATTAACAGCAATAGCATTTTCAAGCAACCATTTTATACTTGGTAAATCAATTAAATATTGAGGATCTCCTTGACTAGCTTGAATACATCCTGCTAAAGAGCCGCTCAACCAATATAAATAGTCAATGTCTTCTTTATCAAAGACTATTTCTTCTCTATTTTTCATCCTTTGAGTAAAATTTTCATATTTTACTTCTAAAGCATTTAATAAATAATTCCTAGAAATAACAAATAATTCCAAGGATTTTAAATAATAATCTCTGGATTTATAATAGTCAGCATACATCAACCTATCTCCCTTTTCCATCAAAATTCCATATGCATAAGTAATTCGACTCTTAGATGCATTTAGATAGAAAAGCTGATTATTGGGATTGTTCTGAATTTTTCTTTTTTGAGACTCAAAAGATAATGGTAATGCAATTTCTGCAACCTCTGAACCTATCATCATTTTATTATTTACGGCGCAACTGCTTAATAAAATAAAAATCAAAAATAAAGGAATTTTAAGAATGAATTTTTTTATTAAATCATTCATATATTGGAAAAGATGAACATAATTCATTTACGTGTTTTTTGATTGATTGAATTTTTTCTTTATTATCATGGTTTAAAATTACCTGGTCAATTAAATCAACAACAATTTTTACTTCGTCAACTCCCATTCCTCTGGTGGTAATTGCAGGAGAACCTATTCTAATTCCACTTGTAATAAATGGACTTTTAGGGTCATATGGAATCATATTTTTGTTAACAGTTATCCCTGCTTCATCCAAAGCTATTTCTGCAGCTTTTCCGGTAATATTTTTGTTTTGTAAATCTATTAAAACTTGATGCGTATCCGTACCTCCAGAAATTAAATTATACCCTTTCGAAATAAACTCTTCTGCAAAGCACTGAGCATTATCAAGCACTCCCTTTATATAGGTTTTAAATGAAGGATCTAATGCTTCTTTAAATGCTACTGCTTTTGCTGCAATTATATGCATAAGTGGTCCACCCTGCATTCCAGGCATGACAGCACTATCTAAAAGCTCTGACATCATTTTTATTCTACCAGATTTTGGTGCCACTTTTCCAAAAGGATTTTCATAATCATTCCCGAGAAGAATAATACCCCCTCTTGGACCTCTTAAAGATTTATGTGTACTTGTTGATACAACATGGCAATGAGGAAAAGGTGAAGGATGCATTTCAGCAGCTATTAATCCTGAATTGTGACATATGTCTCCATGCAAAAATGCCCCAACTTCATCAGCAACTTCTCTAAATTTTTCAAATTCAATTGTTCTAGGATAAGCACTAGCTCCACAAACAATTAATTTTGGTTTAAATTCTCTAGCTCTTTTCAATAAATCATCAAAATCTACCAATCCTGATTCTTTTTTTACTTTAAATGTTGCAGAATTATAAATTTGTCCAGAAAAGCTTACTTTTGATCCATGTGTTAAGTGACCACCATGACTTAAATCTAGACCCATAATACAGTCTCCAGGTTGTAAAAAAGCAAGATAAACACCCATTACTCCAGATGAACCTGAATGAGGTTGTACATTTGCATACTCTGCTTTGAAAAGCCTCTTTGCTCTATCTATCGCTAAATTTTCAGCCTCATCAACATGAATGCATCCACCGTAATATCTTTTTCCAGGATATCCCTCGGCATATTTATTTGTTAAAACAGATCCTGCGGTTTCAAGAACAGCTTTACTAGTGAAATTTTCAGATGCAATGAGCTCTAAATAATCATTTTGTCTATTTAATTCAGACTGGATTATATTGTAAATTTTATTGTCTTTATCTTTAACAATAGACATTATTTACCAATCAGATTGTTTAGATAAAGATTCTGATACCCAATCATAACATCTTCCGCTTGGAGATACTTTTCCAGAGGCTTGGACATCTTTGTCGGTCATAAACCAATCAGCATAACCAAATAAAACCTCATTTTCTTCTAACCAATTCTTTTGCTTAAAATATTTTGAATTACCTTTGTTTTCTGCTTTAACAAAATATTCATGTGCGAGTGAGGCTATAATTTTATCAGAACGAGAAAAATTATCTCCCCTACAAGACTGCATAGCTTTGTAATACAAATTTCCTATATGAGCTAAAGATTCAGCATTATTTCTTGAAATTTTCATGGATTTTTGACCCCATTCAAATGCAGATTCAAAATCGTCCATTTCAATACTGTTTTGAGAAATTAACAACGCAACTCTAAAATTATTTCTATCAAGCTCAAATAAGTCTTCAAGAATATCTACAGCATCATCAAAATCAGAGTTTTCATTGTACGCTTTACCAAGTGACATGTAAACCATGCTGTTATCACGATTATAACTCAAAGTATTTTCAAGAACATCAATTGCTTCGTCTGTGTCACCATTAGACATTAATTTTTCTGCATACTCAACTGCATAGGAAGCATTATCAGGATTGTCTTCAAATCTTGCTTCGAAAATTTCAAGTGGGTCCTCACCTGAATCTTCGTAAACTCTTGCCAATTCGGACTGAACTGATGAGTTATTAGGATCAATATTTAATATCTTCTTTAATACAGAAATTTGTTCATCTGTTCTCCCTTGCTTTCCATAAGCCTTAGCTAAATCTCTTAAAGAATCTATATCCCTGGATCCAGAGTCCATTAAACGCTCATATTCAATAATCATTTCGTCAATTTTATCTTGTTTTTTATAAGCGTATGCTAATCTTGTCATCAAAGAAGTATTTTCAGGAAGTTCCTTTAAGCCTTTATTCAAAATCTCTTCTGACTCTTCAAATTTTCCAAGATTTTGCAATGCTATTGACCAATAGAGGTAAACATCATCAGTACTTACCCAATCTGAATTCCATTGGTCGCACCTCAACTCCATTAAATCAGAGTAAGATTGAGCACTTAACTCCCAATTACTACTCCTATAATATTCAGCAGCACTACTAGATAATTGAGGACATCTATCTTCCTGTTCATATTCAACGGAATATGGATACCATCCTTCATTATAGATTAACCTTGTTGCTTCTCTACAATCAACAACTTTAATTTCAACATCATTTGTTATTCTTAATTGCTCGCCTCTCTTACATTGAGAATGTAGACCTGAATTAAAAACGATCAAAAAAATAATTACATATAAATAATTTTTCATACTTTTTTCCTAAAATTAAATTTCTCTTCTTTTAACGAACCACAAGTCTCCAATACTAATACCTAAATTGAAAAAATGTAATGTTTCATTTCCAACTAAGTACAATCCATCTCTTTTTGCTAGTCTGTAGCCAAGGTCAATTTGATTGCCTGTGATTCCAAAATTAAATCCTACACCTAAACCTAAACCAACTTCATTAATATTTTCAAGATTTTTAACTCCATAATTCTGTAAAAATAATGATCCTTTAAAGTTAAAACGATCTCTAGAGAAAGGTTGAGCAAACTTTATGTAAGATAAACTTAATTTATTTTTACTATTTAAATATCCACCATAAATCGAACTGTTTAAATTATGCTCACCATCATCATTCCATAGTAAAATTTCTGCTTGAAGGTGCCTTTTAGGACTAAACTCATAATCAGCCCCAAAAGAGAATGATGTAATTTTTAACTCGTTATCAAATTTTTGATTTAATGGTAACAAAGCTTGTCCAATATCTGGAAAATCATTGATATCATGATAATTGTTATCATTTAAATCAATAAAGGCTTGATATGAATCGTTTTCTATATTTATTCCTCTTAGAGGCATACTTAATGAAGCTGATATAAAAATTGGATTATCTTTAAATTTAATCCTGTTAGTTGAGTAAAATAGATCGACCATACTTCCTGAAAAATAATCTCTAGATTGGAGTAAATGATTATCATTTTCAATAATAAGGTTTCTTGTATATCTTGATGATCCAAAAACAATATTTAAATTTGTTCCAATGCTATCAAAATCATTTAATTTATAACCAAATGATAACGTGCCTTTTGAAGGACCGCCTGAAGAACTATTAATTCTAGTATATAATAATTCCTCCTCATTAAAAGTAAATGAAGTTTTAGTAGTATCATTAATAACAACTTCTCTAGATAAAAATGGCTCAAAAGAAACTCCAAATGCCATTTTTTGTTTCCATGGTATTACTAATTTAGCCGAAGAAAGTGAAAAATTTGTACTACTACTAGATTGAAAGTTAGCATTTTGGACACCTACTGAAGTGTTCAAATATGAAAAAAGCAAATTATGCCAAGTAGAAGGATTTGTAATAGAAACATTGCCTTTAAAAGAAGGCAATAACTCGTTCGATACTCCGACAGATGAAGCATCGCTATTATCAACAGATGAACCGAAACCATAACCGCTCATCATATTTTGTGGTAAAGCAAATGTTATAAATAATAAAATTAAAAATTTACGGCTCAACATACATCACCTCAATCGCATTTAAGTTAAGATTAACCTTGTCAAATGGGTTGTTAACTGGAGCACTATAAATCATCAACTCATTATGTTGAAATAATCCATTTTTATATCCTTGCAAAAAAGCTTGAATAGGAATTCTTACTTGATTATTCTCAATTTTTCTTGAAATAATAAAATTTGAATCAATTGAATAGCTAGTTTCAACTTCAGATGTAGAATCTTCCCCGCCATCTGGGGCATCAATGAATGGAGATGTAAAACTCCAATTTTGTACTGAATCTTGAATAGCACTAATAATTACATAAAATTCGTCATCCTCAAGAAGGTTTGAGTCTTCTACATCAAGAATGAAGTTAGAATTTTTAAACAGCTCATTTCTAGATAGTGTATCAAGAAGATTTAAGTCAAATTCGACAATTGATCTAAGACCCGAACCTGAATTTAATGAAATGTAATTAAAATCATTATCATTAATCGGTGGTGGTCTAAAGACATTAATATCTTTTTGTGAAAAAAACGTAATAAAAGTATCTAAAGTCGTTTGTTCATCAATAATAGCCTTATACCAAACACGCATTTTTGGACTATTTAAAGATTCGTTACTTTCAAGAGAAAATAGTTCATCAAGCATGCTTCCTTCATCTTTCAGCATAAAAGTTCTTGCTGGATAAGTATCAGTATCAAAAAAATATTCTTTAAGGTTCTCTAATGATTCGTTTTCCTCAGTAAACATTATTTTAACCGTATCCAACCCTGTAGAATCTGGAGTAAAGTATTCAGGTGTTAAATAAACTCCATTTAACAAGAATGAATTTGATTCAAAGTCAATAAAGTCATTTTGATTATAATAATTCAATGAATCTGAAAACACACTATCATTTTCAGTAGTAATTGAGTACAAGCTTAGGTCAAATTCAGTACTCAAGGAATCTTGAGTTTGAAAGAAAACCATTGCACTATCTACTTGAATAGAATCTGCTAATAAATCAATAAGGCTTACTGGTGGAATATTACCAGAAAAAAGAGTCATTTGAACTAATGAGTATAAATTTTCAGATTCTTTAACACTACCAAAGTACAATTTATCTCTTGTACTTATTTGAGGAAATGATTGAAAAAGTTTACTATTAGTTTGGGGTAATGAAGCAGTTTGTATAGTTGAATCTTTATTTTCAATCTCATCATAAATGATTGTCTCCTCCGTACAAGACATAATTAAAATCATTAAGATTAATAATTTTTTAGTATTTAAAATGAGTTTAATCATACAATTATAAAGCTTTAATAACTTTTTCGATTTCATTTAGAAGAGCTGAAGAATCTCCATCTGACCTTGTTAAGTCTATTGATGAGCAAGATTTTGAACTTTTAAATATATTAGATTTCATAATATTACCACTTACTTTTTCTTCGTCGTCAATTACAATTGTTGCGTCTGCATAAGCACAACCAATTTGATTTAAATTAAACGATTTTATTTCTTTTAAAGTTTCCGAATTAAATGGAAGATTGGAAGAATCATAAAGAATATCCTTATTTAAAGAATTAGTAAGATAGATAGTCTTTATTTTTGATAGATTTTTATCTTTTTCCGATATTTTTTTTAGTAGAAATGGTACAAGAGCTGATGTCCAACCATTGCAAATAATAACATTTGGAAACCAAAATAAATTAGGAAGAATTTTAATAGCAGCTAATGAATAAAATGAAAATCTAATATCATTATCAGGAAGAAAACGTCCATTCTTTGACTTAAATAATAAATTATTTAATTCACCAAACTTCTCTTCATTTTCTAAAAAATAAACTTGTAAACGAGATTTTGGTAAAAAAGCGCTTTTTGCTGAACATTCGTAATCATTATCGTCATAATTAAATAGAATTTCTTTAAGTCTTATAACCTCTCTTAAAATATATTTTCTTTCGCTAATAAATCCATATTTAGGCATTAAACATCTTACATCATTACCTTGATTTTGTAATCCTAATGGAATGTCTACAGAGAGATTAGCTAAATTTGAAACCGACGCAAATGGCTCCATTTCGCTATTTATATAAAAGATTTTTTTAACCATGATAATGAGCCAAACAATTTAACGAAACGGTATCAAAACTACAACTGTCAATAATAATTAATTTTTTGAAAGATTAGATACTAATGAAAGGATTATAAAGCAAAGAAGCATAAAAGAACCGCCCGCTGAAACAAAAGGTGTTGGCAGTCCTTTCACAGGCATTAAACCAATTGTCATAGCTGAATTGACTAAAATATGTGAAAATAGAATTGATGTTAAACCAATTATAACCAAAGATGAAAAATAGTCGGATGATTTAAAAGCTATATCTATTAATGTTTTTATTAGCATAAAGAATAAAAACATGATAATAAGTATACCAAAAAAACCAAACTCTTCTGCTATAACAGATAAAATAAAATCAGATTCTTGAACAGGAAGGAATTTTAATTGAGTTTGAGAGCCTTGACCCCAACCTTTTCCAAACAATCCGCCAGAACCAATTGCCGTGATACTTTGAATTATATGATATGATGATCCCATTGGGTCTAAATCAGGATTAATAAAATCAATAAATCTTTGCCTTTGATAACCATTTAAAAAATCGTTCCAAAAAAAGGGGAATAATAATCCTGTAAAAATATTTGCAAAATATATTAAAACATTTTTCAAAAAACTTCCCTGGAAGGCCATAAAAATAATAAACATTAAAATTCCCCAAATATTAAAAATTAAATTATTTGAAGCAGCAATAATGGTAATTACAGGTGCTATTAAAAGAAAAAGCGTAAAACCACTAACCCCAGCCCAAAGCATCATAGGTAATAATGGAGCAAAAATAATAGCTGCTGTTCCTAAGTCTGGCTGATTTAAAACTAAAAATGAAGATAGAAGAGTAATTAAGATTGGAATAAAAACAATATAGCCTTCTTTAACTTCCAGTTGGTGATTGGAAAGATATTTGGCTATTAAAATAATGGTAGTACACTTTAAATACTCTCCAGGCTGTATATAAAAAAATCCAAGATCTATCCATCTATAAGTATTTTCTACAGGTGCTAAGAAAAAAGGTACAAAACATAGTAAAAATGAACAAATATAAATTAGAGTTGAATTATCATGAATAGTTTTAACGTTAATTTGATTAAGGATTAGGAAAACAAATAATGAAAAAATTATAAAAATTATTTGCCTCATAAATGAACTATTAATGGACAATGGATCATTAGAAATACTATAAAGAGTAATAAGTCCAAAAGTAATTAATGATAATACAACTAAATATAATCTGCCTAGATAATCATTTGAACCATAAATGTAATTATTAAAAAAACTCATTTATTAACCATTTCAACTTGTTCATTTGTAAAAAATTTTACAATCTCTCCAGCAATTGGTGATGCTACGGCACCTCCTCCGCCGCCATTTTCAACTAAAACAACTAACGAATATGTTTGTCCTTCAAAATCAAAAAAACCATTAAACCATGCATGCGGTTCTCCGTGTGGATTTTCAGCAGTACTTGTTTTTCCGTACAATTTTACTTCTGATTGCTTTGCTCTCCATCCACTTCCACTTTCAGCATTTACAACATCATATAAACCATTAATAACTCTATCCCATGTTTGTTCTGAAAGGATTATATCATCATAATATTCAACTTTTTTATGGGCATTAAGTTTGAGCTTTGCAGTCCTACCTTTTGATGCAATGTGATTAATATATCTTAATGATTGTAGTGGAGTAACTAAAATATCTCCTTGACCAAGAGTTAAGTTTAATAATACTCCTCTTTCAGACCATCCCCATCTTCCATAAGTATTAATAAAAAATTCCTTATCTGGAATTTGTCCAATTAATTCATTAGGAAGGTCAATATCGGTTTTCTTTTCAAAACCAAATATTTTAGCTGTTTTTATCCAATCTGATAATTTGATTAGCTGTACTGTCTCGTAAAAATATACGTTACAAGATTGAGCGATTGCTTTATTTAGATTAACCAATCCGTGCCCATCTTCTTTCCAACAATTGAAAGTATTTGAACTTCCTGGTGGTATATAAGATCCAGTACACATTAAACTATCTTCAGGGTCTAACAATCCATCTTCAATAAGATTAAAGGCAGTAATAATTTTAAAAGATGAACCTGGAGGATATAAACCAGCTATATTTCTATTAATGATGGGTTTACCTTCATCTGAAAGTAAATCATTCCAATCAGAGCCTGTTGTTTCTCCTCGATAAATATCTAAATTATAAGATGGATTACTTACCATAGACAAGATATCTCCTGTATTTACATTAGAAACTAAAATAACTCCTCTTTGATCAGTCAAAAGATTTTTAGAAAACTGTTGTAATTTTGAATCAATCGATAAAACCAAATTTTTACCAGGATAAGCAGGAATATTATTATCATTAATCGTGTTAATTTCTCTTCCAAAAGTGTCAACTTCGATGTATTCTGTACCTTTTGAGTATCTAAGTTGACTTTCATATTGCTTCTCGAGTCCCTGCCATCCAATAAGTTCACCAGCTCGATAAAATTGAGATTTATCTAAAGAAGATAGTGATTCACGATCTAACTCCCTAAGATAACCAAGAAAGTGTGCATCTTTAAGAATATCATTGTATAGTCTTTCATCAAATCTTTTATATTGAAAACCAGAAAGTTCTAAACGTCTTTCTTCAATTTGAGATATCTCTGCAAAAGTAAGATTTTTTGCTATAATAGTAGGTAAAAATTGTCCTTGATAATATTTTTTATATCTCCTTGAAAGTTCATCAATCGATATTTCAGTTATATCAGAGATTATCTGAAATTGAGTTTCTTTGTTTTCAAGTTCATATGGTGTAACCGTCAAAATGTATGTTGGGTAATTTTCAACCAATACAACTCCATTTCTATCCAAAATTAGTCCTCTAGGAGCATATGTGGCCTGAGCTCTGATGCTATTTACTTGAGATTTAGAAGAGTACCTTTCATGTTCAATTACTTGAAGATAAAAATATCTAGAAAGAAGAGTTAATATAGAAAAAATTAAAATGAACAGAAGAGTCCTATAATGAAAAATGTCTGCTTTATTTTCAATTTTAAGCATTAAGAATCTTATCCTTTAAAGAAAAAAGAGTAATTAAAATAAAACCTACAAAGCATGTAAAATATGTGACAAAAAACCAGTTACTTAAGAAAAGTAAAAAGTCATTAAAAAAGAAAAAGTCATACCTAAATAATGAATATAAGAAAACACCGAGATGTACAAAGGAAATCCAGTAAATATCAAAATTTCTAAACGCAAAATTAAAACTTATTTTTGAAGCCCAAAATCCACAAATTGAAAAAACTAAACTTGACGCACCAACATAAATTCCACTAAAAAGTACAAAATCAGTAAACAAACCTACTACAAAACCATATAATGTAGATTGTGAGGTATTACCTAAAGGCATTGAACAAAGTATTACATAAAGCAACATTATATTTGCTTGATATCCATTGAAAGTAAGTAGTTCTGAAAATATTAATTGTAATATAACAGCTATTGGAAAGTATTTTAAATAAAAACTCAATTCTCAGCCTCTCTAAATAATACAAATAATTGGTTTATGGTAGATAAATCAGAGAATAATTTCATTGTAACAACTCTGTTTGAGCTATCAGACTTTTCAAAAATACTTACAACTTCGCCTACTGGAAGATTTGGAGGAAAATAAATGCTTAGATTTGAAGTCAAAACAATATCACCAATCTCAATATCAGATATTTTCTTTAGTTCTGCAATTTCACAAAGATCTTTTCCAATCCACCTCATTATACCCTCTACTTCATCGGGAGCAATTTTAACGCTTAATCTAAAATTTACGTCGCTAATAAGTTGAACTTCTGACAAAGAATTAGATACTGCAGTAATTTTACCAACTACTCCATTTGAAGAAAGAACTGGGAGGTTTTTTGATACTCCATCGTTCGAACCTCTATTAATCATGATCGATGACATATTAGCAGTTAAACCTTTAGAAATCACATCTGCACCAACAAAATTAAGGTTTTCTCTTTTCTTAAAATTTAAGAACTCTCTGTATCGAATATTTTCATTTTCATGTACTTTAAGGACTTGATTTTCAAGACTTAAACGTAAATTTTCAGAGGATAAAACTTCTAATTTTTTATTTAAAAAAAGTTGATTATCAAGCCAGTTAAATGGCTGAAAAAGAAACGAAAAGCTATTTAAAGAATTTATTTTTGTATTTTTAATTAAATCAGAATCATTATTGAAAATTAATAAAAATGAAGCTATTAGGCAAAAAACTAGGGTTATTTTCTCTTGATAGTTTTGAAAAATTAATTGAATTCTAGACATGTTTAGAGTAGAACATGCTTATATTTTTCCAAATCTTCGATTACTGCTCCACAACCTTTAACAATTGCTAGATGAGGCTCATCAGCAACATTGACAGGAACACCGGTTTTTTCTCTAAGAACTTGATCCAATCCTCTAAGTTGAGAACCGCCTCCTGCAAGAACAATACCTCTATCGATAATATCTGAAGAAAGTTCAGCAGGTGTAGCCTCTAAAGCATCTTTTATTACATCCAAAATTCTTTTAACAGGATCTTTTAATGCCTGTCTTATCTCATCCGTTCTAACATCAATAGTTTTTGGTATTCCTGAGACAAGATCTCTTCCTTTTACAAGAATATTTCTTGATCGAGTTCTCATTGCTGAACCTACCGAAATCTTTATTTGCTCTGCTGTTTGAGCACCAATTTCTAATTTGTGTTCATTTCTAAACCAATGCTGAATGGCATCATCCATTTCATCTCCAGCTACTCTGATTGCTTTTTTAGTAACAACGCCATTAAGAGAAATAACAGCAACCTCAGTAGTTCCTCCACCGATATCAACAATTATATTTCCAACTGGCTTACTGATATCTAGACCGATTCCTATGGCTGCAGCTACAGGCTCATCGACCAAAAATACTTCTCTAGCTGCTTGTTTTTCACCAGAATCTCTAACAGCTCTTCTTTCAACTTCTGTAACTCCAGATGGAACACATATAACCATTCTTGGTCTTGTAAGTCTATTTAAGTTCACTTTTCTAATAAACCCTTGAAGCATCTCATCTACTGCAGTAAAGTCTGCAATAACACCATCTCTTAGTGGCCTTATTGTTTCAATACCTTCATGAGTTTTTCCAAGCATTTCTTTTGCATCATCTCCTACTGCTAAAACAGCTCCAGTTTTTGTAGAACGAGCAATAATAGATGGTTCGTTGATAATAATACCTTTACCAGATAGCCAAATTAATGTATTAGCAGTTCCAAGATCTATTGCAATGTCACCACTAACCCAATTAAAACTGTCAGAAATTGAATTTTTTATTGATCCAAAGAAACTCATAGCCTATAATTTATGAAATATTTGATATTATACATTAGTTTTTTATTTCGTTAATCCCTGCTTGCTTAAATTATCTGCTTCAGTATTTTTTTCTCTAAGAACATGATTAATATCCCAATAATTAAACTTTGAAAGCAGATCATGGGTTTTCTTATGCAAAACAGCCATTCTTTCATTCTTTACCTTATAATCCCCATTAATTTGCTTAACAACTAATTCACTATCTGCAAAAATGGATATGTTACAAATATTATTTTTGATACAAAGATTAATGCCTTTAATTAAAGCTAGATATTCAGCCTCATTATTTGTTTTAATACCGACATTTTCTGAGAAAGAAAATAGAGTTTTATCTTTAAGCTTGATTACCCCCCCAATGCCAGCATTAATTGGCTTATAATCTTTATCAAATTCACAAGCGCCGTCAGTAAACAATAAATATTCTCCATTAACATTTAAATCATTTGAAAGCAAAGATTCTAAGCTTGATAAATCAGTACTTGAAAAAGATGATTTGTATTTGTCTAATATTTTTGAAATTTTTTTATTTTTGCTATCCATAAGTTTAGTAGACAAATGGCGTTCTTAGCCTGTAATCTCCAAAACCAAAATCATCTACAAATCTAAATTCTTCATTAATTTGAAAATAATACCATGTTTCATAATTATAGCTTTGTTGAGGGTTCATTGATCTTGAAATATCATCAGGTCTTCCAAAAAGAATGTAAATCATACCCATATCAGATCTCCATCCTCCAGAAGAACCTCTAGAAAAATTTTCTTCAGCAAAAGCAACTCTCTTGTAATATTCAATCATTAATTCATTTTCTTTGGTAGTTACATCAGGATCTCTCTTTGCCCATACCTTTTTAAAAAACTTTTCTTTTTCTGAGCTTTTTAATTCTCTCAATTCTTTCCTTTCTTCTATTTTTAAAATATAATTCATTTGATTTAATGCTGAGTCAATATTTTTAATCGAAGAAAGCATTAAATAATCATTCTTAAACTCAATTGGAAAAGATTTAGATGATACATTTCCATCTTGAGAAACTTGAATTTTTACTCTCAAATCTGACGTTTCAACGTTCTCTATAGGTATTTGAAGAAATTTGTAGTCATAATTCTTATCTGTTTGTCCTTCAAAAGACTTATTCCAAACTGTTTTTTTATCTGAAATCAACGATATGTCTAAAAAGTAATTTCCTTTATCTAAAGCAAAATATTGATAAAATTCTAAAATATTATTTTTAACCTCGACTTGATTGATATTTGTAGGATACTTATTAAGGGCAAATTCCCAACTTCCTTTTTTATTCTTAACAAAAATTGGATCAAAAATTTTAGAATAATTTCCTGATGGAAGATTTTTTTTTGTGAATTTTTTTTGTTTTTTACCAATTAGTTTTGTATCCATATCTTTTAAAGAAAAATTAACGCTAAATTCTTTCAGTGGAATTTCAAATGCAGTAATAACTTGTATGGGATTAGCTCTAGAGACAGTCTGAGAAAAATTTTCAACTACAATAGTTTCTGAAAAAGATTTTTCATCAATCTTACTCCCATCTTCAGATATGAGTGAAATATTGAGATTGTAAGAAGATTCAAAGTAGTTGTCTTTCTTCAAAAATTGTAGATTTCTATTAAATATTTCAACAAACGTAATAACTTCCATGCTATTTTCAGATGGTCTCAAAACTACATTTGTTTTATATGAGTTAATATTTGAATTGATTCCTTGAGCTCCAACTAAAGTTATAAAAAGAATTATTAAGATATTTTTTTTCATAGGGTTAGCTTTAATTTAATTAAACCAGTACTTGTAAGTAAAAGCAAAAATTCATCAACTTTTTCTAGCTTGAAAATATTTCTAATAAAAGAAAAATCATAGAAATTGTTTAACTGCTTTTCACTTAAATCA
>CACGWZ010000013.1 GCA_902576865.1 uncultured Fidelibacterota bacterium
TTCTCAAACTAGGCGTTTTTATGTCGACAGTCGCTAAGGAAAATGTCCTATAGGGATGCGAAGAATCTTTAAGAGCCTGAGCCATCAATTGATCAATTTTTTTATAAATTTCTTGAAATTCCTTTTTTTTCATATTTAGCTAAAGTATTTGAGTTTTAAATAATTTTTGCTTTATATTGTCTAGAATTTAACAAAAATAATGAGGTATAATACATGGACTTTACATCGTTTACATTTTTTGTAACAAATATGGCATTACTAGCAGCCGGTCTTTTTCTATGGCTAGAAAGAGATAATGTAAACCCTAAATGGAAAACTGCTTTGTCAGTTTCAGGTATGGTTTGCTTTATAGCTGCTGTTCATTACTATTATATGAGAGGTAACATGGATATGACTGACGTTGTAGCTATTAGATACATCGATTGGTTAATTACAGTTCCTCTTCAAATGGTCGAATTCTACATTGTTCTTGCGGCTGTAACAGCTGTAAGCGCAGGAGTTCTTCACAGACTTTTAGGTTTTTCAGTTTTAATGTTAGTTTTCGGTTACTTAGGTGAAACTGGCGCAGTAGCAGCAATCAATTCAACAACTGGTTTTGTTGGTGGTATGCTATGCTGGGGACTAATGTTAAGAGAAATTTGGTCTGGAGAAGCTGCTCAAGTGAATGCTGGTTCTAAAAATGCTGCAGCTCACTATGCTTTCGACGGAATGAAAAAAATTGTTACTTTTGGATGGGCTATCTATCCTTTAGGTTACTTCCTAGGTTACTTCACAACTGGTGGAGTTGATATGGAAATAACTAATCAAGTATACAATTTAGCTGATTTTGTAAACAAAATTCTTATTGGTATGATTGTTTATGCTGCCGCTAAGATGGATACAAAATAATCAATTCATTTTACTATAAAAAAAAGGCCTTCAATTGAAGGCCTTTTTTTTATTCAAATAAATCACTTAATCTATTTTTAGTTATTGCTTGTTTTGCCATTATTGATAAAGACATAACTGCTAAGTTTAACAATGAAAATCTCCTATCTTTTGTATATCCTTTTTTGTATCTATAATAAATTTGTTGTGCTATCACTGCTATTTTAAATAATCCAAAGACATAGTAAAATACTGGATTTGTTATGCTTTTTCCAGATTTCTGTTCATACAATTCTAAAATGCCTTCTCTAGTAGGATTACCATCTAATGTTGTTGCACTCAATTGAAACAATTTAAGCTCTGGAAGGTCATTTTTATCTACCCAATACCCTAAACTGGTTCCTAAATCCATAAAAGGATCGCCTATAGTTGCCATTTCCCAATCAAGAATTGCAGTTATTTTTGAATGATCATCTTTGTTAAGTACCAGATTATCATACTTAAAATCATTATGAACAATTGATCCTTTAACTTCAAGTGGTTGATTTTCTATTAACCAAGATGCGATAAAGTCCATGTTTTGAAGTGAATCAGTTTTGGAATGATTATATCTCTTTATCCAGCCTTCAACTTGTCTTTTTATATAACCGTTAATATTGCCAAGATCATTTAAATTTGCTTGTTCAATATTAATATTATGTAACTCGACTAATGAAGAAACTAGTGATTTGGAAACATTTTGAATTATTTCTTTTTTTGGAGCATCTTTTTGTTGGAGATTTGGTCTTATAATATAGCCCTCTACTCTTTCCATCAAATAAAATGGTGCTCCAATTATTTCACTATCATCACAATAAAGGTAAACATCTGGAACCTTGGCAAATTGAGATTTTAGATTTTTTAAAACATTGTATTCCCTAAACATATCATGACCACCTTGTAAGCTCTTAACACCAAATGGTGGCCTTCTTAGAACAAACTCCTGCGTTGATGATTTAAGAAAATAAGTTAAGTTGGAATATCCACTAGGGAATTGTTTTATTAATAGCTCATTAGCTTCAATATTATTATTTGATAAATATTTTTTAAGCTTATCAAGCGCAAGCTCTTCCCCTTTTCGAATCCTTTTTGGAGCATCCATTGAAAAATTTGGAGTTTTACCTTGTTGAATAAATTTAGATATAAAATTATAGAATTTAAGCTTTAGAGGAACTCTCAAGACTTTGAAATCCTATTTAAGATATTTTTTCATTATTTCTTTGGCTACTCTTGACTTATGAACCTCATCAGCACCATCATAAATTCTTGCTGATCTTTCATGCCTATACAAAGAAGCTAGGGGGGTATCATCAGTCATTCCAAGAGCGCCATGAACTTGTACAGCCCTATCAAGAACATTTTGAAGAACTTGTGCAACATAAAATTTTATCGTTGAAATTTCAACTTTTGCAGCATAAGCACCTTCATTATCAATTTTTTTTGCAGCATCTAACACCATTAAACGAGAAGCATTAATCTCTGCTCTTGATTCTGCAATCCAATTTTGAATGGTTTGTTTCATTGCTAAAGGTTTTCCTGGAGCAAGCTCTCTAGAGGCTGCTCTTTCACACATCATTTCGAAGGCTTTTTCGCATTCTCCAATCCATCTCATACAATGATGAATTCTTCCTGGACCAAGTCTATCTTGAGCAATTTTAAATCCAGCTCCTACAGGCCCTAGCACATTTTCTTCCGGGACAATGCAGTTATCATAAATAATTTCTGCATGTGCATTCCAACCATCTCCTTCATCACCCATTACTGAAATATTTCTAACAAAATTAAAGCCCTTTGTTTTTGTGGGAACTATAATTTGAGAAGCCCTCATATAAGGGTTCTCGTGTTCTTGATCTGTAATAACCATAACGATTGCAAAATCGGCACCATCCGCAGATGAAGTAAACCATTTGTGGCCATTTATCACATAATTTGAACCGTCTTTTATAGCTGTAGTACCCATAATTACAGGATTAGACCCAGCAAATTCGGGTTCAGTCATGGAAAAACAACTTCTAACTTTACCTTCAACCAGCGGTTTTAAAAATGTTTCTTTTTGGTAATCAGTACCATGCTCTATAAGTATTTCCATATTACCCGCATCAGGAGCTTGACAATTAAAGACATATAGTCCATAAAAAGTTTTACCAAGTACTTCATAAATTTGACCAAGCTGATGAAGACTTAAACCTAAACCTCCATATTCTTTTGGAATTTGAGGAGCAAATAATCCCATGTCTCTTACCATATTTCTTTTTTCTTCAAGGAATGATAAATGATCTGCAAACTTGTGATTAAAACTCAAATCATCTTCGTGAGCAACCATTTCGTGATCAATAAATTCTTGAATTCTTGATTTGATTTCTTCAAATTTTTCTTTTGGTAAAGCCATAATTTCCCTAAATGTATGTTTCTAAATATCTTGGTATTAAACTACGATTAAATGAATCTAATGTAAAAGTATCATTTTCTTTATTAAACAATGTAATTGAGGCATTTTTAATATTAAAATTTAATTTCATTATTTCATCAACAGACAATGGGTGACACTCAGCATAAACTGCTGTAATAGCACCACCAGATGAAACAACCATTGTATTTTTATTTTCGCTCATTAAAGATGATACTTTACTTTTTGCCAATCGAACTCTATCTCTAAAATTATCGTAACTTTCAAATCCTTTTTCTGACAAATCAAGTTCATTATGAATCCATTTTTTTGCTATAATATTAAAATACTCTAAAAATTTGCGTTTACGCTTCCAAAAAGGTACTGCATCAAAAATCTCCTTGATATTTTTATCAGTTTTAAGAATTTTAGGAATAAAATGTTGGGCAATTTCCATCAATTGATTTTCAGCAAATTCGTCAATAATTTCTGGATCATTAAGATTACCTTCATATCCTTCATTGATGCCATCAAAAGTTTGTTTATGTCTATTTAACGGCCCAATGATTGTTTGATCAAAAGATATACCATTTTTTAATAATTTTTTCCCAAGAGCAATTGATTGTTTGACACCTTTTTTGCTCAAATTATCGTAGTTTTTTTCACCAAAAGAGGCTTGTCCATGTCTTATCAAATAAAGATTAGTAATATTATCCTCCTCAATACTACTCGTAGATCAAAAATACTTGTTCAGCTATACAGGCTGGTTTTTTATTATCTTTAAGTTCCACAGTAACCTCAATAGTTAATTTTCCACCATTTTTAATCTCTTTAAAATTCTTTAAAATAACCCTTCCCCTAATAAAACTTTTCACAGGCACAGGAGCAGTAAATCTGACACGATTTAATCCATAATTTACTCCCATTTTAGCTGATTTTATTGAATAGGTTTCTTCTAAAAACTTTGGAAGTAAAGATAATACTAAAAAACCATGAGCGATTGTTGACTTAAAAGGAGATAGCAATTTAGCTCTAATTGGAGCAGTATGAATCCACTGTTCATCTCCAGTAACTTTTCCAAATTTAGATATTTGAGATTGTGAAATTTGATGCCAATTGCTTACTCCCAGCTCAGTACCAACTAAGCTTTTAACTTCTTCTAAATTTTTTAGAGTTTTCATTAAGAAAAGTTAGCAGAATGACTAGTTTCTGACAATATTAAACTTTCTAAAGTAAAATCGCATCCAAGCAAAGGAAATAGTTGCAGCAATTAATATTGCAAATACTTGAGAAAACCAAACCCATTCTATTGGTTTTCCTATAAAATAAAAGTAGTATGACAATGGGGCTGTTAAAATAATCACACGAGTAATTGTTGTAATAAGCAATGGCATTCCTTGTCCTAAAGCTTGACAAACTCTTGAACAAATAACACTTATGCCAACCGCAGGGTATGCTAATATTATGATCTTTAAATAAGTTACCCCAATATCAATAACCAAGGGGCTTGAACTAAAAATAGGTAAAATATTGCTAGCTAAAACAAAAAAGAATATTACACTAACGGTTGTAATTAATACTGCCCTATTTATTCCATAATATACTACTGATAATAGCTTATTAAATTCTTTAGCTCCATAGAACATCCCCACAATAGTTGTTAAACTGATGGCTATGCCTAGAATTGGCATGAACAACAACATATCAAGTCGAGAAACGATTTGATATGCAGCTACAGCTTCGGTCGAATAATTTACAAGAATCTTGTTCATCACTACTTGTCCAAATGAAATTATAAGCATGGAAAGTGAAGATGGAATTCCAATCTGAAAGATTTTTGACATTATATTATAATTCAGTCTTAAATCTTTAAAATTAAATGATATGTAAGTTGATTTTTTTACAAAAATGATAAACAAGTATGCTAAAACCATTACAATCTGACTAATTATTGTTGCAAAAGCTGCTCCTCTTACACCGTACTCAAAAGTAAAGATAAGTATTGGATCAAGAATTAGGTTTAAAACAGTTCCAATTAACCCAATAATCATTGGAATTTTTGTTTCACCCTCTCCAGCTAGAATAGCTCTAAAAAACATTGAAAAAATAACTAATCCAAGACCAAAGGTTAAAATTTTTAAATAAGAAAAGGCTATAGTCAAAATTTCTCCTTCAGCACCTAAGATAAACAATAAACCTTTTCCATAAATGACACCAAGTATTGTTAAAATGATAGTGCTTAAAAAACCGATTAATAATGTTTGTGAAGCTGTTTTTTCTGCATTTTTTCTATCTTTTTGACCAATGTATTGAGCAATAGTAGCAGTAGCTCCAGTGCCTATCCCAACACCAAGACCAATAATTATAAAAAATAATGGACTTACAAATGCTACCGCAGTAACCTCATCTGCACCCAACCATCCAATGAACATAATATCTACCACATTAAATAGTGTTTGCACCATCATTCCAGCAATGATTGGCATAGCCATTGTCCACATAGATTTATAAGGATTTGCTAAAAAATCATTTAGACGAGATTCTTTTTCCATTAGGTCTCAAAAAGATATAAATACTTTTTGTATCCTTTTTCTTCCATTTCTTTTAATGGGATGAATTGTAAAGCAGCAGAATTGATACAATAACGTAATCTAGTTGGATTTGGTCCATCGTTAAAAACATGACCGAGATGAGAATCTCCCTTCTTACTTTTCACCTCTGTCCTCGGAAGAATTAATTGATAATCTTGTTCAAATTTAACATTTTCATTTTCAATAGGCTGATAAAATGAAGGCCATCCGGAATTTGAATCGTATTTGTGCACTGAAGCAAATAAAGCTTCTCCAGATACAATATCTATATATATTCCAGGTTCTTTATGATCCCAATACTCATTATCGAAAGCAGGTTCTGTTCCACAATCTTGAGTAACATAGTACTGCATATCAGTTAATTTTGATTTTTTTTCTTCCATAAGCTGTTCCGTTGTTTGAGCATTTATACTTACTAACAATAATAATAAACATATGATTTTTTTTGTCGTTTTCATCAAAAACTAAGTTAATAATAGAATAGATTTTTTGTTTGGTTTTTTTCATTTAAGGCTTTACTTTAAAAAATATTGGATATTTACGTCCAATTTGATATTTGTAAAAGAATTATTGATAACAATAAAAAGAGGTATAAATAATGAAATTTAAACAGAGTTTTAAATATACTTTTGCCCTACTTTTTTCAGTTACATCGCTTTTTGCACAAAGTGTTGTCGGAACTGTCTCTGATAGTGATGGTAATGCTTTAGCTGGAGCAAATGTTTCTGTCGAAGGTACTGATTTAGGTGCTTCATCAAATCAAGATGGATCATTTTCAATTTCAGGTCTGGGTGATGGTACTTACACTGTTACTGCAACCTATATTGGATTCGAAGATGCTAGTTCTTCAGTCACTGTAAGTGGCGGTGCTTCTAGTTCAGTAAATTTAACACTTGATAAAGGAAATTTAGTTCTTGATCAAGTTGTTGTATCAGCTTCTTTAAAAAGAGAGTTGGTAACTGAAGCTCCTGCAAGTGTTGAAGTTATTTCAGGTGATGATTTAACAGCACGAAATGCTGTTTATATTGTTGATATTTTAGCTAATAAAGCTGGAATTGAGACTATGAAAACAGGTCTAGAATCACAAAATATGACAGTTAGAGGTTTTAATGGTATTTTTACTGGTGCGGTTCACGCTGTTGTTGATAACAGATGGACACGTGCTCCAGTTATTAATGCTCAATTACTACAGTTCATGGCTCCTGGAGACGACGATATTGAGAGAGTTGAGGTTTTAAGAGGTCCTGCGCCACCTATGTATGGTCCAGATACCCAACAAGGAGTTATTTCCATGTTCACAAAATCTCCTTTCAATCAAGGTCCCAGAGTTGAAGTAACTGCTGGTGAAAGAAATTATTTGAAATTATATGGTCGTTATGCAGGTCAACTTGGTAGTAGAGCTGCTACAAGATTAACAGTCACTCATACTACTTTTGATGACTGGGCATCTAATATGCCTAGAACTCAAGCTGAAGCTGCTTTAGACGGTCATACTTATTTTGAACCACTATTAATTAGAAGAGGTGAACAAACTGTAACTTATCCCTATGTAGATTATACACGTGGTGGATATAATGACCCAGTTGGCGGATCACCTAATACTGCTTCTGCAGATGAACCTTTTTCACCAGAAGCAACATTCTTTGATTCAAAGACTGTGTTTCGTCCTGATTTAAAATCTAATTTAACAGTTAATTTAAGAGCTGGTAATATTAGTGCTTTAGAATTGACAGGAATTGGAAGAGCACATTCAGACGATGCATGGTTGTATCAAATGCAAGTTTCTTACTTTAGACAAGACATTTTGGGAGGTAACTTATTTGTTAATTTATTCTCAAATGTAAACGATCAAAAGACTACGTATAACCTTTCAACAGGAAATATTATCTATGATCAGTCTAAAAATACCGCATTTCAGATTCAGCACGCTCTTGAATTGAAAAATGATCAATCGCTTTTAGTAGGTTTAGACGTATTAAGCAGAACTCCAGAAACAAATGGAACTATCAATGGTAAAAACGAAGATATTGATAACTTCGACAACACAGGAGTTTATTACTCTTATGAAAAGAAATTTAGTGATGAATTCAAAGTTGTAGCTACTGGTAGATATGATACAAATAACTACTTAGAAGATATAGGAACAGACGGTGTTTTTGCTCCTAAGCTTGGAATGGTTTGGTCACCAGATGATGTTAGAGGAAGTTTTCGTTTAACATATGGTCAAAATATTGATCTTCCTGGAAACTTCACTAAAAATCTAGACATCGCTGTTCGTAGAGACTTCGTGTATGGTGGTGTATTTGGAATAGATTTTACTAGCGCAACTAATCCAACTGGAGTAGTATTACCATTCAATCCAGATTTCCAAATTAAAGCTATGGGTTCAACTACAACTGGTTGGACTTATGATAGAGATGCCAATGGTACTCCAACATTTAGATCAAATTGGGCTACTGCTTTAGGTTTGGATACAAATACTAATTTTGCTATGAATAATAGTACAATTAATGCTGCCGCATTTGGTGTATGGGCTCCTATCACTGCAGGATTGTTCTTAGCTAGTGATAATGGTGCTGCACTTGTAGGCGGTTATGGACAAGCTGTAGGAGCTGCTTATGCAGCTGCCACAGGAGATGTTGCTGGTGCTGCTGCTTATGGAGCTGCACAAGCTACTGCTGCTGCACAGGCACTTTTAGGTTTAGCTGCAACTGCAATGCCAAGTAGTTTTGGTAATGTCGCGTTAGATTTAGGATTTAATGTAGTTGATCCTAATACAACCTTTCCAGATATTCCAAAAATTCAAGAAACAACTTGGACACAAACAGAGTTTGGATATAATGGTTTAGTTTCTGACAACATGGCATTATCAGTAGATGTATATAAATTAAATGTTGACAATTATGTTACAGGACTTAAAACATCATTATCAGGTGCAGTGACAGTTGCTGGTGATGCACAAAGTTATGTAGCTGCATTAATGACAGGAATGGCTGGTGATGCAAATCTTACTGGTTTAATTAATGTGATGGATGCTCCAGCATTAGGTGGTAATGGAAATGGTACTGGTGCAGATGAATTAGCTGCTCAGATGTTACTTGGTGTAGGTCAAGTACCAATTGGTGCAATTACTCCAGAACAAAATATCTATGGTGGTAATTTAATCATGGGTTACAAACAACTCACTGAGCCTTTAGACCTTCACGGTATTGAAGCTACATTGAATTATTTCCCATCACAAGATTGGAACTTCTTTATTAACGGTTCTTACTTAAGTGATGAAGAAGTAACATCAATGTTTGAAGGTGTTGAGGAAACAGTTTATATGAATACTCCTCAATTCAAATTAGGTGCTGGATTTAGTCATACTAATGATAATGTCTCATACGGAGCAAATTTAAGATACCAAGATTCTTTCTTTGCTGAAGGATGGCAGGACAATTCAGGAGAAATCCCTGGTTTCTACACAATTGGTGTAAATGCTAATTGGAATGTTAAATCTGTAGATGGATTATCAGTTGGATTAAATATAGACAACCTTACAGATGTTGTACACAGAGAAGGATTTCTTGCTCCACTAATGGGTAGATTCTCCTCACTTAGTGTAGGATATGATCTGTAAACTTAATTTTATTAAGTAATAAAAAAAGCCCTCAAATTATGAGGGCTTTTTTTATATCTTATTTTTAAAGTTTTAAAGTAGTTAATCTTTTCCAACTTTTAACCAAGGTAATGCAACTAAGTCAACATTACCTCCAGTTATAACTAATACTACTTTTTGTCCAACAAACATTTCTTTATTTTTAATAACTGCAGCTAATGCTAATGCGCATGAAGGCTCAATTATAATTTTCATACGCTCCCAAACTAAACGTGTTGTATCAATAATCTCTTGCTCAGTAGCTAAAACAATATCATCTACATTCTCTTGAATGATAGGTAATGTTAATTGTCCAACGATAGCCATTAAACCGTCTGCTACAGACTCTCTATGAACCATTTCAATACGTTTGTTAGCTTTATACATTTGAAATGTGTCATCAACACTTTCAGGCTCACAACCAATTATTTTTGCATCGGGTTTTAATTCTTTAAGAGCAATTGATATACCGCTAATGAGCCCTCCACCACCAATAGGAACAACTACTGAATCAAATTCAGGTACTTGCTCTAAAATTTCCAAAGCGATGGTGCCCTGTCCAGCCATTACATCAAAATTGTCATATGGGTGTATAGATATTCTATTATTATCTTTTACTGTGACATTAAATAATTCGTCTCTTTCTCCCATGGTATTACAAAATATCATGTTACCCTTGTAGGTTTCTACATTGTGTATTTTTGCTTTTGAAACACTTTTTGCCATAACAATATCTGCATGAATACCTTTTAAATATGCAGCACAGGCAATAGCTCCTCCATGATTTCCAGATGATTGACAAGCAACACCTTGCTTAGCTTCTTCATCAGTTAAAGAAAATACTGCATTTGATGCTCCTCTGATTTTAAAAGATCCAGTTTTCTGAAAATTTTCGCATTTGAAAAATAGTTCCGTTCCTAACAAATCATTAAAGTATTCCGAGGTTAAGATTGGAGTTTTTCGAACTATTGATTCTGTTCGAACGCGCGCATCTCTGATATCAGTTAATATTGGTTTTTGTGTAAGCATTTTAAAATCTACTTAACAAATACTAGTTTACCAACTTCATTGAAGCTGCGAGATTTAATCTGATAGAAGTAAACACCACTACTTACATTTTCTCCATCATCATTTGTTGCATCCCACATTACAGATTGGTATCCAAAAAGTCGTTCCTTGTTTATTAAAGTCTTGACCTTTCTTCCTCTAATATCAAGTATAAACATTGATATTGATTCCGTTACAGGCAAGTCAAACTCTATGGTCGTACCACCTGATGAAAACGGATTTGGATAACTTTGTGCTAAACGATAACTCGAAGGAGCAGTTTGTAGAAAGTCATACCCTTCTGCAACAATTTGATTGGACTTGTTGTAAGTTGAAAAACTATACTTCAAGAAATCATAAGAGTCTGTATTATTTTCAAAGCTAAATGTTAATTCAATTGGATTTGATCTATTAAAACTATAATCAGCAATTTCCATCTGAATAATACCCTGTTCATAATCATTTCCATTTAAAACAATATTTGAATTAAGATTACTTGAAAGATAATCTATCGCATAATCATCGGGCGCATACTCTAAATAAAACTGAGATGTTGATGCCTCTGGATCAAATGTAACAATTAACTGCTCATTGACAAGTCTCAAGCTAGGTCTGATACCAGGACCTGATGATTGAGTATAATTTGGTTCATCTCTTCGGGATTGATCTAATGACCAATTCCATTGAGATTGGAACATATTTAAGTCTTTTTCATCTGAGATTCCATCGAAATTAGGGAAGAAATATGGCGCACTTCCAGTTACAGGTGCAATATCTATTCCAGGATAATTTGCAATGAAGTAAGCATAATCAACAAAATCAATATCCCAGTCACTATCATGGTCACCAATCAAGCTTCCAAAATAATAAAATGTGCTGCTTACAATTTCAGAATCCAACCCAACAAGGTTACGAGCAAATACATTTACATAATATTGTTGGAAATCACTCAAGCCAGATAAGTTGCTTTCATCAATAGATATAAATGTACTTGAGAACGGTGATGCAGGATATATTTCTTGTCCTGTTGGTGAAAGACCAACTGATACATAGTAATTACTAATACCACTTACGTCGTCTTGGAAGTTTTTAAGAACAAGATTTAATCCAGGATTTTGAGAAGTAATATAAAATGTATCTTGAATATTCCCGATATCTACAGTACCAACTTCAGGAGCAGAAGTATCAACAATTACTACAAGTTTATTTGATCCTAAATTACTAAAACCACTCTCAACTCCAACGCAACTATCTCTAGCTATAGAAACTTCGACTTCACCATCTACTATTGCTTGGACATCAAAACTATAATTTATTCCATCGCCAGAATTAAAGTTTACAATGGTTGCATTTTCTAAAACAATATCTTCTTGGGTAAAACCAGTAACTGCTTCACCAAAAGTAACTTCTACAGTAAATTCTCTTTCTGGAGTTGCGTATGAAACACTTGAAGAAACCTGAGTAATTACGCCATTGACAACCTCAGCCCAATTTCTACTTGCTGCCCAGGCATACCCATCCAAAGCTTGTTCTTCAGAAAACATTCTCATCTGATTATCATATACATAGTCCATATAATTCATGAACTGATCACCTTTTCCAGTGGTACCAATACAACTATTTACACCACCTCGACCATAAAAATTTCCACTTCCTGTAGGCCACTCATAAATGTTAGCTGTTCTATTATTTTGCGTTTGAGCAGGAATATCACTCCATAATGCTTGATTACAATTGCCAGAATTGAAAGTATGGTTAAATGTAAAATTATGTCCTAATTCATGAGTAAGAGTTCTTCCTCTACTATAGTTTCCTGCTGTACCAGGGCTTTCAACTGAACCAACAGATCCAGTTAATACAACAGATTCTGGAAAACCTAAATAAGCTTGTCCTAATAAACCTCCTGTTAAAGGAGCAATGTAAATATTTAAAAATCCATCCTGATATCCACCTTCGACACCACTATCTGTAGGAGTTGAAGAAGCCAGACTACTAGCTTCACCTACGCCACTTACAGTACTTTGACTTATATTATATCTTCTTATTGTTTGACCATCAATTAATTGAGCTCCAGTAGCCTCTCCCAGCGAACCTACAAACACAACATTATGTGTACCTCTTACTGCTTGATGACTATAATCTATTCCTGGATCATTAGGTGCATTAGACGGATTTGGTTCTGAAGGTATCTCATCTCCATCAGGATTAGTATTTGAAAAATCTAAATTTATTTGATCAAAATTAGCACCAATTTGGGAGGCAGATAGATTACCAGATGATGTAGCATACAAAACATGAAATATAACTGGAACAAAAATTGTATTTTGAGAGTTGTTACTTATTCGCCATTCAGGGTTATCTCTTATTAATTGCTGCGCTTTGAGAATTTGAGCGTCTCTTTTTGCGATAAATTCAGGATTTGAAAGTTGAAGTTCTTGTTCAAGCTCATCTGTAGCACAACGAATGTAACCGTCATCTGAAAGACTATGATCATGACTGTGGTCATGATTGTGTTGAGCAAACACAAAGCTAAAAAGAATTATGAAAAGAATTTTTTTGTACATTCAATACATCCTATATAGTATTTGTATTCAATAATATAGTTTTTATTCGATAAAATTAAAATAGAATTCTATGATTTAAAAAGATTGTTTGATTTAGAATAGTATTCATCCATTGTTTCTAATCGAACTTCCTCATATCCTCTAATAATATCCGGTAAAACAGAAAAATCTTTTAAATCTTGGTATTTGCCATTTCCAATTTCATCTATGTTTTTTGTAAGAATAGATTTGTAGTGATCTAGTGCTTTTCTATCTGCTTTTCTAACATCATTGCTAAACCATGCCATAAAATCAAAAGGGGTACCCCTTAAAAATTTCATATTTTTTAGCATTACATAGAATACTTTAAACCATGATCCTAAAGCTAATTTTGATTTTACTCCAGGTAACATGTTTAAAATAGGAATATTTTCCATTGCCTTTAAAAAAGGAGGATGAAGCATGTAACTAATTTTTGCAGACTTACCAAACTCTTGATTAATTGCAGAATCAAGCTCAGCCTTGAGCGAAAGTCTAGCTACTTCATATTCATCTTTTGTTGCCATTAATTTGAATAAATATTTTGCAACATTTTGTGATAATTCAGAGCTTGATCTAGTTTTTTGTTCTTTTTTAAAAATATTTCCGACAAAATTCATATACTCTTTCGCATAAGAAAGATTTTGGTATTCAATTAATTCCTGAGTTCTATATTCAAGAATTTTTCTTAATTCTTCATCGGGAGAAATTAAATCAATTAAGCTCAAAGCCTCTGATGATAAAATTGGATTTGAAGCTAAACTACCTGATCTATATAAGTTAATAGTATCAACCCAATGAGGATCTGAAACTACTTTTCTTCCAATATTAAATGCATTAGTATTTTGAGTAACAGCAACGCCATTGATTTCAATAGCTTTCTCAATCGATTCGCTAGAAATTGGAATACAACCAGATTGGTAAGCAGCACCAATTACAATGAAATTTGCTTGCATGTTGCTACCAAAAAAATGTTCAGAAAGTTCAGTTGCGTTTAATAATGTATTATTTTTAGAATATTCTTTAATTAAATCAATCATAAATGATGCTTCAGGATATTCTTTGGCAGTGGATCTTACCATATCCCCTGTTGGTATTTCAGATGTTGAGATAACCGAAGTTGAACTCTTGGAACTTAATTTTGCCATATTTTTTGGATTCACACCCGTAAGCAAATCAAAGACTAAGTAAGCATCGGATTCACCATTTGCAACTCTGCTGGAATATTCTTTATTGTTATTAACAATCTTCAAATGAGAAACAACAGAACCACCTTTTTGACTTAATCCAGTTTGATCAAGAGAAATTACCTTTTTGTCTTCGATAAATGCCGCAGTTGAAATAATCTGATTTACAGTAACAACTCCTGTTCCGCCAATTCCTAGCATAAATACATTAGCTACATCTTTTTGAATCTTTTTTGGATTAGGTAACATTGATGGATCAAATCCAATATCAGGTAATTTTCTTTTGTCATCTTTATCAGATGGAATAACCTGAATGAATGATGGACAATTACCTTCAACACAGGAGTAATCTTTATTACAAGAAGGTTGATCAATTTGAGTCTTTCTCCCATATTCTGTCTTAATTGGTTGTACACTGAGACAATTAGATTTAACTCCACAATCTCCACACCCTTCGCATACTGCTTCATTAATAAATATTCGCTTCTTTGGTTCATGCACCAAACCGCGTTTTCTTAATCTTCTTAAATTAGCTGCACAAGATTGGTCGTGAACTAAAACGGTTACACCTTTTATTGCTTTTAATTTTTTCTGTGCTTCAACAATTTCATCTCTATGTAATATTTCAACATCTTTATCCCATCTAGACTGCTCAATTGATTTATAAGCATCAGTATCATCAGTAGTTATAATAACTTTTTTTACGCCTTGAGATTTCAAATATTTGGTTAATTCAGGTAAGTCTAAACCACCATCAGGATCTTGGGCACCAGTCATAGCCACAGCTCTGTTGTACAAAATTTTGTAAGTAATATGAGATCCAGCTGATATAGCTTGTCTTAAAGCCAATGAACCTGAATGGAAAAAAGTACCATCACCAATATTTTGAAACATATGTTCTTTCTCAATGAAAGGCTCCATACCTGCCCACTGTGCACCTTCACCTCCCATATGAGTTGTACCAAAAGCCTTACCATCATCAACAAACATTGCCATTAAATGACAACCAATTCCTCCAAAAGCCGAATCACCTTCAGGCAATTTAACAGTTGAAGTATTGTGAGGGCACCCAGAGCAAAAGTACATAGATCTTGAAGTTAAAGACTCTCCATAAACTCTATTATCAACTTCTGAAATAATTTTGATTTTATTGTTATCTGATTCAACACCCAATCTCGAAGCATATCGATTAAAAATAATTCTTGATAAGTTATCAGCTGTTAATTCACCATATGCAGGAACCAACAAATTATTATGCTCATCTGTTTTACCAACAATAAGTGGTTTATTGGGATAATTATAAACCTCTTCTTTGATTAACATCTCAATAAATGATCTTTTTTCTTCAATAACAAAAATTTCATTTAAATTTTCTGAGAATTGATTGATTATGTTACTATCAACTGGAAAAGTTGCTCCAAGTTTTAATATCCTTATTCCCTTTTCATTTAAAAATGCTTCATCCCATCCAAGGGAATCTAGAGCTTCAACAATATCATAATAGGTCTTACCAGCAGTAATAATTCCTATTGAGTCGTTGTCCGATTTAATAGTGATTTTATTAATATTATTTGATGCTAAGAAATGCTTCGCAGCTTTAATTCTACCCAAGTGGATTTCTTTTTCTGTCGGCAAACTATGATGTCCTACTAATTTTGCATTTTGAGTATGTTTCCAAGGTTGCCCATTATATTGAAAGTCCGGAATATTAATACTAATCCTATCAGGATGAACAATAGCGCTTCCAAATGCATCAGCGATATCAGTTACAATTTTAAAACCTGACCACAAACCAGAATATCTAGACATTTCATAGGCATATCTTCCTAAATCTAAAATTTCTTGCACATTCCCAGGATAAAAGATTGGCATCATCGCATCAAATAATGCTGGTTCAGATTGTGATGGAAGAGTTGAAGATTTACAGGAAGGATCATCTCCAGCAACAGCTAGTACTCCTCCATTTTTACCAACGCCTAAAAAATTTGCATGTCTAAAAATATCTCCGGAGCGGTCTACTCCAGGTGCTTTTCCATACCACATCCCTAGAACACCATCATACTTTACATTTGATACCATTCCAGCCATTTGACTCCCATAAATCAGTGTTGCACCTAAATCTTCATTGACTCCTGGAATAAAATTGATATTATGCTGATCAAGTAACTTTTTATTTCTTACTAAATTAATATCCAGTACTCCAACAGGTGAACCTCTGTAGCCAGATACAAGCGTACCTGTATTTATTCCTTTAATTAAATCAGCTCTATTTTGATCAAGGAGTAGGCGCACAAGCGCTTGTATTCCAGATAGAATGATTCTACCTTCAAGTAATGTATATTTATCGTTTAATGTGAATTTATTATTCAAATTTACTTCTGTCATATGTGCATAGCTGCTACAAATATTAATACAGAAAATATTGCAAAACAAGTAGGCAAAATTTTGTGGCTAATAGAAAGTATTTTTTGTTGAAATGATGCTTTAATAAAAAATATGAGTTTTTGTATTTTTAAACTTGACTCAAATAAAAAAAAATAAATAAGTTGCTTAGCCAGCCAATTAGCTTTTCGAAAGCTACGTATTTGCAAAAAAATAATCTCTTTTAGAGAAGACTGCGTCTTTTGACGTGTAAAAATATTAATTTAAAGGGTGAGAATTAGGAATTATGGCGGAAGCAATAGAGATAAACTTTCCAACAGAATCGGATAAAAATCCAAAGATTGATTCTGAATTAAAAAATCAAATCCTTGGCTATAATGTCAAAGAGTCAAAGGATCAGGATAAAGAAATTGAAAGTTGTCCAGAAGAATATACAATAGATAACTATTACAAAGAAGACGAGCTTGGTCGAAGCGTTCTTGAGATGAAATATTTGGCTCCTGGCGAAAAAAATCCTTGGGAACTATGGAAACGCCAAGCAAAAGCCTTGGCAAGCGTTGAAAAAACACCAGAACTCCAGGACAAATGGGAAGCTGCTTTTTTTGATGCGCTGAAGAATTTTAAATTTGTACCTGGTGGTAGAATTATGCACGGCGCCGGTCGTGAAGATATCACAACAACACTCAATAACTGTTACGTTGTTGGTATTAAAGACGATTCTATCAAATCTATTTATGACTGCGTAATTCAAGAAGCTATGACATATAAATATGGTGGTGGTTGTGGGCATGATTTGTCTGTTTTAAGACCAGGTGGAGATGAAATTCTTGGAACCGGAGGTAATTCTTGTGGTCCAGTTGGCTTCATGAATCTCTTTAGTGAAAATACGAATACAATAGCCCAACATGGTAGAAGGGGTGCAAACATGCAAACATTACGTGTTGATCACCCTGATATTGAAAAGTTTATTGAAATCAAAACTGGAGATGTTGATATGGTCAAATACTCCAATATTTCAGTTTTATTAACAGATGAGTTTATGGATGCAGTCCAGTCTGATTCTGACTTTGATTTGCATTGGGGTGGAAAAAAATATTCAACCGTAAAAGCCAAAGATTTGTGGATGAAAATAATCGAACATGCCCACTCTAGTGCTGAACCAGGACTTCTTTTTTGGGACACCATGACTAAATACCACAACGCAGAATACTGCAGTCCTCTGGTATCCACAAATCCATGTGCAGAACAGCCGCTACCAGATGGTGGATGCTGCAACTTAGGCGCATTAAACTTAGAGCGTTTTGTAGATCAAGATGGAAATTTTGATTTTGATGGATTTAAAGATACAACCGCAGTTGGTGCAAGATTTTTAGACAACGTAATTGATTACAACTTAGATCGTCATGCGTTGGAAGAGCAAAAGCAAAATGCCAAGAATGATAGAAGAGTTGGACTTGGAATCCTCGGTCTTGGAGATATGCTCGTCAAAATGGGAATTAAGTATGACTCAGATGAAGCATTAGAAACCATAGCTAAAATTATGGAAATACATAGAGATACAGCCTATGAAACAAGTGCAGAACTCGCAAAAGAAAAAGGTCAGTTTCCTAATTTCGACTGGGACGGATATTCACAAAGCTTATTTGTTCAAGATCTTCCAGAAAAATTACAGAAGAAGATTAAAAACAATGGAATCAGAAATTGTACTCTTACCACTGTTGCACCAACAGGCAGTGGTGCGATCGTTGCGCGTGTCACTTCTGGCGTTGAACCAATCTTTGCAACATCTTACCAAAGAAAAGTAAAAAAGAATGATAGCCTTGGTAAAGAGTTTGATACCTTTACTGTATATCATCCCGTTGTAAAAGAAATGTTTGGAACAGATGAAAACTTGCCAGAATATGTTGTTACGGCACACAATGTTGATCCATATTTCAGAGTAAAAATGCAAGGTGTAGTGCAAAGATACATTGACAGTTCAATCTCATCTACTGTAAATCTTGCTGAGGAAACTACCGTTGATACTGTTGCAGATATTTACATGACTGCATACAAAACTGATCTAAAAGGTATTACAGTGTATCGTGAGGGTTCAAGAGAAGGAATCCTAATTACTGATGACAAATCGTCAGAAAATGAAAAAGAAAAATCAGAAAATGCTGAAATGAAAACTGCACGAAATCGTCCATCAATTACGGAAGGAAAAACTAGACGCTTACGTACTGGAGATGGCACGCTATATGTCACCGTAAACGAAGATGAAAATGGTCTTTGTGAAGTTTTTACTGCCATTGGTAAAGCAGGCGGTACTGTTGCTGCACAAACCGAAGCTATTAGTAGGCTTATCTCTTTAGCCTTACGTTCAGGTGTTGACCCAAATAGCATAATCAACCAATTAAAAGGAATAAGCGGTCCTAATCCAACCTGGGAGGATGGTCAACTAATTCTATCAACTCCTGATGCAATCGGAAGAGCACTTGAAACATTTGTGAATGGTGATTCTCCTACCCTAGAAAAAAAAAGTCAATTTGAAATAGCTGAAGAAAATTCTTCTCGTGGAAAAGCTGCACAATATGGTCAGGATTGTAACGAGTGTGATGGAAGCGGTATTGTTAATGAGGGTGGTTGCTTAGTTTGTAAAGACTGTGGTTGGTCTAAGTGCGAATAAATTAGGTAGTTATTAATTATCTAGAATCTCAACTTCTTTCTCTTTTTGAAGAGAATTGAGCCTATTAATAAATGAATCAGTTAAATCTTGTATATCATTCAAGAATGTCTTCATATTGTCTTCAGATATATTCTGTTCATCTTCAATACGTTTAGCAGAATGTATAGTTTCTCTTCTTATATTACGAACTGAAATTCTTCCATCTTCGATAATTTTTGAGGCTACCTTAACCAATTCTTGCCTTCTTTCAGCTGATAAAGGTGGAAAAGTAATCATTATGCTATTACCATTATTTGAAGGATTAAAGCCTAAATCTGACTCAAGAATGGCACTTTCAATATCATCAATGACTGTTTTATCAAAAGGTTGGATGCTAATTGTAATTGCATCTAATGCTACAATATTTGCAACCTGATTTAGTGGAGTTTCGTTATCATAATAATTGACAAGAATGTTATTGAACATTTCCGTATTAGCTCTACCAGTCCTTATTTTGCCAATTTCACTTTTGACAAATAAAATAGTCTGTTCCATTTTAGACTCGGCAGAATCGATACTTTGATTTAACATATTCTAATTTGATTGTTCACCTAAAGAAAATCTTACAAATCTATTAATTGTAATATTTTCTCCAAGTTTTGCTACAGCTTCTTGAACTAATTGAGAAATAGTCATATCAGGATTTTTTACAAATGACTGATGAACAAGACAGCTATCCTCAATAAACTTATTTAACTTTCCTTCAACAATTTTTTCTATGACGTTTTCAGGCTTTCCTGATGATTTTGCCTGATCAATAAAAATTTCTTTTTCTTTGTCAAGAATATCTTGAGGGATTCCAGATTTATCAATGGCCAATGGATTTGATGCAGCTACCTGCATAGCAAGTGAAGCAGCTAAATCATTAAAACCTTCAGTCTTTGCAACAAAATCTGTTTCACATCCAAGCTCAACTAGTACTCCTAATTTGCTACCAGGATGTATATATGAGAAAATAATACCCTCATTAGCAACCCTTGATGATTTTTTTGCAGCTTTAGCGATTCCAGCTTTTCTTAAATGGTCTAATGCAGAATCTAGATCGCCATTTGCTTCAACTAAAGCTTTTTTGCAATCCATCATGCCCGCACCAGTTCTTTCTCTTAAAGTTTTAACTAACTTGGCATCGACACTCATTTAACTACCTTTTTTTTCTTCTTTATTATCTGAAACTGATTCAGATTTATCGTCGTCTTTTTTGCTGGCGGAGATGATAGTGTTTACAATCTCATTTATTATTAATTGGATTGTTCGAATAGAATCATCATTTGCAGGAATTGGATAATCACAAAGTAATGGGTCTGTATTTGAGTCAACAATACAAATGATTGGTATTTCAAGCTTCTTAGCTTCTGCAATAGCAATTGATTCTGTTTTACCGTCAACAATAACAATTGCATTGGGAAGCTTTTTCATATCCTTGATTCCTCTATGCTGATCAGATAGTTTAATTTTTTCTCTATTTAACATTAATAGTTCTTTTTTGGTTAAATCTTCAAATATTGCAGAACCTTCTTTCTCTAAAGAATGCAATCTCTTGATACTTTT
>CACGWZ010000014.1 GCA_902576865.1 uncultured Fidelibacterota bacterium
AAAGAATTAGCTCTGGCATAGGATGTTTATCCTTCAATTCACTTAAAACAGCTTCAGCAGTTGACCTTTTTTTAATCATTGGAAGTTTTAGCTTATCAAAAAGTATTACAGCAAGTTGTTGCGACGAATTTAAATTAAACTCTTCACCGGCTAAATCAATTATTTCTTTTTCTAGTGACTCAATTTTTTTGCCGATCTCTTCTGATCTAATTTCTAAGTAATCTTTATCGATAAAAATGCCATTGAATTGCATATCTATGAGAACTGGTAATAAATCTATTTCAATTGATTTGAAATAATTAAATAATTTTTGTTTTTTTAAATCTTTTATGAAAATTTCGGTTAGCTCAATAACAACATCTGCATCTTCTGCAGCATAAAAAGATATGTCATCTAATGATACTTGATCCATTGTTATTTGATTTTTCCCAACTCCTATCAAGTCTTTAATTGGAACCATTTTATAGTTTAAATGAGCTAGGGACAGATTATCAAGCTTGTATGACCTGGCATTTGGATTTAGTAAATGTGCAGCAATCATAGTATCAAATTCAATGCCATTTAGATTAATTCCAAAACGCTTCATAATAAGAGCATCATATTTAATATTTTGTCCTGTTTTGGGAATATTCTCATCTTCTAAATATGGTTTCAATATTCTAATTACTTCTTCTAAGTCGTTGTTCCCAAATAAATTTTCTTCCTTGTCTTTATATAGAATTGGAACATAAAATCCAGTATCTTTCTTTGTTGAAAAACTAAACCCAACAATTTCAGCTGCCATAGGATTCACAGAAGTAGTCTCTAAATCAACTGATAACCATTTCCCCCTGTTCAAGCGACTCAACAAAACCAATTAAATCTTCTAAATTTAAAATGTTTTTATAATCTTTCTTTCTATCAACAGATTTTTGTTCAATTGTTTCATTAGATCCAATTTTTTTAAGTAACCCAGAAAATTCTAACTCTTTAAAAATCTCTTCAAGTTTTGATGTATTCATTTCCTTGATTTTAAAATCTTCTACTGATGAATCAATATTTACATCCTTCAAAATAGTGACAAGCTGTTTACTTAATAATGCATTGTCTTTATCCGAAAGTAATTTATCTTTCATCTTTACATTTTTAATAGAATCTATATTCTCATAAATCATTTCAATGGTTCCATGCTCTTGAATAAGCTTCATTGCTGTTTTTGGTCCTACTCCTTGCACCCCAGGAACATTATCAGAACTATCACCCATTAGACCAAGAAGATCAATTATTTCCTCCGGACTCACTCCCCACTTTTCAACCACTTTACTAACATCAAATATTTCTTTTTCCCTTTTTCTGGCTTGTGGAGCATAAAGGAAAGTTGAATCATCTATTAATTGCATAAAATCCTTATCACCACTTACAATATTACATTGTAAGCCAGAATCAGAACACTTATTAGCAACAGTTCCAATGATATCGTCAGCTTCAACACCATCAACTCTTAAAACAGGGATATTCATTCCTTCAAGAAGTGTCCATAAATAAGGTAATTGAGTTTGGATTTCATCAGGCATTTCAGATCTATTGGCTTTATAATCAGCATAAATTTTATGTCTAAAATTTTTACCTTTTGAATCAAATGCGGCCACTAAGTAATCTGGTTTTTCTTCTTCAATTAATTGGAAGACTTGATTTGCAAAACCAAAAATTGCACTAGTAGGTGTTCCAGCAGAATTGGATAATGGATTTCTAATCAATGCATAGTGTGCTCTGTATAAAGTAGCATATCCATCAATAATGAATAATCTTTTTTGTTTTGTTGAACTCATAATTTAGCGGGCAATAATACCCGCTAAATTATGAAAATAAGACATTAGAAACTATATGTTAATGACATTCCAACTTCTCTTGGAGGGCCAAATGATTTATATAGTTCTTCATGAAAATGAGGAGGTTCTAATCCAAAAATAAATCCACGATCAGCATAAGACTCATCTAGGATGTTTTTAGCATATACTCCTAATCTCAGTTTATTGAATGTATGTGAATAATATGCATTCAATAAGTGATATGGTTCGGACTCATATTCATCATGCATTGAATCAAAGATAAAAGCATCTTTACCTGCGATTTCAACCATTAGTGAACTATCATCTGTAAAATCATAGTTCACAGATAAACTATAGTTCCAATTTGGAGCATGAGCTTTCTGTCCATGATCGGCATGACCTTCATGTCCGCCGTGATCATCATGGTCATCTCCGTGGTCATCATGATCATCATCTCCGTGGTCATCATGGTCATCTCCGTGGTCATCATGTCCACCGTGATCATCATGATCTCCAAAATGGATTTCGGAACTCATATAACCTAAAGATAAACCCATTGATAATTTATCTGAAAATTGAAATTGTCCGTGTGTTTCAGTTCCATATTCATATCCTGAATCAGCATTTTGTTTAAAAAATGCAAATGCATTAGGATTTGATGGGTCCAACTGTTCTGATGCTTCAAAGATATGTCCATCATGCTCTAAATAGAATAACGAAGCAGAAAGCTTTATATTATCTTTGTACCATCTGATACCTGTTGTAACATCAATGTAGATTTCATCATCATAAGTTTTATCTTCCATATCTAAGTAAGGATTCTGATTTACACCTGCTGGATGATAATCTTCAGCAGCATAAATATACCAATGAAGATTACTTGTTGGATGCAACTCGTAAGAAACTTTAAATGAAGTATTCCAATCACCATCTAATTCAAAACTTCCACTTGCATTTTCAAAATCAAAATAATCAATGTCTCTTGCCTCATGTCTAAAAGCAACAGCTAAAGTCGATTGATTATCGAAATTATACGCTAATTCACCATATAATGATTTTGTAATAATGTCGTATCCAGTTGACAGACCAGTTGCAGATCCACCGAAAACATATCCAGCCGCATCTGTTGTTTCCTCATAGTTTGAGTTATAAATACCAAAAACATAATCAACTTTATTATCATTTTTGACATTTGATCTGAATCTTAAATCAACTGTTCTTGTGTCGATATCTCTTTCGAATGAATCAAAGAAATCATATGACATAAAGTCAAAGTCCTCGTCATGGTCTTCATCATGATCGTCGTCGTGGTCATCGCCATGATCATCACCATGATCATCGTGATGATCGTCATCATGATGGTCATCACCATCCCAATTCAACCAGAAGTCATAGTTACCCCAATCTGAATCATAGCTATGCAATGTTTCATTACTGGACATTCCAATGTTAAAGTCTACAATTTGCTCTCCAAGATCATACTTATAATCAGCAATTAAGATTTGTGACTTTTGACTATCTTTTCCTGGGTTATCAGAATAAGTAATATTATCTGTGTTATTATCTGGTGCCCAATTATCATACCCATTATCAAAATCAGAACTGATTAAGGTATATTTTTGAGTAATCAAATCACCTTCTTTGAGCATTTTTAATCTTAAAGATGTTTCATTCCTATCAGCAGATGCATAATTACCTAATGCAACATTTTCTTTGAAACCATCTGAAACATTTGAATGACCAACTAGCCTTACTTTCCATCCATTTTCAAATGGTAAATTGTAAACAAGACCGTTAGTATATGTATTGTATGAACCAAGCTGGGTCATAACATAACCACCCTTTTCATTGGTTGGGTCATTAGTTTTAAAGTTTATTAAACCTGATGAAGCTGAAGCTCCAAATAAACTAGTTTGAACACCCATTAAGACTTCAACTTGTTGCATATCAAACAATGGTGTAATCATTCCTAGTTCAGATAGATCCATTCCATCCAAAACTATACCAACATAGGGACTTGGTGGTCCTTGGTCCGCATATCTACTTACAGAACCTTCACCTCTAATTTGAAAAAACCTCGGTCTCGAAGTACCTCCAGCATAATTCAAATTAGGAACTCTTAAAAGTAAGTCACTAAAGTGTTGACCTTCCATAACTTCTAATTCATCATTAAAAATTATGGCAGAAGCAGCTAAATCACCTTCATTGACTTGTCTTAAAGATGAATATACTTCAACACCTTCAAGAGCTAACGGATTCAATGAATCAGATTCGGCTACCTCATTCTGTGCAAATAATGCGCTAATTAATATTATTAAACTAAAATAGTTTTTCATTTTTTCTCCTAAAATGATTTGTTAAAACTCTGATATCAAAAGTTGACATCAGCTTGTATTGATAAGATTATTGAGGTGGCGATTTGTTTAAAAAACAAAAAACACTAAACGATATGTAGTTAGAAACATATAGTTTGTAAACAATATTTTTAAAGTTAATATTTGCTGAAATAGTCGACGTTTCCGCTAATGAATCCACACTATTGAACAAACAAAAACCACAATCTTCCTCAACCGTATTATAATCAGAAGCATGATCTGCATGATCTGCATGATCATGTTCATGCATATGTACATGTAAACTAAGGAAGGTGAAGGAAAAAAGAGTTATGCTTAGAATAGTTTTTTTCATTTTTACTTTAAAAATTTATTAAGTTAACATTATGAAAAATGAGATTACAGTCAAAGCCTTTTTTTTAAGTATTTTTCTGTCAATAATCCTATCTTCCGCTATGACCTATTTAGGTCTTTATGCGGGAATGACTATTTCAGCATCTATTCCTGCAGCTATTATGTCAATGGGAATTCTCAGGCTTTTTAAAAATTCAAACATATTAGAAAATAATATTGTACAAACCGCAGCATCTGCTGGAGAATCATTAGCTGCTGGGGTTATTTTTACTTTGCCAGCTCTTTTGCTCGTAGGTTATTGGGATACTATTAGCTACCGTGAGGTAACAAAAATTGCGATGGTTGGTGGAATTTTAGGTGCATTATTTACCGTACCATTGAGAAGAGCATTGATTTTAAAAGCACAACTTCGCTTTCCTGAAGGTGTTGCAACTGCAGCAGTACTTAAAACCGGTCATGAAACTGATTCAAAAAAATCTCAACAAAGTTTAAAAATCATTGGTATGTCAGCTCTAATAGGAGGATTTGTAAAACTGGGAGAATTAGCTTTTAGTATCTGGTCAAGTGCATTAGGCGGCGCCATTGCTATTAAAGGAGCAATATTTGGAATGGGAGCAAGTCTTTCACCATCTTTATTTAGCGTGGGTTATATTGTTGGAAGAAATATTGGTATTCTTGCCTTTTCTGGTGGATTAATATCATGGGCTATTGCCATACCTATCTATTCTTATTTGTATGGATTCGAAGGAGATAATTATTTTGAAAGTGCAAATATAATTTGGAATGCAAAGATTCGTTATCTTGGAGTTGGTGCAATGGTTGTTGGCGGAATTTGGTCCGTTATTCAACTTGCTAAACCGCTAATTGAAAGTATTCAACTAAGCTTAAAAACTCTTAAGGAAAGTTCAGATAATATCTCTTTAGAAGAAATGGATTTACCAATTAACTATGTTTTCATAGCTATAATAGCAATGCTAGTTCCAATCTCTCTAACTTATTTTGGAATCATAGGTTCATGGACATCTGCAATTGTATTATCAATTGTCATGCTTATTTTCGGCTTTTTATTTTCAGCTGTTGCAGCATATATGGCTGGAGTAGTTGGATCTTCAAATAATCCTATTTCAGGAGTAACAATTGCAACCATTTTATTTAGCTCACTTCTTATTATAAGTTTCTTTGATATAGACTCTTCAAAAGGAGCTGCTGCTGCAATATTAATTGGAGCTGTAGTATGTTGTGCTGCTGCCATTGGTGGTGACAATCTACAAGACTTAAAGACAGGAAATATTGTTGGAGCAACACCTTGGAAACAACAATTAATGCAACTTGTTGGTGTTGTTAGTGCTGCATTAACTCTTGGAATAGTTTTAACACTTCTTCATGAAGCATATGGTATAGGTAGTTCTGACTTACCAGCTCCTCAAGCCGTTTTAATGACTAATGTTGCAAATGGAGTATTTGCAGGTAATTTGGAATGGGGAATGATTTATGCTGGAGCAATTTTAGGAATAGTTATTATTTTAATTGATCAATACCAAGCATACAGAAAAGCAGATTTCAGAGTACCAATTCTAGCAGTAGCAATAGGAATTTATCTTCCTATAGAATTAACTCTCCCTATATTTATTGGAGGAATGTTAAACCATATTGCAAGTAAAACTGCATCAGAAGCAGGTAAAAATAATGGACTGTTAATAGCTTCAGGATTAATTACTGGTGAAGCATTGATGGCTATATTTATTGCAGTTCCGCTTTTCTTTGATAAAAACTATTGGCCAAATCTATCTTTACAATCTCCTTTTAATGACTTAGTTGGAATAGCCATAATAGCAATTATTCTACATAGGTTATTTTTAGTCGCTAAAAAATAGCTAAAAACCACTTATAGTAAATTTAGTCTTGTTCTTTAGTTTCTTGCTTTGGTTAAGAGCTTTATCATATGAACTATAATGATTACTTCTCACATAATATATCATTTTACCATTTTTAAAAACCTGGTCAATTCTGATATTATTAATTCTTTCTTCATTAAGTGAATCTTTCAATATTTTTGCATTCTCAATTGAAGAAAATGCACCAAATTGAATAAACCATACTTTATTAGTAGATTTTTTTGATTTATTTTTTTTAATTTTATTAATTGAAAATATTTGTTTATAAACTTTTAATGAATCAGACTCTCCTGCTGCGTCTAAAGATTTATATAAAAGATCTTTACTTGACTGATTTTGAAGATGAGTTGGTGCATTCAGATTATATTCTTTTAAAAGATTTGATGAAGTTATATAAGAACCTTTTGCATATAACATTTCGGCTTTTTTAAGCTTTGAAAGCCATACATAATCTGAATCTTCATTAGTATTAATGATTCCTTGATAAATTTCTAATGCCTCATTAGCATTAGTAAGTTTAGTTGCTCTTTCATATTCTAAAGCCAAATCTTTAGTTTGAGCAAATACGCTACTAAATAAAACTATAAACAAAATAAGACTATTTAATAATTTCATCTTTAATCATTTCGTTGCATAATGAAGAAATAGATTTTCTTACTTCAAAACTTTCAGAATCTAATTTTAATTTGTTTAATCTTATTGAGTGACATGAATGATTACTCTTCATAAATCTATCAACTAAATCATTAGCATCATTAGCTTCATTTTTTTCTAAAAGAATATCTACTAATCTATTTAAAGCATGACCATCAAAACTGTTTTCTAATAATTCTCTATAAAGTCCTTCAACGTCATCATATTGTTGATTATCGAATAAAATATTTTCAATTTTATTGTAAGCAACTGTTCTTTGAGATGGTTTATGTTTTGCATATAGTTTGTAATATGAAATTGCTAAATCAGCATTATCTACATTATGATTAGCAAGTTCCAAAGCAGATTCTGGATAGATATTTTCAGCAGCTGCACTCTTTTCAAGATAGCGTTCATAATTTTTTATTTTATCTTTTGACTTGTAATCCATAGCTATATAATAATTCAACATAGATTCATCATTTTTTTTATGATGTACATCTACTTTCATTAATTTTTTTTCATGCTTTAGTGCATCTTTCCATTTTTTATTTTCGCTAGCAATGTCTTTGAGCCTTAATAAAGCCCATTTATTTGATGAATCCATATTTAATATGTTGTTCAGCTCTTCCTCTGCTTTGGAAATGTTACCACTTTTTATAAAATCTTTTGAGAGTGCAATGTGTGCTTCAATTTTTTTTGATTTAGAAATCTGAGGCCTAAGAATTACTGTTTGATGAATTTTAATTGCTTTATTGACATCTTTTTCCCTTACAATATCTCCAAGCAATAAGAAAGCATCAATGTTGTTAGAATCCTTTGAAATAATTTTCCTTAATAAATGATAAGCCTCATCCTTATCTCCGTTAACTAAAGCTTTAAGTGCATTATTAAAGGCTTCAGCATCAGTAGGTATATTCTTAGATCGATTATTAACTAAAAAGAAAATTATTAAAAATAAAACGATAAGGATGATTATAAAAATTTGCAGATTGCTTAAAGCAGAAAATTCCAAAGAATTACTCCTTATCGGAAAAACTAAATTCTTCGCCAACAGCTACATTTCTTAGACTATCAAGCTCTTCTGAAATTTCTTTATTTGATTTTACCAGCTTTGAAATTTCAGATCTATATGAAAAAACAGATTTGAGAGAGATTATATAGCCAATGATGACACCAATCATAATAAAGCCAATAAAAGCAAGATATCCTGGGATATTATAACCGTTATCTCTGAAAAAATAAATAGTAATGCTTTCACTGTTCCTATCAAACAATAAGAAAGTTCCAGCTAATATGGCCAATAATAATAAAACTTTAATTACTCTAAACATTATGCTCCTGTAATCTCTTTACCATGCAATACTACACCAGTTGCATCAGATATTTCAACTGGGACAATATCCTTAATATTACTATTATTTTTTTCAATTATCACCCATTCATTGGAATCAGTTCTTCCTGCCCAATGCAAATTAGATTTTTTACTTTCTTTTTCAATTAAAACTTGCTGGAAAGTTCCAATCATGTTTTGATTAAGTTCCAAAGTATGTTTTCTTTGAAGAATTAACATATCATCGAGTCGAGCTTTTTTAATATCTTCAGGTATATGATCTGAAAATTGTTCAGCTTTTGTGTATGGCCTTGGTGAATATTTAAATGTAAATGCAGAATTAAATTTTATTGCTTCCATTAAATCTAAAGTTTCTCTGAACTGTTCATCAGTTTCTCCTGGAAAACCAACAATGATGTCTGTAGAGAGACCGCAATTTGGCATAATTTCCCTAATCTTCATTGCCATATCATAAAAGTGTTCTCTTGTATATGTTCGATTCATTCTTTTGAGCACTTCATTTGAACCAGATTGCATTGGAAAATGAACATAATTACAAATATTTTTTCTAGATGCCATAACCTCTAGTAATTCAACATTTATATCTTGAGGGTGAGGAGAGGTATATCTAATTCTTTTAACCCCACTAATATCAGATACAGCCAATAATAAATCTGAAAAAGATTTGCCCTCATAGTTGTAAGAATTGACATTTTGTCCAAGAAGAGTAATTTCTACAAAGCCTTGATCAACAGCCTTTTTAACCTCTTCTACAACACTTACTACGCTTCTACTACGCTCTCTTCCTCTCGTAAACGGAACTATGCAAAATGAACAAAACTTATCGCATCCTCGCATAATAGAAACCCAGGCATTGAAAGTATCTCCTCTGCTGGGAAATAGATTTTCGTAAACCTCGTATCTCGAAAGCTTGGTATCAACAATGCTCTTATTATTTTTGACATGTCTATTAATTAAATCAGGAATTTTTCTATAAGAATCAGGGCCAAGAATAATATCTACATAAGGTTTATTTTTGAGAAGATCATCTTTTAAGTTCTGAGCCATGCAGCCTAGCACACCAATAATTAAGTGAGGCTTATTAAGTTTTATCTTATGAAGGTTACCAAGCTTTGAATGAACTTTAGTTTCAGCATTTTCTCTAATAGCACAAGTATTCAAGAAAATTGCATCTGCTTCGTCATAATCAGCAGTCTTTTCTAAACCAAGATTTGTCAAAATACCTTCGACAAGCTCTGAATCTGCAACATTCATTTGACAGCCGTAGGTTTCTAAGGCAAATTTCTTAATTATTGAAGAATTCATTAATCAATATAACCTGTAAAGAAATAGTTTAGCGGATCAACCGTCTTATTATTTTTATGAACTTCATAATGTAAATGAAATCCAGCAGCTCTACCGCTATTACCAGATTTTCCTATTTTATCCCCACGTTTAACTTTTTGACCTTTTTTAACATTAATTTTCCAAAGATGAGCATAAACGGTTTCATATCCATATCCATGATCAATTTTAATATATCTACCCCATCCAGAATCATACTGCGCTTTAGTAACTACTCCATCACCAGTTGCAACTACATCCGTATTTAAATTAACAGGAAAATCAAGACCAGAATGCATTCTTCGCTTTCCATCAATTGGATCGGTTCTATATCCATACTTTGAACCAATATAACCCTTAACAGGAGCAATTGAGGGAATATGTCTGTACATAGTTTCATTCGATTTAATTTTATTAAAAATAGTGTTATAACTATCTTTTTGAATATCAATGGCAAATGCTAATGAGTCAACTTTATCTTTAAGCAACATGATAGTGCTATTATCAACTTCAGCAATAAGTATATCATCTTCAACTGAGCCACCAACACCTTGAGCTTTAACATCGTCACTTAGTGGAGCTAAAGTAGCATAAGTTCTTAATTCAGAATCTTTTTCTTCAATTAACTTTAGTTCATCCTCCAACTGTGCAATTTTATTCAACAATTCTTGAGATACTTCCGAATATTTTTCGTCTGTTTCTTCTAACTTGATCTTGTAATACTCATCCGAAAACCTTAAAGACAAAGAATAATTCAGACCAACAAATGCAGCTACGAATATTCCCAAAAAAATCAAGAAATTTGATAATGAAAAATTTATTTGGTGCAACTTATCAGATGATAGAAATTGAAATGAAAACTTCTTTTTATTCATCATCGGTTATCTCGTTATTTTCTGTATTATTATCATGATTAATTTCTTTTTTTAAATCTGAAATTTTTGATTTAATAGATTCGATACTATCAATGATCGAAAGATATCTTTTATCTCCAACAAAATTTAAAACATTTTTTTCTTTTGTTTTAGAAAATACATATAAACCTAACTTCACATAATGGCTAGATAGTTTTCTTTCTAATTGAAGAACATCGATTCTTAACTTACTTGTATGAGTGAATTCCTCAGCTTTTTCTGAAGCAACTATACTCCAATCAGTAACATTCTTTTTTAAATCTTCCCAAAAGTTCGCCATAGTTCAGAATTTAATAGAACCGACAAAGATAGCAAAGGTTAAAAGATGCTCCCAATTTCAATGAAATCAGGAGCGATCTTTCTTTTACGGTAGCCAACCAAAATTATTCAAAAATACCTTTTAAAAGTGTTGAAATACTTTTCTTAATTCCACTAACATCTTTAATTTTAAGAGAAGATGATTTGTCTTCTACATTAAATATTGGCCAAGCTAATAAGCCAAAAAGAGTAATAAATTCTCTTTTATCCTCTAAATTTTCTTTAAAAATAATATTATTAACTTTCATAAGATCTACAGGAACATCAGCAAAATGCTTTTTAAATAATAAATCTAGATTTCTAATTTTTGATCCTCCTCCAGAAATTTTAATTCCTGATTTAAAATCAGAAATAGATTTTCCAATATTCTTTAATTGAACTTCAATTTGATCAATAATATCTTCAAATCTTAATTCAACTATTTTTGAAATTTCCTTCTCATTTACATTCTTTTTAAGATCATCATTCGGAATTTGAACCTCAAAAACTTTTGTGTCATCTGCAAAATCTGAAAAAGCAGAAGTGTGTTCAATTTTTACTCTTTCAGCCTCTGCTATAGAGGATTGAAGATATGCGGCCATATCTTTTGTTACCAATCTAGATCCTAAAGGTATGACTTTTGAGTGAATCAAGTAATTATCTTTAAAAATCAATATATTTGTTTTATCTGATCCAATATCTACAAATATTACTCCTAATTCTTTCTCATCATGAGTTAAGTTTGATGATGAAGCAGCGTATCCATCAAAGACAGGAAATGGTTCAATTCCTAAGTCTTCATTAAAACAAAAATCTAATTGAGAAAGATTAAAATTTCGAACATGGATAACATGAGATTTAGCATCAATAGACTTACCAACCATTCCAATAGGATTTCTAATTAATGGAGAACTTCCAATATAATATCCTTGTTCAATGTTGTGTAAAACATATCTATCAGAAGAAACCTGAACGTCGGAGCATTGATTAAGCAGTTTTTGTTTTATTTCTTCATTAATTTCAAAGTCTGAATTTTCCCTAGAACGTATTCTTGTTGATGAATTTATAGATCTTACTCCTTTACCAGAAACTGATACCCAGGCATCCTCATCAATGTTGATTTTTGCATCTTTTTCCATTTTTTCTATAAGAATTTCGAGGTGAGAGAGTAATAAATCTTTATCAACTATATCTCCGCAATCAATACTTCTACTTTGAATTTCAGCAATAGATAAAACTTCAATTTTTCCTTCTGGTAGAATTCTTCCAACAGCACTTTTTATACTATGTGATCCTAAATCGAATGCTATTTGAATTTTGTTTCTCATTATACTTCTTTTACAATTACTTGATTGTTAAATCTTAAATCTATGTATCTAAAATCTGTAATATTTTTTTCCTCTTTTAAAGTTTTTTGGAATGACTCTAAATATTTTATTTTCTCTTTTAGATCTCGAGATCCTAAAAATATTCTAGTTCTGCCGTTCTTTAAAATGATTTCATACTCACTTTCTTCGTTAAAAACAAACTCAGAAATATTATTATAAATTATTGAATAATTATCCTTTGTAAATTTCATGAGCGATACAGAGCCCAATACATTAGTTGATGCAGTCTTTGATCCTTTGGGGTATAATTCAGGATTTGATTTAAAATTGCTTAATATAGGTAAAGATAGATCGCAATATTCTACTGGTAAACACACACCTTCTGAATCTAAAATGATTAATTCATCACTGCTTATTAGTGCTATAGGTTCTCTCTCATAGATTGTTATATTTATTGTAGAAGGAAACTTTCTTGAAATCTTACAATCTATGATATGATCAAATTTTAGAATTTCATTTTTATAATTTTCTAATTCTAAATCAAAAATACTGTATGACTTTAAAACATCACTTTTTTCATCAATTATCGATTGATCAAAAAAAGTGGTTCCATAAATATTAATATTATCTATATCATATATTTTCTTAAAGTTTGACCAATTAAATGATAATGTACAAATTCCAATAACAAAAACTAAAAAAGCTGTCATAATAATTATAGATTTATAAAATTGTTTTAACATAATCCCTCAATATCACGTTCATCAAAACCCAGTAGCTTAACCTCAAGTGAAAGATTAACATTAAATCTATCTTTGACCTCTTGATGTGCTTTTTTTATAAGCATTAGCATGTCACTTGATGAAGCATTTCCATCATTTATAAAAAAATTAGCATGCTTTTCGGATATTTTAGCATCCCCAATACTAAAACCCTTTAAACCTGCGTCATCCAAAAGTTTTCCAGCCGAAATATTTTTAGGATTTTTAAATAGACTCCCAGCTGACCTTTTATTTAAAGGTTGAGATTTTTTTCTTCCACTTTGAGCCTCCATAAAGTTTTCTTTAATAATATTTTTGTCTGCTTTTTTGAGATTGAATTTTGCTGATAATAATATATCATCTTTATCGAATGAAGACTGTCTATACGAAAAATTTAAATCTTTCTTTTGAATTTTTTTAACTTCACTTTTTGAATTAATTAGTTCAACATGGACAAGATTTTCTGAAATCTCTCCTCCCCAAGCTCCAGCATTCATTATCAAAGCTCCACCCAATGTTCCTGGTACTCCATTAAGATTTTCTAAACCAATTAAATCATTTTTTACTGCATATTTGACAATTTTTCCAAGCATAGTACCACATTCTGCGTAAAGAATATTATCAGCAACCTCAATTTGTTTTAATGAATTTTTTAAAGAAATAACTACGCCTCTTATTCCATCATCACTCACAAGTACGTTTGAACCCGAACCAAGAATTGTTAATTGGATTTTATTCTCATTAATTATTTCAATTACCTTTATTAAATCCTGCTTACTCTTAGGAGAAATCATCAAATCTGCTGGGCCACCAATTCCATAAGTAGTATGTTTTTTAAGAGGTTCATTCATTAAACATAATGAAGATGTCTCATTATTAATTTCCTTCATAATAGTTTTAATCATTATAATGTTTTCCTAAATCTTCAGCATATCTCCAAATATTTCCAGCGCCCATTGTTAAAAAAATGTCTCCCCTTACTGCAATAGACTTCACTTTTTTAACAATTTCTTTGGAGGAAACATATGAAACATTCTTATGGTTTAATTTTAGCATTTCATCAATTATTAAATTTGAACTAGTTGAATTGTCTTCTTTTTCTCTTGATGCAAAAATCTCAGTAATCATAACATTATCAGCTCTCATTAAAGCTTTTGCAAAATCCTTGTAAAATTCTTTTGTTCTTGAAAAAAGATGTGGCTGAAATATGACATTTAAATTTTTATTCCAATTGCTCTTTACAGTTTCTATCACATTTTCAACTTCAACAGGATGATGTGCATAGTCGTCTATAATCATTATATCTTTATTTGCTTTTATATCAAATCTTCGCTTAACTCCACTAAAATTACTAAGTGCTTTACAAGCGCTTTCTAAATCAATTCCCATTGTTTCACAAACTGAAAGTGCTGCAAGAGCATTATAAACATTGTGTTTTCCTGGTACAGAAAGATTAATTGAAAATCTTTGACCTTTAACTCTTACATCAAAAGAAATATTACCATTTTCCTGATATAAATTTTCTGCCTTAATATCAATATCTTGACTATCGATTCCATATGTGATTAAAGGTTTATCTATTTTTGATAATATTGATGCAACATTTTTGGAATCTTTACATGCACAAACAGTACCATAGAAAGGAACTGAATTTGCAAATTGAAGAAATGTGTTTTTTAGATCATCAATATCTTTAAAGCATTCAATATGTTCAAAATCAATATTGTTAATGACCGCAATTGTTGGACTCAAATGTAGTAAACTTTTATTATACTCGTCAGCTTCAACAACAAATGTATCTCCTTTTCCTAAAACTGAGTTGGATTCTAGAGACTTAACAACCCCACCAACAATAATTGTGGGGTCTAGATTGATAGCTTTTAAAATAGTACCAACCATTGATGTTGTAGTGGTTTTTCCGTGTGTTCCAGCAATTGCAACTGTAGAATTATTTAACTTAGCAATTTCAGATATCATTCTTGCTCTGGAATAAACAATTATATTTTTTGCTAATGCTTCTACCAACTCCGAATTTTCTTTAGGGATGGCATCAGAATATATTACTAGTTCAGCATCAGAAATATTTTCTTTATTATGACCAATAGATACATTTATTCCTAAATCTATTAATCTTTGAACATTTGGTGAATCAGCAATATCAGAACCTGAAACCACAAATTCCTTATTTTTCAGTAGCTCTGCTATTCCACTCATTCCAATTCCACCTATTCCAATTAAGTGTACTTTTTTAATACTATAGAGCATGTTTCTTTTCCATAATAAAGTTTGAAATTATAGACAATGTATCTGGAACATTAATATTCTTAAAATTGCTTTTCATAGAACCTAAAATTCTATCATCTTGAGATAAATTTCTTAAAGTTGATACAAAAGTCTTATCATTGAAATCATCTTCTTTTATTAATTTTGAACAAAAATTATCTTCAAGAAATTTTGCATTAAAATGTTGATGGTTTTCAGATGAAAATTTGAATGGAACTAGTATTGAAGGTTTTTCAAATTTAATTAATTCAGCAATGGTCATTGCGCCAGATCTTGATAGCACCAAATCAACAATTTGATATAGAGAGGACATTTCATTGCAATAATCATAGATTATTAGACTTTTATTCTTTAAATGTTTTAATGACTCATAATTTTTTTTACCAACTATCCATACTATATTTATAAAATCTAGCTTATCATTTTCCAACGCTATTTTAATTTTATCGTTTAAAAATTTGGAACCTTGACTACCACCAAAAACCAATAAAGTTTTCAAATCATTATTCATATTAGTAGTTATACTTTTACTTTCATTTAAAAGAACTGGATTTCCTGAAAAAATAGTGTTGGTTTCATTTAAATATTTTTCAGCGTTTTTAAATCCTAAAAAAACTGCTTTTGCATCTTTACTAAATATTTTTGTTATAATTCCTGGATAAGAATTTTGTTCATGTAATACGTATGGAATTTTAAGTATTCTTGCCACTTGCAATGGTAAAAAGGATGCGTAACCTCCAGTTGAAATAACCAAATTAGGTTTTTGTTTTATAAAAAATATTAATACGCTAAAAAATCCAATGATAATATTTATTCCTACTACGATATTTTGAAATAATGATTTAAAGGAAACTTTTCTATTTAAGCCTGAAATTGTAATAAGCTTAAAGGGGATACTTTCGCTATGAATCTTTGAGCTTTCAATTCCTTTTTTTGCTCCTATGAAAGAAAAATGAAAGTTAGACTTTGAATGAAGATCTTTTTTTATAGCCATTAATGGATAATAATGTCCTCCTGTTCCTCCTCCACATAATAGAATATTCAATTTAGGCATTTACTCTTAATCTCCATCTCTTAACATTAAGCTTTCTTTGTGCTTTACTTATATTTAGCAATATAGCAATCATCATTAAGTTGATTATTAATGACGATCCTCCATAACTAATAAATGGCAAAGGAACTCCTGTTACTGGAATAACTCCTATTACAACACCAATGTTTATAAAAGCATAAATTGTTATACTCAAACCAAAACCAATTGATAGCATTATCCCAAAAATATCATTTGATTTTTTGGATATTTGCACAGCTCTGTAAAAAATAATGTAATAAGCTAACATTAAAATACTACCTGCAATAAAACCCAATTCTTCACCAATAATCGCAAAAATAAAATCTGTATGGGTTTCAGGTAAGTAAGAATATTTTTGTATGCTTTCTCCAATACCCATTCCTGATAATCCACCCTGCTTAAGACCAATCAAAGCCTGGTTCGATTGATATCCAATGGAAACTGATGAACCTGAAGAATCTATGAATGATAAAATTCTACCTAATGCATAGTTTTTTTCATTTAATATAAAAATTCCAATTGTACCTACAAAAAAAACTCCTATTGTTGCTAATTGAATAAAAGAGGCTCCACCTACGAATAACATTGCAAAGGCAATAGTTAGTAAAATTAAAGTTGTAGAATTATCTGGCTGAATAATAATCATTAAAGCCAAAGGTAATATTGCTAGCATTGGATAAAAAATACCTTTAACAAATTGCTTCATATGTCTATGGTTATTATCAATATAACTAGCTAAAAAAAGTATGATGGAAAATCTTGCTACATCAGACGTTTGAAAAGAAATAGGACCAATTGATAGCCATCTACAAGCATCACCTGCGCAGCCTTGGAATTGTGTATATACGAGCAAAAGAAATGAAGTAAATAATAAATAAGGAGATAAAAATTGTAATTTTCTATAATTAATTTTTGTTAATAAAATGAATATAAAAAAAGCTGGAATAAGTTTAATCATCTGACTAACTAAAAAATATGTTCTCGAATCTCCTCCGGTTATTTCCAGTGACTTAACCCAACTAGCACTAAAAAGCATAAATAATCCAAAAGATATCAATGTAATAACTGATATAAATAATACTCTGTCTTGACTTTGTTCTTTAATATTCATGCATAAAACCTTTCAACAATATTTTTAAACTTTTCACCTCTTTTTCTGTAATTATCAAATTGATCAAAACTTGCACAAGCTGGCGAGAGCAATACCACACTGTTTTTAACAGCACTTTCTATTGCAACCTGCACAGCATTCTCAAATTTTTCAATTTTTTCTACATTTATATCTTTTGGAAGGGAATTATAAATTTTATGTGAAGCTTCACCATAAACTATAATTTTTAAAATATTCTTTTTAAATAATGATATTTCACTAAAATCATCTTCTTTTGGAATACCGCCCAAAATCAAAACAACTTTTTTAGAAATAGATTCAAGTGCTTTTTTTACAGAATCAATATTTGTGGATTTTGAATCATTTATAAAATCAATTCCATTGTATGAAATAAAGTGTTCAAATCTATGTTCTAAGCCTTCAAATTCGCTAACAACCTTACTAATGCTCTCTTGATTTATTCCAACTTTGCTTGCTATTTCAGAAGCAATAATAATGTTTGATATATTATGAATACCCCTTAATGAAATGTTACTTACGTCGAGCGACATGCATTGGTCGTTCGAATAAATTTTATTATTATCAAAATAATAATATCCTTGCTCTTTTTTTATAGAAAATGGGATAATGTTATTATCATTACTTTCGATTCTTTTATTTAAAAAGTTATCATCATGATTAAATAAACAATATTTTGCATTATCAAAAATTTTCATCTTTGTTTCAAAATACTCTTCGAAAGATTGGTATCTGTCCATATGATCAACAGATATATTTAAAATGACTGAAATTTCTTTCTTAAGTTTTGAACAATGTTCAAGTTGAAAACTAGATAATTCTAAAATGCAATAATCAAAATCATTTTTATCGTGCAATTTGTTTTCAAGAACAATTTTTGAGAAAGGAATACCAATATTTCCAGACTTTAGAACGTTCATTTCTTTACTAAGTATTTCTGTTAAAAGTGAAACTGTTGTTGTTTTACCATTTGTTCCAGTAATACATATATTTTTTGTTTTTGAATGGTTTCCAGCAAATTCTATTTCACTAATAACCGGAATTTTTTCAGATATAATTTTATTCATTATATCTGAGTCATTAGGAATTCCAGGTGATTTAATTATTAAATCAGATTCTAAAATTTGATTTGAATGGATGCCAATTTCAACATCAACACCCAACATTTTTAAGTCATCAACAAATATTTTATTTACGTTTGTATTTGAATCCGATACAAAAACATTATTTTTCAAACTTTTAGCTAATTTAGCGGACCAATATCCGCTTTTACCTAATCCCAAAATTCCTATTTTTTTTTCCTCAAATTTCATCGATTTTGTTTTCTTATGTATGCTGGAACATCTAAATCAGCACTTTGATCAAAATCATCAAAAACTAGAGTTGGACCATCATTTTCATTGTCAAAATTTTCATCATCTAAAGAGTTTTCATTTTTTTGATTATATAATGTTGTATTAGATGTTTCCATTAAGTCGTTTGTATTTTTATGAAATTCATTTTTTTGAATTTCTTTTTTATACTGTAAATCCTCTATTGGTGTTCTATTAAATCCTGTGGCAATCACAGTGACTTTTAATTCGTCATCCATATTTTCATCTATAACACATCCAAAAATTAAATGTACTTCTTGACCTGCTTCTTCATAGATAAGCTTTGTTGCGGCATCAACTTCACGCATTGTCATTTTTTTATTTCCAGTAACATTTACCAGAGCTGCTTTTGCGCCCTTTATTGACTGATTATCTAAAAGCGGACTACAAATTGCCTGTTGTGCAGCTAATACAGCCCTTTCCTCACCTCTTGCAGTTCCAGTTCCCATTACAGCATCGCCCATTCCACTCATAACTGTTTCTACATCAGCAAAATCAATATTTACATTTCCTTGTTTATTAATGAGGTCTGAAATGCTTTGTGCAGCTTGTAATAATACTGAATCTGATTCAGCGAATCCCTGTTCTAAAGTAGTATTATAATCAATCACGGAAAGTAGTTTTTCATTTGGTATTACAATTAATGTATCACAAAAGTTCCTCATTGTTGAAATTCCTTTCATGGCAGCGGACATTTTCTTTGGACCTTCGAAATTAAATGGTAGAGTAACAATACAAACTGTCAATATATCTAGCTCTTTACAAATTTTTGCTACAACTGGAGCAGCTCCAGTTCCTGTTCCACCACCCATTCCAGCTGTAACAAAGACAAGGTCTGATCCAGCAACAATTGATGAGACTGCCTCCTTGTCATGCATAATTGCTTTTCTTCCAATTTCAGGTTTTGCTCCAGCGCCTAACCCTTTAGTCAAATCTTTTCCAATTTGAATTTTAGTTTCAGCAGGGTTACTATCTAAATCTTGTGCATCTGTGTTGATAGCAATAAACTCGACACCTTCCATACCAGAAGTAATCATTCTATTTATTGCATTACCTCCCGCTCCACCAACTCCTAGAACCTTTATTCTAGCTTTTTGCCTTGAAAACTCATCAAATTCAAATAACATAATTTTCTCCTTACTCTTTTAGCTCTGCTTTTAATATACAGATTGATTTTTTTTCTACTTTTGTACCAGCTTCGATACTTTGGCTAACAATTAATCCTCTTCCACTAATTTGAGGTTTAATTCCAGCTTTTTTTAATTCTGAAAATGCATCACGCACTGTTTTGCCAATTAAATTTGGCATTTCTATATATTCAATTTTTCTTTCTAAATTTTTTTGAATCAAAATTGGTTCATTTTTAACTTTTTCTTTCTTAGATCTTGAAATTGTTATTGATTTATCAATATTTATCACTCTGTCCATAACTGATTTGAATACTGGGGCAGCAGACATGGAGCCCCAGTGTAAATTTCTTGAGGCATCAGGACTGTCAAGAATAATTAAACATAATAATTGGGGATTTTCCACAGGAAAATATCCTACAAAACTTGAAATAAATTCTTTTTCTGAATATTGTCCATCAATCAATTTCTTTGATGTACCAGTTTTTCCAGCTACATTCCAACCAGCTACATTAGCTAGCTTTCCACTTCCATTTTCAACAGCATGGGATAACATCAAACCTAATTTTTCAGCATTTGATTGCGATAAGACTCTTTTTTTTGTGTTTCTTTGATTTTTAATAATTGTATCGTCATGTTTCTCAATTTTTTCTACAACGTAAGGTTTTAACAAAAATCCACCGTTGGCAATTGCTGCATATGACATAGCAATTTGTAATGGAGTTGCTGAAACCTCATACCCAATAGGTACACTGTGCATTGATGATAAACTCCACTTTGAAGGCTCTCTAAAAATTCCAGCAGGTTCAGTCGAAGAATCAAAACCGGTTTTTGTTCCAAATCCAAACTCTCTTGCCTGATTATAAATACTTTTTTTACCTAAATATTCTGCAATTTTAACAGTTCCAATGTTACTTGAAAATGCAAGTATCTCCTTAACATTCAATACGCTATGAGGTTCAGAATCTTCAATCATTTTTATA
>CACGWZ010000015.1 GCA_902576865.1 uncultured Fidelibacterota bacterium
AGATGGGAAGAAAGTATTTCATGGAATGAGGATATATCACATTTAAGCAATGCATTTTATGATGAAATTTGGATTGGTGTCTGGATAGATACATGGTCAAAAGAAGGATGGTTGATAGATGTTTCTTTATCATTTATAGAAAGTCCATTTTTTATGGATAAAAAAAATAAATCAAAGATAAAAGTATTAGCCAATACTCATAATTATAATTTAAAGCATAATGGAAGCTTCGATTTTTCTAAAGAAGATTTAAAAATTAATTATAATATTCCAAACGATATTTCAAATGCTAATCTCTATTTTATAACAACAGGACATGGTGCGCATAGTGAAGGAGATGAGTTTAATCAGAGAGATAATATTATAAAAGTTGATAATGAAATTAAATTAAATTATCCTGCTTGGAGAGATGATTGTGCCTCATTTAGAAGATTTAATCCATCATCTGGTGTTTGGTTTGAGGAAACAACCTTTAAAGGTGAAACAATTAAAGAAAGAATAGCTTCATCAGACTATTCAAGATCAAATTGGTGTCCTGGATCTAGTGTGAAACCTGTAAAGATACATCTTGGTGATTTAGAAGAAGGCAATCACATCTTTTCATATCAAATTCCAAATGCACAACCAACTACTGATAAATTTTGGAATCATTGGAATGTTTCGTTCTATTTAACTTATGAAAATTAAATTTTTTAATTATATTATATTATTGGTAGCCAACTAAAAAGGAAAAAAAATGTATCTAGATAAATTAAATCAACAATTAGACAAATTTCATTTATTAAAACATCCATTCTATGTTGCTTGGAATAAAGGAGAATTGAATCAAGAAATTCTTAGAGATTATGCTGAACAATATTATCAACATATCAAGGCATTTCCTCGTTACATAAGTGCAACCCATTCAATTTGCGAAGATATTGAAAATAGAAAAATTCTTCTTGATAATCTTAGCGATGAAGAAGATTTCAATAAAGATCATCCAATGCTTTGGAAAAATTTTGCTTTAGCAGTTGGAGCAGATGAAAATACAGTTGAAACAGTAGATCATGAGAATTTTACAAAAGAGATGATTGATAATTTCTTTAGACTTTCAAGATCTACATATGCTGAAGGTTTAGGAGCTTTATATGCTTATGAAAGACAGGTACCTGAAATTGCAGAAACTAAAATTAGAGGACTTGTTGATCATTATAGTGTGTCGACTGATGAAGGTTTAGAATATTTTGTTGTTCACAAAGATGCTGATGTCGAGCATAGAGAGCAAAGTGCTGAATTGATGAATAAGTTGTCAGATGAAGAAAAGATTTTGGCAAAACAAGCTGGATTGTCCACTGTAAAAGTATTATGGGGCTTTCTTTCTGGTCTTTGTGAAAAACATAACATTCAAGCTTAGTAATCATTTGTTTGAATTCATGTTTTAAATGCGTATTATGCGCGCAATAAAAATGAATATTGAACAAATAAAAGAAACAATAACAATAGTTAAAAATTATCCTATTGAGGGTATAGTATTTAAAGATATCACCACGCTTTTAGAAAATCCCGAAGCTTTTAAATCAACAGTAGACATTATGATTGATAAGGTAAAACACTTAGATTTCAATAGAGTTGTTGGCGTTGAATCAAGAGGATTTTTCTGGTCGGGACCAATTGCCTACGCTTTATCAAAATCATTTGTATTAGCTAGAAAGCCTGGAAAATTGCCCAGAAAAGCCGCTGAAAAGTTTTTCTCTTTAGAATATGGAACAAATACAGTACATATTCACGAAGATGCAATTAAAAAGGGAGATAAAGTCTTGGTAGTTGATGATTTAATTGCAACTGGCGGTACCGCAATGGCTACTGCAGAACTTTGCCAAGAATTAGGTGCAACAGAAGTTCATATAATTGCATTAATTGATCTACCAAAACTAGGTGGATCTAAAAAGCTTGCTGAAAAATTTGGTGAAGTAATTACTCTTTTAGATTATTAATCATTAACAAAAAGTGAGGAGAATTGAAGAAACATAAGTGATTCTCCATCAATTTTGAGTTTACCCGAAGCAATAGCTCGGCCAGCACTTTCAGTTCTTAATATAATCCCTTTCCAAGTCTTTGAATCTACTGAAACAATAACATCATAGTCATTTTTATAAAAATTTGATATTTCAGCTACTTGGTTTCGTATAACTACTCCAAATTTTTCATCAGAATCTGTAATATTGAAACCTACTCTTATAAACTTATTTCTTGCCTTAACTGGATCCAATCTTGGTCCCATAGCTTCAAAAAATGTGCCAAGAGGTATATTTTTTACTTGTTCAGCTGAAACGGTATATTCCAATGAAGGAGATATTTTTTCTGATAGTTCATAAGCCTCTGATAGATAATAATTCCTTGCTATTGGATTTTTCTCCGCTAAAGATAGATTTTCAAGAGATAAGCTATACAATTTTTTAATTTCTTTATCATCTGGAAAATTAAATAATCCAATATCGCTTAACTCTGCAGCCCATTGATATTTTGCTAAATCGTTAGCCTTATTAATTTCTTCAATTAATCTATCTTTTGAACCAATCAATTCGTAAATATATTGCGCTCTAATCTTATCAGATAATGGCTCTAAGTTAACAGCTCTACCATCAAAGAATCCTAAATATCCGTTGTAAACGTTTCTTATGCTCCATGATACTTTGCCATATTTTTCTTGTAAATCATAATTTTCTAAGAAAAATGCAGGATATTCAAATTCTTCAACCAGCTCATCTGGTGTTTTGCCAGCATTTGCACCTCTAACTGCATAATCATGAATAAATTGAATGGCATCCCTGTAAATAGATAATCTTTGTTCTATAACTTCTTTTCCTGAAAGAAAGGGACCATGACAACTAATCAAGTATTGTGGTTGATATGATCTCATAGCATCAACAGATTTATACCAACTCTTTGAATCTCTATAAGATGTTCCTCTGATGGTATAAAGGTTAGGAAATCTCATGTAATAATTATCAGCACTAATAACTACTTCTTTTTCTGGGTAGTAAATAATGATTTGGTCATCTGTTTCTCCTGGACTATGTTGAATTTCAAGATCAACACCACCTACGGAAAGTTTATTTGTTTCTAGTTCAAAAAAATTCGTTGGATAAATTACTGGAGGTTGTTCAAAGTCAAAGTTTAGTGTGAAGCCTAGCCCGTGACCCCTTTTTAAACTATCAGGCAAAAAATGACCAAATTGTTTCATTCCTCGTTCGGTAAGTATAGGTCGAAGTAAATTATTTTGATCAAAAAACCCTTTTTGAAATGTAGAATGAGCATAGACTTTTGTGTTTTCTTCATAAAAACCTGGAGCACCTCTCCAATGATCTACATGTGAATGAGTGTAAATAATAGCTTCATTTGGTAGATTAGAAATTTTTTTAAACTCATAATTAATCTGTTTTCCTAGCTCAGGATCTTCAGTTGTATCAATAATAATATTGCCAGTTTCTCCAACAATAAGTACAGAATTGGCTAAACCATACCCAATTGCAACATAGACATTATCAACAACTTGATAGATTCCTTTTTCAAAATAGAAATCATCATCAATGTGAATATCTTCAGAAAATGGAGCTGAATTTTCAGAATTGCTTTGTGCATTATCATTGCAAGAAATAATTAGAACCAAAAGTAGATATAATAATATTCTCATATTTTAAAATATAAGTCATATTGCGGTATATTTTAAATAAATTAGATTATTAATATTATCGGAACAAAAAAATAAAAATCACATACATAAAACAATGAGTTTGATATCATTTTCTAGAGATAAATTTATTCCTTCTGATGAGGTAAGTCTTAACGTAAGGGGAAATTATTTGAGCGTGACACGTGGATATCAGGTTTTTACATTTTTCAAAACTACTAATAATGGAGTTCCTGTTTTTCTTGATGATCACATTGATAGAATTGTAAGAAATGCTCGATCCATGAAGATGAATTTATCTTTTTCAAAACAGGATATTAAAGACTTGGTCTATAAAACATTAGAAAAAAATAATTTATCAAATGGTGAGTGTAATGTTATGATAATTTTTGCTGGTAAAGCCCCAGATGATATTTCAGGTTTAATTTCATCGCAAGAAGTTGATTTATTCATAGTTACATCTCAAATAAAAAAATATCCTAAGGAGTGCTATCAAAATGGAATTTCATTAGGCCTTTATGAGTATGAAAGAATTGATGCTGAAGTTAAGACTCCGTATACGTATTATGGTGGAATGAAAGCTCATAGGTTGCTTGCACATGAAGGACCTTTTGATGAGGTTTTGTTTATAAGTAATAATGAAATTTTAGAAGGAACTACTTTTTCATTTTTCATTGTTAAAAATGATACTGTAATAACTTCAAAGCTTGATGGAAGAATTTTAGGAAGTATTACAAGAAAAAATTTATTAAGAATTATGGACATCCAAAAAATTGATCATAGTGAATCTAAAATTTTAATCGGTGATTTAAAAAGTTCTAGCGAAGCATTTATTGCTTCTGCAAATAGAGATTTGATTCCTGTAGTTTCAATTAATAATAATCAAATAGGTAATGGTAAAATTGGACCAGTTTATAAAAAGTTGATGAGCTTATATCAACAGGAGATATCAAAAATTAGTATATAAAGTAAGCAGTTAATTGCTTATACTGGGAACAACATGATTATAATTAATGTATAAATTAAAAATAACAAAATAGAGAGGAAAAAATGAAAAATCTAACTTTTGTATTATTTTTATCATTCATATTAACTGGATGTGCAATGCAAGCTCCTACAGCTCCTGCAGAATCAAATGATTTCACTTTAGGTAAAGTTCAATCACAGTTAAAAGAAGGAATGAGTTCATCACAAGTGGTATCTTTACTCGGTTCTCCAAATTTAGTTACAAGCACTAAGGATGGTGGAGAAGCATGGACTTATGATAAAATTTCTCAAGAATCTGAATCATCAAGCGTTTCTGGAGCTGGTGCAGGTTCAAGTGGTAATTTTTTTGGTATTTTTGGTGGTGGTCGTTCAAAATCATCAAATTCTAGTAAAAACCTTACTTTAATTGTAAAATTAAATGTCGAAGGTGTTGTTACGGACTTTAAATACCAAAGCATCAAATACTAGAAAAATGAACAAAAATTTACTCTTAGCCTTATTACTAGGCATTGTACTAAGTGGGTGTGCATCCATGACTCCAGAGCGTACGACAGCTGTAAAAAGAGCAACCGAAACAAAGGAGTATGAAGTCTCCACTAAAGAGTTGATAACAGCTTCTATCGGTACATTTCAAGATCTTGGTTATACTATTGATGTTCTTAATGCTGAGTTTGGTTTAATTACAGCTAGCAAGAAGCAAGGAACAACTGCAACTAGAACTAATCTTGAAGAAGATCCTTTTGAAGCTTTTTTTCGTGCTTTAACTGGCTTTGAAGATAATAGTGATGTTATTATTGCTCCTTTGACTTTATCAGCTACAATTACTGTAAAAGAAATTTCGACTAATCCATTATTATCATCCTTAAGAGTTAATTTTGAAGGTGGAGAGCGTAAGTTTTCAGATCTTTTCTTTAAAAGCTTCTTCGCAGCTTTAGATAAATCATTATTTTTAGATCAATCGATTGAATAGAGATGTTTAAAAAAATTGCAATACACTCTTTTCTATTAATCTTTTTGCTAATGAGTTGTGCCTCATCAGGAGGTTCATCAAAAAAATCTACTGCAGCTCAAAGAGCAGTTGAAACAAGGGAGTATGACGCAAGCTTAAAAGATTTAATGCAGTCAACTATTGGAGCATTTCAAGATTTAGGTTTTACAATAGATACAATAAGCGAAGAGTTTGGCTTAATCACAGCGAGTAAAGTTGAAAAACCTAAAAAAGAAGAACCTTCAGATGCTGAAAAAGCGATAGGAGTCCTTGCTGTTTTTGCTGCTATTTGGTTGCTAGTCGCTTCTGATTGGGATGGCGATTCATCAGGCAGTGGAGGAAAAAGCGACGGGGAAACAGTAGTAGTTAAAGATTATAAGCTTACAGCAACAGTAACTGTTAAGCCTATAAATGATTCAGAGCCTTATTTGTCATCATTGAGAGTTAATTTTGGTGGTTCAGAAAGAAAAAGATCCATGCAATTTTTTAGAGAATTTTTTACTTCTGTAGAAAAATCATTATTTCTCAATGAAACAATAGAAGATTTATCTTAAAAATAAATTCTAATTTCTACTTTTTATTATTATACTTTATCTCTGAGATGATAATAAAAAATCTTAATAAACTATTTTTAATTTCGATTATATGTTCACAAGTCTTTGGTGGATCGTTTGGCAAGAATCATTCTGCAGAGCTTTTAAGTAGAGGAAGATCCGTTCCTATTGCAATATTTGATGACACTCTTGTTGCTGCCAAAACATTTTCATCATTGACCTCTAGAATTTTAGATGTTTATTCTTACAATGTAGCAGCAAATCAATTAGTAAAAGAATCTGAAATGATTTCACCAGATCCAATGCCAGGCGATGATTTTGGTTTTAGCATCGCTTTAACATCTAATTTTATGATTGTTGGAGCTCCAGGATACAATAATGGACATGGTATTGCATATTTATATAAAAAAAATAGTGAAAAGTGGGAGTTGCACAATACCTTTGATAATCCAGTAGCTTCAAACGTAACTGGAACACCGCACAAGTTCGGCTACAGTGTGACATTAACGGATGAGTATGTATCTATTTCATCTCCGTTTTTTAATGATGGTCTTGTGTATGTTTATAAATTAGATAGTATTGATAGCAGTAGATCTTCAAGTAAGCCTTTTCAAACAATAGACGTAAGAAAATTGGGGGATGTTGAAGGGTGTTATGCAATTGGCCCCAATAAGTTTGGGTTCGGTATTTCATCATCATTTAATAATAATAAATTACTTATCGGATCTTTAAAAGAATTTGTTTACATGATTGAATACAAAGACGGTATTCCATTTGGAATTGATATTCCAAGTCCAAGTTCGGTAAAAAGTGAAGAAAATAAAATTAAATTTGGTGAGTCAGTCTATATAGGAAAAAATAATCTATATATATCTGCACTCGAAGATGACGGTGGCAAGGGTCGTGTTTTTGTTTATCCTTATTTGCAATCAGCTAGAAATGATGAAAACCAAAATCCTTGGACAAATCCTTACGAAATTCAGCCCGTTTTATTAGAAGAAAATTCCCATTTTGGATATAAAATTATTGAACGTGACAATAAAGTTTCTATATCAACTTTTAATGAAGGTAAGATTTTTAATTATATAATTAATAGCTCTGATCGTCTTGAATTAATTGATGATCTAGAAAGCTCATCGGATGAATATTTTGGTAGAAATATAGCATTAAGTGATAATCTTTTGGTAACAGGAGCATATTATGCAGACAAACTATATGCCTTTGATTTAAATACATCAAACAAAAGCATTGTTTCAACTTTTTCAACTGGAATTGGTAGTACATCGATCAAAAATAAAATTGAATGTACAAGTGGATTTGCTGGCTCTTATCCTTGTAAAGATATGGATTTAATGTCATTTACAGATAAGACTGAAATTGGCGGTTCTAATTCAACATCTTTAAATGATATTTGGGGATGGACTGATCCTCAAACTGGAAAAGAATATGCGCTTGTAGGTATGAGTAATGGAACTTCTTTTGTCGACATATCTAATCCTGAAAATCCTATTTATATTGGTAGATTACCTACCCAAACCAATAATTCGTCATGGAGAGATTTAAAAGTTTATCAAAATCATGTATTTATTGTTTCTGAGGCAGGTGGACATGGAATGCAGGTATTTGATTTGACAGAGCTAAGAAATTTTAACGGAAATCCTTTTACATTTTCTAATACTGCGTATTACAGTGGCTTTGGAAATGCTCACAACATTTTTATTAATGAAGATACAGGCTTTGCCTATGCAGTAGGTACTGGAACTTGCGGACCTGGGGGATTGCATATTATTGATATTTCTACTCCAAGTTCGCCAACAAAATCTGCCTGTGTATCTGACCCAAATACTGGTAGATCAAATACAGGATATTCGCATGATGTTCAATGCGTTGTGTACGACGGTCCTGATTCAGCATATGTTGGGAAAGAAATTTGTTTTGGTTCAAATGAAACCAGAGTATGGATTTCAGATGTTAGCACCAAATCGGAGGATAATAGTGGTGCTAAAACTATTGGTCTGGGTAGTTATGATAATTACTATACTCACCAAGGCTGGTTAACTGAAGATCATAGATATTTTATTGTAAATGATGAGTTAGATGAATCTAATAATGCTTACAATAATACAAGAACTTTGATTTGGAATGTAGAAGATTTAAATAACCCTGTAATCCATAAAACTTATTTTGGACCAACTCCTGCAATTGATCATAATAATTATATAATTGGTAATAATGTATACATGTCTCATTACACAGCTGGATTAAGAGTGATGGATATTTCAGACATATCTAACCCAACTGAATCTGCTTATTTTGATGTGTATCCATCCAGCAATAATACTTCTTTTAATGGTACTTGGAGTAATTTCCCATTCTATAACAGTGGAAGTATAGTTGTAACAGGTATTGATGAAGGTTTATTTGTTGTAAGACCTAGTAATAGTGGACCTGCGCCTGCTCCAGAAGTATCATACACTATTCCTAGTGACGGTAACGTTACTTTAAATTGGCAAGATTTGATTTGTATATCTTCTTGTGCAGTGAATATTTATAGGTCTCTAGAACCAGGATTTACTCCAGATTCTTCAAACCTTTTAACAAGTATAAATTATCCAACATTTGAGTTTACTGATTCAAATTTGGATAGAAATATTTTCTATTATTATAGACTTTCTGTTACTATTAATGGACAAGAAAGCCAGTTTACTGATGAAATTCAAGTTAAACCTGTTTTTGTTCCTAATCAGGCACCTACAATAGATGTTCCAGATGATGTTCAGTTCTTCGAAGATAATTCTTATAATGTTGTTCTAAGTGGAATAAGTTATGGTGGAGATGTTAATCCTCAAAATATAACTTTAGCTGCAATAGCTGATAATTCTGACTTATTTCCTGAAATTGATTTTCTTGAATCCTCTCCAGAACAATTAAGCTTAAATCCTGCAGAAAATAAATTTGGATCTTCTTTAATTACTATTACTGTCAAAGACGACGGTGGTACGGATGGAGGGGGTATTGATTCAACAGTAGTATCATTTAATGCAGAAGTCTTGCCAGTTAATGATGCTCCTTCAAGTTTTAGTACTATTGGTGAATATTTTATTTCGGATGGAGAATATATAACAGGAATAGATTTTAGAACATTATATATTACTCCTGAAAATGTTAATGATTCATTAAGATTTGTTTGGGATTCAACTACAGATATTGACGGAGATAATATTTCTTATCGAATGATAGGATATCAGGGATTAGAATTCTTAACAATGGATGAAAATGAATTTATTACAGAAAATTACAAAACATGGGCTTTAAAAGATTTAGCTGCTCAAACTGATACGGTTACAGTGCTTGAAGGGTTCTGGAATGTTATAGCTAGCGATGGTTTATTATCAAAATCAGCATCTCTCTTAAATGGTCAAATGAGAATTGACGGAAGACAACTTATTCCTGATATTTTAGCAATCAGGCAGAGTTATCCTAATCCATTTACAAATTTTACTACTATAGAGTATGATGTTCCTACATCACAAAATGTAGTAATTAAAATTTTCAACATAAAAGGTCAAACTATCAAAACTCTTGTAAATGAAGATAAAAATGCAGGATATTTTACGATTGTTTGGGATGGTACCAACGAAAATGGTGATGAAGTAAGTTCTGGTGTTTATTTCTGTCAAATGTATACTCCAAAAAATCCAAATGGTGGTCAGTTTGTCAAAGCCAAAAAAATGGTTAAAATTAGATAATCAATGAATTCATTAAAGAACCTATACCAATGGGTTTTATCATGGGCAGAAAGTACGTATGGTACTTTAGTATTATTTTTAGTTGCTTTTGCAGAATCTTCATTTTTTCCAGTACCTGCTGATCCTCTATTGATGGCATTATGTCTTGGAAAAGTTAGAAAGTCAATGTACTACGTTTTTATGTGTACACTTGGTTCAGTGTTAGGTGGAGTATTTGGTTTTATAATTGGATATTTTTTATGGTATACTCCTGGAGGTGAATTAACAGGAATAGCAAACTTTTTTTTCCGTGTTATTCCAGGTTTTTCTCCAGAGGTTTTTAATAATGTTGGAGCTCAGTATGATGCCCATAATTTCTTGGTAATATTTACTGCAGCATTTACACCTATACCATACAAAGTTTTTTCAATTACAGCAGGCGTATTTCAAATCAATCTTCCAACTTTTATAATTGCTTCTATTTTAGGAAGAGGGGGAAGATTTATCATTATAGGATTATTAATCAGATTTTTTGGAGAACCAATTAAAGCAATCATGGATAAGCATTTCAATACTTTTATAATATTATTAACTATTATCTTTGCATTAAGTTATGTATTAATCGGGTATTTACTATAAAGGAATAAAAATGAAATTATTACTAATTATATTATTATTTGTTGTTTCGTGTACAGATTCAAGTCAAAAATTAAGTTCAAACAATCAAATAGAATTATTTAATACTTCAACAGCAATAACAATTGAAGATTTTAAAAGTCATATTGGATTTTTAGCATCTGATGAACTTGAAGGAAGAGCTTCAGGCACTCTTGGTGATGAGATGTCAAAAGATTATATAGAAAAATTCTTTAAAAATGCATCATTGCCGACAAAAAGAACTGTTCAAATTCAAGAGCATTATGTTCCTGCTGAAAGAAAATGGAATTTAAAGCCGGAAGATATGACAGTTAAAACATATAATATTATTGCAACATTGCCTGGAAATGATCCGATTCTCAAGGATGAATACGTAGTAATAGGCGGTCATTATGATGGAGGAGCTGCTACCGCGGCACAACTTAAAAAGCTTAGTGGAGATAAAATATATAATAATGCAGATGACAACGCCTCAGGAACTGCAACTGTTTTAGAGTTGTTCGAAAAGTTTGCTTCAAGTAATTCTCATAAAAGATCATTAGTTTTCATACTCTTTGGTGGGGAAGAATTGGGATTATTAGGATCAAAGTATTATGTTGAAAATCCTACAATTAATCTTGATAAAGTTCAACTGATGATTAATTTGGACATGATGGGAAGATTAACTGAAGAATTATTATATGTTGGAGGCGTTACTTCAGGAGAAGGTTTTGAAGAACAGTTACAAATACATTTTAATAAAACTGATATGAATGTTGATGCATATTCTAATACACCTCATGCGGAAGATAGAAGGTATAATAGACTATTTCAAAGATCTGATCATTATAATTTTTACAAAAAAGGGATACCTTGTATTTTCTTTTTTACAGGTATTCACGATGATTATCATAGACCATCAGATGAAATTGATAAACTTAATTTTGATGGAATTCAAAAAATTGCTGAACTTGTTGACTCAATTGTTATTGATTTTTCATCCAATAACCGTCTTAAATTTCAAAAAATCACAGATTAAATATATCTTATTGAGATTAAATCTCAATAATACTTGTTTTTATATTTTTTTCTATTTATAATTATGAGACAAAATCTCAATAGTGAGGAAAAAATGAGAAAACTCGTATTATTTATTTTATGCTTTAATTTAATTCTAGCAAGTAATCCTAATATTGTTGCTGAATCAGATTCAACTAAACCAATAGCTTTAGATGCTGTTGAAGTACTTGCAGAATCAAAAAGTATTACTTCTGGACTATTCTTAAGAAATGCTGAGCCAAGTGATGTGGTTAGTAAATCTGAGTTAGCTCAATTTAGATATACAGATATTCACCGAATTGTTGGAAGAATTCCAGGTGTATATATTTCCGAAGAAGATGGTTTAGGTTTAAGACCAAATATTGGTCTTAGAGGAACTGGTTCATTAAGAATGGAAAAGCTTAATGTTATGGAAGATGGTATTTTAATTGCACCAGCTCCCTATGCTTCACCAGCCGCTTATTATTCACCAACAGCAGGTAGAATGGAGTCTATTGAAGTAAGAAAAGGGTCAACGCAAATTAAGCATGGTCCTTTCACAACGGGTGGTTCTTTAAATTATATTTCAACACCAATTCCTTCTGCAAGATATAATTCTGTTTCTTTAGATCTTGGAAGTTTTGGTAAATCACTACTTCAAGTTAGATCTGGAGATGTTTTAGGAAACTTTGCATACTTAATTGAACTGTATTCAGATAGAACAGATGGTTTCAAAGAGCTTGATGGCGGGGGAGACACTGGATATTCAAAAACCGATTTTTTGACAAAATTAAGATATAGTTTTAGTGAGTCTCATGCTTTAGAATTTAAATATTCTATGACGGATGAAATATCAGACGAAACCTACTTAGGTTTAACCGATAGTGACTTCAGTGAAAATCCATTACGAAGATATAGAGCAACTGCTCTAGATGAAATGGATGCTGATCATTCGCAAATAACGTTATCTTATGCTGCAAAACTAAATGATAATATGAGTTTAGCAATTGTAGGGTATAGCAACGATTTTGCTAGAAACTGGTACAAATTAAATAAAGTTAATGGCATGAGTTTAAGTTCAATTACTAATACATCCGCAGATGGTTGGAATGAATTTTATCTATTAATGAATGCACAAAATAGTGCAGATGATGCTTATAGAATTAAAGCAAATAATAGAGAATATTATTCTTCTGGTTTTCAAGCAGTATTTAACGTTAATGCAGGTGAACATGATATTCAAGCTGGAGTAAGAGTTCACAGTGATGAAATGGACAGATTCCAGTGGGAGGATCGATACGGAATGCAAAACGGTAAGCTAGTAATGACTACTCAAGCAACAAAAGGGTCAGATTCTAATAGAATTGATTCTGCTGAAGCAACTGCTTTATTTGTTGAAGATAGATTCACAACTGGAGCAATGACTGTTACCGCTGGAGCTAGATATGAAGAAATTACAGTTATGAGAGATGATTGGGGTAAGACAGATCCTGATAGATCCGAAACTCCATCAAAAAGAGAACATACTATGGATGTAATAGTACCAGGTATAGGAGTTGAATATGCTATTAATGAATTCCAATCTGTTTCCATTGGAGTTCATAAAGGTTTTGCTCCTCCAGGACCAGGAACATCTGGAGTTACCGATCAAGCAGTAGATCCAGAAACTAGTATGAATACTGAAATTGGTTTTAAATCCAATCAAGGTTTAAATAGTCTAGAGTTCACTCTATTTATGAATAGCTATGACAATCTTCTTGGAGCAGATACTGCTGCTTCTGGTGGTGGTTCTGATGAGTTATTCAATGGTGGTGCTGTTGATATTTCAGGATTTGAGCTTTACTTAAGAAGAATCTTAGTTGATAACGACAGAATCCAAATGCCATTAGAGTTAGCATGGACAAACACTAATTCAGAATTCCAAGAATCATTTGATGGATTCTGGGGAGATGTATCCAAAGGTGATGAATTACCATACCTTCCTGATACAATGATTGCATTAAATCTTGGATTAAATGTTGACAAAATTTCGGCTAATATTTCTATGAAGAAAACATCAGAAATGAGAACAGTTGCAGGTTCTGGAAGTATTTCAGGTTCAAATGCAACAGATGAAATCACAATTATTGATCTTGGAATGAGATATGCTCTCCAAGACAATGTTACCCTATCAGTTGGTATTAACAACTTCATGGATGATGATGGTATTGCTGCAAGGCGTCCTTATGGCGCAAGACCAACAATGCCTCGTAGTTTCAATTTAGGAGTCGATTATACTTTTTAAGGTTGTCTTCATTGCATTTTAACTCTTAGGCCTTTTAAAGTAATTGAGCGCCCGATACTCTGTCAATCGGGCGTTCTTTTTTAGGAACTTCTTTTAATTCCTAAAGTCAAATAATTAGTATATTTTTTATACTTTTTTTTACTTATAATTACATGCCTAATGAATAAATTTTTAATTGTAATAATACTTATCTCAACAACTTTCGGACAGTCTTTCAAAGATTTAACTGAAAGACCAATTTACGATCCTATTAAAATTGAAAAACCAATATTGTTTGACGGAATAGTTGATAGTAAGGAATGGTCAAAGGCACAAGTTGCAACAAATTTTAACGGTTCAGGAACTTTTCAAGGACAACCATCAGATTTAAGAACAGAAGCTAGATTATTTTATGATGATAAAAATATATATGTAAGCTTTAAAGCTTATGTTGAAAAAGAAAATCTAAGATATAGTATTACCAAAAGAGATAACCTTGATGAAAAAGATGATAGAGTTTGGATAAATATCGACGCATTTGATGATGAGGCTCTGACTTATGGTATTGGAGTAAGCGCTGGAGGTATACAAATCGATGGTAGAGCAACCTATGGTTTTGATAAATCTTTAGATCTTATTTATGAATCAAAGGTAACGATATATGACGATAGGTATGAAGCAGAGTTAATTATTCCGTTTTCAAGTTTACGTTATTCGTTATCTCCAATTCAAACGTGGAGAATTGATTTTGGAAGAGGATATACGCTTTCAGATGAGCTTACAAGATACGTTTACTGGACTTCAAGAATTGAAGGAATTGAGTGTCAAACCTGTCAATTAGCATTTCTTAAGGAAATACAGCCGCCCAAGCAAAAAAGAGGTGATTTTGAATTTATTCCATCTGTTGTTGCTGGACAATCTGATGACTTTATTTCAAATACATCTACTACATCAGATGAAGCTTCATTATTTATGAAGTTTCCTATGTCATCTGTTGACCTTCTAGAAATAGCTTTAAATCCAGATTTTAGCCAGATAGAATCTGATGATATTCAAAATGATTTTAATACTGTAAATGCACTGTACTTTGAAGAAAAGAGACCATTTTTTAGCCAAGGAGCTGAGCTTTTCCAATTTTCAGCACAGCGAGGCTATATTAATTTATTTTATTCAAGAACTATTAATGATCCATCTATTGCAGCAAAATACACTGGTAAAATTGGTCAAACTTCATATGGAATTATCAGTGCTCGTGATGAATCATCCCCAGTGTTGTTACCATTTGAAGAAAATAGTACTGTAGTAACAATGGGTAAGAGTACTTCGAATATCATTCGAGCTAAAAAAATGATTGGTGGTAATGGGGGTTCTATTGGAGCAATTTTAACTAATAGGATCTTCGATAATGCTGGAGATATGACTACTGCTGGTCTGGACTTTCATTTACATCCGGGTAGCAATATTCATATAACATTACATGGTACAGCATCCATTCATAATGAATCTGACAATCAAGAATACGTTTATGACCCAAGTTCTACTGATTATCCATCAACTTTTGATAATGGAAGATATACAAAAACTTTTGATGGAGAAAAAATAACGGGTAACGCACTTGGATTTGCTATTAACTATAGAGATAGAACCGATGATTATGGGGTTGTTTTAAGATTAAGATCACCAGGATTTAGAACAAGTAATGGTTTTGAAAAAAATAATTCAACAAAATGGTTAAAAGCAGGAAGAGGAAAAACTATTTATTATGACAATCATCCGAACCTTTTAAAGACAAAATATGGTATTGAAACAATATATAAAACCAACTATACTGGGATAATTAAAAAACAAGAATTATCTCTATCTACATCAACTGATCTCAAAAATGGTGATTTTTTTAAATTAAGTGGAGAACTTGAAAAAGAGAATTTTAGAGGAATTCAATTTGATGATCTTTATGAATTTGAATTCGGATATAGAAATCAATTAAATTCGAATCTGAAAGTTTACAACGAATTACAGTCAAGAAAAATTATTGTTAGAAACTTAGATACTCCAAGAAATTCAGGCTATTATCAAATAAAATCTTATGTAGAATATAGGATATCCGATAAATCAAACTTTGGAATTAGCATATCATATCAAAAAGCAGAAGATTTTTACGACGGAGTATTATTAAATGCTCGCATTAACAATTCGTTCAATTCAAAACTTACCATGCGAACTAAAATTCAATATAGTGATTTTTCAAATTCCTGGTTTATTGAGCCACTGATAACTTATCAACCAAATGCATTTAGCGCTCTTTATTTTGGAGTAAATGATCTGCTTCAAACAGAAGACAATATGATTTCAAGTTTAACTGAAAGTAAAAGACAAATATTTATTAAATTTCAATATTTACTTTAAAAAAATATAAAATATGAAAAAACTATTAATCATTATTTTAGCTCTAACAACTTATAGTTGTGTAGTCCCTTTATCGATTGGAAATAAATCTTTAGAAGAAGTTGACAATGATAAAACCAGCGATTCAAACACTGTTTATACAAAAAATAAAAAGGCAATGGTAGCAATTAATTATATACTACCTCAGAGAGCGGGACAGTTTGAAATGTTGACAAAGACAGTTATATTGCCTGCTATTAAAAGAGAAGATGTTGAAGTTTATAATAGTTTGAAATTTTTAGTTCCAGAAGAGCAAAATGATGAGGGAAATTTAACTTTTATTTTTTTAGCAGATCCTTATTATGAGGAGAAAAATTATGATATTTTTGAGATACTTGTATCCCAAT
>CACGWZ010000016.1 GCA_902576865.1 uncultured Fidelibacterota bacterium
ATGATAATGTTAAAAAAAACTTCTTCATGTTGGGCTATGAAAATAATCTTTTCTTAATTCTTGTCCAAAAAGTTTCTTTTGGGGCTTCTTTAGGTTTTTTCACAATATTTTCAAGCTCTTCAAGAAGATCATTGATAACATTTTCGGCAGCAAATTCACCAGCTTCAATAAATTTATCTGTTTTATCAAATGCTGACCAATGCAAGTTATCGTGTTTTGGTTTTATTACAAAATCTGCTTCATTGAGTAAAAAAGAGTTTAAGTGAGCAACTGATACATCTCTTACTCTAGAATATATTTCAACTATATTAGAAGGTTCAGGTTGATCTTCCATTCCTCTTGTGATATTTATTGCAATTATGAAGTCACATTCATTTTTAAGGGGAGTTACTGGTGTTGGTAACGCAACATTTCCATCAACCATCATTCTACCATCTTTATATGTTGGTTCCACAAATCCTGGAATTGATGAACTTTGTACAATTGCATCAATGAGATTTCCTGACTTGTAGATTATTGAATTTCCAGAAATTAAATCGGTTGCTGAAACAATTAATGGTATTTTTAAATCACTAAATTGTTTAGCATCAAAAAGTAATTCTGCAGCTTTTTTAATTCTTTCATTCTTAATTATAGATTTTCTATTTGAACTCACCATCAAAACATATTGATTTTTAATTTGTTTAAAGACTTGTGAAAAAATAGATTCGTCCTCTTCTGAATTAGCGATATATCTAAATCCCAAATCATTAAAATTTTCACTTTCAACTCTTTCAAGATATTTATTTTCGACCATTTTTGCGTTATAATAAGATGCATACATTGCACCAACCATTGAACCAGCACTTGTTCCTGCAACGATATCAGGAACAATACCATTTGCTTCAAGAACTTTTAATACTCCAATATGGCATGCACCTCTTGCTCCACCTCCACCTAATGCTAATCCAATTTTTAAACTCTTATACATTGCTTCCAGGCTTTATTGCAGGTATTTCTTGTAGTTCACTCGGAATATTATTTTTATCAAAAATTTTAGCTTTTTGAGAAGTGATAGAAAAAAAGTTATCATGAATAAACACTGAAGAAAGGCTTCTATCGACAATTACCCCAACTCCAACTACATTTCCTTTATATTGAGCAATAAGATCAATGACTTCTTTTATTGAACCACCAGTACTTAGTACATCTTCAATAATTAAAATTTTCTCATTTTCTTCAATATTAAATCCTCTTCTCAACTTCATATTTCCTTCAAAACGTTCAGAAAAAATTGTCTTTTTATTTAGTTGTCTTCCAACTTCCGTACCTAGAACAATCCCACCAATTGCAGGGGAAATAACTCTGTCAATTTCAAGATGAGAAAAATGATTTGATAATATTTCACCAAACATATACAGGTACTTTGGATATTGTAAAACTTTTGCACATTGAAAGTATGTATCGCTATGAAGACCAGATGATAAAATAAAGTGGCCATGCATGAGCGCTTGGGTTTCTTCGAATATTTTTATGAAGTCTTTATTCATTTAATCCTCTTAGTTGATTTAAATACTTTTTTGCAGAATTACGAATTGAATCATGATCTTTATTTCCAGAGAAAATTATTCCTCTAGATACATTTACCAAGGTAGTATCCAAATTCTTCTCGTTTATTTTAAGAACACTTTGCAAATTTCCTCCTTGAGCTCCAATACCAGGAATTAAAAAAGGTAAATCTGTTGAATTTCTGACTTTGACTAGTGCATCGTCATTAGTTGCCCCTACAACTAGACCAATATTTTGCTGATTATTTAATGTTTCACATAAAGAAATTACTTTTGAATAAATATCTTCTTGAATAAAGGTTGAAGATTTATTTGATGTTCTACATAATACATAAGCACCCTTAGATACATTTGAAATAAATGGTTCAATTGATTCTTCTCCCATATAAGGACTTACGGTTATGGCATCGCAATTAAAATGATTAAAAAATGCATTAGCATAATGTAAACCAGTGTTACCTATATCCCCTCTTTTTGCATCAGCAATTATAATATGATTGCTTCCAATATGTTTGATTAAATTTTCGAGCCAATAATAACCCTTTGAACCCCATTCTTCAAAAAAAGCAAGATTTGGTTTGTATGCTGCGGTGAGATCGCTAGTAGCATCTACAACCATCATTGAATAATCCATCATTTCATCTAATGAAACATTATCATTGAAATATTTTTTATCAATATCAATTCCAACGCAAAGATTTGAATTTTTATCAGAAATGTTTGTTTTTAGTTTATCGATGAATGAAAGCACGAAGAAATTTAAGATATTCTTTGATAGCAAACAAATGGCTTCATACTAGAATTAAAAATTTTTAATATTGGAATATGGAAACACCTACTGGACAATCAAAAACTCGAATTATGGCTTCAACAAATGTTTTTCAAATAGAAAAAATCGAGAAAATCGGTAAAGCTGATTATCCAAAACTGATTGAAATATCATTACACCTTGCTAAAGAATACGGTAAACAAGCAGTTTTCACAAAAGCCTCAATTGAAAAATACTTTAATACTGAAAAATCTCTTCCTTTCATTGCAAGATATCAAAACGAAATTATTGGATACATTATTGGAATCCCCCTAGAAGAACTAACTATGGAGCCTTGGGCATTAAATGATGAAAATTATGGTAAGCACAACACCTTGTATACTTATGCTTTTGTTATAATGGAAAAATATAAGTCCAATGGGTATGCTAAAATGTTAAAAAGAGTCTATTTAAGTTGGGCACAAAAACGAGATAGAATAAGATATATTACAGGTCATGTTTTATCTGGCACTGCTGATACCAAGGATAACAGCATAAAGATAATATCTTTTGAAGAAAATTGGCAAGGTACAGGTAAATCTTTTGAATATTACAGAAGATCTTTCGATGAAGGTGTTGAGAGTTCTATCTTTAGTCCACCATTCGAAATAATTGTAGAGTAATTATTTTTTAAAATAACTTATAATAACTAAAGAACTTGAAGAAATTGCGAGTGCCGGTATAACAGCTTCATCTAAACTCCACTGATTTCCAAAATAAACTGTAGCAACTATACCTGAAAGTATCGAACAAATAGCACCATACTTTGTTGCTTTATCCCAAAAGAATGCAGCTAATAGAGTTGGAGTAATTGCAGTTCCATAAATTGTAAATGCATATAGGGCTTTTTCAAAAATAGTTGTATCAGCGGCAAACATTCTTGAAACCCAATAAGAGAAGAATCCCAAAGCTAGTACTAGAATTCTACTAAGAGTGACAATCATTTTATCTGAATATTTTTTATTTGAATACTTTAAGTAAATATCATTGATCAGAATAGTTGTAGGCACAAGTAAAAAAGAGTCTGCAGTCGAAATTATTATACCAATAATTGTAGCAAGCATGATTGCACCTACGATAGATGGAAGGAAATTGTATGCAGCATAAATTAATACATGTGATTCTTTAGCAATATCTGTAATCATACTTGAACTAATCCAAGCATTTGCAATAATTAAAGATTCTAAAATGACAACAGCAAAAAATAAAAGGAAAGTTGCCTTCTGAGCTGATTTAACGGATTCACTTGCGAAAAATCTTTGATACATATTCGCATCTCCGAGAATCAATAAAAATGAAGGCAATGTAAAATTAATTACATCTCTAAAAGATAAAACACCAAATAAAGACATATTATTTGGCATACCTTTGTTGTCAAAACTCATTGCCATTCCTTCAAAACCACCGGCTTGAAAAAATAGAATTGGTAATGCTATAATGAAACAAGTAATCATCAAAATACCATTAGCAACATCTGTATAAGCAACGCTCAATAGCCCAGCTAATACTGTATAAGCAACAATAAATAATGCTGCAATAATAGTTGCCTGATCCAAAGATAGGTTTGAACCTAAGTTATCATGAAAAATAGTATAAATAACTGCTCCGCCAGCGTTAAACTGATAACTAACAATTACTAAATAAGCAGTTAAGAGTGCAACTACAGATAAAATCATTGCAACATCACCAAAACGTGATCCAATAATTTCCGGTACTGTTAATTTTTCAGATGCTCTAGCTTTTCCTGCAATTTTTGTAAGTGCTAAAACACCGAGCATTCCTCCAATTGGCAGTAAAAAGCCAGCAGCACCAATTTCAAATGTTTTTCCTGCATTACCTAGTACTGAACCAGTACCCATCCAAGTTGCTGCCATGGTTCCAACTAATATCCATGGTGATAATGATCTTCCTGCAACTGAGAAATCTTCCTGATTCTTTATGGAATCTGATTTACTAAAACCAATCCAAAGTAATGCAATGAGATAAATTGATATAATTAGATAATAAATCATTGTAATAGTTTACACATAATACATATATTATTTTTACAAATGCAATTACATTGGAAAATAATTATTGGATTAGTTTTAGGGACTATTTACGGTATTCTAAGTGCATTAAATGGCTGGAACGGTTTTACATCAGACTTCATTTCCCCTTTTGGAACAATATTTCTTAATCTTTTAAAATTAATTGCAGTACCGTTGGTTGTATCCTCATTAATTACTGGAGTGGCATCATTATCTGACACTAAAAAACTATCAAGAATTGGTATGAAGACTATTGCGCTTTACATTTCAACAACTGCAGTAGCAGTTAGTATTGGGCTCATATTAGTTAATTTACTTGAGCCTGGAAATGCGATTCCAGAAAGCTATCAAGAGAGTTTATCAAGCGAATACTATAATACTGCGGCAGATAAACAAGAGGCTGCAGCATCAATTCAACAAAATAGGGGACCTCTTCAACCGCTGGTAGATATGGTTCCTGGTAATATTTTTTCTGCTGCATCCAATAACAGAAATATGCTTCAAGTAGTTTTTATTTCATTGATATTTGGAATTGCTCTAATTGGAATTGATAGGAAATACTCCAGACCAGTTTTAGAGTTTTTAGAAGGTATAAATCAAATGATTATTAAACTAGTTGAGATGATAATGTATTTTGCTCCTTTTGGAGTATTTGCATTAATTGCCAAAACAATTAGTTCTGTTTCTGGTGATATTTCTCAAATAAGTGAAATTCTTTCTGCTTTAGTTTTTTATATGGGTGTAGTGATTATTGGTCTTTTTGTTCATATGGGAATAACCTACATGACGCTGCTAAAGATTTTTACAACCATGGATATAAAACATTTTCTTAAATCTATGGCACCTGTACAGCTTTTAGGATTTTCAACAAGTTCAAGTGGAGCAACCTTGCCAGTAACTATGAAGCGTTGTGAAAAAGATCTTGGAATTTCGGAAGAAATTTCATCATTTGTGTTGCCTTTAGGAGCAACAATTAATATGGATGGAACTGCATTGTATCAAGGAGTAGCAGCAGTCTTTATTGCTCAGGCAGTTGGTATGGATTTAACATTAGCTAATCAATTCACAATTGTGGCTACCGCTGTTTTAGCTTCCATAGGAACTGCAGCTGTTCCAGGAGCAGGAATCATCATGCTCATTATTATTTTAGAAGCTATAAATGTACCAAGTGAAGGTATTGCACTTATTCTTGGTGTGGATAGAATTCTTGATATGATTAGAACTGCTACAAACGTCACCGGAGATGCGACAGTTGCTAGTGTGATGGATTCTTTAGAGCGCTAACCCATTCTTCATATCTTTCTGCAATTGTATCTTTTATATCTGAAATCTGTAACGATCTTGTAGCAGAGACCATTAAACTACCTGGAAACGATTGCTTTAAATAAGAAATTTTTTCAGGGTCTACTAAATCAATCTTGTTAAAAACATATCTATAATCAATTTCATTAGCATTTATCTCCTTTAAAACACTTTTGATTGTTTCAATTTCATTGAATAAATCTTGTGAATTTGCATCAAGCACGATTAATAGTAAATTTGAATCAACCATTTCTTGAAGCGTAGACTTGAAACTCGCAATTAAATTATCAGGAAGATTTCTAATGAAACCAACAGTATCACTTAAAAGGACATAATTATTATCACCAATAAATAATCTTCTAACAGTAGTATCCAGTGTTGCAAATAACTGATTTCTGATTAGTACATCACTTTTAGTGACTGATTTCATTAAAGATGATTTTCCTACATTTGTGTATCCAACAAATGACGTTCTAAAAAATGACTTTCTCTTTTTACTTTGCACCTGTCTTTCAGAGTCGATACTCTTAAGTTTTTTCTTTAGCAAAGAAATCTTTTTTCGAATAATTCTTCTATCAACCTCAATCTGTGTTTCACCAGCACCTGCCCTTGTTCCAAATCCTCCCATCTGCCTTTCAAGGTGTGTCCATAATCTGGTCAACCTGGGTAATTGGTATTGCAATCTAGCTAGTTCAACTTGTGTCTTAGATTCTTTTGATTTTGCATTTCTAAAAAATATTTCAAGAATTACGCCAGGCCTGTCTAAGAGCTTAATGTCTTTATTTAATTTTTGAAAATTTTTCGTTTGAACAGGACTTAAGTCTTCATCAAAAATTATATAATCTACTCCAAGCATTTTAGCCTGCTCAATCACTTGTTTTGCTTTTCCACTTCCAATGAAATATGCAGGATTTATAGAGTTTATTTTTTGTTCAACTACTCCTTTTACTTTTATACCAAGAGTAGATATGAGTAATGATATTTCCTCAACACTGTTATGATAATTCTTACTGCTCTTCCATATTCTTGGAGCAACAACTATCGCTGTTTCAATCTTACGATTCATTTACTACAATTTGATTGAAAACAAGTTCTATGAAAATATCGTAAATAAATTCATTAAAAATATTATTTGTCCATTCTCCATCAATTTTGGTAGCTAAGAATATTACTTTTGAACCTAAAATATTTTTTTTAATTACAAGCGGATCATTGGTTGAAATATTAAAAGAAGCTTCATCAGAGCTGTAATCTTTTAATTCATAAAATCTATATACTTGAAATGCTTTGCTATTATTTGATAAATATTTAACTGGATATTCTTCTTCAAATTTAAAGAACTGATTTTTCGATGTACCTCTTAATGCTTTAACTTTTGGATAATCGAGAGTTTTAGATAGATATTCACTATCGACGTTGTCAATAAAATATAAAATGGGTTTTTTCCCTAACATAAATTTTTGAATCTCTCTAATTAAGTTATCAGAAAAATCTTTTATACCTTCAACTATTAAAATATCATATCCAGAAAAATCATACTTTTTGAAACTTTCAGTTTTAACTGTGTCATATTGAAATAACCTGTTATTATCCAACAAACTAGCAAAACTACTTTCATTGTCATTAAGTATAATTACTCTTTGCTGATTTCTAGGCTCAACTTTTAAAGAGAAGCTATTAATAGATAATCCGTCTTGCTTTAAATCAATTAACACTGAATCAGAATCAATACTTACAGGAATACTTCTTACATGAGTGTTCAATGAGTCAGAACCAAAATCAAATTTTCCATTAATTATATCATTAGTTGACCAATGCATCTCAATATTTCTTAAATCTGGATTATGATAGCTTAGCTTTACTTGCAAAGAATCAGAATCAACTAATTTGTAGTCATTTACCATAATGTTAAAATCTATATCCTTAGATATTGCTATTTCTGAAGAATCATTATTACATGAAAAAAGAAAAAAAGAAACTAAAAATAAACTTCGGATCATTTTGATATTACTAAGTTAATTTTTGAACCTTGAGAAACCTTCGTTCCTTCCTTTGGACTTTGATTTAATACTGTATTTGGTAAAAACTTTTTGTTTTCAACATATTGAATTTTTCCTTCAAAGAAACCTCTTTTCTCAATGATTTTAAGTGCTTCGCTAAGAAAAATTCCTTGAAAATCAGGAACATCTACTAAATCATTAGGTGCTAATCCATTACTGACTTCAATTCGAACACCAAATCCTTTTCTTATGCTATCGTTTTCTGTTGGACTTTGCCAAGAAACTATGCCTTTGGGATATTTTGAACTGAACGAATAATAAATTGAGTCCAACTCAATACCATTTTGATCCAATTCGATTTCTGCAGCCCTTAATGTTTTACCTAAAAGAGATGGAACAATAATTTTTTGATTAAATTGGGTAATTTTAACTTTGATTGATCTTCCAAGCTTTACTTCTTTACCAGATGTTGGAAATTGTTCAATTACTATATTTGGATTTAAGTCATTTGTAAAAATGGTGTCAGCAACTACAACCTCGATACCTTCAGATTTCGACAACTGATTTGCTTCATCCAATGTTAAGCCCTCTAAATCTGGAATTACTACTATATTTCGTGCATTAATATATAATGGCATTAGAATAAAATTAAATGTCATTAATACTATCACCCCAGTGATAAGAAAAATTGATAAATTTTTAAATAGATTTTTCATATAAGAATATTTGAACCTAAATCTTGATAACCTACAATGAAATCTTTTGAATCCATTGCTTTTTTACCCTCTAATTGTACGCTATAAAGTCTTAATGCATTTTCTCCACACTGAACGTCGAAAAAATTTTTATCAACATGATATATAGAACCAATTTCGTGATTATTATCATTATTAATTGATTCAGCTTTGAAGATTTTTAATCTTTTGCTATTTATGGTAGTAAAAGCACCAGGTGTTGGCGAGAAAGCCCTCACTTTTGCCAGTATTATATCTGACTTATCATTCCAATTAATTTTTAAATCATCCTTTGAAATTTTAGGTGCTAAAGTAGCAATACTATTATCTTGTTCAATTAATTCTGAAGAATGGCGCAAACATTTATTAATTGAAGATTCAATAAGATCTGCTCCAGCTTCACTTAGTTTTTTTGATAAAGAACCATAATTATCATCTTTTGTTATTTCAATTATTAATTGATCAATTATTTTTCCAGTATCAACTTTCGGTTCTATCAAAAAAGTAGAGACTCCTGTTGAATCTTCTTGATTTAATAATGCATGTTGAATTGGTGCAGCTCCTCTATATTTTGGTAGTAATGAAGAATGAATATTAATGGATCCATATTTAGGTATACACAGTAAAGACTTTGGAAGAATTCTATACGCAACTACTACAAAAAAATCAGGATTTAAATCTTTAAGTTGTTCTATAAAACTTTCGTCATTCAAATCTACGCCTTCAATAATTTTTAAATTCTCTTCCTTAGCTAAAGCCATCACAGGTGTATCTAGAATTTTTTGTCCACGACCCATTTTTTTTGATTTGTTTGTAACAACTGCTTTAAGATTAAAACTGTTATTACAAGCTAGAAGAGTTGGGTTTGAAAAATCAGTATTACCAAAAAAAATTATATTTATATCTTTATTTGACATTGCTTGATTTCATTAATTTAAGCACCTTATCATATTTTAAAAGATCTGCAGGAGTAGCATAATCAGTTATTAATTTTCCATCGAGATGATCATTTTCATGTTGAATAACTGTGGCTAAAAAGCCGCTAAAAACCTTTGTATGTTTTTCAAGGTTGCGATCTAAATACTCATATGTTATTGAATCATAGCGCTCTACATTGATTCTAATTTCAGGCAATGAAAGACATCCTTCAGAATCAACACAAGATCCTTCACCGCTAATTATTTTTCCATTGATAAATACTAAAGGAGATTCACATTCATCTGTGTGAGATATATCTACTACAAATATGCGCTTATTAATTCCAATCTGGTTTGCTGCTAGTCCTATACCATCAAACTCATACATTGTATCGAATAAATCATCAATTAAACTTCTAATATTTGAAAAGTCTGTTATATTTTTTGATATTGCTCTAAGAGCAGAATGACCATATGTAACTACTTTTTGAACTGCCATAAATTATTTTGAGGAATTTTTAACTTTTGCAATTGCAACTTTATCGACAGTCATTTCATTTTCATTAGATATTTTTATAATTACAGTTTCACTTTTTATCGCAGTAACTTTTCCATGAATTCCTCCAATAGTCACTACTCTATCTCCTTTTGCTAAATTTTCTTGCATCAATTTTACTGATTCTTGTTTTTTAGAATTAGGTCTTAGAATGAAATAGTATAAAACTAAAAAAATTAGGAAGATTGGTAATTGGGAAAGAAAAATATCTAGAAAAGATGCTTCGCTTTGTTGCATTATTATTATTTTTTGATTCATTGACTAAAATTAGTTTACCTGAAGTTCTTTAACAAGACCATAACTTTAGGCTTTAAAAGATAAAAACACATGAAAAGCACAGTAAGATTTGAAACCGTATGTAAAATTTTAAATAAGCCATTATCATATTCAAAAATTATCTTATTTGTTCCAGCTTTCACTTCTACTGCTCTTAAAACACTGTTTGCTCTAAAAACCTCTACTTCTGAGTCATCAATATAAGCTTTCCATCTAGCAGGATAATAAATTTCACTTAGTACTAATACTCCTTTTTCTTTTGCTTCATAATCAATAATGATTGTTTCCACGTCCCAATCAATATTAAGAATTTTACCAATTGTATATCTTGAATCATCTAGTTCATCTACTATCGCAGTTTTTGATGGATTAAATGCAGATGCATTCAAATAATTATACAAATTTTGATCTTCTTTAATCACATCTTTTACAAACCAAGCTCTTGGATTACTTTGATCTAAATTATAAATATAAACTTTCTTTCTTCCATTGACTGATTGAAAAACGGACTCTTTTTCTAGTGTTAGTTTGGGATGAGAAATTTCAACAGGGCTAATAAAATATTTTACATTTAAAAATTGTAATACTGGTATTGATAGTAAGTTATTTGTGTTCTTTAGCAATTCAGAATAATGACCAAATTTTGCTGGATGATATCCTCCAACAGATTCAATACCATGATATTTAAATTTTGGATCATTAAACAAAGAACCTGCAGGGTAAATTCTATTTAAACCGAGGTTTTCTTTTAAAAAGATTATTGTTTCGTCCTCATTAAATACTGATTCAAAGCTTTCAATAGTTGTAATTTGATTTTGTTGGCCTGAATCCTGTCTTGGATTGATGATTCTACTATCAACCCTATATATATCAAACAAGCAAAGTATCAAAAATATATAAAAAATGGTCTGTGTCTGAATTTGAGGAAATTTATTATTAATTATTTCAAGAGTATCTTTTAAGCCATAAGCGCATAAGATATACATACAAAAATTTGATATAATGAGAATCATGCTTGGAACTCTAAAGCTGCTAAAAAAAGGTAAATAATTATAGAAGAATTGGTAAAAGATTTCGAAATACTTTCCAAAAGATAATAGAATTGAAATTACTAATACTGTCCAAAAAAATAATCTCATGCTGTTTAACTTTCTAAACGAAAAAAAAGCAAATAATAGTACGGGCAATCCAACATAATTTGGGAAATCAGTAAAAGGCATAAAACCCGTATAAGTTGAACCTCCAAATCCAAAAAAATTAGGCATGAGGTATGTCAATAATTCCTTAGGATGCATAGACCAATTTGTTGCATAAGCAAAACTACCCATATTGCTAGATCTAATTGACATCTCACGGTAATCCAAGGATGGTAAGTAAATATGTGAAGCAATTAAGAATGCAATAATAATCCCTGAAAAGAATAAAGCAGCATATTTTTTATTTCTATTTTGATAAAAAGAATAAATGAAGAAAGATCCCAATAACATACAACTATAATAAGCTATTTGGACATGCGCTCTTTGTAATTGGAAGCCTAGAAACAAAGCAAATAAAAGCATATTAAAAATTGATTGTTCATCTTTCAATCTTAAAAGCAATAATAATGTAATTGGAAAAAAAGCAGCTGTCATCATCTGACTTCCGTGCCCATAAACAATCATAGTGATTAAAAAAGGATTTAACATCCAAAGCAATCCTGAAATAAATGCAATTTTATTATTTTGAATAAGCTTTTGAACCAAATAAAACATACTTACGGCAGAAAAAACTAAATGAATAAATTGAATATTTAAGTCTGAAACACTTAGCAAATCTAAAAAGTAGCTTGGAAGATATAGTAGATTGACATAAGTAAATGCTTCTAAGGTCGGCATCCCAGAAAAAATCCATGGTTGCCATTGTGGCCACTCTGATGAAGTTAATCTAATCTGATCAAGAATATGATGTATGGCATAAGGATTAAAAGAGTCACCGGAGGCAAATGTATTTCCAAAGATTATAACATCATTAAAAAATAATAAAACGAAAATAGAATAAATTAGAATTATGATAGAAAGATACATTTTAAATTAATTTTGTTTTAAATGAGTTAATTAATTCTTTATCCTCCTCATCAAAACTCAATAAAAAATAAATAAGGAAATAAGTCAACAAGACCAATGCAAAATGAACTAGCAGGTAAACTATTAAACCTAATATATTATCTAAACTAAATAGGTTTAAAAAAATATTTTTGGCATTAGAATAGATTAAAAATGTAATTATACCAGCTACAATTGGCTTAATAAGCTTTGTTGAAAACAAATTCAATTTCATTAAAACTATATTTTCAATAAATCTTAGGATACTCAGAATAAATAGAGCTATCGCCGTCGATAAAGCTGCGCCTACTATGCCATATAAAGGGATTAAAATATAATTCAATGAAATATTCAAAATTAGGGCGATTGAAACATTAATTAAATTAATTGATGTATTTCCACTCATAGAAAGTGTTGATGAACCCAAACCAAAAATTGTTTGAATGAAAATTCCAGTTAATAGAATTTTTAACGCAAAAGCATTATCAAATTCTGAACCAAATAGCAATAACATTGGGCTTGCAAAAACAAATAAAAATATAAATACTGGCAAAGAAAACATTAAAATATACTTTGAGGAAGATTGATAAGATTCTTTCATTCCTGGAATATTATTATTGAAATAATGTTCAGAAAATATTGGTGCAAAAATTCCAGCAAAAGCAAATAAAATCATTCTAACTAATCCAGCAGTTCGATCTATAGGATGATACATTCCAACATCAATAGCACTAGATAAAACTCCTAACATTACTATATCAACCCAATGCATTATAATGCCAATCGCTGAAACAAACATTAATGGTATAGAAAATCTTAAAATTTCTTTATCTACTTTAGAATTAATAATATTCTTAAGACTAATTTGTGAAAAATTTCTCAAAAATTTTACGATAAAGATTAAACCAATAACAGCAGAAGTTAATGTTGGTATCAAAATGGATAGTTTTGTACCGAGCAAGTAGTATGATGCTAAAAATCCAATCAAGAGCGTAAGAGGATTTACAATTTGATTTA
>CACGWZ010000017.1 GCA_902576865.1 uncultured Fidelibacterota bacterium
TTCTTCAGCTGGAGTTTCTTCCTCTGCATGTGCTTCTTCAGCTACTTCTTCTGCTGGTGCTTCTTCAGCTTCTTCTTCAGCTGGTGCTTCCTCAACAGGTTCTTCTGCTGGAGTTTCTTCGGCAACTTTAGCAGCAGCTTTCTTAGCTTTTAATTTTTCTTTTTTTTCCTTATTTGCTATAATTCTATCTTGAATTACCTTTTCTCTTTCTTTTTTCCATTCTTCAACAGCTTTCTCAATTTCTTTTTCAGATAATCCCTGTTTCATTAAATGCCATCTGTGTGCCAATCCTGATCTCTTCATTAACTTGTTAACAGGATCTGTAACTTGTGCTCCAAGTTTTAACCATTCTAAAATTCTATCTTCTTTAAGGACATAATTTTTCTCTTTATTGCTTTCAATCGGGTTGTACCAACCAACTTGCTCAATTGCAGAGCCGTCTCTTCTTTTTCTTGAATCAATAATTATAATTCTGTAAAAAGGTCTATTTCTACGACCAATTCGTTTAAGTCTAATTTTTGTTGCCATAAACTATTTTTCTCTTTATTTATTTTGTTATTAAAACAGGCGTAATTTGTTTAAAAGTAATGAATACTACAAATGATTTATTTTATGAAAAATCAACGGACATAAGTTTTGAAATTCCTTGTTTTCCAGATGTTACGCCATAAATACAATCTGCTGATTCCATTGTCAATTTATTGTGAGTTACCATAATAAATTGGGTAGTTTTACTGTAATTTTTTATAACATCAGTAAACTTTATAATATTTATATCATCGAGTGGTGCATCAATTTCATCTAAAATACAAAACGGGCTTGGCTTATACTGATAAATAGAAAAAAGTAATGCAATTGCAGTTAAGGACTTTTCTCCGGCTGATAACATTTTCAGGGAATTATTTCTTTTTCCAGGAGGCTGTGCAAAAATATTTATATCTGAATTTAGGGGATTATTAGTGTCAGATAATTCAAGAGTACCTTTACCTCCATTGAAAAATACTGTAAACATTTTTTCAAAATTTTCTTTTACTCTATCATAAGTATCTAAAAATTGATCTTGGGCAACAAGATCGATTTTTTTAATAGCTTCTTTTAAATTATTTTCAGCATCAATTAAATCAGTTCTCTGCTGAATTAGATTATTCAATCTTTTGGTTTTTTCTTCATGCTCATCTTTGACTGCCCAATTGATTGGACCAATAGAATCTATGCTTCTTTTTATTTTCTCCAACCTAAAAACCATATCAGAAATGTTATATTCCTTCAAATCACTTAAAACAATATCATTTCCAAATTTTTCAATAATATTTTGTTCAATTTGGGTTTTTTTAATTTTTGATTCTGCAATTTTCATTTCAGCTTCTTTTATTTCATAAAAAAGGTCATCTTTACTGAATTTGTCTGAATCAAGCTTTGCTCTAATTGACTCCATTTTAATAAATGCCTTATTCACATCATTTTCTTTTTTTTCCAATTCAAGATTATTTGAATTTATCTGGTCTTGAATTTTTTTAATGGATTCATCCATTTTTGAAAAATCAAATTCTTGTTCTTTTCTATATTTATCTATTTTATCCTTATAATCTTGAATGCTTGCTTTAAGTTTTTCATATTTTTTATCTGTTTCAATCACAGTGTAATTTTTATTTTTGAATTTTTTCCTACTTTCATCTGATAAGCTTTTAGTTACATCTTGATTGGATACAATTTTAATATAATCTTTGTCAAACTGATTAAGTTGATTAATCTTTTTTTGAAGTTCATCCTCAAGCAATCCAACGCCCTTTGATGATTCTTGATTCTTTTCTTGAATTTCTGAAAGAAGCTTTTCCGTAAGCTTGTCAACTTTAGCTTTCATTTTTGAAAGAGATTCTTTTTCTTTTAAATATTCATTTCTTGAATTGTCAAATTCAACACTTTCAACTTCTTTTTTAGAAGTATTTTTTTGTAAAACCTTATTCTTTTTCTTTAACATCTCCTCAAGAGGTGTAATAATATTGTTAAGATCATTTATTCTTGCTGAAGCTAAATCTAATTCTAAATCTTTCAATTCACCTGTAAGCTTTTCATGTCTTTTAAATCTTTTTAATTGTAAATCTAGTCCTTTTACTTGAATTTCAATCTCTACAATAATATCATCAATTCTCTCTAAATCTCTTGAGTTCAAATCAAACTTTTTCATAGCAGATCTTCTCTTGGCTTTATATTTATTTACTCCGGCAGCTTCTTCAAACATTTGCCTTCTGCTATCATCTTTGTCAGATAATATTTGCTCTATCATATTTAATTCAATTACAGAGTATGCATCTGAGGTTAATCCAGTATCAACAAAAAGATTTGAGATATCTTTCAATCTACAGTTGTTTCTATTTATGAAATATTCACTTTCACCAGATCTATATAATCTTCTTCCAATTTCAACTTCTGAATATTCAACTGGTAATAATCCTTTATTATTTTCAATTGTTAAAAATACCTCACATAGACCTAATGGCTTTACATTAGAAGCGCCATTAAAAATCACATCTTCCATTTTTGAACTTCTTAATCTTTTAGTTTTTTGCTCGCCTAAAACCCATCTTATTGCGTCAACAATATTTGTTTTACCACAACCATTAGGGCCAACAATTCCTGTAATTCCAGAATTAAATAGAACGGTTTCTTTTTTTGCAAAAGACTTAAAACCAAAAATTTCTAATTTTGAAATATGCATTATTTATTATCCTGGAGGCCAAGCTAAAGATCTGCCTCCAATTAAATGTAGATGAATGTGGTAAACTGTTTGGCCTCCATCTTCATTACAATTAAAAATAGTCCTATAACCTGATTTATCTATACCTAATTTAGTTGCCATTTTTTTGGCTGCTTGAAACATATTGCTAATTAATTCAGCGTCTACGTCATTTAAATCATTTAAAGTCTCAATTTTCTTTTTTGGAATGATCAAAAGATGTACAGGTGCTACTGGATTAATATCGTCAATTATAATTATATCATCATCTTCGTAATGAATATTAGCAGGTATTTCCCTTAAAATTATTTTTTCGAAAATTGTTTTAGTCATTATTTATCAATAATTCATTTATGATTGATATCAAAGAAACTATAGCAGTTTCAGTCCTTAATATAGTTCTACCAAGATTAATTTTAATGAAATTTTTTTCATTTATAATTTTTTTTTCATTGTCAGAAAAATCACCTTCAGGACCTACTATTAAATTAATTTTTTTATTTTTAGATGTACCTTTAATTTTATTTAATTGCCCAACAATAGTTTTCTCAGCATCTATCAAAGATACAATATTAATTGACTGATTATCATGCCATTCAGTAAAATTTTTTACTTTATTTAACTTAGGAAAATAAGCCCTCATGCTTTGTTTGCATGCTGAATGAATTAAAGATAAAAGCTTATCATGGTTTATTGAAGATTTAACCGATTTATCAAATTTGATTGGAGTCAATTCATCAATTCCTAGCTCAACAGATTTTTCTAAAGCTATTTTAAATCTATTATTTTTAATTAAAGGTAGTGCAAGATGTATTTTAAAATTTCTATCTTGTTTAAAATACTCCTTGCTCAAAATTTCACCTTTAACAGCCTTTTTATGAGCTTTATCTATAATTGCTTTATATATGGTACCTTTTCCATCTGTTAAGGTTAATTGGTCGTTCTCTTTTAACCTAAGTACAGAAATAACATGATGTGATTCTTTTTCATCAAGAACAAATGTTGAATTCTTAATATTTTGTTGATTTATTAAAGAAAAATTACTCACGATTTATTTGGTACTTTAGAAATAGATAACCTCCTCCAAAATCATCTTTTGAATGAATTGGTTTATCAACACTCAAGTGATCATAACCTAATCCAAGAGATAGTGTATTTCCTGAAGGTTGAGAAAAATTAACACCAAAACCTAAAGAGGCACCTAAGTTAGTTTGTGATTCGGTACTTCTCCATTTTTTTGAAAAACTTGAGATAGTTTCATCTCCATCAACAGCGATGAAAGGTCCAATAGAAAAAGTTATATACGGCCTAAAACTATTAGCTATCTGACCGTCAAATAAATAATAGTTTGTTCTAAAAAATAAAGGAAAAAGTAAAATATCTTTTTCTCCTGCAACTGTGAACTGATTATAAAAAGGATCATATATTGGATATTCATCATTCCTAACATCATAAAACCTTAAATCTAAACCAATTGAAACGTTTGATTTTTGAAACTTTTCATATTCATACCCAAATCCATATCCATTATTTGCAAAGAGAAAATTTATATTTTGTACCTTGTCTTGCGCATTCAATGAACCCATCATTAGAAAGGATATTAGTAAAATTATAGCTCTATTCATTATCTTCAAATTCGGCATCCTTTACTTTTTTTAAATCAATTTTTGTATCTTTTTTTACAACAATTTTTTCATCTTTTTTAGTTGAAATCCTGTATAAAAACCATAAGACTGCTATTGCAATAATGTATTTTAACATATTACGATGGATTAAAATATTTTATGCCTTGATGAGGCTGATGAATTTCATTGAGTAGATTATCAAAATCCTCTGAATTTTCTACAAAATCTATATTATTTGTATTTATAATTAATAATGGACCTTCTTCATAATTGACAAAAAATTCTTGGTAGCGTTCATTAACTTGATTGATATAATCTTGTGTAACATGTTTCTCAAAATCTCTACCTCTTTTTTTTATATTCTTCATAAGTCTAGGAGTATCTGCTTGTAAATACACAACTAAATCAGGCTTAACAATATCTTTCTCCAAAATATCAGCAACGTGCGAATAAAGCTCATACTCCGCTTCAGAATTAAGAGTAAAATCAGCAAATAATCTATCTTTTTCAAACATATAGTCAGTGACTACTCCTTTTTGATATAAATCTAATTGTCTTATATCTTTTTGTTGCTGCTGATATCTTTGTAAAAGGAAAAAAATTTGCGTCTGGAATGCATTAGATTCCGGGTCATCATAAAAATCTTTTAGAAAAGGATTTTCCTCAAATTTTTCAAAAACTTTCCTAGCGTTTAATTTATCTGCAATAAGCTTAGCAAGACTTGTTTTACCAACTCCTATTGGTCCTTCAATTGCAATATATATATCTAATTCTTTCATGCTTTCTTATCAATAATATATTTTTGAACTACTGAAGTATCAGGACACTTTTCAAGTAAATCAACAATTTTAATATTAGTTTTTGGAAAAATTTCATCTGAAACAAGTTCTGCTAGTGGAATCAAAACAAATTTTCTTAATAGAGCTCCTGGATGTGGTACTTGTAAATCAGGAGTATCTATAAAACTATCTTTAAAGATTATTATATCAATATCAATTATTCGAGGTTGATTTTTTTGTCTTTTTTCTTCTCTTCCTAACATTTTTTCGATTTCATGAATTTTATCTAAAAGTTGAAAAGCAGTTAAAGTCGTTTCAAGCTCTAAAACAATATTAAGAAAAAATGGTTGATTTTCATTGTAAAGAGGTTCTGTTTTGTAAAATGATGAAGATCTTATTTTTGAAATTTCGACATAAGAACCCAGCATCGCAATAGATGAGGCAATATTTGATTCTTTATCTCCGATATTTGATCCAATGGATAAATAAACTTTATTTTTAAACATAATACTATTTTACAAACAAAAAACCCTCAATATAGAGGGTTTTTTGTATTTTATTTTCATACTTAACAGAAAAATCAATTACATCATACCACCCATGCCACCCATGCCCATATCTGGAGCACCGCCTGGCATTGGTGAATGATCATGTTCTTCTGGCTGTTCAGTAATAGCAGCTTCAGTAGTTAATAATAAACCTGAAATTGAAGCAGCATTTTCAACTGCAACTCTTGCTACCTTAGCTGGATCAATAATTCCAGCTTTGAACATATTAACGTATTCATCTTGACGTGCATCATATCCAAAATCATTCTTACCTTCAAGAACTTTTTGAACTACAATTGAAGCTTCAACTCCTGCATTAGAACAAATTTGTCTAATGGGACCTTCTAGAGCACGTTTCATAATATCAACTCCAACTTGCTCAGAAACAGATGCTTTTACTTTTGCTAAGTCTAAACTAGCTCTAAGTAATGCAACACCACCACCTGGAACGATACCTTCTTCAACAGCTGCTCTTGTTGCATGCAATGCATCATCAACTCTAGCTTTCTTTTCTTTCATTTCAACTTCAGTTGCTGCTCCAACATTAAGAACGGCAACTCCTCCTGAAAGCTTAGCTAATCTTTCTTGCATCTTTTCTTTATCATAGTCAGATGAAGATTTTTCAATTTGAACTTTAATTTCATTGACTCTAGCATCAATTGCAGATTTATCTCCGCTTCCATCAACAATAGTTGTGTTATCTTTGTCACTTACAACTTTTTTACATGTTCCTAGATAATCAAGTGATGCGCTTTCAAGTTTGTAACCTTGCTCTTCTGAAATAACAGTTGCACCAGTTAGGATAGCAATGTCTTCTAGCATAGCTTTTCTTCTATCACCGAATCCAGGAGCTTTTACTGCTAAAACTTTAAAAGTTCCTCTCAATTTATTAACTACTAAGGTAGCTAATGCTTCACCTTCAATATCTTCAGCAATAATTAAGATTGGTTTACCTGCCTGAACTACTTTTTCAAGAAGAGGTAATAAATCTTTCATATTGCTAATTTTTTTATCATGAACTAAAACAAAAGGATCGTCTAAATCAGCTTCCATTGAATCAGAATTTGTTACAAAATATGGAGATAAATATCCTCTATCAAATTGCATACCCTCTACAAATTCTAAATAAGTTTCAGCAGTTTTAGATTCCTCAACAGTAATAACACCATCTTTACCAACCTTATCCATTGCTTCAGCAATTTTTGAACCAATCTCATGATCGTCATTTGCAGAAATTGTTGCTACTTGAGCTATCTGCTTTGAATCAGGAATATCTTTAGATAGTTTTGAGATAGATTTAACTACACTATCTTTCGCCAAATCTATTCCTTTTTTAATTTCCATTGGGTTAGCTCCTGCAGTGACATTTTTTAACCCTTCAGAAATAATTGATTGAGCTAAAACTGTTGCTGTTGTTGTTCCATCACCCGCAACGTCCGATGTCTTAGATGCTACTTCTCTTACCATTTGAGCACCTACATTTTCAAGTTGATTTTCTAAATCAATTTCTTTTGCGACTGAAACACCATCTTTCGTTACAAGTGGTGATCCAAATTTTCTTTCTATTACTACATTTCTACCTTTTGGACCTAAGGTAACTTTAACAGCATTCGCAAGCTTATCAACGCCCTTTTTAAGGGCTCCTCTTGCTTCTGTATCATATGCGATATCTTTAGCCATTTATTCCTCCTATAAAATTGCCAGAATATCACTCTCTCTCATGATAAGCAAATCTTTGCCTTCATATGTGATTTCTGTACCTGAATATTTACCATATAATACTACATCCCCTGCCTTAACAGTCATTTTACTTGTAGTACCATCTTCATTATTTTTTCCTTTACCTACCACAACCACAGTACCTTGTTGAGGTTTTTCTTGAGCAGTATCAGGAAGTATAATTCCACTGGCTGTTGTTTCATCAGCAGCCATTGCTTCTACAACTACTCTATCTTCAAGCGGTTTAATTTTTAAAGACATTGTTTCATCCTTTTATTTGTTTAATAATCACTAGTTATTAATGCAAAAAATGTGCCAATTAGCATTTTAACTATTTTTTATGCAAAAATGTCATAATTACTTATTTTTGCACGGTAATTTTAAAATTTAGTATCTAGAATAACAAATAAAATATTAATTATCTGCCTGTGCTACCAAATCCACCCTCTCCTCGGCTAGATTCAGATAATTCTTCAACCAGTTCAAAATCAATTGGTGAACTATCAACTGCAACTAATTGAAAATATCTCTCTCCTCTTTTGACATGAAAATCTTTATCATAAATATTATCAACCATACCTATCAGCTCGCCCCTATAGCCGCCATCAATAAGACCAATAGAATTAGCAAGTCTCAATGGAGTTTTAGAAATACTAGATCTAGGAAATAAATAGTACGCCTTATTATCTAAATTTTCGCAAGCTATTTGTAACGGAATTGGTGTTGTGCTTTTTGCTGGAATGATTTGATCTTCTATAACAAATAAATCTAACCCTGCATCACCGGAATGAAAATGAGAATGATTTTCATAAAGCTCTTTAGCCCTTTCGTTAAAAGCTTTAATCCTTAATTTCATTCTGATGAATAAGAGTTCTAATTGGATAAGGAATATCAATTTTTTCCTCTTTAAACTTTTTATGAAGCTTTTTTATATAACTATTAAGAATAGTGTTATGATCTCCAAAGTTTTTTCCTTGGAAATAAATGAAAAAATTAATACTTGAATCCGCAAATTCCCTGAATCTTATAACTGGTTTATAAGATTTACTGACACAATCTAACTCATCATATATTTCATTAGCTACTTCTAAAGCAACTTTCTCAACATGATCGAGATCACTATCATATGAAACTCCAATTTGAATAGGAACTCTGAAAGCAGAATCCATTGAAGAAAAGTTTTTAGATATTGAGCCTGAAAGAACAGAATTAGGAATAGAAATTATATTATTAGCTCTCTCACGAATTGTAGTATATCTCCAGCCAACGTTTTCAACATAACCTTGGTATCCGTTATCGAGCTGAACATAATCACCTTCTTGCATTGTTTTGCTCAAAAGAATATTAATTCCTCCAAATAAATCAGATAATGTATCTTTTAATGCTAGTGATACTGCTAAACCTCCAACACCAAGAGCAGTAATTAATGGTGTAATTGAAATGCCGAAAGATTGAAGAATAAATAATATGCCAATAGAAAAGATTGCAACATTTGTTAAACCTTTAAAAATACCTGTTGAAGGAAGAGATTTATTTGTTTGAGACCAAATATCAAGCAGTCCCAAAACAACCCTTGAAGCAGTCAAACTAATAGAAATAATTAAAAAGGCTGATATAATCTTTTGATAAATATCTTCAGGACCAGGAAGATCTGAATTTCCAACAGCTATCGACGAAAAAGCTAAAAAGAACCAAAATACAATCACAGAATTAATTGCATTTATAAATACATCATCACTTTGCCAATTGTTTTTCTCTGAAAGAGAAATTAATCTAGAAACAAGAAATTTCTTGAAAAAAAGACCTAAAATAATCCCTAAAAAGATTGTAATAATTGGTTCAATCCAAAGTAATAAATTTGCTGGTATATAGTTTTCTAATCCCATGAAAGGACTTTACACATAAAAGTTTAATTGTTCAAGCAATGTAAGTTAATTTTTAGGATCAACCCAATCATCATTTTCTTGAATTAACTGTATCAATTCATCAACAGCATGCTCACTTGAAATATTTCTTTTAACTAATTCTTTGCCCTTATATAATGATATAACCCCGTCTCCAGAACCTACATAACCATAATCCGCATCTGCCATCTCTCCAGGTCCGTTAACAATACAGCCCATAACTGAAATCTTTAGTCCTTTTAAATGGTTTGTATGCTCTTTGACTAAAGCTGTGGTTTCTTGTAAATCAAATTTTGTTCTTCCACATGAAGGACATGATATATAGTCAGTTTTAAATATTCTGGTTCTAGTATTTTGTAAAATCAAAAATGATAGTTCGTTTATTTTTGAATCAAAATCTTTTGTTTTAATCCATATTCCATTTCCCATCCCCTCCAACAAAATTGAACCTATATCGATTGAGGCATCTATTGCAACTTTCTCGAAGTCTGAACTTTGATAACTACCTTTTAAAATAATTGGAATTTTTATTAGTTTTTCTTCCAAAAAATTAAAAGCACTCAAGATATCATTCCTAATAGCATTATCAACATTCAAAACTATTACAACATTATTTGAGAACGTTTGTGTAATAGTGTTAGTTATTTTTGTTAATTCAATCTCAACAAAATTCAAAGTATTTGAAACAGATTCAGACTTTCTAAAATCTTTTAAAGAATTAAAATAAGGAAAAATATTTTTTGAAAGATTTTCATTCCAATCTTTGCCATCAATAATATATTTTTTTGAGTCATTAAGATTATCGAGATTATCTATAAATAAATAATCTGGAACATTCCCTTCAAAATCATTTAAACTATTTGAAATTACAATGGGTGGATTTTTCTCTCCAATATTTTTGATAGATTCAGTTTCTCTTTTAAAAAATGAAAAAGCTCTTTTATCAGTATTTTTGAGTCTTACTTTTTTTGAAATATTATCTATTCTTTCAAGAATTTTTTCTGCTGCAGGAATTTCAAACTCCGGATCTTCGGTTAATGACACTCGAATAGTATCTCCTATACCTTCAGTTAATAGGGTTCCTATACCTAATGCAGACTTAATCCTTCCATCAAGTCCATCTCCTGCTTCAGTAACTCCTAAATGAAGCGGATAATGCATGTTTTCATTTTCCATAGATTTAACCAGCAACCTATATGCATGAATCATTACAATTGGATTACTTGATTTCATCGACAAAATAATTTGATCATAGTCATTTTCTTTACAAATCCTTAAAAACTCCATTGCTGATTCAACCATACCTAATGGAGTATCGCCATATCTATTCATTATTCGATCAGATAATGATCCATGATTAGTACCAATTCTCATAGCTACTCCATTTTCTTTACAAGAATTAATTAAAGGAATAAATTTCTCTTTAATTTTTAAAAGCTCATCTTGATACGATTCATCATCATATTCTTTAACTTCAAATTTTTTCTTATCAACATAGTTTCCAGGATTAATTCTCACTTTTTCTACTATTTTTGAAGCTTCTAATGCAGCATTTGGAGTAAAATGTATATCAGCAACTAGAGGATCTTCATAACCTTTTGCAACCAAAGTATTTTTAATATTTAACAAATTTTTTGCTTCATTGATATTCGGAGCGGTAAATCTAACTAGCTTTCCACCTGCCTGAATGATCCTTATGGCTTCATTAACACTTCGATCGGTATCCATAGTTGACGCTGTTGTCATAGATTGGGTTTTGATACTATGATCACTACCAATAAAGACCTTACCTATTTTAACACTTAAAGTTTTTCTTCTCATGTTATCTTACTTTGAAAGTAGTCAAAGACATTAAAGCAAAAAGTATTCCTATAATCCAAAATCTTGTTACAACTCTTGATTCGGGCCAACCTTTCAACTCAAAATGATGATGAATTGGCGCCATTAGAAAGAATTTCTTACCAGTACCGTATTTGTTTTTTGTATATCTAAAATACAATACCTGAATGATAACAGATAAGGTTTCGATAACAAAAACTCCTCCAACTATTAATAGTAGTACTTCTTTCTTAAGAAGAATTGCTAACGTTCCCAAAGCAGCTCCAGTTGATAAAGATCCTACATCTCCCATAAAAATCTCTGCAGGCTTTGTATTAAACCATAAGAAACCAAGACAGCCTCCAAAAAACGCGGTTGCAAAGATTGTAAGTTCACTAGCTAATGGTAAATAAGCGATATATAAATAGTCGGTAAAATCAACTCTTCCAGAAATATATGCAATTACACCAAAAACGCTTACAGAAATAGCTAACAATCCGGCGGCTAACCCATCAAGCCCATCGGTAAGATTGACTGCATTTGAGGTAGCAGAAACAACCAAAATAATAAAGATAGCATAGATAATTGGATAAAAGAAATTAATGGAAACATTCTTCAAGAAAGGAACAAAAGTTAAAAGAGTATAGTCCCCATATACATTTGAACTTATAAGAATGTATGAAATGAACACCCCAAGAATAGTTTGAGCTAGCAATTTATATCTTCCGCTCAAACCATCTTTTCTTTTCTTTACAACTTTCAAATAATCATCATAAAAACCAATTAACCCCATCCAAATCATTGAAATACAAATTATTTGAATGAATAAATTATTTAAATCTGCTAATAGGATGGTAGGGATAATTGTAGAAAGAATGATCAATACTCCTCCCATAGTAGGAGTACCCTGTTTTTCTTTATGAGAATCTGGACCATGATCTCTAATAGATTCACCTATCTGAAGATTTATTAATTTTTTTACTACGAAAGGTCCAAAAATAAAACTAATTAATAGAGCAAGAATCGCACTTGCACCAGCTCTAAAAGTGATGTATTCAAAAAGATTTAAGAAACCAAAATATTCTCTTAGTGGTAATAATAATTCATTTAACATTTTTTAATTCATTAATTAATTGATCAAGCTGCATACTTCTGGACCCCTTAATCAAAACAATGTCTCCATCTGTTAAAAGTTCATTTAACTTTTCTAATAAAGAAAAATTATCATTGAAATGTAAGCTTAATGCAAAGTTATTACTATTAGATTGTGCATTTTTAGCCAACTTGCCAACTGTAAGTAAAATATCTGCTTTTCCAACTGCATATTCACCAACTTCTGTATGATAGCTCTCTTCATTATTACCAAGCTCTTTCATATCCCCAAAAACAAAAAATTTTCTACATTCTTGGAAACCATTCAGGTGATCTAAAGCCGCTCTGACAGATTCTGGATTCGCATTATATGAATCATCAATAATTTTAATCTTATTTAATGATATGATTTCTCCTCTTCCTGGAGGCATTTCGAAACTTTCTAAACAATTAATTAATGAATCATCGTTCAAGCCAGGAACGTTACAATCTTTAAGTAAATCATTAGCAACATGGGAAGCAATTTCTAAATTTTTTACAAAAATATTACTTTTA
>CACGWZ010000018.1 GCA_902576865.1 uncultured Fidelibacterota bacterium
ATGTTCAGCGGAATATACATATGGTATGTTGCAAATCAAGTGACTGTTAAAGCTCAAACTTAAATGCTGGTTCTTCAACAGTCATAGTAGAAGACTGAACATTCTTCGTTCCATAAACATTTATGATGTTTTGTTGTTTTTGATACATATCCATAAATATTGTATTAAATATGGCAACATTAGATGATGAATTAAATCTATCAATTTCTAGAAAAAATAGAGTGAAATCTCCATCAATTTTCTTTCCAAGATATTTCCAATAATGATCCTGTATAGTAAAATTATCTGAAAGGTAGTCTATTAGATAATCATCAATATCTTTGTTTTCACGTGCAGAACCTAAATTGGCTAGATTAAAATCAGCATTCTTTAATAACGCTTCTACATCATGGGTAAAAGTTTGAATAGTTATCTCTAAACTTTTTTGATTATCACTTAAGCGAACCTCAGTTGTTGTCAAAAAAAACTGGTGACTAAAAACAACCGAGTGCAATAAAATTATTTGAACAAATAATTTATACATTATTTTATCATCATAATATTACTTAGAATAGTTTTGTTTAGCTCTTTGCATTGGATTGGATCCACCATACCATGACGAACTATCATACTTATAAATATCAAATAAAGTTGGCTCATTCTTTGGTGGCCAATGATTATTATCTCTGTATGTATCAGCAGTTTCTCTAAAAGGATCCAATGTAAAGCTTACAACCTTCTTTTCAGTTTTAAACACCTTAGATACTTCTGGCCTATTAAACCTCCAAATTTCTACGGGGATTCTGGTAACATCAGTTGTTCCATCTTCGTAAGTCATTTCAATAATTAATGGCATTACTAATCCGCCAATATTTTTAAACTTAATTTTATAAAAATGATCATTACGTTTTGCTAATCTTCTTTCATTATCAGATAACTCATCTAATAATTGCTCATACTGACTCTTTCCACTCATTCTTTCTAAAATTGTTGCTTTTAGTTCATCTGAAATATCAGCATCTTCGAGCATTGTTTCATATCTTCTTCGTTCACTAGAATCTGTAAGATCAGAAAACTCATCATAAGAATCATAGAAGTCACGAGTTTTTGGATCTTTGTCTGTCACTGTTTGTTTGATATCTTTCTCATCTAACATTGCAGCATAGTATTTTTTATCTTCTTTATCTTTCTTCTCTGCTGCTCTCTTATTTTTTGGATCAAGCTCTAACTGGAACCACTCAACCTCTTCGATAGATAGATCTACATGGTCATTGGTGAAAAACCATCCTCTCCAAAACCAATCTAAATCAACTCCAGATGCATTTTCCATTATTCTGAAAAAATCAGATGGCGTTGGATGTTTAAACATCCATGTTCTAGAATATTCTTTGAAAGCAAAATCAAATAATTCTCTTCCCATAATAGTATCTCTTAAAATATTTAATGCCACTGTAGGCTTTCCATAAGCATTAGCACCAAATTGATAAATTGACTCAGAGTTTGTCATTATAGGCATTATATTTGACTTATTTCCTCGCATATATCTCACAATATAATCTTGATTATTTCTCGGGTGAAACAGCTCTGAATCCCACGCTCTTCCTGCTAAATCATCCATAAAGGAATTAAGACCTTCATCCATCCATGTCCACTGTCTTTCATCTGAATTAACAATCATAGGAAACCAGAAGTGTCCAACCTCATGAATGATTACACCAATTAATCCTCTTTTAGTTCTTTCAGAGTATGTGCCATCTTCTTCTGGTCGGTATCCATTGAACGACACCATTGGATATTCCATCCCCATACGATCGATATGTGCTGAAATAGCAACGGGATAAGGATAATCAAATGTATACTTTGAATAAAAATCAACAGTATGTGCAACAGCTTTTGTTGAGTATTGTCCCCATAAAGGATTTGCTTCATCAGGATAGTAAGACATAGCCATTACCGTATTATCTCCAACTTGTACACCCATGGCATCCCAAATATATCTTCTCGAAGCAGCAAATGCATAGTCTCTTACGTTTTCTGCTTTAAAGTGCCATGTTTTTTGTCTACTAGTTTTTGTTTCAAGATTCTCAAGAGCTTCATCAACTGTAACAATTAATACGGGCTCTTTTGATTTCTTAGCTTTTTCAAGTCTTTTAATTTGCTCATCAGAAAGAACTTCATCAGGATTCTGAAGTGCCCCGGTAGCTCCGACAACAAAATCTTCAGGTACTGTAATTTTTACGTCATAATCACCAAATATTAATGTGAATTCACCCCTACCTAAAAATTGTTTATTTTGCCAGCCATAAACATCATTATACATACACATTCTTGGAAAGAATTGTGCTATGGTGTAGATGTAGTTATCGTCATCCTCAAAATATTCATAGCCTGATCTACCACCATCTCTTATATGATCGTTAATATTGTACCACCATTTAATCTTAAAAGTATAAGTTTCTCCAGCTTTAATTGGTTCGGGAACATCTATACGCATCATGGTTTTATTAATAGTGTATGGAACATTTTTATTTTTTTCATCTTTGACATACATAATTTTGAAACCGCCATCAAAATCACGATAAAAGTTTTCTAATGTTCTTGATGAAACTGTACTTCCAATGACCATTTTTTCATTTCCTCTTTGCGCCGAAAGGTCACCAGTAGATTGAATTTTGTACGAGTCTGAATCTAAAGCTCTAACATTTTGTGTTAGCTCCATCCATAAATAATTCAATGCATCTGGAGAATTATTGTAGAACGTAACAGTTTCTTCTCCATAAAGTCTTTGCTTATTGTCATCAATCCTAAGTTTCATATCATAGTCTGCTCTTACTTGCCAGTATTCATGTCCTGGATAACCTGCAGCTGTACGATAAGTATTAGGTGTTGTTATATCCTCATTTAACTGCTTAAAACGATCTAAATTAATTTGATATGAATTAAAGTGTCTATTTTCTTCAAGCTCAACATTATCCTGAGCAAAAATCATCGAAAACAAACAAAAAATTATTGCGGTTTTTTTATGCATATTTATATCTCCTAAAATTGCGTGACTAATAATGTAAGTATCAAATAATGATGTTGTAAATAAAAAAAAGATGTTATCTTTATTACGGTAAGGAGACAATTATGGTTAAAAAAATACTTTTTATACAAAATAGAACGGCAATTAAACGTTCTAATTTCTTTGATCACTGGGAAAATATTCATGCACCCCACATGGTTAATGTTCTTAAGCCTCAAAAATATGTTCTTACATTCTTTGAAGAAGATATTGAAAATGGATGCTGCGGTATGGCAGAGCTTTGGTTCAATTCAGAATCAGACTATCAAGAAGCAATGGAACGAAGAAAAACTGAATATGGTTCTTCTGATAATTGGCACGATGTATCCAAGGCATGGCCAGACCCTGATCGCTATGAATACACTGGAAGAGAAATTAAAATAGTTGATAATACTTAGGTAATGTCTGCTAAACATTTTTTCGCCTTAGCGATGGGTGGTTTTTTTATTTTTTACGTATCACTCATGTTACGTCAACCTTCATTCAATTTTCAGGAAGGAGATATTTTCTTTCAAGATTTAGATTGTGGACCACCATGTGACGCAATTGAAGCTGTAACTCAAGGATATATGGGTTCAAATTTATCCCATTGTGCCATCATAACCGAGGTAGGACCTGATCTTAAAACCACTAAATTAGCTGAAGCCATTGGAGAAACTGTTACAGAAACCACTTTGGAAGAATTCTTAAATAGAAGTAATAAAGTTCTTGTTGGAAGACTAAATAAAGAACATGCAGAACTTATACCGACTGCTCTTAATCACATCAAAAGTAATTTAATTGGAAAACCTTATGATTTTATTTTTGATATCACTGATGATTCATATTATTGCTCCGAAATTATTTATGAAGGATTACAGTTTGCGGATAGTAATCAACAAATTATGCAATTAAATCCAATGACATTTAATGTGCCTGGTACAAATACTCCATTTATTCACTGGATAGAATATTATGAAGAACTAAATCATGAGATTCCGGAAGGTGAACTCGGATTAAATCCAGGAGGAATGTCTAGATCTGAAGGACTAGAGATTATTTATATCTTTGAAAAACCTTCAGGATATAATAATTAGAGCTCAGAAACTGTCTTTAAATACATACAGTCTGGACAATCGGGATTATAATCTGGTGCTTCTTCAAGCTGAAGACAATCATACATGTCTTGAATAAGTGGACTTATCCACTCTGTATCTAATTTAAAAGGCACAAGAGTTCTTCTAAAATGCATTTCTCTTCCTAGATGCGGCTTACTTGCATCTCCGTTGTAATACATAAGATAACCTGTATCTGAAACATCAAAATTATTTTTTTTTAAAAGCCAACTATAAATTTCTAGCTGCCTTTTATAAGACTCTCCATTATTATAAACATCAGTGTAAGATAAAATATCAGCTTTTTTAGCTGTAGCTTTAAAATCAATTACAACTAACTTACCATTTTCATCAATCATAATATCATCAACTCCACCATATAGCAAAAAATTATGTTCTTCATCATGATATTGAATACCAGTGAAAGTATGTTGCCATTTTTCAATATCTTCATGTTGAAATGGTTTAATATTTAAGCCATTTTCTTTGAAAATTCCATGTGGACGGTCTTGTGTTCTGCAAAAATCCATTTCTTTTTTCAATAAATCATCTACTGCACTATTAATTGCCCATCCAGGCATTGGAGGTTTTCTTAAACCAAGCTTTGCGTCTTTATAAAAACAGGTAGCACAATTAAAAAATAGTTCAATTTTTGATCTACTAATTTTGAAGGTTTTTTCAGGATTATATCTCCAATTTTCACCAACAATAGGATTATATCCGTACCCCATTAATCTACCTCCAAAGGATCAAAATCTCCTGACCAAGCCAGACATTTTTGTTCATCAATAGCTATATTTGAAATGGCAGTCATATCATCAATTGAAATTTCGAAATGATCTAAGCTTAAATTTTCTTTAAGCCTATCATATTTGACAGATTTTGGTAATACAGGATATCCAAGTTGAATCGCCCATTTTAAAAATAATTGTGGAACAGTTACGCCATATTTATTTGCAATATCCTCGCAAGGCATTGCTCCACTTTTCATATCTTCTGGTTTTCCATTCCATCTTGAACCTTCTCTCCAATTAGGAATTGGAGCTAATGTAGAATATGCGATAGGGAGAATTTCATTTTTGTCCATATATTCTGCCAGAGGCTGCGGTACAACATGCCATGGATGAATCTCAATTTGATTTGCAGAAGGCATATGAATTCCTGCTTCCTCAATTTCTTTTAAGTGATGAACGTTATAATTAGAAACTCCAATGTGCTTTACTTTTCCCTGTTTTTTAAGTTCTACCATTGCTTCCCATAGCTCTAGTCTAGTTTCTTTTGCAAATGGGTTATGTATAAGATATAAATCTATTTCATCAACTTGTAAAAATTTTAAACTCTGTTCACAAGCCTTTATTGCACCATTAAAATTCTGGTATGGTTCTTCTTGGTTTGACATCCCAGGCCACATTTTAGTTGTGATGTATATATCATTTCTTGGAATAGATGAAGATTTTATGGCTTTCCCTATTCCTTCCTCGTTGCGATATATCTCAGCAGTATCTATATGTTTATAGCCCAGGTTAATTGCATCTTTTGTTATTAATTCTGCTTCATCATTTGGGATAAGCCATGTTCCAAGACCTATCATTGGGATATTAATTTCATTCATAGGAGTATTATACGATTTTTTTTTGAATTGATTCCATCTTTTTTGTAATAGCTCGTTTCCTTTGATATGTCGTGGTTCATATGGACACATCATACATCCATTACCGCAACATTGTTTTTGATCAATTAAAAATTGTGATGATAACATAAAGCAAAAAATATATGGAAAATATTTTCTATACCCTAATTAGAAAAATTAAGGTAATGAGCAGTTAATAACTTTTCATCGTCTGAAGCATAACTTTGATGCCAATTCTTTAATCTTGGTTCCATTTGAGATTTCGCATAAAAAGGAAAAAATGTAAAAAGAAGAATGTAAGTTAAATAACCAGATGGCAGAACAACCCCTTTATTATCGCATGGATTTAATTCCCAAAATTCCTTTTGAGCATGTACATGATGATCAGAGTGTCTGGTTAAATTGTAAGTTAAATAGCTTGTCATTCTGTTATTAGAGTTCCATGAGTGATGATAGTGTACTGGCTTTCCTTTAATTCGTACTAGACCATAATGCTCTATAAAATTCGTTAATTGAAAAATATAATTTGCTACAATACCCAACATGATATAAATCAACATTGCTTGCCAGCTAAAAAAATATCCAATCAGACCAAAAACAATCAGAGTTCTTAAATAGCCATTTAAAATTCTATTATGGAAAGATAAGATACTTTGTTTTCTACGAGTTAATTGTCTGGTTTCAATACCCCATGCATGTAAGTGTTCTTTAAAAAAGGCTTTTACTGCAAAAGTCAAGGGGTTCTCTCCATAGGTAGCAGTTACTGGGTCTTCTTCAACAATACCAATATTTTTGTGATGTCCATAAACATGCTCAATTGCAAAAGCTGGATTCCATGCTGTAGCTAAAGCCCAATTACCAACTTCACAGTCAAATTTTTTACTAGTCCTGTGAACCAGTTCATGTCCAATATTTATCAAACTAAGAGCCATCAATAAGCCCAAGATTGGAATGTATAATAAATAATACCATTCAAATGCAGAAGACGCTCTATCTAAAAATAAATAAAGCACTATTAAAAATAATGGCACGTTCATAAAGAGTGAGAAATCTAATAAAAATGGAAATCGATAATTTGGAGTAGAAATATCATCTCCAAAAAACAATTCGCCAATAACAATTGATGTTACTACTAAAAAAGCTATTAATAGACCAACCCATCCATCAATCATTAAAGATATTGCCATTAAAAAAAGATATAAAGGCAATAAAAAAAATTTTAAATACGATAACATATTAAAAATTAAGCACTTTCTTCGACAATTTCAATCCAACCACTCATCCACTTAGAATTATCAATAAGATCATTAAAAGATACCTCAATTTTAATCTTTTTGTCACAAACAGAAAACATTTCAACTATTTTTTTCTTTTTGTTGATGTTTAATACTTCATAATGGCGCCAGTTTTGTACTTTTTTAATTGCTGTCCATTTTGAGTGTTCTAAATGTTTCATGTTGATTTGATTTAATTAACAAATTTTGTCGGGGTGGCAGGATTTGAACCTGCGACCCCCTGCTCCCAAAGCAGGTGCGCTAACCGGACTACGCTACACCCCGAAAATTTGGGTGACTGATCGGACTCGAACCGACGACCAATCGGACCACAACCGATGGCTCTACCAACTGAGCTACAGTCACCATAAGGCTTAATCAATTTAAGCATGGGAACTTATTATAGTTTAGGTTTTAACACAAGTAGAGTTAAATTTTAAAATCATATGAAAACACTAAATAAATATTTATTTGAACAGTCCTTAATCCCATTTTTACTATCTGTTGCAGTAATCACTACTGTACTTTTTTTACAATTTTTAATAAGAGCAGTTGATCGTTTTTTAGGAAAAGGATTGGATGCTCTAACTATTTTTGAATATTTATATTTAAATCTAGCGTGGATTATCGCACTATCAGTTCCTATGTCATTATTGATATCCAGTGTAATGACTTATGGTCGAATGGCCCAACAAAATGAAATTACTGCATTAAAGTCTGCTGGTATAAATCTTTACAATATAATCAAGCCAGCAATGTTATTTAGTTCTTTAGTTGGTATTGGATTGTGCCTCTTTAACAATTTTATTCTTCCTGAAATGAATTATAATGCACGGTTGCTTGCAAGAGATATCTATAAGAAAAAACCAGAGCTATCGATTGAACCTGGATATTTTGTCGATATGATTCCTCAATATACCATGATAGTAAATGAAATGGATGGTAAAGATTTCAAAGATGTAAAAATTTTTAGTAAAAATCAAAAATCAGAACAAACAACCATCTACGCTAATCAAGGATCATTATCTTCTGATGGTAATATGATTACAATAGATTTAGTTGATGGAGAAATTCATGAAATTGATTTATCAGATTACGATTATTATAGAAAGATTAAATTCAAAACACATCAAATTATGATATCAATGGATGAATTAATGTTAAATCGTACCACTGAATCAAATCGTACAGATCGCGAAATGCGAGTGCCGCAAATGATTGATGAAATTAACAAAAATAAAGTTTTAGTTTCTAAGATTTATGAACGCATTGAGATTGTAAAAAAAGAAATTGGGATAACTGATCTCAATGCTAATAACTTTGAAGGTATTGAAAAAGAGGTTGCAAAATTAAAACAAAAGCGAATTGAAAGCTCGTCTAATGAAGATGAATTAATTGATAATCCACCTGTTTCTAATATTGAAGATAAACAATACATATTATCTCTAACTAATAATGAGCGTCAATTTAAAAATGAGTTTACTTTAATTGAAAATTATGAGAAGACAAATAACAAGTTTAAAGTTGAAATTCATAAAAAATTTACATTAGCATTAGCATGCGTTCTATTTACGATGGTTGGTGCACCACTTGGGATTCTTGTTCGAAATGGAGGAATGACAATTGCTTCTGGTCTGAGCATTGCCTTTTTCTTAGTTTATTATATCTTACTAATTTGGGGTGAGCAATTAGCTGATAGGAATCTAATAAATCCTGGACTAGGTTCATGGCTTCCAAATATCATTCTTTTTGTGAGTGGAACAGTAATTTTAAAACTTTCAAACAAAAAAAATTAGTTTATTGCGGCACATTGGATCGCAGAAAGAATTCTTTCTCTAAATTCTTCGTTCTACTTGTAGGAAGTTGTTTAGTATCTGAATCAATTTCAATTTCTACAACACCATCAGGCATTTCAAATCTATCTTTAGGAATATTTAATTCTTTGTGTGCATTTTTCATAAACAAAGCCCAAGCCGGAAGAGCTGCAACTCCACCATATTGACCATCACCCAAGCTAACTGAATATTCATCAATTCCATACCATACTCCAGCTGTAATATTTGGAGTAAATCCAACAAACCAAGCATCACTTAAGTTTTGCGTAGTTCCAGTTTTACCACCTGCAGGATGTCTAAATTTATGTTTCCATCTTAAGCTTCCACCTGTTCCGCTATCTACAACAGATTGTAGTAAATTAGTCACCATATAAGCTGTTTCAGGACTTAATACTTCTTTTTGGTCGATCGAATACTCTTTTATAATTCTTCCATATTTGTCCTCTATTCTAGTGATAGCCATTGGTGAAGAATAGATTCCCTTATTTGCAAAAGTTGAATATGAAGCAACAATTTCAATTGGCCTTACTTCCGAAGTTCCTAGGGCAATTGAATCTACTGCCCTAATTGGTGAACTTATCTGCATTCTTTGCGCAATATCTTTAACTTGTCTTGGCGGAACGAGCTCTTGAACCATTCTTACAGAAATTAAGTTAAGCGATCTTTGTAACCCTTCTCTTAATGTAGTTAATCCACCGGTGCTCTTGTCGTAATTTCCTGGCGTCCATTTTTCTCTTTCACCTTTAGCGTTGTTCCTATACAAAGCAACAGGTTGATTTAAAAGTTGAGTGGTTAATGGATAATTATTATCAATAGCTGCCGTATAAATATATGGTTTAAATACTGAACCAGGCTGCCTTAATGCTTGGGTTGCACGGTTAAATTCATCAGGATAATCTGATCTACCTCCAATCATTGCAAGAATTTCTCCTGTCTTAGTATCCAATGCAATAAATGCACATTGCACTAGAAGCTCTTTGCGTAATTCCTCGTACAATTCAACTTGACCATTAAGCATCATCTTAACAGAGTCAGCATCAAAAATTGATAGATAGGCAAGTTGTGAAAATTTATCCTTATCAGCAAAAAGTTGACGATTAAATTCATCTTGATTCTTTTTCAAAGTTTGCATCACAGAGTCTTCAGCAATTTTTTGTAATCTATAATCAAGAGTAGTATGTATTTTTAATCCATCTTGGTAAATATTGATTCCTAATTGTTCATCTTGTTGTTCTAAAATTCTTCTAACATGTTCTGCAAAATATGGGGCTTTACCTTTAGGAATTTCATAGTAAATATTGTCTGGAACGATACTATTATGCTCCATGTATTCTTGATATGATATAAAATCTTGATTATACATTAACTTTAGTACAATCGATCTTCTACCAATTGCCTTATTTAGATTTCTTAATGGAGAATA
>CACGWZ010000019.1 GCA_902576865.1 uncultured Fidelibacterota bacterium
AAACCTTATATTTGTGGATCAAGTTACATAATGAAAATGAGTAATTTTAAAAAAGGTTCTTGGTGTGATATTATTGACGGGCTTTATTGGTCTTTTATCAAAAATAATCTTGAATATTTCAAAACTAATCCTCGCTTAGCTGTAATGCCTAGAGCTCTTGAAAGATTAAAAGTTGAGAGGAAAGAATTAATTTTCAAAGCTTCAGAGAATTTTTTAAAAGAAAAAACTATTTCTCTTTAGGCTTCTCTAAAATTTCTTCTAAAAGATCATTCGTTTTTTCTTGGCGGGTAACATAGAAATAAAGTGGATAAATACCGAACGTAATTAATGATAATAAAAGAAATTTGATAAAATGCCACATATTTAATCCAAGCTATAATTTGGTTTAGGTGGAATTCCCAATGAAATCTCAAATAAATCACTTTCTAGCGTTGCGGATTCTGATGAAGGCGATTCAACAATCCTTCCAATTTCAACATTATTATTTTTAACTATTAGCGTGGGGACATATCGAATATCTTTCCCTTCTTGCTCATTTTCAGGGCTAACTTTATCTCTATCAACTGTGATGATAGCGATTCTATTAAAATCAATTCCAAGTTCAATGAAAATTTTTTCTAATCTTGGCACTTCTCTTCTGCTATCTCCACACCATGTTCCTAAAAAAAGTTCATAATTATATTGGTTAGGATCTAATATGGCGCCTAGAAGCTCAACATCAAGCTCATAATTATCAAATTCATTATTGTACCATTCTGAAAAAGGTTCTTGCTTTAATTCATCAATTAGGACTTCACCAAGCAACATTGGCTTTCCAGTTTTAGGATCTTCAAACATTCCTTCTGGAATTTTAGTTGAATTAATATAAAATAAAGTTGCAGCAATAAATAATAGGACTGCAGTGATTAGATTAATTCTTTTAGACCATTTACGCTCAATTTTAATAAATGGTTTATTTTTTTTCATATTTTCTGAAAATAATATAAATACCAATAAATATTAAAAAAAGAGATACAATTGATCCTTCAATACCAAAAGCTCCACCTGTAATTAAATCTGAAAAATTTTCATTATTTGTATGACTATAAATACTCCAAGAATCAACGCCAATTCCACTTATTTCAAATCCAAATAATCCTTGCAAAAAATTCCATCCAAAATGAAAAAAAGTAGGAAACCATAAATTTTTTGTAAATGTATAACTTAAACCAAGCAAAATCGTTCCTCCAAAAATCATTGATAACAATGGAATATAGGAACTAAAAAATTCTGGATTTCCAAAGTGTAATACTGAAAAAAAGATAGAAGAAACTCCTAAAGCGACCCATCGATTTTTAAAAGAATCCATTAGGTTATTTAAAATATAACCTCTAAACATTAACTCTTGATCAAAAGAGTTAAATAGTAAAATAAAACTAACTAAAAAGATAGATACATTAAAATCCTTTTCTGTAATTATTATTGCTCCAGATAACCATAATATGAAAAAAGTTCCACCAATTAAAATAAGGCTTGCACAAAGTCCATCGATAATATCATTTTTTAAGTTAACTGTAGATAAACCAACGCTTGAAAAAGGTTTTCTATCAATGTACTTCATCATAAAAAAAACAGCTAACGTAGTACTTAAAAGTTGAAAAAACATTGTAAAACCCATTATTGGTGATGAGAAATCTCCGTCCATTATAGGCTTCATAAAAAGTTGAGTATCTTCCTGGTTAGAAAAATCTATTCCATTTAGAAACATCAACATAAAAAGACCTATCGTGCCAATTACGCTTGAGAAAAAACCCCATACTGGAAAAAATATTAAAGTTCTTAACCATCCTTGCTTAATTCTTGGTTCCATTTTATTTTCCTTTGTTTATCGGTTTGCCATTTTTGTATTTTACTACCTCAATTAATTGACCATTATCGTCAAAAAAAGATATGTCTCCATTTAAATTTCCTCGCTTATACTCAACTTGGACATAAATCTGTCCATTCTCATGATAAAAAGTGTATAAACCATCAAATTTACCATTACGATAATTTGCTTCTGTTCTTTTAGCACCACTTTCATAAAAATCTTTATATGGACCGTGATTCATTCTACCTTTTACAGTACGAATCATTTTAATTCTTACTTGTTTTTCATCATAGTATTCTGTATAAATTCTTTGTCCAGTATTTCTATTAAAAACATTTGTTTCAAAACCACCATTTGTTACTTCTTGTCCATGTATAAAAGCTAGAAAAAAGCTAGAAAAAATTAACCTTTTCATTTTACTGTTTCTCCATAATAAATATTTCTTCCAAGCTTTTATTGAAAAAGCGTGTAATCTTGATTGATAGAGTAAGCGATGGATCAAACTTTCCAGTTTCAATTGCATTAATAGTTTGTCTACTTACACTCAAAGATTCAGCCAAATCCTTCTGACTGATCTTCATTTCATTTCTTAGTTTTTTAATATTGTTTTTCATTATTGATAAAACTTTTTATAAAAGTAAAGTTGACCAATAATCATTCCTGCAATCGAGCATAACATATAATCAATCCATTGAACCTCAAATTCAGCATAAATAGATGTAAAATGTAAAATTATACCAAAAACCGCAAAACCCATAAAACCAGACATCATTGAAAAATCATGATACTTTCTAAATAATTCATCTTGTCTAGCATATAAGTCAAAAGAATATTTAATTGTGAGAAGTAAAAAAATTAATGTCAATAGTGGTATAGCATAAAATGCCCAAGGATGGATTACATTAGACCATATTACAAGATCAGATTTATTTGCTGCGATTCCGATAAAAAATCCACAAATCAGTGCTGTAACGGTCATCTTTTTAAAAATACTTTTATCTTCTTTGTTTAATGAAGAATATTCAAACCATAACCCTTTATGTGTTATTTTAGTCATTTTTTCTTTTTAATATCTTTAAATAAAAAATTACATAATAGTAAACTAAACTAATTTAAATGTCAAGTACACTTTACAAAAAAGGGAGTTTTTAAAAAATGAGAAATTTTATATTTATTTTGGCAATTCTTTTCATTTGTGGATGCTCTAAATCAATTAAGAAAATAGATATTGAGCAAAAATATAATATTTATATAAGCAAATTATCTAATGAGCAAATTGAAGAAAATTTAAAGAAAGGTTTAAAGCCTATTGCTGTAAAAGATAATATAGATGTTGTAGGCTTTGCTAATACTGCTGGATCACTGGCATTGCAAAATAATTTTCCTGAAAAAAATGCATTTTTAGCTCAAAAATTAATTGATAACGGCTATTTCATTATTGGAAAAACTAATCTTTCAGAATGGGCTAATTTTCGCTCCTCTTCCTCTACAAGCGGATGGTCAAGTATGGGAGGTCAAACTATCAACCCGTATGGAGAAATGCGCACCCCTTGTGGTTCAAGTTCTGGTTCAGGTGTAGTTGTTGCTACCGGATTAGTTGATGTTGCAATTGGTACTGAAACTAATGGCTCTGTAAGCTGCCCTTCTTCTGTTAATGGTATTGTTGGTATAAAGCCAACAGTTGGACTTGTCAGCAGAGCAGGAATCATCCCAATATCTTCTACTCAAGATACTGCTGGACCTATGGCTAATTCTGTGAGCTCAGCAGCAAAAATTCTAGAAATAATTTCTGGTGTTGATTTAAATGATCCTGAAACTCTTAATATTCCAGAAGATTTTAATTTTAATTTTACCTCTGACTTAAATAATTCAAGCCTTGCTGGAAAAAGATTTGGGCTCTTACCTACGGGTAGTATGAACTCTGATGGAAAACTTATGTTGACAAAAATCAGAATGGTACTTGAAAAAGCTGGGGCAATTGTTGTAGATATTGATGATAAAAGAGAATATCCTGGTCCGGAAGAGTTGCTTGTCTTGCTATATGAATTTAAAGTTGGTTTAGAGCAATATTTAGCAAGCTCAAATTCAGAATTTAAAACTCTCGATGAACTAATTGCTTTTAATGAAGAAAACAAAGATAAAGTATTAAAGTATTTTGATCAAAGTCATTTCTATGATAGTAATAAAACATCATCACAAAAAAAAGAATACTTGATTGCTCTTGAACGTGTTTTACAAACTAGAGATGAAATTGATAGCTTTATCAAAGAGTACGATATTGAAGCTTTGGTTGGACTTTCATGGAGTCCTGCATGGGCAATTAACCATGAGGGTGGCGACGATGAAGCAATTGCTGAATATAAATTTTGGGTCAATGGTAGTTATGCAGCAATGGCAGGGTATCCGCATGTAACTATTCCATTTGAATATGTTGATAATCTTCCAATTGGAATGTCATTTATTGGATCAAAATGGGATGATAAGAAACTAATTGAGTTTGCTTATGCTGCAGAACAATTAATTCAATTTAAACCTTCACCAAACTTATAATGTTTGAAATTCTTGAAATAATATTAATTGTAATAATTGGTCTGTTTATTCTATCGATTATTCTAATTATTATTAGAGATATCATTAGAGGTATCTTAGACAAATTTAAATAGGAATTATTTCCACTTGATATTACATCCCATTGAAGGGTGTTGATTTGAAGAAATAGCACTTCCATTTAACAAGTTTGTGCAAGCACTTCTTAAGTCATTCCCTGAAATTTCAATTTCATTTCCAGGAGATGAATTATCCATTCTTCCTCTGTAAACTAACATATCACAATTATCGTAAAGATAAAATTCTGGAGTACATTCTGCTTTTAAAGCTTTAGCAATATCTTGGGTTTCATCAAACAAGTATGGAAAAGATAAACCTAGATCTAAAAAAAGCTTCTTCATTTGCTTCGGTCCATCTTGCGGATAATTAATGATATCATTTGAGCTTATTGCTACAAAATCTATATTATCCCCAAAATCATGATTAATTTTCTTCAATTCTTCATGATAATGAATCACATAGGGACAGTGATTGCAAATAACCATGATTAATGAGGGTTTTTTGTTTAATAAAGTAGTCGAAGCATATATTTTATCATCCATTACATTTTTAAGCTCAAAATGAGGCATTTTTGAACCTAATTCCAGCATTGATGAATATGTTAATGCCATAATGACTCCTTAAAAAATGAGATGAAAAATATAAAAAACTGAAACAAAAATAAATATGACTGCAATAATATTAAAAATTAAATCAATTTTATTTTCGATAAGACTTAATGTTTCAACGCAAAAACTGTAAGGACTGTGAATTATAGATCTTGTAACTGGTGGTAATTTACTAAAGATTCTAAATGGAGCTCCAATTATTAAAACTAAAAGTAAAAACGGAAACGATAATATAAAAATTAAACTTTTTTTAATTGAAAAATTCATATGCGGAGAGAGAGGGATTCGAACCCTCGATACCCTTACGAGTATAACACCTTAGCAGGGTGCCGCTTTCAGCCACTCAGCCACCTCTCCAAGTCTTTAAATTTACATCAGGAATACTATGAAGCCGATAGAAAAGATACAAGTTTATCTTTTAAAGTATTTAACCCTTTATTCGACACTGATGAAATATCAATGAATTCCTCTGGAAATGAACTCCATCTGTTGTCGATATCTTCTGATGCAGTATCTATCTTTGTTCTAACAATTAACCGATCTTTTTTAAGAAGATCTTTATTAAACCCAACTAGCTCATCCATAAGTTGATTGTAAACATCACTAGGATTGCTTTCTTCAACATCAATCATAAAAAGTAAAATTTTATTTCTTTCAATATGTTTCAAAAATTGATGTCCTAGTCCTTTACCTTCACTAGCACCTTCAATTAATCCTGGAATATCAGCCATTACAAAAGATTGGTATTCTCCATATTTAACTATTCCTAAATGAGGTTGTAATGTCGTAAATGGATAATCTGCAATTTTCGGTTTTGCTGTGGTCATGACTGACAATAGTGTTGATTTTCCAGCATTTGGTAATCCAACTAATCCAACATCAGCTAAGACTTTTAATTCTAGCTCGACAAGTAGACTCTCTCCTTTTGAACCTTCTTGAGAAAATCTTGGAGTTTGTTGAGTTGCAGATTTAAAATGAACATTTCCTTTTCCTCCATTTCCTCCATTACAAATAATGTGTGATTCATTTTCCTTGACCAAATCTTTGATAATAGTTTGGTTTTCAATATTCTTTACAATGGTTCCGCAAGGAACTTCAATAATTAAGTCTTCTCCAGATTTACCTGTTCGATTATTAGATCCACCAGCTTGACCATTTTTAGCCTTATACATTTTCTTGTATCTAATATCCTGTAATGTGTGAAGATTGGGATTGGTTTCGAAGATAATGTTACCGCCTCTACCACCATCTCCGCCGTTGGGACCGCCTTTATCAATGTATTTTTCTCTGCGAAAGGCTACTGCGCCATTGCCACCGTTGCCTGCTTGCAACTCAATTTTTGCATAATCGATAAACATGACTTATGAGAATTTGCTAATAATCTCATCGCCAAACTCAGAACATTTTAATAAAGTAGCATTATCCATTAAACGATGAAAATCATAAGTTACTTTTTTATTAAAAATTGCCTTCTCCAATGCATATTCAATGGAATTGGCAGCTTCTTTCCATCCCATGTAGCTCAGCATCATAACAGCTGAAAGAATTACTGAGGACGGATTTACTTTATCTAGACCAGCATATTTTGGTGCAGTACCATGAGTGGCTTCAAAAATTGCATGTCCAGATTTATAATTAATGTTTGCTCCTGGTGCTATTCCAATACCCCCAACTGCTGCAGCAGCTGAGTCTGATAAATAATCTCCATTAAGATTCATAGTTGCAATAACGTCGTATTCATTTGGTCTTAATAAAATCTGTTGAAGAAAAGCATCAGCAATGACATCTTTGATGATAATTTTTCCATCTAAAATAGCTTTTTTCTGAGCTGCGTTTGCCGCTTCAATACCTTTTTCTTCTTGAATTCTATCGTATTGAGCCCAAGTAAATACTTTATCTCCATATTGTTCTTCAGCATGAGCATAGGTCCATTTTTTAAAATAACCCTCAGTAAACTTCATGATATTACCTTTGTGAACAATAGTAACTGATTTTCTATTATTATCAATAGCATAATTTAATGCTGCATCAAATAGTCTAATAGATCCTTCCTTTGAAATGGGTTTTATTCCAAATGAACTTGATTCAGGAAATCTTATTTTATCTGATTGATTAAATTCGGTCATTAATTCGATGATTTTATTTGCTTCATCCGAACCGTTCTCAAATTCTATACCAGCATAGACGTCCTCTGTATTTTCTCTAAATAATACAAAATCTACTCTTTGTGGATTTAAAATAGCTGCAGGAGTTCCTCGAAACCATCTGACAGGTCTTACGCATGCATACAAATCCAATTCTTTTCTCAATGCAACATTTAAAGAACGAATTCCCCCTCCAATTGGAGTTGTTAATGGTCCTTTAATTCCAACATAATGCGATCGTAAAGTTTCCAAAGTTTCTTCTGGAAGCCATTCTTCATTTTTATTAAATGATTTTTCACCACAGAGCACTTCCAACCATTCAATTTTTCTAGCTCCATGATAAGTATGTTCAACTGCTGCATCAATTACTCTTTGTGCTGCTGCCCATATATCTGGCCCTATACCATCTCCTTCAATAAATGGAATTATTGGTTGGTCTGGAACAATTAACTTTCCATCTTTAATTTGAATTTTATCTGCCATTACATTCCTTTAAGCTTTTCCATAAGCCTTTTTTCTACATTTTTTGGCACAAATTTTGATAAATCTGTATTGTATTCTGCCAACTCTCTGATAATGCTGGAATTTAAGTGAAGAAATTTTTCATTTGAAACCATTAATATTGTTGAAACTTCAGAATTTAATCCATGATTTACATTTGCCATTTGAAACTCCAACTCAAAGTCACTTACATGTCTCAAACCTCTAATTATAGCAATGGCTCCTTTATCTTGTGCAAACTTTACTACTAAATTATTTGGATTGGAGAATGCTGAAACATTTTTAAGATCGCTTGTACATTCTTCAATCATCTCCACTCTTTCTTCATGAGTAAAAAGGGGATTTTTATATTGATTATCTGATACGCACATATATACCTCATCAAACAATTTTGATGCTCTTCTTGCAATATCGATGTGCCCATAATGAATTGGGTCAAATGTTCCAGGATATATTATCTTTTTCATACTTTCCAATACAATAGGTTTGTATCCCCGAATTTAGCAATTTTATCGAATCCTTCAAGCGTTTCCTTTGATGAGCATTCAATAATTAAAATACCACCCTCATTTAGCTTTTTAAGAGCATTTTCAACAAAAATATTAAGATCATAAAGCTTATAAGGTGGGTCAGCAAAAATTATGTCAAAATTTTCTGATTTTTTAATGAATCTATGAGCATCTCTTGCCATAAAATAAAATTGATCATAATCAAAATTTTTTGAGTTCGAAATGATTTGATTTAAGTATCTTTTATTCATTTCAACAAAAGTTACGTTTTTAGCCCCTCTACTAGCTGCTTCGAAACCTATTATTCCAGAACCAGCAAATATATCTAAAAAGGACTTTTCATACAAAGGACCAATAGTATCAAAAAAACTTTTACGACATATCGAAGTAGTTGGCCTAAATGAAGAGTTTTTTAAAATCTCAATACTAGAATTTCTAAATACTCCAGATTTAATTTTCATTATTCTTTAATTGAAATATAAAGATGTACACTATCTGAATTATCTTTAAGAATTGCTTTTCTTAATGATATGTTTTCAAATTTGCTGATAATAGATAGTGCACTTAGTGAATTTTCGAAATTACTAAACTTCATTACCACGTTTTGAATTGATTGACCATCACCTTTTGAATTAAAAACTTTGAATTTTAAGTTATTTTCAACCTCAAATAAGCTAATTAACAGTTCATTAAAGCTGACTTTATCCTCAAATAAAACGGGATATGAATTTGTAAGCTCCAATTTTACATTATTATCATTTACTATAAATTCAGAATCAGATAATGAAAAATTATTTAC
>CACGWZ010000020.1 GCA_902576865.1 uncultured Fidelibacterota bacterium
CATTCCAAATACGTTATTTGGAAACTCTACGAGCTCGGAACTCATTACACTTCCAAGTCCGCTTGTTCTAGCAACACCATCACCAATCTCTAAAACTTCGCCAACTTCATTAACATCAACACTCTCATTGATATTTTTAATCTGACTTCGTAGCAAATCGCCGATTTCATTTGTCTTAATATCCATTTATACCCCTACTAATTTTGATTTTGCGTTTTCTAATTTTGTTTGCAGACTACTATCATACAATGTATCGTCTACTTTAATTTTAAGTCCCCCAATTAAATTTTTATCAACATCAAAGTTGATATCAATTTTCTTTTTGATAAGTTCACTCAAAGAATTAGTTATATCATCTTTTTGATTACTATTCATTTCATTTGAAGAAACCACTTCAACAAATGCAATATTTAGTTTTTGCTTAGAAAGTAGTGTAAAATTTTTGGCAATGTCTTTTAATAAATTTATGTCATCATTTTCTATTACTACTTTTAAAACTTCTACTAAAATAACACTCATTGAGTTTGAAACAGCTTTCTCAAATAGACTCATTTTTTCTTTACTATCTATAGTCTTCGATTTGAAAAAAGTGTTAATAGATAAATCATTTTTTAAAGAAGAATTAAATTCATCCAATCCATTTTTAACCCCAATAAAGTCATCAAATGAATTAACAGCATCATTTAAAAGTTTGGAATAAATATTTATCTTTTTAAGATTTTGCTTCATCTACTTTCACTGCTTCTAATGATGATTTAATAAACTTGCTATTATCATCATCCTTAACATTTCTTTGTAAAACTTTTGTAGCTAATTCTAGACTAAGATCTACAACTTCTTCCTTAATTTCTTTAATAGCTCTTTTCTTCTCAATCTCTATCTTTGATTTTGCATCATCAAGAAATTCATTGGATTTTGCTTTTGCATCATTAAGTATTTTAGCTGCAGACTCTTCAGCTCTAAGCTTACTATCTCCTACAATTGCTTTACCTTCTTTTTTGGCCTCATTTAGTATTTTTTCGGACTCATCTTTAATTTGTTCTAGATCAGTCTTAGCGCTTTCTGCCATTTTAAGAGATTCTGCAATATCTTTTTCTCTTTCTTCTAAAAAATCTAAAAGAGGATTCCATGCATACTTTCTTAATACAAAAAGTACTGTCATAAAAATAACTAATGACCAGACATATGTGCCTAGTTCTGGCGTTAACAATGGATTCATATTATTTCCTTATTTTGATTACAGAACTAGTGATAATAATCCCAGCAAAATTGCTGCACCTTCAACTAAAATAGCTAAAAGAAATGTTTGTGATCTAATTTCTCCAGCTGCTTCAGGCTGTCTTGCAATAGCTTGAGCTACTCCATAACCAATTAATCCGATACCAATTCCGGCACCTATTACTGCTAAACCTGCTCCCATAGTGAGACTCCTTTTTCGTTAGTGATCTACGTGTATAGCCATTCCAATAAAAACGGCTGTTAATAATGCAAAAACATATGCTTGTATCACTGCAACTAGCAGTTCAAGCATAGTTAATCCTAATGCAAGTGAGATTGAAAAGGGTGCTATTCCGAAACCAGCTAAACCCCCCAATTCTGCAGTTGCACTAAAAATAAAAGTAATAAAAATTATTAAAGCAATATGTCCACCCATCATATTACCAGCTAACCTGAGTGTCAAAGCAAGTGGACGAATAAATAAACCCATAAATTCAATTGGCACAACTACAAAGTATAAAGGCCAAGGTAATCCAGAGGGTGCTAAATTTTTCCAATGTTGTACAAAACCATATTTTTGAATTCCAGCAGCAATAAATGCGACAAATGTAATAGTAGCTATTGCAAAAGTAACATTTACATTTGCTGTAACTGTATGGCCACCTTTAGACAATAAGTACAATATGTTATCCTTACCTAACATTTCAGCATTGTACCCAATTTTGCCGATCAAACCTGTTAAATCAAAAATTGGTATTAGTCCAAGAACATTTCCAAAAAGAACAAAAAAGAAGATTGTGTAGACTAAAGGAGCCCAAGATCTATATTCTTTATGTCCAATGAAATTTTTTAAAACATCATCTCTTAAATAAATAACAAACATTTCAATAACGCTCATAAACTTATTAGGAATATTCTTTTTGTGAGAAATATAACCTTGAATTAGAGTAACAATTGTTGAAACTACTATAAAAGACACAAAGAAAAGTAAAAAAACATGCTTAGAAATTCCTAAATCAATATAAAACAATGACTCACTAGATATGCCAAAAAAATTTGAAATCTTGGCTGAGAGAGAATTCAGAAAATCAAATTCGAAAATATTTTTTTTGCTGTTTGCAACATGGTCAATAGCATATTGAGGAGCTTGGTCCATTGTCCATTCTTTTCCAACTTTTTCAGCAATAAACATCGACGAAATATAAATAGAAAGTTGTAAGGAAAAACAGAAAAAAAAGTGTAAATCTTAATTATTATTTTTTACATGCTGATATGCACGATAAGAAGCATGAAAAACTCCAATAATAATTACAATGATTTTCCAAAAATCGTTAAACAAAAAATAAGCTATTAAAAGCCAAGATAAAATAATTCCGATGAATTCAAAATAGACTGCATAACTTTCAGCTAAAATAGAACTTAGTTTCTTTTTTTTACTCATCAACTATAATGTCACATCTTCCTGAAAATTGAGCACCATCTTCAATAGTAAGAATTTTATACTTAAGATTTCCAACAAGCTCACAACCTTTCAGGAGTTCAGCTGGGCCATTAATGAACGCATCACCTTCGATATAACCATTAATTTGAATCATTGAAGCTTCAACATCACCATAGATTTTTCCACTTTTTGCTAATTGAATTGCTCCGTCCGTTTTGACAGAGCCTTTTATCTCTCCATAAATGGTTACATTGCCATTTAAAAGTACATTACCATCAATGGCAACATCTTCAGCAATGATTGTTTGGCTATTGGTTGCTTTGGATTGAATTTTCATTGAGATAATTTATCAGATTTTAAGTTAAAATCTTCGAAAAAATTAATTGGGTCTATAGAATTTCCATCTTTCCAAATTTCAAAATGTAAATGAGGACCAGTAGACATGCCAGTATTACCCAATTTTGCAATTACATCTCCCGCTTTAACCGTATCACCCTTTTTATAAAAGTTTTCCTGATTATGATAATAATGAGAAAGATACCCATTTTGATGATCTATGATAATAAAATTTCCGAAATCATCTGAAAAATCGCTAAAAACTATTTGTCCGTTTGCTATTGAAAAAATAGGTGTCCCTTCAATATTTACAACATCTATTCCAAAATGTTTTGTTTCTGCATCATATGTTCTACTAATCAAACCATCTGCAGGCTTTACAGAAGGAAGGTTATTTGCCAATATATATCTGATGTTTTCTTCATTTAAATCATTAGCCTCTTCTGTACCAATAATTGAATCTATATAAGATTTCATTAATGCAATTTCTTCAATCGACTTATCAATGTTATTAATGATTTCTTGTTGCTGTTTTATTTCTTTGTTAATTGTTGAAACTCTTAAGTATTCTTTTACAATTGGTGATGAAAAATATAAAAGTACAATTGAGCCAAAGACCATCATGGATAATAATACAATTGATGAAATAAATGTCAGTCTACTAAATTCTATTTGCCACGATTTATCCGAAAATGGAGATATAAATAGAATTTTATATTTACTTAATTTCATATATTAATCAGACTTAATTGATTGAAGCTTATCTAATACTCTACTAACTGTTTTTTTACTAAAATTAATCTTGATAAAACCTTTTTTAGTTTTTGCATTTTGATTAATAACTACTTTTTCGCCAATTAATCTCGAAAGCTTATCTTGAATGTTTTGTAATTGAGGAGAAATTTTTCTTTTGGAAGCTAGTTTTTCCGTTTTACGAACTGATATTTTCTCTGTTAATAGTTTTTGCCAAAGCTGAAGCATACCTTGAGTAGTTTTTCTCTGTAAAATTGCTCTTGCTTGTCCAGCATTTATTTCGCCTTTCAAAATACTGTCTTGGATTTGATCAGGAAGCTTTAATAATCTTAAAGCATTAGAAACTGCAGGCCTTGATTTGCCAACAGTTTTTGCTATTTCAGTAATTGAAGTTTGTAAATTTTCTTGAAGGTATTTATATCCTTTTGCCTCTTCAATTGGGTTAAGGTCTTCTCTCTGAATATTCTCAATTAGAGCCATATACATTACATCTTTAGTTGTTTCGGCATCAATAACGTAAGCATATATTCTTTTTTTGTTTAAAAGTTTATGTGCTCTATATCTCCTTTCACCAGCTACAATAATATATTTATTATCAACTTTTTTGACAGTAATTGGACTAATTAAGCCTTTCTCATCAATAGATTGGGCTAGCTGTTTAAGAGATTTATCTGCAAAATTTTTTCTGGGCTGATTAGGATTGGGTTTAATTCTACTTAAAAGAATACTGCTTTGATCAAAATCTTCTAAATTATTCTTTTTAGGAGTTAAAAGAGCTCCTAATCCTTGACCAAGCTGTTTATTTTTTTTCATTTATTATCTCCAACGCTAAATCCATATAATCTTTTGCGCCTGAACAATTTATATCGTACATAATTGCAGGTTTTCCATCATCTGGTGCTTCAGCTAATCTTACATTTCGACTAATTTTAGTTTCAAATAATTTATTTTTAAAATTTGTTTTTAACAAACTTTCAACTTTTCTAGAAAGTTTCAATCTCTTTGTATGCATTGTAATCAGTAATCCAAGAATATTTAGCTTATCATTTATATTCTCTTTAACAATATTAATTGTTTCCTGAAGACTTTTTAAACCTTCAAGTGCAAAAAATTCACTTTGAATAGGTATTAAAACATCTGTTGAAGCAGTTAAAGCATTTAGCGTTAAAAGACCTAGGGATGGAGGACAGTCTATTAATATATAGTCATAATTTTTTTTCACCTTATTTATTAACTTCAATAGGCGCTTTTCTCTATTTGGTAATGAAACTAACTCAACTTCACAGCCAACTAAATTGGTATCTGACTTTATAAAATCCATATATTCAATAGATGTATTTGAAATAGTATCTACTATTTTTTCATTTCCAATCATTGCATCATAGATTGAAAATTCATTATTAATGTCAAAATCATTTAATCCCGTTGTAGCATTGGCTTGAGGATCAAAATCAATTAATAAAATTTTTTTTTCTAAGATACCTAAGCTAGCAGCTAAATTGATTGCAGTTGTAGTTTTACCTACTCCCCCTTTTTGATTTATTATGGAAATAATTTTTTTCATATGAATAAAAAATTTAATCGGTAAATAAGGGTAATACAAAGTTTTTAAAAAATCATTTTATCTAACTTAACTTTAAGCGTGAAAGAAAGAATATTAATTACTGGACATAATGGCGAATTAGGTAGAAAGGCACTTAAAAAAATAGTCAGCATGGGTAAATCGGTTATTGCTTTAGATATAAATGATCCAGTAGAAACAATTCATTCTGTTACCTACATCAAAGATACAATAACTAATCATCAACTAATAAATTCGATATTTGACGATTATCATATTACTAAAGTTTACCACTTGGCTGCACTTTTAAGCCAGACAGCTTCTCAAAAACCTAAATTAGCATTTGAAATAAATGAAAAAGCATCAAAAAATTTAATTGATTGTTCGTACGCTTCTGGAATAAAAAATAATTGTTTAACAAGATTCTTTTTTCCTAGCTCAATTGCTGTTTATGGTCCAAGAAAAATCAAAAATGCTTCAGAGCAAGATATTATCAAGCCGATAACAGTTTATGGAAAAAATAAACTTGTCGTTGAACAATATGGAAGTAAGTTTCATGAAAAAAGTCTATGTAAAAATGTTGGACTAGATTTTAGATCAATAAGGTTTCCAGGAGTAATAAGTTATGATACTGTTCCATCTGGAGGTACTACAGATTATGCCCCACAAATGATAAATAACGCAAAGAATGGTGTAA
>CACGWZ010000021.1 GCA_902576865.1 uncultured Fidelibacterota bacterium
CTAATCTAATGGCAATGACAGCAACACCAATACCCAGAACTTTAGCTATAACTTATAATGGAGATATGGATTTATCCATTATTGATGAATTACCAAAAAATAGGCCTGACATTCATACTTCTTTTATAGAAAGAGATAACCTATCAACTGCTTTTAATTTTATAAGGGAAAAAGTAGAAAGTGGAGGACAAACAATTATTGTTTATCCATTAATCAATGAAAGTGAAAAACAAGACTTATCTGCTGCAGTTGAATCTTATGAATATTTAAGTAATAGTATTTTTCCTGACTTAAATGTTGGATTAATACATGGACAATTAGAAGACGAAAATAAAAACAATGAAATGCAAAAATTTATGGAAGGAGATATAGATATCTTGGTTTCTACAACTGTTGTTGAGGTGGGAATTGATAATCCAAATGTTAATGTTATGCTTATCAATAATTCTGAAAGATTTGGATTAAGTCAGCTTCATCAATTAAGAGGAAGAGTTGGAAGAGGATCTTTGGAGAGCTATTGTCTTATATGTAGTGATAGCGAATCTCCTAAAACAAAAGAAAGATTAAGTATCATTGTAAATTCAAGGAATGGTTTTGAAATTGCTGATGAAGACTTAAAATTACGAGGACCCGGAGAATTTTTTGGAGAAAAGCAAAGTGGATTTGTAAAATTTAAAATAGCAGATTTAATAACTGACGGACCTATTATTAGAGATGCGAGAATGAATGCTTTTGAAATTATAAAGAATGATGCAAATTTGATTAAGAATAACCATATAAACATCAAACAAAAGTTTGATAATGAATATTTGCAATTATTTTTAAAAACAACAGTAAACTGAGGACTAAATGAAAGAAAAACCAACAGAAAAACAATTATTCGATGCCTTAATTTCTCAAACAGCTTATGGAATTTGGGTATCACTTGGAAAATTGCAGAACCCGGTAAGCGGAGAAACATCTATTGATCTTACTCAAGCATCAATTCAAATAGACATGTTAGATATGATTAACAATAAAATGCATGCTAGTCTAACGGACGAAGAAAGAGAGTATATCGATAAAGTTTTAGCTGAAGCAAAAATGAATTATCTTGAAGTTGAAAAAAATGAGAGTGAACAAGATAGTTTAAAAGAAGATAATAAAGAAGAACCAGAAGCTAAGAGTTGATTTTTTTTACTACTTATAGCAAAAAATTAGAAAATCTAATTGCTGGAGTTATTTTTCTGATAACATTTGCAGTATATTTTTCAACAATGGCTCCTACTGTATCTTTTTGGGATACTGGAGAGTTCATAGCAACTTCTCATATTTTAGGAGTACCCCATCCTCCTGGAAGTCCACTATTTTTATTGGTCGGTAAATTTTTTAGTCTAATACCCATAAGTAGTGATATTGCATTCAGAGTAAATATTTTTTCACCCATAATAAGCGCATTAACCATTAGTCTTCTATTTCTTATTTGTAATCAATTCATTGATAGAGTAGATCCAAATGATAATAATAATTTCTTTAAGATGTGGTCTTCTTTAACTGCTTCTTTGACTTTTGCATTTACTCATAGTCATTGGTTTAACGCTGTTGAAACTGAAGTTTATGCTTTCAGCGGATTTATGACTGCTCTTGTTGTATTTCTAGTAATGCGCTGGTCCCAAAAAATTCATGATTCCAATCATATCATTTATTTAATATTTATTAGTTATATCATTGGATTAGCAACAGGTTTACATTTACTAAATCTGTTAACTATCCCATTTATTGGACTTATAATATATTTTTCAATCGGAAAATTAAGTGCCAAGAATTTGATTCTTACTTTTATTTTTTCTTTAATTATTTTTTTTGGAATTCAGAGTATTATTATAAAAGGCCTCCCGCAATTAACTGCATCTTTGGGATTAGTTGGACTATGTTTTTTAATTATTTTGTGGGCTATAATGACGATTTACTCAATTAAATCAAACAAAGCTTTTTTATCGATTTTCTTATCATCTGTTTTATTGATAGTAATTGGCTATTCTACATATTTTGCAATTTTCATTCGATCTGGCCAAAATCCTAATATTGATGAAAATAATCCTGAAACTATTTCAGAAGCTATTTCTTATCTAAACCGAGACCAATATGGTCAAATGACTATTTTGCCAAGAAAATTTGATAATCTTCCTTCAAAAGTTTCTATTGTAGGATCTCCAGCCGATGATAACTCACAGTTTTCGTTTGATCAGGAAGTGGACTACATGTTTCATGATATTCCATCTCAAGCAAGTTTTTTATGGAATTATCAAATTAAAAAAATGTATTTAAGATATTTCTTGTGGCAATTCGCAGGTAAAGGTGACAGCGGAGACCCATTTGTTGCAAGTGTTGGAGCATTATCCAATGAAGATGGAGTGGATTGGAGACAATTCGGATTGCCAATTGCACTTATAATAGGTTTAATTGGAATAGGATATCACTTTAGAAAGAATAAACAAGATGCATTTTCTTTGTTGATATTATTTTTAATGACTGGTATTGCAATTATTTTTTATCTCAATCAAGATGCTCCTCAACCAAGAGAACGTGATTATGTTTATGTAGCAAGTTTTATGACTTTTTCCATTTGGATTGGTTTAGGCATTTATTCATTCATCAATTTCATTGCAGACTCTTTACTAGAAAAGTCAATTAAGTTAAAATCATCTTACTTTATGATAGGCTTATTCATTCTATTTATGCCAACTAGAATGTTAATTGCAAATTACCATGAACATGACAGAACAGGAAACTACATTGCTTGGGATATGGCATATAATATGCTTCAAACATGTGAACCAAACTCAATTCTTTTTACAAACGGAGATAATGACACATTTCCTTTATGGTATTTACAAGAAGTTGAACAAATAAGAACTGATGTAGTAGTTGCTAATTTGAGTCTTTTAAATACTACCTGGTATGTTGAGCAATTAAGAGAAAGATATAAAGATAATCCATTTATTAAAATGAGTGATAAGGAAATTCAAAGCCTTGATTTTAGAAGATGGGAATCAAAGAAAATCTCTATAAATGCTCCAAAAGATAGCAATAATGATATGGGTAAAATTGAGTGGGAATTAAACCCTACTTATTTAGGTGTTGCATTAAGAACACAAGATCTTATGGTTTTAAGAATAATTAATGATAATAATTGGAATAGACCTATTTATTTTGGTGTTACTGTTTCACCAACAAGCATGCTAAATCTTGATAACTATTTACAAATGGAAGGTTTAGCATACAGATTAGTTAATAATTCAAATCAGATAATTAATCAAAATAAAATGTCGGATAATTTATTATCGTATATTGGGAATAATTCTTGGTTTACTGATTACGATTCAAATAAATACACTTTAATTGATAGGGATATTTCAAAAGAATATCAGAGAGGATATATCTTTAGAAATCTTGCAAATGAGAAAGTATATGTTGATCCTCAATTAGGGCGATTGGTACAAAATTATCGTACTGGATTTGTTAGACTTTCTATATATCATTATCTAAATAAAGATTTTCAAAAAGCTGAAGCGGCTCTTCTGAAAATGGAAGAAATTATGCCAAGTAGTATTATTCCTATACCTTCAAAACAACTGCAATACCAAATTGCACAAGTTTATAGCGGCGTAGGTAATCAAGATAAAATGAAATACCATATGAAAGAGCTTGTTGAAAGAAAAGACTTATTACTTGAAGACTATATTTTGTATGGGAAGACTTTTATTCAACTGTTAGAAAATTATGATGAGTCAAAATTAATTTTTGAAACTATATACCAGAATTATAAGGTTATTGAGCAGTCAATTTTAAGAAGAGGGTTCACAGCAACCAAAATATCAGAAAAAGAATGGCAAGATTGGCAACAATCACTTCCAGAAATTATTTATCTACTTTTTGTTAGCTACAAAAATCTTGAAATGTATGATGAAGCAAAAATATTATTAAATGACTGGATTGATAAGAATCCTGCTGATGATAACGCAAAAGAACTACTTGAGGAAATATTGCAGCTAGAGTCTTCCTAATGAAGTTATCAATTATCATCCCTCACCATAATGGTAAAAAGCTACTTCTTGATTGCTTAGAATCATTATTTGATAATATTTCTATTGATAGTTTTGAGGTTATTGTTGTAGACAATCTTTCAATTGATGGATCAGCAGATGAAGCTAAGATTCAATTTCCATCCATTCATTTATTAAAATCAAAAAAAAATCTAGGATATAGCGGAGGCTGCAATTTTGGCGCAAAAAAAGCTATTGGTGAATATATTATTTTTCTTAATAACGATACACTCCATACAAAAAACTGGATAGAAGAGTTAATCAACTTTTTAGATAAAAATCCTCATGCAGGTGCAGCTCAGCCTAAAATTCTTAATGCAATAGATAAAGATACATTTGATTATGCAGGTGGAGCTGGCGGCTATATTGATAAATATTGTTTTCCTTTTGTTAGAGGAAGATTATTCAACATGCTTGAAAAAGACTTAAATCAATACGACAGTGCCAAGAAAATTTTTTGGGCTTCTGGCGCAGCTTTTATTATAAGAAAAGATTTGTTACATGAACTAAATTTTTTTGACAACATTTTCTTTGCTTACATGGAGGAGATAGATTTATGTTGGAGGCTTCAAGCATTAGGTTGGGGAATATGGAATGTACCAACTTCTGTTGTTTTTCATTATGGAAAGCAAACTATAAAACAAAATTCATTTAAATCACATTACTTGAATCATAGAAACTCATGGATTTTATTTATTAAAAATTCTCCATCATTTGAAAAAGGCATGTTAATTATAAAGAGATTCATTTTAGATCAGATGGCAGCTGTTTATTCTATTTTAACTTTAGATTTTAAAAGACTTTTAGCGATTTTTTATTCTCATTTTTGGTTGATCTATAATTTGAGAGTTATAATAAATGCGAGAAAGAACAATGATTTAAGACATAAAAATCTCGATTTAATATATAATGGTAGCATAGCTATTGATTATTTTTTTAAGCGTAAAAAATATTTCAATCAAATATTTGAATAAAATTCTTTATATATATTTGATCTTTGAGAGTCTAAGTCTTGAAGTTCCAATAACATCTCTTTTTGACCTAATTTTTCCATTATTTCTCCAATTTTAGGTCCATGGTATTTCATAAACATGTTGGTATAGTTTTCTTGTGAA
>CACGWZ010000022.1 GCA_902576865.1 uncultured Fidelibacterota bacterium
AATATGCCCATTCAAGGAACTGCTGCAGAAATGATTAAATTGGCCATGATCAAAATTCATCGTCAAATGAATAAAGAAGATTTAAAATCTAAACTCATTATGCAAATTCATGATGAATTATTATTAGAAGTGCACCAAGATGAAATCGATTATATTACAAAAATGGTAATTGAAAACATGAGAGATGCTATGAAGCTTGATGTTCCAATTGAAATAGACTTTGGTGTTGGTCCTTCATGGTATGAGGCGCATTAATGAGTTATTTAGGTCCTAAAGTTCATATTGATTTACATCAGCTTAAAAAAAACTATCAAATAGTAAAAAAGGAAGTTAAAGACATTCCTATTATGGCTACAGTTAAGGCAAATGCTTATGGACATGGAGCTATAAAAATATCCAAAGCTCTTGAAGAAGAAGGAGTAAGTTATTTAGCTGTATTCACAATTGATGAAGGAATTGAATTACGAGATGCTGGTATTAAAACAGATATTTTCATTTATGCAAAATTTGATCCAACAAGAATTGAAGAAGCTTCAAAGTATAATTTAACTTTAAACATTTCATCTTTTGATGATTTAAAAGCACTTAAAGGACACGGTGGAAATACTATCAAAGTTCATTTAAAAATAGATACGGGTATGACAAGATTAGGAGTTCCTTTAGATCAAGCAGAAGTCTTTCTAAAAGAAGCAAATCAGATTGAAAGCATTGAATTGGAAGGATTGTACTCTCATTTTGCTACTGCTGATGAAGGAGACCTTTCTTATGCTAATAGTCAGCTTAGCAAGTTTAATGAGGTCGTAAAAATTGCAAAAAAATTAGATATATATCCTACTTTTATTCATTGTAGCAACAGTGGAGCCATTTTAAATGTAAAAGAATCTAAATTTAATATGGTAAGAGCTGGAATGCTTCTTTATGGAGCTTTTCCTTCAGATGAAGTTCCACAAGAACTTCCTATAAAACCAGTGATGACTTTTACTGCTCCTGTGGTTGAAATTAGAGATGTTAAAGCAGGAACCCATATCAGCTATGGTGGAGTCTATACCACTAAATCAGATACTCGAATAGCTGTTGTACAAGCTGGATTTGCTGATGGAGTACCACGTCCTTGGTATATTGATGGTTTTGTAAAGTTCAAAGATCAGAATTTTAAAATTACTGGAAGAATCTGTATGGATCAGTTAATGATAGATATTGGATCAGCTGACATCAAATATGGAGATGAAGTTTTAATTTTTGGGTCAAATGAACACGGAAGTATTGATATTAATCATATTGCAAAAAAAATTGATTCCACGTCTTATGTTTTAGTTACTGCTATTGGTATTCGCCCTAAAAGAGTTTATTAATTCGAGGAGCAAACTAAGCCTAACCAAGGGTAAGAGAAAGGAATTAAGAGGTAATTTTAAACTTTAACTTGCTCCTCATTAATACATATGTTTTTTTTAAAAAAAAGTTCCTCCTTTTTCTATTTATAGTTATTATACAATCAGATCGCGGGATGGAGCAGCTTGGTAGCTCGTCGGGCTCATAACCCGGAGGTCGTAGGTTCAAATCCTACTCCCGCTACTAACCTCCAAATGAAAAAGGATAAAAATAATGAACTTATACAAATCTTTTTTAATCATTCTTTCAACATTGCTAATTATGAATTGTAATTCCAATAATGATGAACAGTTGATGGAAAAAGCTAAAGAATTATCTCAAAAATTTATTATTACGGATGGTCATATTGATACTCCATGGAGAATGCATAAGTGGGGTTATGAAGATATTTCAAAAAGGTCTCCTGGTGATTTTGATTATGTTAGAGCAAAAGAAGGTGGATTAGATGTTCCTTTTATGGCCATTTATGTTCCTGCAACTTACCAAGTAACTGGTGGAGCAAAAGAAAAAGCAGAAGAGTTAATAGCCATTGTTGAAAGAATCGTTTCGGATCATCCTGACAAATTTGAGATTGCTCATAGTGCTGAAGAAGCTGAAAGAATTGTATCAGAAGGTAAAATAGCATTACCAATGGGTATGGAAAATGGAGCTCCGCTTGAGGGAGACTTATCCAATGTTCAATATTTTCATGATAAAGGCATAAGCTATATTACGCTAACACATTCAGAGGATAATGCAATCTGTGATTCTTCATACAATCTTGGAAAGCGTACACATAATGGACTGAGTGCTTACGGAAGAGAAGTTGTTAAAGAAATGAATCGTGTTGGTATTATGGTGGATATTTCTCATGTATCTGATGATGCATTTTATCAGGTCATGGATGTTACCCAAGTTCCAGCAATTGCTTCACATTCTTCTTGTAGACATTTTACTCCTGATTGGGAAAGAAATATGGATGATGATATGATTAAAAGACTTGCTGAGAATGGAGGAGTTGTTCAGATAAATTTCGCATCATATTTCGTTGATCAAGCATCAAAGGATACCAAAGCTCCAATTGATGCAGATGTAGCAAGGTATATTGAAGAAAATAATTTGGATCCAACTGATTATGCTTCTTATGATGAATATAGAAGAGAGCAATATGATAAAAGGTTTTTGTATGTAAGTTCTGAAAAAGTTGCAGATCATATTGATCATGTAGTGAATTTAGTTGGAATTGACCATGTTGGTTTCGGGTCTGATTTTGATGGTGTTGGTTACACACTTCCAACTGACTTGAAAGGTCCAGAAGGATTCCCGATTGTTATTTATCATCTTTTGAAAAAAGGTTACTCGGAAGAAGAAATTGAAAAAATTTGCTATAAGAATGTATGGAGAGTTTGGAAGGCGACAGAAGAATTTGCTAAGATTAACTAAGAACTTGCCTTAATCTTTCAAAAACTATAGCACTTACTGCAGTAGCAACGTTCAAAGAATTCATTTCATAAGACATCGGAATTGTTGCAAGAAAGTCTGAATTTTTAAGTATTTGTTTACTAATACCACTTCCTTCGCCACCGAAAATCAAAACAGATCTGCCTTTTAAATCAATAGAATACCAATTTTTTGCTTCAATATTATTCTCAAAGCTTGTTATCCAGAAATCATTACTTTTGAAATGGCTTATAGCTTTATTGATATTCGTAACTGAAAATAAAGGAACTTTTGAAAAACCGCCTTGACTAACTTGAGCCACAGCGCTTGTCATTGATACACTTTTTCGATCTGTAATAACTACGCCATCAATATTTCCACCAGCACAAATCCTTAATATTTGTCCAAGATTATGAGGATCTTGAACTTGGTCTAGTATTACAAAACAAGCAGTCTCTTTTTCAATATTTGGAAGTTCGTGAAAAGTTTTAGCTTGAGCTTTGATATAAATACCTTGAGCTCTATTATTGTCAACATACTTTTTAAAACTTTCCGAATCTATCTTTTCAACGATATTTTGAGGTATATCTCCTAATGCGTCATTAACTTTATCGCTATTTTCTGCAGGAGAATTTCTTTCAATGATTACTTGATTGACATCAATAATTGACGATTTAATAGCATCATGACATCCATTTATACCAAAAACTGTTATTCTATGTTTTGTAAAACTATTCATAAAAACTTCTGTAAATTTTATAAACAATTTTAATGATAAAAATTAAAGAATCAGAGTTACATTTTACCTTTGTTAGATCTAGTGGGCCAGGGGGGCAACATGTCAATAAAGTTTCAACAGCTGTTCAATTAAAATATAATATATATGAATCTGATATTTCTGATGACATGAAGCAAAGATTTATATCTTCTTATGGAAAACGAATTTCAAAAAATGGATTTATAACAATCATTGCTCAATCTTTTAAATCTCAGAAAAAAAATAAAGATGATGCAATAAATAGATTAGAAAAATTATTTAGCGATATTAAAATACAAGCAAAGAGAATTCCTACGAAACCTTCTTGGAGTTCCAAAGTAAAAAGAGTTGAGTTAAAGAAAAAAAGATCGAAAGTAAAAAAAAGTAGAATGAAGGTAAGTTTAGATGATTAAGTTAATTTTATCTCTATTATTTCTTGTGAGTCTTAATGGACAAGATGTCAGTGATAATATTTCAGAAAACATTCAACCTTTACTTGTTGAGGAATTATCTGATTTAGAATTAATGTTAATTGCAAACATCAACACAAACGAAACCCTTGAAACCTTTTTTAAACTAGATGTAATAAATGAATCAATTAAACTTAATGCTCCAGAATACAACAGATTTGCTCGAAAGAATAATATTGGAATGTTTTTACCTTTAAATACTTCTACAACGTTTTATCTTGATGCTGGATTACCTGGTTGGGTTGAAGCAAGCAAATATATTTCAAATAATAACGATTTCTATTCAAGCAGTTTTTTTAATTCATCCTTAGATAAGTTCACATATTACAACACAAGAAAAGGTTTTTTAGATACCGACAATTATTTTAAAGATCCATGGGATCAAAGATCGCTGGATGATTATATTAGATTTATGCACATGCCTCCGGTGATCAATCATTCAGAAATAAATACGATTTATGATAGAAATAGATAAAGTATTAAATACTATTCTAAATGAACCTATTGAACTACCCAAAGTATTAGTTCAAGGCCTCACAAATAGTTCTTCAAAAGTAAAAAAAGGATACATTTTTTTTGCTTTTAAAGGAGAAAATAATGATGGAAATGACTTCATTGAAGATGCATTTAAAAATGGAGCTTGCTTAGCGATTACTGATTCTGATAAGTTTGAATTTCAAACAAACGTAATTAAAGTTGAAGATATTAGAGCTGCAGCAGGCATTGCTTGTTCAAATTTTTATAATTCTCCACAAAATAAACTAAGGTTGATAGGTATTACTGGAACAAATGGTAAGACATCAACATC
>CACGWZ010000023.1 GCA_902576865.1 uncultured Fidelibacterota bacterium
TGAGAGTATATTTACTTTTAAGAGGAAGTGAAGCTCCTAGTCCTGAATCTGCTGAGAAATTTATTAATAGAATGTTTTTCTTTCCTAAAAAATATGATTTAGGTCAGGTAGGTAGATATAGGCTAGATAAGCAATTCAATTTAAATAATTCTGGAAACGATTCAGTTCTTACTCATGACGATTTTTTAATTACTTTAAAGTATTTAATACAAATGAGAAAAGGTTTAAGAGCTCCTGATGATATCGATCATTTAGGTAATAGAAGAGTTAGGACTGTTGGTGAACAATTAAAAGTACAATTTAATTCTGCTTTAGCTAGGATGGTCAGAACTGTTTATGAAAGAATGAATCTTAGAGAATCAGAAACAATTACTCCTCAAGATTTAATTAATTCAAGATTAGTAACTACAGTTATTAATACTTTCTTTGGTACTAGTCAATTATCACAATTTGGGGATCAAACTAATCCATTAGCAGAAATAACTCACAAAAGAAGAATCTCTTCTTTAGGTCCTGGTGGACTTTCTAGAGAAAGAGCTGGTTTTGAGGTAAGAGATGTTCACTATACTCATTATGGCAGATTATGTCCAATCGAAACTCCTGAAGGACCAAATATTGGTTTGATTTCATCTTTAGCATTAATGGCTAAAATTAATAGACATGGTTTCATTGAAGCTCCATATAGAAAAATAGATAGTAAGAAAATTACTAATTCTATTGAATATTTATCAGCCGATGATGAAGATAGAGCAAATATTGCTCAATCAGGCTTAGATTTAGATAAAAATAATCTTATTTCAGAATCTAAGGTTAGAGTTCGTTCAAAAGGTGATTTTCCTATTGTGGATTCTGAAGATGTACAATATTCGGATATTGTTCCAAATCAAATTCTTAGTGTAGCTGCTGCATTAATTCCTTTTGTTGAGCATGATGATGCCAATAGAGCTCTAATGGGTTCGAATATGCAGCGTCAATCTGTTCCATTATTAAAAACTGATTCTCCAATAGTTGGTACAGGGATGGAAAAAGTTGTTGCTCGAGATTCAAAATCCGTTTTGCTTTCTCCAGTGAATGGAAAAGTAGTTCATGTAGATGCAAATAAAGTTGTAATTAAGGATAGTAATTATAAGGAAGGTTCTCTTTTAAAAGCTGATGAGGATTTATCTACTGTACATCTTATAAAATATTCTAGATCAAATCAAAATACTTGTTATAATCAGAAAGTCATTGTCAAAGTAGGTGATAATGTTAGAAAAGGTGATGTAATTGCAGATGGAGCTTCTACGCAAGGCGGAGAGCTTGCTCTGGGTAAAAATGTTATGATTGCTTTTATGCCTTGGAACGGTTATAACTTTGAAGATGCTATTGTAATTAACGAAAGGCTTGTAAGAGAGGATATCTTCACTTCAATTCACGTTAATGAAATTGAGCTAGAAGTTAGAGATACCAAAAGAGGTGAAGAAGAGTTAACTCCTGAAATTCCAAATGTAAGTGAAGATGCAACTGCTCAATTAGATGAAAATGGACTAATTCGTGTAGGTGCAATCGTTAACGAAGATGACATACTCATTGGTAAAGTAACTCCTAAAGGAGAAACAGATCCATCTCCAGAAGAAAAACTTTTAAGAGCGATTTTTGGTGAAAAAGCGGGGGATGTTAAAGATGCTTCTAAAAAAGCTGAACCGGGTGTTAAGGGTGTTGTCATCAAAACTGATTTGTACGAAAAAACATCTAAACAATCTAGGGCCGAAGTAAATAAAGCAATTAAAGAGCTTCAAAAAGATAAAAGAAATAATGAAAGAGATTTAAGAGCATCTAGAGATAAATTGTTAGGAAGAATTCTTAAAGACAAATCTTCGTTAGGAATAAAAGATAAAAACAATAAAGTGCTTATTAAAAAAGGCACAAAATTAACTCTAAAAAAAATCAGCTCTTTTAATTTTGAGCAATTTTCTCTTGAAGATCCTTGGATTTCAGGTCCTAAGTCTTGGGATAAAATAAAATTGATTTTTGATTCATTTCATAAACATTTAAATGAATTAGAAGATAAGTTAGAAACTGACATTTTCAAGCTAAAGGAAGGCGATCAGTTACAACCTGGAATTTTAAAGCTTGCAAAAGTCTACGTCGCCAACAAACGAAAAATTTCTATAGGTGATAAAATGGCTGGTAGGCATGGTAATAAAGGTGTTATTGCAACAATTGTTCCTGAAGAAAATATGCCATATTTAGAAGATGGCACACCAGTTGATATTTGTTTAAATCCAATGGGTGTTCCATCAAGAATGAATTTAGGACAATTGTATGAAACTATGCTTGGCTGGGCAGGAAAAATTCTTGGAGAAAAATATGCAACTCCAGTTTTCAACGGGGCAACTCCAGAAGAGGTAGCAGCTAAAATGAAAGAGGCAGGTTTACCTGATTCAGGTAAGGTCACTCTTTATGACGGTTTAACAGGTGAAAAAATCGATAATCCTGTATTAGTTGGATATCAATATATGATGAAATTATATCATATGGTTGATGATAAAATGCATGCTCGTTCTACTGGCCCTTATTCTCTTGTAACCCAGCAACCTCTTGGTGGTAAAGCTCAGTTTGGAGGACAAAGATTTGGTGAGATGGAGGTGTGGGCTCTTCAAGCTTATGGTGCTGCTCATATATTAAGAGAGATTTTGACTATTAAATCTGACGATATTGAGGGTAGATCTAAGGTTTACAGTGCATTGGTAAAGGGTGAAGATTTGCCAGATCCTACCACTCCAGAAGCATTTAACGTATTCATGAAAGAAATTCAAGGCCTTGGTCTTGATATATCTTTAGATTAAAGGAAATTATAGATGTACAAAGCAAAAAATAGTATTTCAATAAAATTAGCTTCTCCTGAAAAGATACTTGAAGGATCTTTTGGTGAGGTTTTAAAACCTGAAACAATTAACTACAGATCTTATAAGCCAGAAAAGGACGGTTTATTTTGTGAAAAAATCTTTGGTCCTGTTAAAGATTTTGAATGTCACTGTGGTAAATATAAAGGTATTCGATACAGAGGTATTATTTGTGACAGATGTGGAGTAGAAGTAACTACTAAAAAGGTAAGAAGAAATCGTATGGGTCACATTACTTTAGCTGTTCCAGTAGTGCACATATGGTTCTTAAAATCAATTCCAAGTAAGCTAAGTTATATCCTTGGTAAAAGCGCAAAACAATTAGAAAGTGTAATCTATTATGAAAACTACTTAGTCATTAATCCTGGTAAAAGTGGTTATAAAAGGTTTGAATTAATTGATGAGGAAGCTTTCCTTGAATTAGATCAAGAATTTGGATACGATGCTGCTTCGCAGGAAGAAAGAGAAGAAGAATCATACTTCCAGGCCTCTATGGGTGGAGAAGCTATTAAAGATGCTCTTGCTGAAATGGATTTATTAGAGCTTAAGCAGGAGCTTGAAACAATAAGTTCAACAACAAAATCAAAACAAAAAAGAGAAGATGCTCTTAAAAGACTTAAGGTTGTTAAAGATTTTGCACAAGATAGAAATAATAAGCCTGAATGGATGATTGTTTCAATTTTACCCGTAATGCCACCTGAGTTAAGACCTTTAGTTCCATTAGAGGGTGGAAGATTTGCAGCCAGTGATCTTAATGACTTATATAGAAGAATTATTATAAGAAATAATAGATTAAAGCAATTAATGGATATTCAAGCACCTGAAGTAATTTTAAGAAACGAAAAAAGAATGCTTCAAGAATCTGTTGACGCGCTTTTTGATAATACAAAACGTAAAACAGCAATTAGAAGCGGATCAAAGAGACCATTGAAATCAATTTCTGATATGCTTAGAGGTAAACAGGGTAGATTTAGACAAAATCTCCTTGGTAAAAGAGTAGATTATTCTGGTAGATCAGTTATTGTAGTTGGTCCAGAATTGAGAATGACTGAATGCGGTATTCCAAAGAATATGGCATTAGAATTATTTAAACCCCATTTAATAAGAGAATTAATTAGAAGAGATCTAGCTGCAACTCCAAGAAGCGCAAAACTCATGATTGAAAATAAAGAATCATTTGTTTATGAAATTCTTGAAAGTGTTGTTAAGGATCATCCAGTATTATTGAATCGTGCTCCTACGCTTCACAGATTAGGAATTATTGCTTTCCAGCCAATTCTTATTGATGGTAAAGCTATTCGTGTTCATCCACTTGTTTGTTCAG
>CACGWZ010000024.1 GCA_902576865.1 uncultured Fidelibacterota bacterium
AAAGATTATTGGAACTTGTTACAATTTTTAAAGTAAAGAACTATGAGAAAGAATTTTGAGGACAACTCAAAAGGAGCTTTAATGCTAACAAATCTATTTATCTTTCTTGCCTTCTACTCTTCTGATTTAAATGATAATCAACGTATTGATAGCGATGGTATGATTGAACGAACCTATTACTTTGAACAATATCGCAAAGAAAATCAAACCTCCTTTTCAGAAGCCTTTAGAGCTGCAAGAAAAGAATTAGGTCCTGGTAAAATCTTTATGTGGAATAATCGATACTTTACTACCAATTTTTATTATGAAACTGTAATTGTTATTGCAGATGAAGTTATAGATATCAATAAAGAGAATAAAACTTATGCTTCGGAAGAAACATTAGGAGATGTTGTAGCAGTAAGATCGTACAAGGATAGCGATAAATACGAGATTAACTATACGTTTTTAAATAAAATCGCTAAGTAATACTACAGTAGCTTTTTGATTTGAGTAGCTGCATCAATAATTGCAGACTCAGAAGATCTAAACTTCCATCCAAAGATATCTTTAGCATTTTTAGAATGATAAATACGAAGAATATCTATGTCTTTTACAAAGTGTTTAACCTGCTTATCAAATATGGAGAATATTCGAGCTAAAAATGATGGTAGTTTCATTTTTGGTGCTTTAAAACTGTTATCATTAAGCACTTTAGCGATTTCAGGAAAAAACATATGATTATTAGATGCAATAAATCGTTTACCAGGTGCTTTGTTATTAATCATTGCTTCAAAATGCATATCAGCAACATCTTTAATGTGAACGATATTGATACAAATATTTAAGGTAAATGGTAAAGAACCATCAATTAAGCGCTTTACAACAAGATTTGAAGCACCAATATCGTCTGATAATGAACTTCCAAAAACCATAGAAGGATTAATAGCTACGGCTTCCATATCCGTCTTCCCTTCATGTTCTTTCATAAAGTCCCATAAATATTGCTCAGCCTTTGTTTTGCTGGTCTGATAAGGAGCAACATCCATACTTAAATCTGTCCAATCAGTATCATCATACTCATTTTTATGATTTGAGCCCCCTACTGCTGCTACAGAGGATGTCATTACAAAACGTTTGATATTGTTCTTTAACGCAGCATTAAGGCATCGTTTTGTACCATTTACAGCTGGTTTTACTACAATATCATAATCATCTGAGTTGGTGGTTGGTATGGGTGAGGCAATATGTTGCACATAATCACACCCAGCAACTGCTTCATCCCAGCCTTCGTCTTTTAATAAATCAAGTTCACAAAATTCAAGCATTCCCGCTGTAGATACTTCTTTTTCTACTGCATCAATCACTTCCTGCTTACGATCTAATGATCTTAGGGATGTACGAACCTTGTAACCCTCTTGAATGAGCTTCGAAATAAGATGTAGTGAGATAAATCCAGATCCACCACTGACAAAAACTTTTTCCACCTTAAGTATTATTCAGGTTTTGGATACCAAATCATAACCATTTGATAACCAATGATAAATAAATGGATAGTAAAAACTAAACCTTGATCCCAAATATCAAACCATAAATGAGTCTGCATAAAAAGCAACCCAACAATAATACAAAAAACAGAAGTAAACGCTTTAGCAATTGGTCGTACTGTGTCTCCGTTATTTATTGCAACTCTTAAAGATTGAGCTAAGTCAAATGCCTTGATTGTTAGTACAGCCCATACTAAAAGATATGCTGATATACCTATTGTTTCTTCCATGTTTAAATATATAAAAAATTTGAAACAAAAATGAAAACTAAATGTATATAGTGTATGAAAGAGACATTAAGAGGCATAACAAATGGAGTTTAAAAATATGTATAATAATGTTGAAAAATTCGTATTAGCAGGTGTAATTTTGTGTATCGGTTCCTTGTTTTTTCTAATGGATCAATCCAAAGAAGTAGAACTATCCGATAATATCTCAGAAAGCTTTAGCAATGAAGGCACTGTGGATGTAGAGATTACCTCGAATGTTAATAACACCAAAGTAGGTAATTCAGTCAATGATGAAGCCATGACTACAGAAACAGTGCCAACATTTCATGATAATGTTGAATCATTAGATGTAATTGAAACCACCCCTGTACCCTCTTTTAATGACGCATTTTTGGCGGCTAGAACTGAATTAGGTTCAGGACAAACATTTGAATGGAACGGAAATCTTTATTCAACTAATTACGCGGATGAAGTATTTGATACTGTACATCGTGAAGTTGTAGTTGAAGATATTTTAATTGATGAGACTGAACCGCAACTTAGTCAAGTCGAAGATGATGAAAGTCTTGCTTACAGTAACTCAAAATAGTTATCTCTAGTTACCTCATATACAAAAAAGGCGCCAAGTCGAAGGCGCCTTTTTTATTTTATGAAACCTCTGGAACTGGCATATCACTACCGAAAATTTTTTTCAGATCTGAAAACCCACCAATGGGTACACCATCAACAAAGATTTGAGGGACAAAAAAATCTTCAATTCCAATTTCTTTTAACTTACGTTTTGAAATATTGTACTCTTCCACGTCTACCTCAAAAAAAGTAATTTCTTTTTCATTAAGTAATTGCTTTGCTCCTTTACAATAACCACACCATGAAGCTGTAAAAATCGTTACTGCAGCGTTTTCAAAGTCTGTTTCAACAATTGTTTCTTTCGTAAAGGTTGGATTCTCATTAAATACAACAATCGCTTTACGTATATCTTGTTCTACAATTTTCTCTTGAACAAAAACAGCAAATAAAATTACAACTAATACAGATAGGATAGTTTTTTTCACATTTTCCCCCTAAAAGTGAAAGCTAATATAATAATTAATTTAATCTTCAGTTAGAAAAATCAAGGATAATAACAACAATGCGAATGGATACATTGTACCGCTTGAAATTAGACCACTCCCAGCAACAAAATATTTCATATAACTTGCTCCAAGCATAACTATTGCAATCATAGCAGAGCCGAGCAATTGTAATTGATTAAATCGCATACCTAACATAAGAAAGATTGGACCTATAATTTCAAAAATTACTACCAAATATTGAAGAAACGCAGGTAGTTGTTTGACTAAACCGCCAACCTCCGAAACTGGTAATTTATTGATACCAGCTTTTAAGATAATAACAGATAGTACCAATCGCGCTAAAAAGAGAACAAATGCTCTATAATATGTTAAATCTATACTCAAAATTATAACGTTAAATGCGTTCCATCACAATATGGTGCATTTTTGGATTGTTTACAGCCACAAAGTGCCACTTCTTTTGATGTATCTGACTTAAAGACTATCGGCTGATGTTCCGTTTTTTCATGACTACCATCACAAAATGGTTGACCTTCAGATTCACTACATTGGCACCAGGCGTAATTCTTATCTTTTTTAATGTCTAATACATGCGGTTCTTTTCTATTGCTCATTTTAATTACCTTTCTATTTTAAATATTAACATGTGCTCCACTACAATATGGAACATTATTAGATTCCTTGCATCCACACAAGCTAACTTCTATATCCTTATCAGTACTAAAGATAACTGGTTCCATAGTATCTGCCACAATGATCTTAGAATCTTTTGAAATAAAGCTTATTTCTTGAAGATTTTCTAATAAATTTTCATTTC
>CACGWZ010000025.1 GCA_902576865.1 uncultured Fidelibacterota bacterium
GGTTTACCTGCACGATATAGACTGATTGATAAAATTGCTAAAAAATATAATTTGAAAGTCATTGAGGATGCAGCTCAAAGTTTTGGAGGCTTCATTAGAGAAAAAAAGGTTGGTACTTTTGGCGATATTGCTGCAACATCATTTTATCCAGCCAAACCTCTTGGTTGTTACGGTGATGGTGGAGCAATTTTTACCAATGATGATAGTTTAGCTGAGGAATGTAAAGCTATTAGAATTCATGGGACTAAAACAGATCGTTATAATAGTGAAAGAATTGGTCTTAATGGAAGATTTGATAGTATTCAAGCAGCAGTTATATTAGAAAAGCTCACAATTTTTGATGAAGAGCTTGAAAAAAGAAATATCGTTGATGCCAATTATCGAAAATATTTAAATAATGCACAACATCATCCAGAAGGCTATCAATCCGCACATGCACTTTTTTCAATAGTATTAGGTTCAAATCATAAAAGAAATGAATTAATTGAAAGATTAAACTCAAATAATATTCCGTCTGTGATATACTACAAGAATCCAATACATTTAATGAAAGCTTTTAGCTTCTTAGGATTTAGAAGAGGAGATTTACCTGTTTCAGAGTCTCTTTCTGACTCAATTTTGAGTTTACCAATGCATCCATATTTAAGTGAAAAAGATATTGAATTCATCATAGACTCTATTCAAAAAACTTTATGAAGATGTTAGTTACAGGAGGAGCAGGTTTTATCGGTTCGAACCTTGTTGATCAATTAATTTCAGAAGCTAATGAAGTTCAGGTCATTGATAATTTTAGCTCAGGCAAGAAAGAAAACTGTAATGATAAAGCTATTTATCACAAACTAGATATATCAAGTATTAATAACATTGATGCACTCAAAAAAATTTTTGAAGATGTAGATACAATTTTTCATTGTGCAGCTTTAGCAAGAGTTCAACCTTCAATCATTGACCCACTAAAATATGAAGTAAACAATACTTTAGGATTAATGAATGTGCTGAAAGCTGCTGCAGATGTAAAAGTGAGAAGGCTTATTTATAGCGCATCATCATCCGCATATGGTCCTACTGAAAATTTACCTTCAAAAGAAAGTGATCCTGTTAATCCAATTTCGCCTTACGCAAATCAAAAGTATTATGGTGAATTGTGTTGTAAAATGTTCTCTGAGGTTTACGGGATAGAAACCGTTTCTCTAAGATATTTTAATGTTTATGGAGAAAGACAGAACCTTGGAGGAGCATACGCTACGGTTGTAGGTATTTTTATAAATCAGATTTTGGAAGGAAACCCACTTACTATTAATGGAGATGGTTCCCAAAGAAGAGATTTCACTTATGTAAAAGATGTTGTAAATGCTAATATTTTAGCAAGCAGTTCATCAAAAGTTGGCAGTGGAGAAGTTATAAATATTGGTTCTGGAAAAAATATATCTATTAATGATTTAGCAGATATGTTTGGTGCAGAAAAAAAGTATTTGAAACCAGTAAATGAACCTTTTGCTAATTTAGCTGATATAAGAAAAGCAAAAGAATTATTAAATTGGGAACCGTTAGTAGATTTAGATAGTTGGATCAAAGAGTATAAATTAAGTAATAGGGTAAATATAATATGAGTAAAAAAATTTTAATAACAGGCGGTGCAGGCTTTATCGCACATCATGTCATTGACAAGATTTTATCTACAACTGATTGGGAAATCATTACATTAGATAGATTAGATTTTAGCGGTAATCTGAACAGACTTAAAGAGGTTGTATCTTCTTATCCGGAAAAAGAGCAGAGAAGAGTAAGAGTAGTGCATCATGATTTAAAAGCTGAATTAAATCCTGAAATTATTGCTTCTATCGGTCATGTAGATTTGATTAGTCATCTTGCCGCAGGCTCACACGTTGATAGATCTATTACCTATCCTCTAGAATTTGTAATGGATAATGTGGTTGGAACAGCAAATATATTAGACTATGCTAGAAAATTAGACAACCTTGAAAGGTTTGCATATTTTAGCACTGATGAGGTTTTTGGACCAGCGCCTAAAGGTGTTAATTATAAGGAAAATGATAGATATAATTCAACAAATCCATATTCTGCATCTAAAGCTGGTGCAGAAGAGCTCGTTGTAGCTTTTGAAAATACATATGGACTTCCTTCAATTATAACGCATACTATGAATGTGTTTGGAGAAAGACAAAACCCCGAAAAATATATTCCTATGGTAATTAAGAAGGTAAGGGATGGTGAAGTAGTGACTGTTCATTCAAATAAAGAAAAGACAGTGGCAGGATCAAGACATTATATCCATGCAGAAGATGTTGCAGATGCATTAATGTTCTTATTTAATTTTAATATATCCTCTATGGAGCCAGACGAAACTGGAGCCAAATGTCAAAAATTTAATATTGTTGGAAAAGATGAAATCGATAATTTATCATTAGCTCAATTTATAGCGGAAGTCCAAAATAAAAACCTTAACTATGAGATGATTGATTTTCATTCCCAGAGACCTGGGCATGATTTAAGGTATGCCCTTGATGGGACAAAAATGAAAAAAATGGGCTGGGAACCAGATTCTGCTTATGATAGACTTGAGTCTGTTGTCAACTGGTCGCTAAAAAATGATAGATGGCTATCCATTTAAAATTATTTAGAGTCATTTACAACAGCTCTGCCTTTTAATTTTTCCCAATCTTTTTCAGGTCTTACTTTTAAGTTAGTTTCCCACGCACCAGTTAAAGTATCCATTGATAATCCAAGTGAATTTCCAAAATCAATCATTGCTTGAATATCCTTGGGAAAACAGCTGCCACCAAATCCAAATTTTCCATCATGGCCTGGAACATTTAAATGTGAGTGACCAATTCTTCCATCTCTTATAAACCCTTCAACTGCTAAATCCCAATCTGCCCCACATTTATCAGATACCAACTTCATTTCATTCATAAATGACACTTTTGTTGCAAAAAAACAATTATTCATGTATTTAATTAACTCTGCAGTTTCATAATTTGATTCAATAACAGGGATTGAATCTCCAAATCTCCATCTATATAAATCTGCAACTTTTTTGGTACAACGCGATTCTCCACCAACAATGAATCTTGATTGATTTATAAAGTCAAAGTTTGCACTTCTTTCTGTTAAAAATTCAGGATTAAAAACTAAATTTAATTTGGGATATTTTTCTTGAAATTTACGTGTTGATCCTGGAATCATTGTTGATCTGAGTAATATTATATTTTCTCTTTTATTA
>CACGWZ010000026.1 GCA_902576865.1 uncultured Fidelibacterota bacterium
TCATTCATTTAGAAAGCATTTAGAAAATGAAATTAATTGATTGAATGAAAAACTATCCTTTTTTTCTTAAAAATTAGTTTTGACATTAAAGAATGTAAAGTTTACTTTACAACATGGGAAAGTTCATTTATTCAATCAAATCTTTATTCATTGCACTTTTTATTACAACCTTGCTGAGCGCAGAAGATAAATCGTACAAAATTTTATCTACAGATATTCAAACTTTAATAAATGATGATGGAACTATTGATTTTGTTGAAACCAGAGAATTTAGTTTCAAAGGAAGTTTTACTTTTGTTTATCAAGTCATTCCAAAAAGAGGATTTGATAAGATCTATGATATCCAAGTTTTTGAAGATGATGTCGCATATTTAAACAAAGATACAAAGCAAGATGGTACATTTTTAATCGACGAAAGAAAAAGCTCTTATAGAATTTATCTCTATCACAATTCTTCAAATGAAACCAAAAAATTTACAGTAAAGTACAGCTTAGAAAATCCATTTACCGTTGGTGAGAACGAAAGCCAATTTTATTGGATTTATTTATCTGATAGATGGGATAAAAGACCTGGAAATTTATCTATTTCACAAAAATTTTCATCAAACATTCAAAAAAATGATATTATTTATGACATAGAAAATCCTTCTAATTCAAAGAAGTATAAGTTAAATATTGAAGATGATTCATTATCATTTTTCTCTTCGGACTTTTCAAGTAATAATGAAATGAAATTAAGAACAATATTTCCATCTTCATATTTTATTAATCCGGTTGTGAATGATTCCAATTTTTCATTAGCTGCAATTGAAAAGAAAAAAAGAGATAGAGATCTTGCTCAATATTTTATTGGTCTTTTAGCATTATTTTCATTAGTAACATTTATTAGTTATGCCAGAAGAAATCTTATAAAATTCAAAATTGAACCTGATGAAAATCAGCAATTCACATCATTTCCTTCAAATGATCATCCAGTAATAGTGAACGGCCTTTTTTATCGTGAATTAACGCTTGGACCTACTGGTGGCGGTGTATTATCTACGCTTTTTGAACTAGCATCATTAAAAAAGCTGAAAATTGAGGTTGTTGAAGTAGGTAAGTGGTTTAAATCGAAACGTCTTAAAATCACAATTAATAATACTGACTCAGATAATGTAAAAAGTAGTTTTGCTAGATTGTTATTAAAGAGACTGAGAAAATTTGGTTCTGAAACTTCATTTAGAGATGTTTTTAGTGATTTTAGTTTGCTTTCATCAGATTGGAAATCTTTAAAAGAAGAAGAGATTTATAGTAGAGGCTGGGTTGATACTTCATATGAGGATGAAAAATATCGATTAGCAATCCTACAATTTTTAATTTTAAATATAATCGTTTTTTTGCGCAATCTGGTTCCAAACTTTTCTTGGTTTTGTATCAATAGCACCTTTTATGTTTTTCATTATAATTATTGCAAGTAGTAGATTAACCAAAGAAGGGCAATTGTTATATAATCAATGGGGCTTATTTATGAGTAAGCTTAAAAAAGGTAAGATTGATATTAAAAAATTTGATCCTGATTTAATGCTTCAATATTGTCTCGCACTAGGCACACAACCAGAAGAGCTTAAGAGTATAATAAAAAATATCGAGTCTGAACACACAGATGGTTTTCTTTGGATTGGAAATAGGGGAGATACTTCAAGCTTTTCATCTGCAGCTTCAATGGTAAGTGATATTGCTTCAACTGGTACAACCATATCTGCTTCTTTTGCAGGAGATGGCGGTGGCGGCGGTGGAGCTGGCGGTGGAGCTGGTGGCGGTGGCGGCGGTGGAGCTGGATAAGCTATTGTTCAAATATTTCTCCATATACTTGTTTAAAAAATATTTCTTTGCTAAAATTTATAGTTAATTAATTGGAGAAAAATATTGAAAAAAGCAATCATACTTTTTTTACTTTTAAGTTTTGGATTTTCTCAATCAATAATATCTATTCAGGATAATGAAATTGAGATAAATAATAACGAAGCAGTTGTTGAAGTTCTTGGTATGGTTTGTTCAATGTGCGCGTTTGGAATAGGTGAAGGTTTTTCCAAAACTGATTTCATTGATAAATCTAAATTTATAGACGGTGTTTCTGTTGATATTGATGCTCAATATGTCCAAATAGGGCTATTAGAATCATCTAATTTTAATGCTGAAAAAATTGTCCAAGTAATTGAAGACGCAGGTTATGATGTCAATCAACTTTTCATCCTTCAAAATGAAAAATTATCAAATTTTAACTTTGATAAGCTTGGAATTTTACAACAAATAGCATTCAATCCTTCTTCAAAAACTGAAAATTAAAATTTATTCATGTTTAGAAAATTTTTTTCTCTAATATTTTTTTTAAGCGTTATATCAGCTCACCCAGTAATATTTAAAAATGGCAAGGTTTTCTGGCTTACCCAAAACCCAAATTTTAATGACATCAGGTTTGGAGTTTCAAAATCAAGCAATTGGTTGATCGGTGGTAGATTTCTCGAGGACAGAAAATCCAATGAATCGTTTGCTTTAATTAATAATAATTTTTTAGCGAAAAGATGGAATAATAGAAATTCTCAAGCTAATCTTTATTTACTTTCAAGCGTTGGATTAAATACAAAAAATTCCAAAAGTATGGGTACAGTTGGTTTACATATGGATTGGGAAGATAGGCGATTTATGGTTATGGAAATGTTGGAATATTATTCTCATAGTAGTGCTTTAGTCTCAAATACTCGTTTTGCATACAGTCCATATATAGCAGATTTCTCTAAAACTTCTACCTGGTTAATTGCGCATTAT
>CACGWZ010000027.1 GCA_902576865.1 uncultured Fidelibacterota bacterium
TCTAGGATAATCTGATATGATTTTATCTCTGTAAGTTAAATATTCCTCACTGCCTGTCTTCAAATTTATTGCATATAAAGCAAAAAGTGATTGAGGAAAATAATCGCTAGATTGATGCTTTATTACAATTTCTTCAAAATACATTTTTGATTCTTCATATTTTGAAAGATTAAAAGCCAATATTTGTCCTGCGAGAAATAAACTTTCTACTCTCTCAGAATCTTTAAGTTGTTTTAATTCAGCATCAATCTTGATCAACTTGTCAACTTCATTTCTCCTTTTATCAATGATTTGTTTTATGGGAGAGTTTGTATTCTGTCTCATTGATTCATTCATAAAAAATTGTACTTTTTCAAAATCTACATTTGGAGCTCTAAGATAAATCTCTGATAATAGATAATATGATTCAATAGCAGTTTGAGTGTTTGGATAATCTTTTCCTATTCGGTCGTAATTTTGAATGGCAAAATCTACTTTTCCTCTATCAAATTCGATTTTTGTAAGCTCTAAATCTAAATCAGATTTGATTGAGTTAAAATCTTCATCAATAATCAATTCCTGAATTCTGTTAGCTGACTTTTCAAGCTCACCTCTTAAACGATAGATTTGTACAATTTTTAAGTTTGAGTCCTGAATTCTGGTAATTGAAACTGTGTTACTTAATACTTTTTGATAACTTTCCAATGCGTTGTCAAAATCTGTGTTTTCAAATGAAATTTCTGCAATTTGAAAATATACTTGCTCTCTTAACAGTCTATTTTTACTTAGATTTGCACCCTTATTAAAATTATTGTATGCGTCTTCTGAGTTATTAATGCTTAAATAAATTTCACCAAGAGAAAGATATATTCTTGACATAAATTCTTCAGAATCTACTTCTTCAATTAGGTTCTTTAAATCATTAATTGCAGGTTGAGGCTTTAAATCTCTCCATTTACATAGTGCTAACCAATACCTTGCTTCCTGATCAAACCCTTCATCTTGAATCAATTGATTGAAAATGAGCACTGCACTATCATATTCTCTTCTGAAATAATGAGATTTTCCTTTTAATAACTTAGCATCTTGAACATATCTACTATCAGAATACTCCCTAAGAACTTTTTCTGATTTATCTATTGCTCTTCCATACTCTTGAATTGCTCTGGAAGGAATCTGATTTCCTAAATTTTCAATTCTAATTCTTTCAGCAAGATCAAAGTGCTCTTCAGCATTATAAAATGTATTAAAGTATGCGCACCCTTTTAAAAAGAGTAAAAGACATAAGTATTTTATGAATTTTGAATTAAATTCAGACATCACGTAACGAATTTACAATGAAGCTTGAAGAATTACAGAACATAATTTCTAAAAAAATTTCAGATGAAGTTTCTGTAGACTACATTGATGTCTATGACTACACTGCTCAGCATGAAAATCATGCTACGTTTGAAGGAAATTATCACTTGAGTATGACCTTAGTGAGTCCTGATTTTGAGTCCATGAGTTTAATTGAAAGGCATCAGTTAGTTTATAAAGCGCTCGATGAGTTCATGCATGGAGAAATTCATGCCCTTACTATGAAAACACTCACCCCTGAAGAATACAAGAACAGTCAAAAATAAATGAAGTCTTTACTGATTGTTTTAGGAAATCAACTTTTTGACAAAAGTAATCATCCGCAAGAAATATCCGATATTTTTATGTGCGAGGATTTCGATTTATGTACGTATGAAAAACATCATAAAAAGAAAATCTCATTTTTTCTTACATCAATGAGAGAATACAGAGATGAAATGTCTGACGCTGGATATGAACTTCATTATAAAGATTTTAATGACGGATTTGAATCCTCTTTTGTTTCAAAACTAGAAGAAACCATTGCAACTATTGAGCCAAATAAAATCTTTATCTATGAAATTGAGGATAAAGAGTTTGAATCTACGCTTTTAGGTTTTTTAGAAAATCAAAATATTGACTTTGAAGTTTTACGATCCCCTATGTTTATTCATGACAGGAGCTATTTTAAAAATTATCAAGAAGGAAAAAAAACCTTATTGCTTGAAAATTTTTATAGAAAAACACGAAAAGATCTAAATATTCTTATGGAAAATGGAAAACCGTTGGGTGGTCAATGGAATTATGATGAATTAAATAGAAAAAAAATACCTAAAGGTCTTGAAATTCCGTCAAATAAAAAATATTCAAGTAGTCATTTATCGATTATAAATGACTTCATTGATAAAAATTTTACTGATCATCCTGGAGATATATCAGATGATTTTTGGGTTCCATTTAATCGAAAAGAAGCTCTTGAATATCTTGATAAATTTTTCGAAGTAAAATTTGAGCTGTTTGGTCCCTATGAAGATGCAATATATGATAATCATAGTTTTTTATTTCATTCTGCAATAAGTCCCTTGCTAAATATTGGCTTACTGACTCCAATGGAAGTTATTGAAAAAGCTGTCGCATTTAGCGAATCAAATAAAATCTCTATCAACTCTGTTGAAGGCTTTGTAAGACAAATAATGGGTTGGAGAGAATTTATCAGAGGAGTATATCAAACGAGAAGTCACAAAGAGATTGGCTTTAATTTCTTTAAAAATGAGCGAAAAATGACTCAGGACTGGTATGATGGTACAACTGGTATCGATCCATTAGATAAAGCGA